>JABLXU010000047.1 GCA_013177805.1 Candidatus Omnitrophota bacterium
CTTCAATGGGGCCACCGATTTACATCGGTGGAAACAATATAAGGCCAGTCCTAAAAGGACCGGCCTGAAATAGCTTCAATGGGGCCACCGATTTACATCGGTGGAAACCCGCCCCCTCGCCGGGGCATTGATTTGATTCGGGTTCCATCCGCGGATCCGAGAGATTCGACCGAATTTCACCATCTGTAATATTTTATTTACACTCATGATATAAATAAGTCCTTTATTTTCAAAGATCGAGCGCCTCCTGGAGATAGCGCGTCACTGCGCCTCTCGCGATGAACCGAGGCGGTCAAATGACGAGCGCGCAGCGTTCCGATGGTACATACGGTTTGCCCAATGCCTCAATTTTCTGTTCTAATTCGCCTCCCGCCGGGCCTATCGGGATGATCAACACTTGATCTTCCAGATGATGAATCACGGGATTCAATTTCATCAGCAACTGCGCATATTCCTTCGGCGACAGTTCCGCGCGAAACACGGAGAGTTGCAGATGGTCGCCGAAGCCCCGCATAATCTGAAACACCCGCCGCAGCCGTTTGGGATTCGATACGTCATATGTGATTATATACAATTGGCGCATCGTTTCCTACCGTGTTACGAATTCCGGCGGATGGGGAATTTCGCCGGTCAAATAGCGGGCCAAGAGCCGGGCTTGGACTTCTAGAATCCGCCGGTAGCTGACCCGGTAGTTGAAAACGGGGTGTGTGATCAGTGTGTCCATCCGCCGTTCGTACGCTAAGATGAACCGTTTCCGGGCATCCGGTTTCAGGGCTACGGAGCCGGCGGCGTGCAGAAAATCGCCTGCCTGGACGACGCCTGTGTTGATCGCGGTGATGACGGCCGAATCGGCGATCAGGGGCCGGAACGGTTCCATCAAGTCCAGGGCCAGCGCCGGACGGCCGTAGCGCGGCTGGTGGTAAAAGCCCAGGTAGGGATCCATCCCCACGGTGAGCAAGGTCACGGTCAAGTCCTTGACGAGCAGCGAATACGCCAGGGAGAGCAGCGCGTTGACCGGATCCCGCGGCGGGCGGCGGTTGCGGGTTTGGAAATCGAAGGCGGCGGCGGCTTCTTCGCCGGCGCGCGGTTTGAGCATCGCGGAGAAATGCTCGAAATAGATCCGGCCCGCGTTGCCTTCGAAGCCCAGCAGCGACTCCAGGCTGGCGGCTTGTTCGGCTTGGGTTTCGACGCGGCGCAGTTCGTTTAGGGCTTCCGCGATATCGCCTTCCCCGTTTCTTCGCAATAGTGTGCGGCCGTTTTGGATTTTGTTCTTGACCAACACACGGGCGATTTCCAAGGCTTCCGCGTTTTCGGAGGCGCGATACTGCCGCCGGCGCAGTTCCACGTTTTTATGGGGGAAACCCGTGCACAGGCCATGAAACCAGCCCCCGTACGAGAAATACAGAAGGGGAACCGAGCGCTTCAGCAGTTCCTGCACCGCCTGGGTGCTGATCTGGACAGACCCGTACAGGCAGACGTGCGAGAGTTCCAACAGCCGCACGGTGGCGAGGAGTTCGCCTTGTTTTTTCACGGTAATCTCCTCGCCGGATTTGCCCACGTACGCGCCTTGTTCCTGCACGTACAGCGGCACGGCGTCGTCGCGGGCGGGATACAAGCGGCGGACACGGTCTTCATCGGCGGGCTCGGCCGGATGCGTGGCGGCGTACCCGGTTTCATCGGGCAGGCAAATACCTACCAGGGAGCATCCCGGGCATTTGGGGCTATCCACCAAAGGCGGCGGGATGCCGTTTACCAGCGCCGCGCGCAGTTCTTCGGCCAGCGAGAGCGTACGTTGGATCAGCGCTTCACTGGCGGGGATCTCCACCCGGCGTTTCGATTGCGTGTAGTACAGGATGCCCCGCGAGCAGGCATATCCGTTTTCCCGGAGGATTATGATCTGTGCCGCCAACTGCACCCGTTCGGGCTCCCAGGACTGTTCGGCGTTGTCCGGAATGGCGCCCCGCTTGTAGTCTACGGGGATTACTTCGCCGCTCTCCGCCTCGATCAGGTCCATGGTGGCGATGAGGCCGGCCTGGGCCGCGGAGAGGCTGAGGGAGCGGGCATGAATCGTATCCGGCGGCTGTTCCTCCAGGTTTTCCGGTTCTGGGAGTTGCCCTCCGGGACGGTTCACGCGGCGGTGTTGATAAGTCCCGTCGAGTGTCCATTCGTTATCGTCCCATTCCTGCTGCACCCATTCGAGGTAGCAGAGGCGCGGGCAGTAGGCATACTCATTCAGCATCCGGGCGGGGATGAGGTCCGGCGGGGGAACGGGCGGGGAAAGGGGCGTGGCAGCGAAATCGGGCATGGCACACCTCGCGTGTCATTTCGGCGCGGCGGCGAAGATTCCCAAGCCGCAATGGCGCCCCGCGCCGAGGGCGAGGGGGCCGGTGAGGGGATCGCGAAAGCGGATCCACGCGTGCCAAGCGGGGCATTTCTTCAAATAATCGGGCCGGTGATATTGCCGGGGGTGGAGCGATCCGGGATGGTACGGCGCTTTACGCAAGTTGAATTCCGCAATGCTTTCTACCTTCAAACCGGCCTGCTGGACCGCCTGCAGGAAGAGTTTATCCGCCTTTTCCCGCCGGCCATCATCATAACCGGGTAGCAGAACAGGCGTGACGGAGGCCCACTCTGAGGTGGATTTGACAAACGCCCCGGCCACGGAATCGATTGTCCGCATGGGGAACAAGATTCCCCGGCTCCGATTCGCCGGATCGGTTAATTCCTGGCCATAGAGGCAACGTTTCACCCATTCGACACATTTTCCATCGCCTCCATAGGGTTCAGCAATCATCAACCGGCGAATAAACCCGTCGGCATGCCGATGAACGATTGACGGGAGCGGTAAATAGGAAAACCGGGGCGGGGTGTCCCTGGCTCCGTTGGCGTGACCGGCGAGGTACACTTCGGGATTTATTTCCGGGAACCGGGCCGCGAAATCGTCGCGATTGCGGATATCCCCTTCGTTCCGGCAGAGGAGCGAACGCAGCATGGCGGCGGCGAAAACCACATTCTCGTGGGGCAACGCTACCCAGTGATCGTCGGCATTCCGGATTTCAAAGACAGCATAAGGCCGGGGAGGGGGAGACTCATCTGAAAGATAGCAAATCCGATCATACCGGACCGGTTTGAGAGGGGGGTTATAGATTTTCCCCTTCACACTATGAATAAACGTCTCGTACACGGCTTCCAAGTTTTGGAGGGATCCTGGTTTGGGCACCCGTTTGAGTTGATTCGTTTGGGTATGATTCCGGCGCCAGGGCCTCCATCGAACTCCGGATAAAGCAGCGGCTTCTTGCTCATCCAGGATTCGGCCATTGCCGCAGGCCATATCGATCCCCCAGCCGAACGTCAGAATCTGCCGCGATTCCGCGCATAGGAGATTCACAAACTGACGCACGGATGGATCATCGCTTTCAGGAAGAGTCCACAGGTAATGAATGGTTTGGCCATCGAGGAGCCGGTGGGGTTGGACGGTTTTTCCCGTTAAGCGATTATTCCGCTCTAATTGCATATTGCTGTCGTTATTGGGCACGAACAGAGTAATCGCGGGGGCGAGCCGGGCCTGGGGCGCAATAATCAAAGGGGGATTTTGCTGTTCCAGCCACGAAAAAGCCCTGGCTTTTTCTTCGGACCAGAGAGGATTACGGCACCCGCCACGCGCCCCCGCGATCAAGGCTTGAAATAAACGAAACGGCGAGGGCGGCCATTCCGGCTCGCCCCCATCCGCTTCTCCGTGAAACAAGGGATCCATGAGGGTAACGGAGATACAGAAGTATTTGTTCATGATCCACCTGTCATTCTTCTTTTGATTTCTTATCTTTTTTCTTCAAGGCATCGTTCGCGGCTTTTTTATCAAACCGCGCGATGCGGGATGCTCCGACACCAAACGCCGACGCGGCGGCTACGGCATATTCTCGTGCCTTTTCATGAGAGAGAGAAAATGGATCCCGTTGACCATGGTGGCTGGCGATTTCCCATTCGGCCGGCTTTTCCGGATCCGGGACCAATTGGCATCCCTCCCGCAGAAACGTTTCTTGCGGCGCGGTGAAGCATACGAGCGACAAACCCAGAATATACCGCCGCAAAGCCAATGTGCCTTCAGGAGGTTCCGCCTTCAGGGCCCGGACAGCGGCCAGATTCAGGGCCGCGTCACGGCGGATTTCCTTGCGAACGATGACTCCGCCATGCGTCCAAGTGGCAGGAGCGTGACTAAGTCCCTCTCTCGAAAGAGCATCATCATTTTTTGTTCCCTCTGCCTTATCGATAAGTTTTTCATCTTTATAGTCTATCGGTGGAATATATTGCGCTGAACGATGGAGTATTTCGACATCGTAGGCACGGACTACCGATCGGATAACCCGGGGCAGTTTCACTTGCGTCTCGCGGGAATCCCAACTGCCAAAAACAATGGAAGTGGGAGCGATTTTGGCCAGAGGCTCGGCATTGCCTTTTTCCCGGACTGAGAGAAAAGCTTTTTTCAATTCTTCCTTCAGGTCAGAAAATCGTACAATCGCATCCGCAGCGCGGTGACCGGCATCGAGCAGGTTGATTTCCCGATCTCCGGCCTGAATGGTGATTTGCGGTACCAGCTTCGAATAAGGTTCATTCTTGAAGATGGGCTCCATGCGGTTGGCTTGCGAACCGACACTGTCAATCTGGCAGACTTTCATTCCATTTTCGAACCGGTCCATGTTATAGCCAAGCCATTCATCCTCCCGCTTCCCTTCAGGCTTGGCATAAGTAGGCGGGAAAATTACAGCGCCTTTGCCTTCGACGGGATCCAACCATTGCCGCATGACAATTGCCGCATAGGGGCTCTCATCCACCAACCACTCGTCGAATTGGTTTAAGGTTTGTTGGTCATTCATGACGAACCTCCTGATGAATTGGGATGGCATAATCCAATCCCTTATAATTCCCTCGTGAAACAATTTGAAACCGAAATGTCTGGGTATTTCCAATTGGCAAGCGACCGGATGCAGCAATTCGGGCGGTTAAAGTTGGCAGCGGTCTGTTCCAGGTAGAATAGTAATAATCGTTTTTATCTTGGGCTGGTCGAAAGCCTTGAATACCCACAGCCGCCAATATCTCAACGATAGGAAAAGTATTGACTTTCATTTGTTGTTCGTTGGGAGAGTAACCTACATCAATGGCATTCCATGCAGCCCGCGGGTCAAATCCGAAACGTCCGCTCAAGGGCATACTGACATTAAGAATGTTTTCAGCATTTAGAAGATTAATTTCTTTCAAGGCGGCCTGCAAATTCAATATAATACTTTCAAACGATTGCTGTCCTGCCCATAATTTAAACGAATTGCTTTTTCCACTCGTATCAAGCCACCAATCGAGATAGAGGTTCCACTGATTGATAAAGATAGGATGGATTTTATCCTCTCCACGGTTTTTATCAGATTCGAAAGTAGCGGTTCGTAATCTATCAAGCAATTGGCAGAATAGATTCTGTTGCTTTTCTTTAATTACCACGTGAAATTGATCTTTCTCAAACCACCCCTCCGCGCCGGGCCAGAGGCGGTGCGCTAATTCCAGCAGCCCGCAGCAGGCGAAGAATTGTCCAGGGTTGGTGACATCCACGTTCACGGCCATGCGCGATGAATCGTTGTTCATCTTAACTCCCTCCTTCCCATGCGCTCCTATCAACGCGTTCCATCTTTCACGGGATAGCAGCCTTCGGTTTCTGCTTGCGACGCGGCGATATCCGCGCAGCGCAGCAGTGCTTCCAGCCAAGCCAGGCCCCAACGGCCGAACTGCAGTTGCAGCCGGGAGAAGCGGCGCATCACTTCGCAGGCGGCTTCTTCCTGAGCCTGCGTGGGGAGCTGGGTGGGATCAAAGGCATCCGGGTCGAAATGCGGGCGGGCGCGGCCGTGATGAGCGGCGATCAGGTGGAGGATCAAATCCCGGTGAGTATTTCCCGAAATCCCGGAATCCTGCATGGCCTCCAACAGCGAGGCAAACTCATGGCGAAAACCGCCCAGCCGGCGGGAGTTCATTCCCTTCCTCCCAGATTTGGCCAATGGCTCTCCGTTGATGTTCTGGATGGCCCGTTGCCAAACCGGCCTGGATTTCCCCTGGTCGTGATAGTTCGCGGCCAGCCGTAAGGCGGTTTGTAATTCTTCCGGCAGGCCCAGCGCCCGGGCGATCTTCTCAATATGCTCCGTCACGTGGCGGGTATGTTCCTCCACGGTGGGTGGCCGGCGCATCGCGATACGCTCCGATTGATCGATCACGGCCCGGTTTTGCGTTTCGAGCAGCACCAGGTAGTTCGCGATGGTTTCTTCTTCCTCCTCCTCGGCCGGTTCTCGGAGCGGGAGAATATAGGACACATTCTGATTGAGGTCCCGGGTTGCTTTGGCCGCGGCTTCGCGATAGGAATCACAAACGAACCATTCTCGCGTACCGGTTTCACCTTCCTGGACTTCGGTCTCCTCCGAAATCTCTTGCGCTTTCCATGAAAGTAAGAACCTATACCGGTATTCGTTGTCCCGGCGTTCGAGAATGACGCGAGTACGGTCCCCTCCTGCTTCCGCCACGTCTATCTCCGTAATCTTGGCCTTGGCGTCCAGCATTCCATGCTCACTCAAACCGCCCGCCTCAGCGGGCAAGATCACCGTGCGATAGAATAAGAAACTTTTTTCGCGATCGTTTTTCCCTTCTTCAATCAACTTTTGGAGTGTCAGTTTGCGCTCGAATTCCCCCCGGCTGTTCAAGAGAATAATCGGGAGAGAGCCATTTATGTGTCTATTTGACAATGCCTCCAATTGATTAAATACTTGTTTCGTATGATCCCGCAGCCGTTCCCGCGTCTCGAGGCGGCAGCGCTCAAACCACTCGCTCAAAGCTTCCTCATGGATGGCCTCTGAGCAGAGGAGGCGCACTTCATCCCGCCAGGCGACATAGGTCTCGGGGGGATCAGCGGTGGTCAGTCCATGCAGGAACTCAGCCACCTCGGGGCGTCCGGGAAGGGATTGGGTGATGCTGGTCAGCGACCAGGCATCGAACAGAATGTCCGTGACGGCCGCCTTGTCGGGCTGGGGAGAAAACGCTTGCCGCCGTTCGTTCTCACTAAGGCTTTCCAGCAGTTGAGTAAGTGCCTTGGGGCTGGCGTCATAACCATCCGCCCCGCGCTTAGGCAACCGTTCGAGGATTTTGATGGTTTCCTGCCGGGCGGCTTCGAAGTCCTTGACTGCGCCTTTTTTCTCTTTTCCCAGGTCAACCACGCAATCGAGGAACGATTCTTTCCCTCCCCGCCGGTTGACGCGTCCCAGCCGTTGAATCATCGAATCGAGAGGCATTAAATCGCAAACCAGGTGATCGGCGTCCCAATCGACGCCCACTTCCCCCGCCGAGGTACTGACCAGGTAAACGGTTTGCTCCGGCTTCGCTTCTGGCGTTAGAAACATCCGGTAAACATCATCCTTCTTGACCAGTTGGTCCCGTTCATGTCCCCGGATGGTACCTGTCAAAAGCGACACCGGATTCGATTTTTTTGATAAGATTTCGGCAATTTTACCGGCGTTTTCCGGTGTGCGGACATAGATCAATACCTTGGCGATGGAATCCTTCCATTTCAAAGCCAACTCGGCGATTTGCTCCTCGAGCTTGGCGTTACCGGCTGGGTGAAGCCGCAAAGTTTTTTGGGCTTCGAGGCGTTGCCGGATTTCCGGTTGCGCCTCGCCGTCCAGGAGGGAGAACGTATCCTTTCCATTGGCGGAAGCCGGCGTCGCCGAGAGTTCCATCACGTGAATGGGCCGCATATCGCCGGATTTCGTTTGCTCATCCCGCACCGCTTGCAGCAGGCCGCTGAATGGGGGAGTGAGATGGGCTTCATCATGGACGATCAACGCATCCTGCCCGATCAGCCCCGCATGATGCGCCCGTCCCACCCGGCCGTCGCCATACCCCGAAAAAAGCAACTTGCTACCGGTCATGTCGATCGTGCCGATAATCACGGCAGGCCGCGCGGGATCGGCCTTCCACTCTTGGTTGTCCGCCAGTTCGCCCCGCAGCGTGCTCACCGCGAGGGGAGAACCGTCCGACGCGGCCAAGCCCTGGAGTGCCTCCCGCAATACGCCGAGTTCTTCCTTGGATTTCAGCCGGTAGTTCATCTGTTCCACGAGGTCCGTGGCCTGATCGACCACCGTGCGCCGGTTCACAATGTAGACCAGCCGCCGCGGCAGACGGTCTGCCCTTCCCTCCTGGCTGGAAAAGGCCAGGGCGATCAGCCAGATGGGGATGACGGATGTTTTGCCCAAACCGGTCGGGATTGAACAGACTTGGGGAATCTCTCCCTTCGCGAATTGCTCAAAAAGGCGGATTTGCCATTCATACGGAGAATAACCTGTCAGGGCTTCGAACTGATCCTGAAAATTCATGGAGTCGCCTTCCTCCTTTTCTATCCGCGCACTGTAGAGAGCAATGTGCGTACGTTTTGTGTTATTTGCACAATATTAAAATATCGTAAATTTTAAATGATGCTTTTGAACGCATATTTATATACAACGGCAGGGCTAGTAATCCTGCCGTATTATCGAATCCAACATCTTACCAGACCTTTGCTATAGATGTACAATTTTATTTAGTGTATTTTATCATAAATATTTTCTGGTTTCAAGAGTGATTTTTCTTTAAACTATTTATCTAGATAAAAAATTTTCTAAATAATCGATTCGTGATTTTCACAGGGATGGAGATGCTTCTGGATTCTCTCTTCTTTTATAAAAGTAGGAAATAGATCCCGGCGAGGAAGCCTTGCATCCGTTGGAAAAATCCAGATTCTGGTATGGAGGGTGATCCTTCTGACAAACCGCGGATAGACTGGATACCTCCACGCTTTCAGCGGCTCGATTCAGATTTGGCCGCCCGAAGCGGAATTGGGGGGGGGAAATAATCCTTGTGGATGAAATCAACGGAGTAAGGATAGAATCAAGGGGAGATGATGGAGATGACTAAATTGTTGCAGTTCATCAAATCCCAACCGCCCGTGTTTTTCTTATGGGCCGGTTTGGATGGACCTACCGGGGCAATTCCGTGCCGGTGGAGGTCAACACGTATTTCCCATGTTTAACCCCACGGATTCCGATCAGCAGGTCAGCGAATTGGCGTAACACGTCACCCCGGCCCCGGGCCACAATCACCTCCAGGCAATTGTGATGATCCAGATGTACGTGCAGACTGGAGATGACTTCCGCCTGAGAATGATGCTGTTGCGCAATCAATTTTTCGGTGAGTTCCCGTACATGATGATCGTACACCAGCGAGATCACCCCTAGTACTTCTTTGTTTTCCTCCACCTCCTGCTGGACGAGAAAATCCCGGATCAAATCCCGGATTCCCTCCGAGCGGTTGGTATATCCCTTGGTGCGCAAAATCTTGTCGAATTTCTCCAGCAGTTCCTCCGAAAGAGAAACACTGAATCGAATCGCTCCGCTCATACAACCTCCCCACCGGTTCGCGTCAGGATAGAAAATGGAAGGTGATCATTCCTCCGGACTGCAAACCGCGCAAGAAAATCGCGATCCCCAGCAGGGTGACCAGTACGGGAGAGAGGATTTGCAGCCAAAGGAATTGGTTCTCGCTTTTGTAGACCCGGTTCATGAATTTTTTGGCGGTGACCATCAGAATGCCGATGGTGATCAGAACCGCCGCCAGCCCGATGCTGAAGAACACGATCAGCAACATGCCAAAGAGGATGCGTTGCAGGGCCACGGCGGCGATGAGCACTACAATCGCCGAGGGGCAAGGAACCATGCCGCCGGTGACTCCCAACACCAAAAGATCCCGCCAATTGGCGTCGGCAGGGATATCGTGGGTGTGGGTTCCCGGTCCGTGCTCGTGGTCCAGCCAATTTTTCAAGGCGTGGGGATGCGCACGCGTCCCATGGACATGGGATTCAAGAGAATGGCCATGTTCATGGGGATGCGCGTGATCATGCCCGTTTCCGGGCTCATGGACATGCGGGTGGGAGTGGGGATGGCCTGATTCGTGGCCATGATCGGGCCCAAGCGCATGGTCAAGTACATGCGTGGGAGCATGCGAATGCTCCCGGGCGTGTTTATGTGCGTCAGTATGAGAATGTGCTGAGGGGGGCCAATCCGGCAGATGCTCCAGATCCAATCCCAGGCTTTCGGCCAAGCGCCGGCGCTGGTAGGCCCCATAGCGTTTGAGAAACATCAATACTCCGATCAGGACGATCAGCAGGCCGGAAAATGCCTCGATGAGGGGTATCAGTTTATCCGGCACGATATATTGCGAAAAGTACAGCGTAATCAGCCCCAGGAGAAGCACGCTAGAGATATGCGTCAAAGTCACCACAATCCCTAGAAAAACCGCGTGCCACACGGTGCCCCGCGATCCCACCAGGTAGGCCGCCACTACGGTTTTCCCATGCCCCGGCGACAAGGCGTGCGAGGCGCCGAATACGATGGAGAGCAACAAGGCCATGACGACGAAGGAGGGGCTAAGTTCTTTCGCGCCGATCATCTCCGTCCAGGTGGAATCCGGTTTGGCCGCTGGAGATGAGCCTGGAGGTTGGGGGCTTCCCATCGCTGTTCCGCCCGGCCATTGCGGGAGTGTGGATAATGTTCCCGATGGCGCCGGAAGGGATAACATATCCGATGCGCTCACGAGGGTCCGGGGTTGCAAGGCCGAGATTTTCGCCTGTACTTCCTGATCCGGTTGGATGGGGGACTTGAGGATGGCGTAGTTGCCCAGTTCGTCGGTTTCCAGGGGGAATTGGGGGATGGAGAGGGGATCCATCATCGAAGTGATCTCGGAGAGGTTCCATTCGCCCTCCTCCTTGGCCGCCTCCCCGGCCTTGTACGTGATGGAAGCTTCCAGACCCGTGACCACGTAGAGATTTTGATCGACCGGAATGGGGATGACCTTGTCCGGCGTCACGATGCCTTCGGGATGTACCGTGGTGCCCGTATGCGCCACCACCCGGATCTCCCGCACTCCCCGCATGTGGGTAAGATTATGGTCGGCAAAAACAAAACGCTTCTCGCCCGGGCCGCGCAAACGCTCGTGTTTCAACGAACAGACCAAGCGGATCTGCAGACACGTCAGCGAACCTTCGCCCCGCGAAAGGATCACTTCGGTATCCAGCAGTTCGGGAACCAGCGGGATCACCTGGCCTGCCCCATCAACCAAACCATGGGAATATTGCGAGAGGAAGCGGCTGGGAATTAGGGTCTTATATGCGGCAATTTCAGCCGGCGTGACCTTGTTGTCGCCATCCGTGTCCAGATTGGCCAATTCGTTGTAAGAGGGGATTTCGGCGAAGTCGAGAACATGCTGGGTAAATATCCCGCCGGGGGTAGTCTCGATCACTGTGTAATGGTTCAAGGAAAAATTTCCCAAGGGATGGCTCCAACCCGCCAAACAGAACAGTAATCCTCCCAATCCGGCGATGATCCATCGCCCCACTATTCCCTCCAAGGCCGTTGGGCAGAAATTGAATCGCATATTCCGGTGCACGTTCATCTCCCCAATTCCCCAATATGCGGAGCAGTTATCTGATCAATCATACCGTGAGGCCAGGCGCTTGTCACGGAGATTGCCCTGAATGTCTGAGAAACGCCTATAGGCCCCTAGCGGACTTTTGCTGCGGTGAGAATGCATGAAAGCCGAATTGATTCGGTATATCATATTTACGATAAAATTTAAATATAAATATTTTTATCTTTAACCCTTTCTTCTTAATTCCTTTCCGCCTATGATCAATTCTTCCCACATTCCTGAAACCGGCGAGACTACCGGGAAACAGGAAGGCAAAAATATTAAATCGTACCAGGAGGAATTGATCCATGCGCAAAGGGATTTCTTTAGCGGCCTTATGGCTGGCCGTAAGCATGGCCTACGCGCAAGAGGAGTACGCGTATGTGCCCATCATGACTTTTGAAGAACTGGAACCGCCACGGATCAGCGCGGCTTGGCAATTTTTCACGGATTTTGAATTGGGGGAAGGCGCCGTTGTGTATGAGGGGGAAACCTCCCTCATTCTAATCATCGATGGGGGCACTTCCCCTTGGGTTTTTTCGACATGGGAGTTCCCCGCAGAAGTGGGGACATTGGATTTATCCCACACGGATGAATTCCAAATTTGGGTGAACGCGGACAACATTTTTCAGATGAATTTCGAGTTCGGCGGAGCGAATCTGGGCTACCGGTATTACCGGGAGGAAGACATAGGGACCTGGAAAAAACTGGTTTGGTGGTACACCGAAGAGACTGCGGCGGGTTTTACCGAAGTCAACAGCTGGGGTTCATTTATCAATCCGGAGGCTTTCAGCGGTTTCCCCGCTGGTTTTGTAGGAACGATTTATATTGACGCCATCTCCGCCCGCGTGCGCCAATACAGTCCAGAAAGGGAATATTTATTGCTGAATGGATTCAATAATGAATCCGATCTGGAAGATGTCACACTCAATCCGGACTACGCCATCGGGATTAAGAAGGGGGGGGAAGTAGCCGCTTCCGAAGGCGACGGTTTTTTGGCGTTCACACTTTCGGATACCGGGGCCAATCGATTTAGTATAGATCTCACCAACGTACCAGAATTCATGCACTATGACCGCCTGCATTTCGATATGTATGTGGACGGTGCGGCCACCGGCGGTTGGGGGAATTTCGAATTATTCGTAGATGTCTCGATGCCGGACGCCGAGGGCAACCTCCAAACCACCACCACCACCTTATTGCAGGGATCCTACTACATCGCCGCCACCGAACGCTGGTTTTCCTTCGGAGCGCAATACGGCCCGGTTCCCGATACAGAGGGTTTTCTGCTGCAACACTTCAAACAAAATGTAGCGGCTCCTGTCTATACCACAGAGGGTGCCACCATGCAAATCCGTCTGAGTTCGAACGGTGGCGGGGTGGAAGAAATTCCCATGTATATCGATAATCTTCGCCTTTCGCGGCCAGCGGGGACTCCCGTAGCGGCGTGGGAATTGTATTGAGCCCAGCTGAAACCGGCAGAGTATACACCCTTCCCGGGCGGTCTTCCCATGGACCGCCCTTTTTATTTTTGCTACGCTGAAAGAAAGGGAAGATCATGTACGGAGAGCGGGAAATTGTAAGAATTTGTTAAGAAATTCCGTAATGTCTTGACTCCTCACGTATCTTTTTTAGAATCAAGCAAGTAAATTCTTGCTAATGAACTGTCAACTATAAGCCGCGCGCCATGAAGGAGAAGATGAATGGCTATCCTTCGAATCCAGAATCTCACAAAAGAGTATTCAACCGGGTTCCTGGGCAAAAGGTTTCGGGCCTTGAATAATTTGAATCTGGAGGTGGAAGAGGGGGAGATTTTTGGTTTTCTCGGCCCCAACGGCGCGGGAAAAACCACCACCATTAAGATGTTGTTGCGCATCATCTTCCCCACGTCCGGCACGGCTTGGCTGCTGGACAAGGAGTTGGGCGAAGCGCCGGATATCCACAAAATCGGGTACATGCCCGAAAATCCCTATTTTTACCGATTCTTGACGGGCCAGGAGTTTTTGATGTTTTACGCCCGCCTTTCCGGCATGTCTTCGGGGGAAGCCCGCAAGAAAGTGGACGAGTTGCTGGAAATCGTTGGATTGACCTATGCCCGCAAAACGCGGTTGAGCGATTATTCCAAGGGGATGGTCACACGGGTGGGGCTGGCGCAATCCCTGATCACCAATCCCTCGCTCCTGTTGCTGGATGAGCCGATGTCCGGGCTGGATCCCATTGGACGGCGGGAGATCCGGGATCTGATCCACCAGCTCAAGGAGGAGCGGAAAACCATCTTCTTTTGCTCGCACATCCTCGCGGACATCGAGATGTTGTGCGACCGTATTGCCATCCTCAACAAAGGCGAACTGATCAAATTGGGAACCGTGCGGGAAATCCTCAGTTCGCAAAGTCCCGACTATATCATCTCGTTGGAAGGTCTTTCCGAAGCGGCGCTGGAGGAGATCAAAGGGATGAATATCAAAAAATACGAAGTCATCGGTGGATTCCATCATTTCACCGCGCCCAGCCAGGAGGATGCCCAACGCATTGCGCAGCGCGCGATGGCCGACCAGGGGCGCATCATCGAACTCCGGCCGGAACGGGGCACCTTGGAAGACTACTTCATCCGGGAGGTGGGAACCCGTGAATAAGATATTCACCATCGCCTTGAACACCTACAAAGAAGCGGTCCGCAATAAGATTTTTTACATCATCGCCGTGTTTGCCTTGGTGTTGCTGGCGTTCTCGTTGGTGTTGGCCACGCTGGCCCTAGGGGAGGACGACCGGATCATCAAACACGTGGGCTTGTCAGCGATCAGCATCTTCGGCCTGCTGATGGCCACCTTTGTGGGCGTCAATCTGGTTTACGAGGAGTTGGACAAACGCACGATCTACACAATCGTGGCTTCCGGAGTCCGCCGCTATGAATTTCTGGTGGGCAAGTTTTTGGGGTTGTTCCTCACCGTGGTGGCCAACGTGCTTCTGATGAGCGTGTTGCTTTGTCTCCTGATCATGGTGTGGCCGGACAGTTCGATCACCGCCACTCTGATCTTGGCCGTCTATCTGTTTCTTTTCGAGATGCTGGTGGTCAGCGCGTTGGCGATCTTGTTCTCGTCCTTTTCCACGCCGGTCTTGTCGGCGGTGTTGACCTTCATGTGCTGGGTGATCGGCCACATGTCGGAAGATTTGCTGGAATGGAGCAAGCGGCTATATGAGCAAGGGGCCACCGCCTTCTCCGGGATGCTGAAATTCATCTATTACTTGTTGCCCAATCTGGAAGTGTTCAACCTCAAAAATCAGGTGATTTACCAGGAAGACATCGGGCATGTCTTTCATCATCTGTTTTTGTATCCCCTGTACGCCATCTTTTATTCGGGAATTCTTTTGATCATCGCGATTGTTTCGTTCGCACGGCGGGATTTCAAATGAGAAAGAGCTCTCTCATCACACTCACGTTTCTGGTGGTGTTTTGCGCCGGATTTTACAAGGCGCAGCAAATGATCATCGACGACCGGACCGGCCGCCGGGTGGAAGAGAAAATCCTCATGCTCTCCAACCGTCCCGAGGTAACCAAGATTTTGGCCCTGGGCCACGAGGCGACCTTGGCGGATCTGCTCTGGATCCGGGCGATTCAGTACTTTGGAGGCAATTTCAGTACACTCGACCGGCCGGAAAAGAAGGAAGGCATGATCAACCTTTTCAACAACATGGTAGCCCTCGACCCGAAGTTCGTGGCGGCCTACAAATTCGGCGGATTCGTGATCAATGAATCCATGAAGGATCCATCCTTGGCCATCGGATTTTTGATGGATGGTGCTGACAAAAACCAACACAATCCGAGCGCCTGGCGGTTACGGTTTGATGCCGGATTCATTTCGTTTTATCAGCTCAAGGATTACGAAACCGCCAAACGCCTGTTCCTGGAAGCGGTCTATGGGGAAAACCTGGCCATCGAGGCCGATCTGGAGGCGGAGGGTGTGGTGGAAGGGTACACCGCCGAGGCGCTGTTGGACGATGATTTGCTCGGTGAAGTCAAATTCCATCCTGAGCAAGGGACCATCCGCCTTGATCTGCGGGATGCGCATGAAATCGGCCGCATCAACCTGGAACAGCCTACCCTGGTGCGGGAGTCGTTCCGGTTGCAATTCGCTCTGGAACCCCAAACTTACGGGATCATCGAAAGTGTGACCACTCCCGGCCTCAGCCTCCTCCGGGAACCGCTCCGTGCCCGTTATCTCCTCCTGGATGAAATGCAAAGCGAGGCCCCGGACGGTCTCTTCACCATCAACGAATTCCAAATTTTCGGACCGGCCAATCCCGAGGTGCCATCTTACGTGGAACGCATGGCTTATGAGATGGACCGGGCGGCGGGCCGCTTCAAAGCGGCCTGGAGCCAGTACAGCCGTTATTATAAGGAAGCGGTGGAGGTGGGTGACGAAATCAGCGCCCAATTGGCCATGCAGAAACTCGACGAGATTTTCACCGGCCAATGCGTGGAGATCCTCTCCGAGGCGGTCGAATTGTATCAGAAGGAACTGGGCCGCCTACCCTCGCCGCAGATGAAAGAGTTGATCGAAGCCGGCTATCTGCAGCGGATTTTGGATGAAAAAAATGCGGAAAATCCTGAATTCGCCCAGGATGTCCTGCCGATCCTGTTTCAACGGGCTCCCAACCTTTGGGTGTTATTAACCACCTGGGACGGCACTTCTCCCCATCTGCTCGTCACCGTAACCACGCCGGAAGGGAAACAGGATTGGTACATTACCTCCCGCCGGATTCTGGAACGGGATCAACTGAGCGTCCTTGAAACCTTGCAACGATATGTAAACCAATATAAAGAAGAGAAAGGCCGATTGCCGGAGAAACTCGAAGATTTGCTGAAAGAGAGCTGGTTCCCCGGCACCGAAGCCACGTTCAAAGACCCGCTGGGAGGTGAGCTTTATATCGATACGGCTACCGGCAAAGTCATGGCGCGCAATCCGGCCTATTGAGGTGGCTTCGGCCCGATGGTCCGCCGCTGAAGCCGAAGGGGGGAAGAGGCTACGCCAAGTATCCAATGGATGGGAGCATTCATTTTCTTGGTAAAAAAACGCCCGGGCCGATATAATAGGTTAATTCCACAGGAGGATGATCCGATAATACCTATATGGGAGACACCAATCTGACGGCTCACGATCCACGGACCGAATCATTGGCTTTCCGGGCCGCCTCGGCATTGGAGGATGGGAAAGGCGCCGAGATAGTGCTTCTGAATGTAGCGCGGTTGTCGTCGTTCGCGGATTATTTTGTCATCGCCACAGGCCACAGCGAAACCCATATGAAAGCCCTGGCCAGCCGGGTGAGCGACGCGATGGTGGAGGAAGGCTTGCGGACCGCCCATGCGGAAGGACGCACCAGCAAGACCTGGATTCTACTCGATTTTGGATCGGTGGTCGTTCACATCTTTTCCAAACGGGCACGCCGGTATTACGCGCTGGAAGATTTGTGGGGAGACGCGCAAGTCTTATCTTGGTCTGGGATGACGCCGGCGGAAAAAGTCGAGTAACCATCATGGCCCTAGCCAACTGTCCTCGATGCGGGGCATTGTTCAACAAATCCACTCTGGATTGTTGTCCGGCATGTCATGAGGAAGAAGAGCGGCTCATCAAGATTACCCAAGCCTATCTTCGTGCCCACCGGAATGCCCCTGTGTTCGAGGTGATGCAAAATGTCGATGTCCCGCAGTGGATGCTCGACAAATGGATCCTCGAAAAACGGATTCAATTCGTGAAACCCGAAGAGGAGATGAGCAAATTGCGTTGCCTGTACTGCGGGCGCGAAATTGAGCCGGGGATTTCCATCTGCAAGACCTGTCATATCCGCAAACTCACCGAAAAACCGCCAATGGGGAAAAACTCTAGCGAGGCGGAAACCAAATCCAAAATCAAACGCACTGGAATGCATGTCAAAATCCGCTGAAAAAACGGATGTCCCGCTGATCAGCCCGTCAATCATTCACTCCCCTTCCGCCGGTTTTTCTCCTCTCCAGCCTCGTTCTCTTCTTCGTCCTCCCACTCGGCCGGTTTTGGATGAATGGGGAGGGAGCCGGTGCGCAGATATTCTTCCGCCATGGCACGGGCGCGGTCTAGCAGATAATCACGATCGTTGAGCGCAGGATGATCTAATACGTCCTCGAGTAGTGAATTCAAGATCTGAGAAAAGATGGGGCCGGGTTTCAGCCCCAGGTTCATCAGGTCGTACCCGTTGATACGCAATTTCTGAACGGTCAACGCATCTTCGGCCCGGTCGATTTTCCGCACCGTCCGGACAAAGTGGAAGATCCCTTTTTCATAGCCATCCTCGTTCAAATGGTTGCCCTTGCGGTCGGCCATGCGCATGCGAAGGAATCCTTCCACGTTTTCGCGGCCCAATTTCCGGATAAACCGCCGGCTGGCCCCCTCGGAAAGGCCCGGTTTCAGGTTGTACATGTGATTTTCAACGATGGACGCAGCGGTTTCGATCTCTTTGTTGGAAAACCGCAACCGGCGCATGATCCTGCGTGTCAAGCGCTTGCTGATGTATTGATGCCCGTAGAACACGTAGTCGCCCTTGCGAGGGAGGTAGCGCTTGGCAGGTATCTTGCCCAGGTCATGCATCAGGGTGACGAAGCGCCAAAAAGGATAACGGGGATCAAGGGCGTCCACCGCATGGAGGGTATGGCGGGCGACATCGTCCGCATGAAAACGGTTCTGCCCCACCCCATAGCCCATCTCCAATTCCGGGAGGATGTAAAGAAGCAAGCCGGTGGCGTGCATCCATTCGAAACCCAGGGAAGGTCGACGGCAGGATAACAGTTTAAGGATTTCCTCGCGGATCCGTTCTGGCGAGATGTTTTGAATGAGGGGGGCATTGCGCACAATGGCGCTATGGGTTTCCGGTTCGATCCGGCCTTCCAGTTTGGCGGCGAAACGAGCAGCGCGCAGCATGCGGAGATGATCTTCCCGGAATCGGATCTCGGGATCTCCTACCGTGCGGATGATCCGCTCCCGCAAATCCTGGATACCGTCGAAAAGATCAAGGATCTCGCCGGTATCCAGATCCAAGGCCAAGGCGTTGACGGTAAAGTCCCGGCGTTGGAGGTCTTCTTCCAGGGATTGGGCGAAACGGACCGTAGGATGACGGCCGTCCCGGTATTCGAGATCAAACCGGAAGGTGGTGATTTCATAGGACACGCCTTCGATTACCGCGGCCACGGTGCCATGCTCGAAACCGATAGGCGCCGCGGTGATCCCGGCCCGGCGCAGGCGGGTCAACACTTCGCGGGGGTGGAGTGGCGTGGCGAAGTCCCAGTCGTTACCGGCCACACGGGTAATAATTCCTTCCGGAGAGAAATCCGCTTTCTCAAGGGTATCGCGCAGAATTCCTCCCACAACATACGGCTTTTCCGGGCCGAGTATCTCTTGCAGCCTCTTGACTGGTTCCGGGACCAGAGATAAATCCAACTTCATGATTCCTGGCTTGATCCGCACGGAAGCCTCACAGGGGATTACGCAATTCCGCTTGAAGGGGAAAAGCAGGATTAAAATTAACTATACCATTCGACTGGAAATCCCCAAGGCAGTGAAAAGATGGCTCCGTTACTTTTTCTGTGATGATTCGTATTATGTTGTGATATGCTCTCTCCATAAGAATGAAGTTAAGAGCCGGTCTGGATTGTCCGAAAATACAGATATATTTATAAAAAGTGTTCCTTATTTCTGGCGCGGTATGCCGGTGCGGACGAGGAGCACGACTGCTATCACATTGAATCACATTAGGATACGGAATCCGAAACACTGAGATGACCGTTTCTGAGAAATGTATAGTTGGGAAACAGGTATGGCCCATTTTACTGGGCTCTCTACCTTTGTGGATTTGCGGATTACAGGGTTGTTTCACTTCGCAATCTTCCACGCCGGTTTCCATGAATGTCTTGCGGGACAATCCCCGGCGTCCCGTGCTCACCTCCAAGGAAATGTTTCCCCAGGCGCGGTATTTTGAAAGCAATTTGCCGTTAGGAATCGGAGCCCGGGTCGACTTGTTTGTCTCGAACCGGGCAGACGACCTCACTGATCTCTACCAATCGTACATCAGACCGATTCAGAAAGGGAAAATTTTCTACCAACGGCCCTATCAGCTGGATTATTCTATTTTACCCAAAAAGGGTGAGGCGTTTGAAGAAAAAGGATCTCTTCTCAACTCCTTGTCCATCCGGTCAGATTATGCCATTCAGATCGGCATGAGCCGCCGGTTTGGTGAATTATCGGATTTTCTTAAACCTTCCTTCTGGCTTGGTTTGGACCAATTCGCCCCTACGCCAGACTCGAGACCACAAATTCCCAGGGAGGAGATTGCCGATCAGGCTGATCCATTCTCCCCGGAATCCAATCTCCCTCCCGACGGGACTGCCGGACCCGTATGGGACCTCGAGGACCTGATCGAATCCCGCTGGGGTTTGCAGGAGCCGTAGAATCACGGAAATCGAACAAAGTCAACGGTATAATGATTTAAAGCGAGGCGATTTCTTGCGGCTGGGATACAGCAAGCTGGGGCGCAGGGAAGCATGAAACCATTTCAACGTGCGCAGTTCGCGTGGTTCGGAAATTCCAGGAAATTGACAAAGACCATATTCGGCGACATATTGCAAGATTTCAGGATCGAGCAGTCTGGCGGCATCCACGGAGAGCAGGATTTCATCGGCCAGCGCCTGGGATTGAATGGCCTTGCCGATGCACATGTCCTGGGTTTGGACCAACTCATCTCCATGGATGACGACTTCACCGCAATGGATTCCGATGGCGGCGCGTATATGTTTGGTGGGGGGAAAATTCACATTACGGCGAAATAGGTCCTTCAGGATTTTGATGGAAGACACGGCGGCGCTGTCGATATCATCCAATTCGAAAGTGGCGATAATTTGATCTCCATCGCATGATTTCACATAGCAGCTGCCACAAGCGGTGAAGGTCTCGTGGCACAATTTTTGATAATCCTGAATGAGCCGACCGGCTTGTTGATCCCCGTATTTCCAAAATTTACGGGTTGATTCGCACACATCGATATAAACGAACGCCCATTGATACGTCTGGAACTCCTGGTTCGGAACCACCACCGCGTCGAACGAACAGGTCATGCCCGCAGGCACGAATCCGAAGGGATTGGTTTGTGGATTCCCATGGGAAGCCTGGTAGATATCCTGCGGTTCCGGGATATTTTTTAAGGAATAGGTTCCGGCAAAACGGAACTCAAACCGGGGATCGTTTTGCAAGGCTTCATAAATGACGGAGGATACCAAAATCTGGCCTGGTTTGGCCTCCGATTGGATGCGTTTGGCCATATTGCTGGTGTTGGATTGATGAATAGTTCCGCCGAAAAAATTTACAAAACCCTGATGCACTCCTATGGCCGGGCGTAAATCGGCATACTCCGGCTTACCGGTGTTCCATTCCTCGAGAATCCATAAAACGGCCTCCGCGGCGGTCAATGCGGCAGAAGGATCCTCGAACGCGGCCAGCACCTGGGTGCCTCCCCCAGGTTCGATGAAAGCCGCTCCTTTCTCTTCTAAGGCCGTCCGTGTCAATTGCTGATAGGTGGTTAAAATCTTTCCCCTTCTCTATCGTCTTCTCCGACACGCGCAAGACATCGGTGTCAATTGCTGATAGGTGGTTAAAATCTTTCCCCCCTCATTTTCTTGTTTACCCCACATGGGCCGGGACGAGGAGGTCAAGTCGATGAAGAGAAGCGTCCAGAAACGCTGATTGGTTTCCCGGTATTTTTTTTCGATTTCGGCTTTTTTCTTGACCGCTTGTTTCAGGCGGTTTTCCAGTTCCTGCGAAGTAACGACCCCTTTGCGGGTAGCGGATCGAAATCTCATGGGCTTTTCCGATGCATAATCTTCGGCGGTTCAGGGAATCATATGGAAGTTCCCATTGCCACAATTCTCAAGTAAACAGCCTTTTGCAGGCTGTTCCCGGCGCGTTGCGAGTGGAGACAACGCATTGCGTGTCTCAATAAAACCCTTCCTTTCGAGAATTATCCGGATTGTAACCGAACCTGGACGAAAAATCAAAACGATTGTTTTGAAACACTGACACACCTGGCCTTCGCCATCCCTCGCCCGTGTGCGACGGAGCAAGATGAGCCGTTTCCTGGATGATGATGGTATAATTTAATATCGAGGATATCCAAGAAGACTTTATCGTTATTTCAGAACGGCCGTTATCGTGGAGAGGCGGAAGTCAGCCTTCTTTGTTTTGAAATCGGCCAAGGAACATTGATATCATGAGATTCTCGGCCTTGTGGACTTTTTTTCTGATCTTCTTTGTGGGGATGGCAGGGTGTTCGCATTCCACCTCCCTCCGCCGGACGGCTAATCCCCCCTCCCCTCCTTCTGCTTTCGGCCCGAATTATCCAGTGGGTTATACTCAACGGGATGATGCTTACTCGTGGTCGGTCATCACCGATCCGGTAGTGTTGGGCGGAAGTGATACCGAACCGGATTCTGATTTCAGCGATTTGTACTCTATGGGTATTACGAATCTGGACACTTTAACGCCGCCTGACGCCATGGCGTGGTCACCGGATGATTGGTACGTGATCGAGATTTACGATCCTTACTATTTTGACATGCACTTGTATCCCAAGCAGTATACCGCCTACCGGATCCGCAAGCCACATGGCCGATGGGGATATTACGATTACATCCACTACAACATGTTTTTTTATCCTTCCCGTTCTTATGCGTGGGGATGGTACCGCGATCCTTTTTGGTTCGACCGGGGAGCGGTGGTTATTTACGACTATCCCATCTCTACCGCGGTTTTCTTCAGTTATTGGCCATCCATCCCGTACGCGTACAGCCCATTCGATTATTACAATCCATTTTGGGGGTGCCATTGGTATGATCCCTGGCGCCCTTACCGGGTTGGGCCTTGGTACAGCTACTGGGATCCGTGGTGGCCTTGGGGCTATTGGGGATACGCCCGGTGGTGGTGGCGGCCGGTTATCATCGTGATACCGGATGACCACCGGCGGCCTCGCGCCCGGCAGCCTATGATGGAACACGAAACCCTGAAGTTCAAAGGTTCCCGGATTCTATAAAAGTCGAAAACAGACGGACCGTGACACCCCGCGGACCCCGTGTTTCTCAGGATGAGGCTCCCCGGCGCTCCCCTACCCGGGACGGAATCCTTCCCGAAAGTCCGTTGCTTTCTCCAGACACTGGAATATCCCCGCTCAGCCTGGAAGAGCGAAGAACGCTGCAATCTTCTTCAATAGGTTCCCTCAATGAGGCTCGTTCATCCGATTTGTTTTCTCCCCCCCGTTCCAGTGGGGCAGAGTTGTATATTTCCCCCCGCCGGTATGGGGACTTATGGAGCGAGTCATCTCGGCATACCGTTCCCCTCGTTCCCCGATCGGAGAATCGCATTACACCGGATATCCCTCCGTTGTCTCTCCCCAGACCGATGGATCCATGGAATTCCAATTTACGGGATACCAGCGCGCCTCGCTTCCATACCCCTGTGGAACCCTCCTCGACCAACTCATGGATCTCCCCCACGAATTCCACTCCACGTTCTCCGGCATATGGAAATATGAGTTCGCCGGGACGGTCATTTTCTCCCGCCCGATAACGCCGGAGCAAGTGCATGATTGGCGATTTTTTGGGCACTATTCCAATGCGCAAAGCGCGAAGTTTCCCTACGATGAGAAAGTGTCCGGGGATTCGGGTGGAAACAGGAACCATCGATTCTTCTTTGCTAGCGGCGGATTAGGTCCCGCGCATCCATTCCTTCCACGATTATTGGAACAAGAACGCCTCCGACCGTTGTTCGAAAAAAAAAGCCCAGTGTGATTGGGAACACCGGGCTGGGGAGGAAAAGCGCGAAGGGTCACTTCGCGTGGTTTCACGCAGAATGTTTGACTCAGAATTCGGTAATGAAACAGGCAGAATTCATGCCAAATCCTGCCGTTGTTCAGGGCGTAACCAAGGTAATCTCACAGCCTGTAACTGGCAATATCGTAACTTATTGAATATTAGGCGATTAAGAAGAGAACGGAATCGATCCGATAGGGGCAAGAAAATTATCTATAATTGCGAATGTTTTGGGGATATTGGCCTGAATTTTGGATTATCTAAGTTCTTTTTGAGACAACGCGTTCAAGAATTGAACATTTTATCTGGTATCTGAATCCATTTGGCCTCTGATATCCTCCATTTCACAAAGTCCACCGACTTGGTTAAAAAAACCGACATATCGACTTACTTTTTTCTTTACTTGAATCAGAAATTATGGTAATGATTGATTATCCAACCTTCCAACGGCAAGGAACGGTAGATTATGACCAAACCCGCCGTGACAGCCACCCCGTCTCTCCCGTGGATCGACCGCGCTGGTCTCGATTCCCTGATTGAACTTCTTTGTAAATTGGGCTATACCGTGATCGGCCCGCGCCTCCAGGATGGGGCCGTGGTGTTGGAGGAAGTGCAATCTACCGCGGATTTCCCCGTGGGGTGGACCGACGAGCAGGAGGGGGGAAAATACCGCCTCAAAAAGAAAAAAAATACCACTTTGTTTTGTTACACGGTGGGTCCCCAATCGTGGAAAAAATACCTATGGCCCCCCTATCAGTATCTCTGGAAAGCGCAGCGGAACGAATCGGGTTTCCAGGTTAGCGAAAACCATAAAGAGTTACGGAAATATGCGTTGATCGGTGTCCGATCATGTGAGCTGGCCGCCCTCGCCATCTTAGACATGGTTTTAAAACGAGGCCCTTTTCAAGATTCCCATTATCAGCAAATCCGCGAAAACCTGTTCGTGGTGGCCGTGAATTGCACGAAAGCGGGGGGAACATGCTTTTGCACGTCGATGAAAACTGGCCCCAAAGCTTCCTCGGGTTTCGATCTGGCTCTCACCGAGTTGTTTGAAAGCGACCGACACGGTTTCCTGGTGGAGTCCGGTTCTGAGCGCGGCCAGGAAATCATCCAACAGATTCCGCACGAAATGGCTTCGAAGAAAGACATGGATCAGGCAGAAGCGTTGATGCGGAAAAGCGCCGGAGCTATGGGGCGGACACTGAACACCGAAGAAGTTAAAGAGTTGATATACCGGAACTTGGAGCATCCCCTGTGGGACGAAATCGCGGCCCGGTGTCTGAGCTGCGCCAACTGTACCTTGGTCTGTCCTACCTGTTTCTGCACCACAGTGGAGGATTCCACCAGCCTGACGGGCGATCATGCCGAACGGAGGCGCGTCTGGGACTCCTGTTTCACTTTGGATTTTTCCTATATTCACGGGGGGAGCGTACGGTCTTCGCCGAAATCACGTTTTCGCCAGTGGATGGCGCACAAACTAGCGTTTTGGCAAGACCAATTCGGGATGCCCGGCTGTGTGGGATGCGGCCGTTGTATCACGTGGTGCCCCGTGGGGATCGACATCACCCGCGAAGCCCAAACCTTGCGGGAAAGTGAGCGTCCCAGCAGCAAGGGGCGTGGAGGAGTCTAAGTTCCTCTTGTTTTTTACTATACGAAATACCGTGAAAAAGTATTGAATATTTTAGCGCGAAAGGCAAAGTAGGGGTATAGATCAGGGCGCAAATCATAGGCTGGCCGCAGGGAAAGGAATGAATTCCCGGTTCTACTGGGATAAGGGTAGGGTTAGGGAAGCCCGGAAAAGATGAAAAAAAATCCCTGTCATCCAACCGGAGTGGCCCGAAAAGATGGATTCGCGCATAGCGCACACCCATCAAATCAGCGCCCAGGCAATGTCGGGACGAACAGATCTTGATGTGAAAGGGAGTTGCGTCATGGCCTTCGAGCCGGATCCCATGCTTCCCCGTTCCTACCGGGTAGACCGGATCATCGTTGAAACGGACGACACGTTTACCGTGCATCTCGTGCCGTTCAACGGTGAGGATGGACATCCCTATTCCCCCGGGCAATTCAACATGCTCTATGTGTACGGTGTCGGCGAAGTGCCCATCTCCATCAGTGGAAATCCGGTAACGCCCATACCTCTAGTGCACACCACCCGGGAAGTGGGGGCCGTCACGCGGGCGATGCGCGCGTTGAAAAAAGGGGATCTCCTGGGAGTTCGGGGGCCTTTCGGCAGCCATTGGCCCATCGAAAAGGCGGAAGGCAGTGACGTGGTCATTGTGGCCGGGGGAATCGGACTGGCGCCTTTGCGTCCCGCCTTGTACCAGTTGATGGCTCACCGCGAAAAGTACGGCCGCATTGTGCTGCTCTACGGCACGCGCACCCCGGGGGATATTCTGTTCCGGCAAGAACTCAAGCAGTGGCGGGGGGAATTCGACCTGGAGATCTACATCACTGTAGACCGGGCGATGGAGGGTTGGCGCGGCAATGTGGGCGTGGTGACCACGTTAATCCCCCGGGCGCCGTTTGATCCGCACAACACGGTAGCACTGATCTGCGGCCCTGAGGTCATGATGAAATTCACCGTGCAAGCGCTGAACAAGCGGGGGGTGACCTATGACCGGATTTTCGTCTCCATGGAACGCAATATGAAATGCGGAATCGGCTTTTGCGGCCATTGCCAGTTTGGTCCAACCTTTGTCTGCAAGGACGGACCGGTGTTCGCCTTCCATCAGATCCAGAATTGGTTCGACAAGTGGGAGATATGACAGCAGAAGGGACGCGCATAATGAAAAAAAGGCCGAAACCTAAATTGGCGGTATGGAAATTCGCGTCCTGCGACGGATGCCAGCTGAGCCTGTTGGATTGCGAGGAGGAGTTGCTGGCGGTGGTGGGCGAAGTGGAAATCGCCAATTTCCCCGAGGCCTCGCGGGCGGTGGTCAAGGGGCCGTATGACCTCTCCCTGGTCGAAGGCTCGATCACTACGCCCCATGACGCCGAGCGCATTCACCAGGTGCGGCGCATGTCCACGAGCCTTATTTCCATCGGGGCGTGCGCCACGGCGGGTGGCATTCAATCCCTGCGCAATTTCAAGAATGTCCAGGATTTTACCGCGTTGGTGTATCCCTCGCCACAATACATCGACACGCTGAAAAAATCCACGCCCATTGCAGACCATGTGTTCGTCGATTTCGAACTGCGCGGATGCCCGATTAACAAGTATCAACTGCTTGAGGTGATCAGCGCCTACCTGAACAACCGCAAACCCAATATTCCGAATTACAGCGTCTGCATGGAATGCAAACGCCAGGGCAACGTTTGCGTCATGGTCGCGCATGGCATTCCTTGCATGGGGCCGGTAACTCAGGCCGGATGCAACGCGCTGTGCCCGTCGTACCAACGGGGGTGCTTTGCCTGTTTCGGTCCCAAGGAATCGTCCAACACCAGCAGCCTCAGCGAATGGTTTATCCAAACCGGCATGAAGAAGGATGACGTGATCCGCGCCTTCCGAGGCTTCAACGCCTACGCGGAACCTTTCCGGAGAGAGAGTGAAGCCTATGAAAGGTAAAACCCCCCCGGCCAAAACCTCCAAATCCCTCCCCCCGGCGGCCAAGAAAAATTCCAAGGCCGCGCGCCGCGATGGTTCGAGCACCCGGATCATCCAAGTGGATTACCTAGCCCGCGTCGAAGGCGAAGGCGGGCTCTATATCAAAATTTCCGGCAACGAAGTCCGTGAGGTCCAGTTCAAGATTTTCGAACCGCCCCGCTTTTTCGAAGCGTTTTTGCGCGGCCGCCTGTACCGCGAGGCGCCCGACATCACCGCCCGGATTTGTGGAATTTGCCCTGTCGCGTATCAAATGAGCGCCAGCCACGCCATCGAAAAGGCGTTCGGCGTCACCATCATCGGCCCGATCCGGGATCTGCGGCGGCTGCTCTACTGCGGCGAGTGGATCGAAAGCCACGCCCTGCACGTTCTGATGCTCCACGCGCCCGATTTTCTCGGCTATCAAGACGCCATCCAGATGGCCAAGGACCATCCAGACCTTGTCCAGACCGGGCTGAAGATCAAAAAAATCGGCAATGACATCGTCAATTTGCTGGGGGGACGGGAGATTCACCCCATCAACGTACAAGTGGGCGGGTTTTACCGAGTCCCTCCACGAAAACAATTCGAGCCGCTCATCGAGCGACTCAAATGGGCGAGGGAGCAGGCGGTCGGGCTGGCGAAATGGTGCGCCACCCTGCCGATTCCCTCGTTCGAATACGACTACGAGTTCGCCGCTCTCCACCATCCGACCGAGTATCCCTTTAACGAGGGCCGTATCCGCACCAGCAAGGGCCTTGATATCCCTGTGGAGGATTTCGAAAAATACTTCATCGAGGAACATGTGCCACATTCGACTTCCTTGCAGGCGCGCCTCAAGGAGCGGGGAGCGTATTTTGTCGGCCCTACCGCCCGCTACAATCTGAACTACGACCAACTCTCACCCTTGGCGCAGGAGACCGCCAAAGCCATTGGACTTTCCCACTTTTCGCGCAATCCGTTCGAAAGCATCCTGGTGCGCGCGGTGGAGATCGTGTACGCTTGTGACGAGGCACTGCGGATTCTGGAACATTTCCACCCCCCCGACCGGCCGGCCATCCCGTTGCAACCGCAGGCCGCGACCGGCTACGGCTGTACCGAAGCGCCGCGGGGAATGCTTTACCACCGCTACACGTTAGACCGCGAGGGGGTTATTCTGGACGCCCGGATCGTACCACCGACTTCGCAGAACCAAAAAATCATTGAAAACGATTTGCTGCGGTTCGTGTCAGCCAATCTGAAAATGCCCAAGGACGAATTGACCTGGAAATGCGAACAAGCCATCCGCAATTACGATCCCTGCATATCGTGCTCATGCCATTTTTTAAAATTGCGCATCGAGCGCGAGTGACCGGCCCTCGATCATGACCGCGCCACCGGCCTGGATCCAAATTCCCGCCATCGTCATCGGCCTGGGCCATTACGGTCGGGGTGATGACGCGGCCGGGCTTCTCGCCGCCCGGCGTGTCCAGGAGGCCACACTCCCCCATGTTCCTGTCTTCCTCTGCCCCGGCGATTGTAGCCGTCTGCTCGAAATGTGGGCTGGAACAGAGAATGTTATGCTCATTGATGCCGTATCATCCGGGGCCGAACCGGGCAAGACGCACAAATGGGACGTTAAAACGGATCCCCTTGAAACATCTTGGTTTGCGTTGTCCACGCACGCGTTCGGACCGTTAGACGCCATTGCCTTGGCCAAAGCCCTGAAACAATTGCCGGAAAACTTGTGGATTTATGGAATCGAAGGCAAACAGTTTGGCCTGGGCGATGATGTTTCCCCTGAAGTGCAATCCGCCATCGAGACCATCGCCCAGCGTGTGGTGGCGGATATCCAAGCGATTCTCAAGAAACGTGATCGTTCATCCGCAGAGAAATAAGCCAATGCACGAATCATCTCTGATGCGCGATTTGCTTGCCAAAATTGAGGCGGCGCTTGTTGAACAAGGCGCCTGCCGCGTGGTCCGTGTTTCCATCCGTCTGGGCGCGCTGTGCGGAATTTCGCCCGGACATTTTCGCGGCCATTTCTCCCTTGCCGCTCAAGGAACCCCCGCCGAGCATGCCTTTCTGGAGATTAAACAATCTGAAAACCTGGCCGATCCCCACGCCCGGGACGTCCTTTTAGAACGCCTCGAGGTAGAATACGAATAAGGACGCGAGGTATTGGCAAAGGGCGATCCTCGAGGGATCCTCTTCCATTCTAGGACAGGCATTCACTTCGATTGTGACCCAATCCGTCAAACGTCTTCATCTCGATATCCGCGGCACCGTGCAAGGTGTGGGATTCCGCCCGTTTCTCTACCGCCTCGCCGTTGAACTGCGCCTCTCCGGATGGGTGAGCAACACCCCCCAGGGTGTGATTGTGGAGGTGGAAGGCCCTGGGGACGCCGTAGACCGCTTCGTCCAACGTCTCCGGGAGGAAAAACCCGCGCATTCCCGTCTTGATCAACTGGAAAAGAAGGAGATCCCCGCGCAAGGCGCGACGGTATTCGAAATCCGCGCCAGTCTCGACGGCGGCGTCAAATCCGCCCTCATGCTGCCCGATTTGGCCACCTGCCGCGATTGCCTGAACGAAGTGTATGATCCCCGCAACCGGCGTTACCTCTATCCCTTTACCAATTGCACCCACTGCGGTCCGCGCTTCAGTATCATCGAAACGTTGCCCTACGACAGGCCCCACACCAGCATGAAGCACTTTGCAATGTGCCCCCGTTGTCAGGAGGAATACGAGAATCCCCTTGACCGCCGCTTTCACGCCCAGCCCAACGCCTGCCCCGAATGCGGCCCGTGGCTGGAATGGTGGAATCCAAGCGGCCATTCGCTGGCTACGCGTCATGAAGCCCTGCTGGCGGCAGCAGAAGCCATTCGCGAAGGACGGATCGTGGCCGTAAAGGGCCTGGGCGGATTCCATTTGATGGGGGACGCGCGCGATTCCGCAGCCGTGGCCCGCCTGCGCGAACGCAAGCACCGGGAAGAAAAGCCTTTCGCGCTGTTGTTCCCCTCACTGGAATCCCTGCGGGATGAGTGTGAAGTCTCGGATCTTGAGGAAAAGTTGCTTCTTTCGCCCGAATCGCCCATCGTATTGCTGCGGCGTGTCATCCAGCCTGCGTCCGCGAGTCCTGTGTGCCATGAGGTGGCGCCTGGTAATCCCTATCTCGGCGCCATGCTGCCCTATACGCCTTTGCATCACATTCTCCTGCGCGAGCTCGGCTTTCCCGTGGTCGCTACGAGCGGCAACCTGTCGGATGAGCCGATCTGCACGGATGAACACGAAGCCCTCCAGCGTCTGGCGGGCATCGCCGATGGCTTTTTGGTTCACAACCGCCCCATCGTCCGGCATGTCGATGACTCCATCGTCCGAGTGATCGCCGGACGGGAGATGATTCTGCGCCGTGCCCGGGGATATGCCCCCTTGCCCATCGAAAATCCTGAAACCGGGCCGCCCAAACTAGCCGTGGGCGCGCATCTCAAGAACGCCATCGCCCTGGGCGCGGGGACCCATATTTTCATCAGCCAGCATATCGGCGACCTGGAAACCCCCCAGGCTTACGGCGCGTTTCTCGAAGTAATCGGCAGCTTCCAGCGCGTGTATGAAACCACGCCCGCGGCGGTGGTTTGCGATCTGCATCCCGATTATCTCTCCACTCATTACGCGGAACAGACCGGCCAGCCCCTTCACCATGTGCAGCATCACTACGCGCACGTGTTGTCGTGCATGGCCGAGCACCGCCTGGACGGCCCCGTGCTGGGGATCTCCTGGGATGGAACCGGATTCGGCCTGGATGGCACCATTTGGGGTGGTGAGTTTCTTCTAGCGACGCGTGAGCATTTCACCCGATTCGCCCATTGGCGGACCTTCCCACTGCCTTCGGGCGAGAAGGCCATCAAGGATCCGCGCCGGACAGCCCTGGGCCTGCTGTATGAAGGTCTGGGAAAGAAAGCCTTTCAGCGGACGGATCTGTTTCCTATCCGATCATTCACTCCAGGCGAATTGAGCGTGCTGCGCGATTTGTTGGAGAAAGGCCTTCACTCGCCGCGGACCTCCAGTGTGGGGCGCTTATTTGATGCGGTAGCGGCTTTGCTTGGATTACGTACCCACGTGTCGTTTGAAGGACAGGCGGCGATGGAGTTAGAATTTGCCCTGGCCGGAGTGAACTCGGACGAAGCGTATCCGGTGGAGATTCGCGCCAATCCGGTGGATGCCCAAGCCCCGGATACCGATTCCAGCCCTTACGTGGTGGATTGGGAACCGTTGCTGCGTGCTATACTTTCCGATATGCAAGAATCGGTGCCTGTTGGAGTGATTTCGGCCCGGTTTCATAATGCGTTGGTGGAAAGCCTAGTGCGGACCGCCCAACGCGCGGGTGAAACATCGGTGATATTGACCGGCGGATGTTTTCAGAATCGGTATCTCGCCGAAGGGGCCATTGCGCGCCTGCGGGAGGAAGGATTCGAGCCGTATTGGCACCGCCGCGTCCCCCCCAACGACGGCGGCATCGCCCTGGGGCAGATTTGGGCGGCGGGAGCTGATGGTCAATAATTCACTGCGGAGACACTGAGGGCGCGATGAATTTTAGATTCACATAACGGCCTAAACGGGAGGGTAATCCTCCGGGTGAGCCGCTTTCGGGTGAGGGAATCCACCCCATGGCTTTTTGAATAGGAGATCCTGCTTTATGTGTTTAGGCATACCAGGAAAAATCGTCAGTATTTCGGGGGAGGATCCCCTCTACCGGGTGGGGAAAATCGATTTTGGCGGCATCCGGAAAGAGATCTCCCTGGCCTATGTGCCCGAGGCCGAGGTAGGAAATTATGTCATCGTGCACGCCGGTTTCGCCATCAGCGTCATTGACGAGCAGGAAGCCAACGAAGTTTTTCAGTACCTCAAGGAAATGGAAGAGGTGCAAGGCTGAGTCAACGTTCCTTCATCTCAGAAAAAATTGATCATGAAATACCTGGATGAATACCGCGATCCGGACGCGGCGCGTTCATTTGTGAAGGCCATCCATGGGGTGGCCACCCAGCCGTGGGCCCTTATGGAAATCTGCGGCGGCCAGACGCATTCCATCGTTAAGTACGGCATTGACGATTTGTTACCTGAATCGCTCACGCTCATTCACGGGCCGGGCTGCCCGGTGTGCGTCACGCCGGTGAGTATTCTCGACAAGGCCATCGAGATCGCCGCGCGGCCGGATGTGATCTTTTGTTCATTCGGCGACATGCTCCGGGTTCCGGGCAGTGAACGTGATCTGTTTACGGTCAAGGCGGGGGGGGGCGACGTGCGGGTGGTCTATTCGCCCCTGGACGCGCTCCAACTGGCCCGCGAGAATCCCGGCCGCGAGATAGTTTTTTTCGCTATCGGCTTCGAAACCACGGCTCCCGCCAACGCCATGGCCGTGCACCAGGCGAAACGCGAGGGAATCCGCAATTTCTCCCTCCTTGTCTCGCACGTTCTTGTGCCGCCGGCCATGGAGGCGATCTTGTCCTCGGACGATAACCGGGTTCAGGGATTCTTGGCCGCCGGGCATGTTTGTAGTGTGATGGGCTATACCGAGTATGTTCCCATCGCCCAAAAATACCACGTGCCCATCGTGGTCACCGGTTTCGAACCGCTGGATATTCTGCAGGGCATTTATATGTGTGTGAAGCAACTCGAGGAAGGCCGCGCGGAAGTCGAAAACCAATACGTCCGGTCCGTGCGGAAAGACGGCAACGAGGCCGCCCGCCGGATGATCACCGAGGTTTTCCAGATCGTGCCCCGCGCCTGGCGCGGCCTGGGAGAGATTCCCCGCAGCGGCTTTGGCCTGCGCCCCGAATACGCGGATTGGGATGCCGAACGGCGCTTCGGTTACGTGGGGGATATGAATGTCACTGACTTGTCCGAGTGCATCAGCGGCCTGATTTTGCGTGGCGTAAAAAAACCGCATGAATGCCCGGCTTTCGCGGACCGATGTACCCCCGAACGTCCCCTGGGCGCGCCAATGGTCTCCTCGGAGGGGGCCTGCGCCGCCTATTACCGTTACAAGCGGGACACTGTCCACCAGGCGGAGTAAGGCCAAGTATACTCTCATCCCGCAGTATGAGGCGGTTTCGATAGAAGGGACACATTGCTACGTGCCCCTCCAAGCAATAGAAATGGCATTGGAAGGAACAGAATTGAATCGGTAGTGAGACCTCGTTCCGAAGCTTTCCCTCACCCTGGCCCTCTCCCAGAGGGGAAAGTTCGTAGGGGCACGTGGCCACAGGCCCCTACAGAAGTTGGTGCATTGGGTTGGCATGAAAGAGAGGGAAATTAGGTAAGGGTGGACCATCGTGTCCGCCCGGATCGTCATCTGACCGGATGAGCCGGCCATTACCATCAATTGAGGTAACCGCGATACTACCATGACCGATACCCGGGATTTTTCGCTGTCCTGCCCGATACCCAAAACCGATTATCCCACGGTTCTCCTGGCGCATGGCGGGGGCGGGACGCTGATGCAGCGCCTGCTCGAAACAGTATTCTTTCCCACTTTCCAGAATGAAATCCTGGATCAGCACCACGATGCGGCCGTGTTTCCCGTGCCCCATGGCCGCATCGCCTTCACAACGGATTCTTACGTAGTCAATCCGCTCTTCTTTCCCGGCGGAGATATCGGCTCTCTGGCCGTGCACGGTACGGTCAACGATCTGGCCATGAGCGGCGCGCGGCCCCTGGCCCTCAGCGCGGGCTTCATTCTCGAGGAAGGCCTGCCCATGGAGACACTCGAACGCGTGGTGCGCTCCATGCAAGCCGCCGCCGCCCAAGTTGACGTGCCTATCGTCACCGGCGACACCAAGGTGGTGGACCGGGGCAAGGGCGATGGGATCTTTATCAACACCGCCGGCATTGGTATCATCGAGCATGGCCTTGAGATCTCGCCCCGCTCCGTGCGTGAAGGCGGCGCCGTGCTCATTAACGGCGACTTAGGCCGCCACGGCATCGCCATCCTGGCCGTGCGCGAGGGACTGGCGTTCGAGACCGCCATCGAATCCGATTCTGCCCCACTGGCCGACCTCGTTCAACAATTACTTCAAGCAGGTTTGCGGATTCAATGTCTACGCGACCTCACACGCGGCGGCCTGGCCAGCGCGCTCAATGAGATCGCCGAAGTGTCCGGATTGACCATCGCTTTGGATGAACGCGCCATCCCCGTGCGGGAAGACGTGCGTGGCGCGTGCGAACTGCTGGGTTTCGATCCGCTGTATGTCGCCAACGAGGGGCGTATGGCGGCAATCATCGATCCAGAGGACGTCGACAATGCATTGGAAATCATGGCGGCACATCCTCAAGGGCAAGGCGCGGCGGTTATCGGCCGGGTGACGTCCCGGGCTGCCGCGCCAGTGGTCATGACCAGCCGCATCGGATCGTCCCGCATCGTGGACCGCCTGAGTGGAGAACAGCTGCCGAGGATTTGTTAATTGGGAGGCACTAGGAGAAAGGAAACAATATAGACTATAGACTGTTGGGTCTTCGGGGTTCTATTCGTCTTCGAAATTCTATTCAGGCAGGGAGTCTTGGAATAAAACCATGGCGAAATCCGGGGGGCCATGGGAGCCGGGACCGTTCCCAAGCGGGTAAACTTAATGAGCATAGGATATTTCACCCTGTTACGCGTTCCACATACTCGCCGGTACGGGTGTCCACTTTCAACACGTCACCTTCATTGATGAACAGAGGAACCTGGACAGTCGCCCCGGTTTCCACCTTGGCTGCCTTGGTGGCTCCCGAAACCGTATCCCCCCGGACGCCCGGCTCGGTCTCGATGACCTTCAATTCCATGAACGTTGGAATTTCCACATCCACCGGTTCGCCATTGTAAAACAGGAGTGTCAAATCGGTGTTTTCCTTAAGCCATAAATCCTTGCCCATAAGGGCCTCGGTGGGCAGGGAGAACTGCTCGTAGGTGTCGGTATTCATGAAGTGGAGTTCTTCATCCCGGTACAAAAACTGGACCTTCTGCGGTTCGAGCACCGCCCGTTCCATCGAGTCGTTGGATTTGATCGTCTTTTCCAGCACCCGCCCGGTTTTCAAGTTCTTGACTTTGATGCGGATGAACGCCTGGCCCTTCCCCGGTGAAATATGCTCATACTTGGTGCATTCCCAGACTTCTCCGTCAATTTCGAGTTTGGTCCCCGCGCGGACATCGGTCGGTTTAATGGTAATGCCCATTGATTCGCTCTCCATCCTGGAAAATAGAATTTACTGAACCGGACATTATACAAACGAACGGCCAAAATTGAATCCACGCGCTGGAGGGAGTTTCCAGGAAGGAATGCCTCACGAACCGCTGGAGGGGGAAATCCGTTCGGGGGCCGTGGCGGGAACCAATCCGGTTACGGTGTTGACATAAACCTCAATTGTCTTTGTCTGAGCGACACTTTTCATGATCTCCGGCCCCGTGATGCAAAGAATTAAACTCCCCATGTAGTATATTTTACACCTACTTGCACGGCGTCTTTCCACGCTTTTTCCCGTAATCCAGGCAAGGAGACAATGCGCAAGCGATTGGCCTCCAACCACCGGTCCAAGGCGGCGTCGAAGGATTTCTTTTTCGGCTTGACCAATTCCTCAAAACTGAGCCAAAACTTCAGACTCCAGAATTCGAAAGAATCGCGTTTCTCCAAGAAAGTTTTCGCGAGTTCCCGCAGGCCGGTCACTTCCGTGGTTGTGTATGCCGGGTGAACTTGGGCTTGGGTTTTTTCCCCGGCACTGGCCCGCGATTCGTGATAAAACGTGATCCCTGCTGCACAATAGAGGCCGGTCAAACCCAACACGAACTAATTCTTGGCGAAGGGATCTGGCAAGGAGAACCACTTTCGAAACATGTTACTCCCCTATTCATGCCTATAATTGATCCGTTTTATTTTATGCAAAATTATAATCCTAGTCTAGATATTGATAATTTTATATTAATGGAGCTTTGCAGCCCCCGTCCTCTCACATCACCGGACGAACGGTTCCATTCACGTATGGGACTTTGAAGATATTCGCCTTCTCATCCGGCAAGCCCGCCGCGTATACGATTTCTGCTCGTCGGGCCAGCGGTTTGCCCGCGGCATCCTTCAGACTCCACCTCGCGATGGACGCCCTTGCCGTCCGGCTACCCGTTCCCCCTGCCGGGTCTATAGAGGACTTGCACTTCCAAGCCGCACCTCCAAGACGGCGCGCCCTGCCGGACGCACAAAAAAAACCGCACTCACACTGGGCGAGTGCGGAACCCTGGGGGTTTTCACCCCGTGAACGCTTGCTTTGGAGATTCAGTACTTGGAAAATGAATCGATGAAATGCTGAATCACTTCACGAAGTTTGGCATCGCTCTCCATTTCTTTTTCGATTTTATTCACCGCGAAGAGAACCGTGGTATGGTCCTTGTTGCCGAAAAAGGTCCCGATTTCGGGGAACGAATGCCGGGTCAATTTGCGGCTCAGGTACATGGCGATCTGCCGCGGCCGGGCGATCGAACGAGAACGGTTCTTGCCGATAATATCCGAGGGCTTGATGTGATAATATTCCGCCACTTTGCGTTGTATCTTCTCGATGGAAATCTCTTTGACGGGGCGGTCGTAAATTTCGCCCAGGAGCCGTCCCGCGGTCTCCACATCCACTGGTTCCTTGGAGAAATGGATATGGGCGGTGATCTTCGCGTAGGCGCCTTCCAACTCACGAATGGATGAACGGATCTTGTTCGCGATGTACTCCAGCACATCGTCGGATAGTTCGATGTTGTCAAATTCACATTTCCGCCGCAAAATGGCCACCCGCATCTCGAAATCCGGCGGCGCGATATCCACGATCAAACCCCACTCAAACCGGGAACGGAGCCGGTCTTCAATGGTGGGAATATCCTTGGGCGGCCGGTCGCTGGAGATGATGATCTGCTTTTTCCGGTTGTAGAGGGTATTGAAGGTGTGAAAAAACTCCTCTTGTGTGGATTCTTTCCCAGCCAAAAAATGGATATCGTCGATCAACAGCACATCGACGTTGCGGAACGTATGTTGAAATGACAACCGCTCATTGCGTTTAATCGCATCAATGAAGATATTCACGAATTGTTCCGCGGATAAGTAGGCCACCTGTTTTTCGGGATACCGGGCCAGAATCGCATTGCCGGTGGCCTGCATCAGGTGGGTCTTGCCCAAACCTACCCCCCCATACACAAAAAGTGGATTGTACGATTGCGCGGGTCTCTGCGCGACCGCCTCGGCGGTGGCATGGGCCATTTTATTGCTGGCTCCAATCACATAGGTGTCAAACGTGTATTGCGGATTCAACGGTTCAAACTGCAACAAAGAAGGCGCCGCCGGGGCCGGTGCGGCCTCCCAGCCCGGTTCCGCGGTTTTTCCGGTCAACGGACCGGATAATTGGATCTCTACATCCACCGGGCGTTGCAGGAGATGGGAAAAAGTCCGGGCTAACATAGGAACGTGATTTTTTTCGATGTAATCCCGCCGGAAATTGCTGGGCACGCCCAGAATCACGCAATCAGGCAGACATTCCAGAATCTGCGTGTCCTCGTACCAGTCTTCGACTTCTTCATCGGTGATCAAGCCACGCAAGGTTTTCACGGCGTGACTCCAGAGCAACTGTTGATCGCTTCCACGAGAGGCAACAGACATAAGCGCCATTTTCTTATGGTCCTCCATAGGGGTTTTACCCAAAGCAAGCGGTAATATCGCAAGCAGTAACAACCTTCTTTCTCATCGCAAAATGGGGTACGTTCCGGATCTCACCTATCCGCGAACCGGACGCCATTACACAAAAAAATACCTCCTTTTATCCCCAACGGGATATTTTTTTAGATCTCAAAATGGATGGATTTTTTAAATTGGAATAAAGTTTTTACTGTTTGGACAAATAATCCCTTGAATCTCCTCGTTCAGCTCCCCATTCGCATCCCATTCTTTTTTCCGCTGACACGGACGCCTCCATGGTCTGCAGCAGAATATCAGAAGGACAAGCTCATTATCCGCAAAGTTATCCACAGGTTATCAACAGCCTGATTTTTTTCACCTTAGGTGATTTCGAATACTCTATTAGTACCATTCTCTTCCGCCTCAGGCAATACCCACCCACCTTTTTTCTTTCCCATCTCCACCGGGATCCGTGATTAACTGGCAAGGAGTCCAAGAGTTACCAAACGAAGAAAAAAAATGAAGTTTTTTTTTCTCTCGTTGGAGTCCTTTTTTTTCGGTTGACGTATAACGGTTTGATAATGATCAACTTGCAATCTTCTCAAGCCCTTTTTGCCTAGAGATTTTTTCTAAAATGAATGACCGCAAGAAGTTAGAAATACCGATATTTTGAGTGAATTTTTAATCCATTTTTAACTTCTTGATTATGGAATGATTATCTCTGCCGCTCCTTCAGCGGCAGGGCCGGTAGATCGCCGGCTTGGCTGCCTCCGGCATGGCAGAGCCTCTTGAAACGGATTTTTCCATAACTGATCCACCGGTTTATTCACAGGTTCTTTCAGTCAATCCGGGCCCGGTCAAGAAGGTATCTCATTCGGATCACTGAAGATCAGAATCAAAATTCAGCCAAATGTGACTGCCACCCGGGAAACCTTGATATACAATAAATTGAAATAGCACATCCAGTATACGGCATTCTATCATGGATGAGGGGAAAAGCGACCGTGACCAATGGGAGTTCCTTGAAAGAGGTGCAACAAGCCGAGGGGGCCATCCTGGTGACTCAAGACGGGAGCCTAATGCCTCTTCATTATGGGGATCCCCACCAGGAGTACCTGGCGGTCCGGAATGGGGCAGGCCTATTGGATTTCAGCCATTGGGGCAAGATCACTATTACTGGCCCAGACCGGAAACCATTTCTTCATGGATTGGTCACCAATGAAGTGAAGAATCTGTCGCGTGGGCAAGGGAATTATTCGCTTTTCCTCACCCCGCAGGGAAAAATCCAGGCTGATCTATGGGTATACGACCGCGGGGAAGACCTGTTGTTGATCACGTACGGCAACCTGCGGAAGATCCTGGCCGAGGGTCTGGAAAAATATCTCATCATGGACGATGCCGAGGTTCACGATCATAGCGGCAATCTGCTGCTCTTTTCGATTCAGGGGCTTCAATCCGAAGAATGCCTTGCGCGGGTGGTGGGCCACGATCACCTGCCCGGAGATGAATACGGGTTGTCAGAGATTACCCTTGGTGAAGAATCCAGTCCCCTCTGCATCATGCGCGTATCGCATACGGGGAAACCGGGATTCGATTGCCTGATTCCTCCCCAACAGGGCGTCGAATTTTGGACGAAACTGATTGCGGCTGGGGCGAGGCCAGTGGGATTGCATGCCCTGGACGTCCTGCGTATTGAGGCAGGGATTCCTCTCCGGGGGAGAGATCTCGATGACCGGGTGATTCCCCAAGAAGCCGGTTTGCACAAGGCCCTCTCGTTCACCAAAGGGTGCTATGTAGGCCAGGAAGTGGTCGCCCGGCTGCATTTCCGGGGGCATGTCAACCGCGAATTGACGGGATTTGTCTTGAAGACTGAAGATCTGCCCCAAGAAACCGTGAAATTGTGGCATGGCGGCAAGGAAGTGGGTGCCATTACCAGTGCCTGCTTTTCATACACCCGCGGCGAAATCATCGGACTGGGATTTCTACGCAGCAAATTGCGGCAGAAAGGCACGGTGACCACTGCACTGGAGGCAGGCCGTGAATTTGCCGCCGTGGTGGATGAATTGCCTTTGGTAAAATGAAGAAAATACCAGAAAAAGAAATCAAGCGCGATCTGCCATTTGCACCCTACATTAAATTTCAATTTCTCTCCATCTCTATACGGATGAGGGCTTGGGAGAAGAAAAACTGCTGAACATAAATTTCACGATTCACACAGGGCATTCACTTCACGAGTCCACCTGTTTTCCTTTCAAGAAGCCGCCGATCGTTGCCCTGGGTTTTCAGCCTGAGCAAATCCCTCCAGTACATTATGCCGCACGAATACTTTTTTAATACAAATCTAATATAATGAGCATGTTATGATACAACCAGCCGGGAAGCGGCCGTATTTTGAAATGGCGCGTAACCTCCTATTATCGGAAACCCTCAAAAAAAAATAAAAATTTTATTGACAAATTTTTCCCTTCTTTGGTAGGATAGAGGATGTGCGAAGCAGTTCCTTTCTGTTCGTTTCAATCGATTCCAGGTTGGGGGGCCGAAAAGAAGGCCTTTTTTTGTACGAAGCCGTGTGCCGGCCCGTGGTAGGGATTTTGCGCAAAAAGAAGCAAGGGTGTCTTTACCATCATAGCCGCCAATCAAACAAGCAAAGGAGGTGAACGCGAATCGCCAGTATCCTGAAGTGTCGCTTGTGATGAACTGTATCTCTATTCATGACAATCAGAAGACAGGTTGGGAGAATCATTGATGAGTTCTACTGTGATGAATATGGGTAGTGAGAGAAGGCGGCAGAGGCCTTCTGCCGACGAAATGCGAAGAAGAGAACAATTGAAGAATCACCTCACCCGGGTGTGGGAAATCGATGAATCCGTGGCCAAGTCCTTTTCCAAGAAACACGCCTCCTTGTTATTTGACCATGTGATCCGGTCGTTGGAAAATCTCGCTCTGTATTTCGAGCATTTGCATTTGGCCCATTACGGGCATGCCATCGAGGAGCCGGTGTTGCGTCGGGCGCTCAATCACACCCTCCGCCGGTTCGCCCGCAGCCAGAGTCCGCTTTCGGACAAGCAACTCTGTTATTTTCTGCAGTTGGCCCGCGATGAAGTGGCCAGCAAGCTGACTTCCTGGTGCGATCCGGGATCACCGCAAGAACGGGAAAAGGTCCTGTCGCCGCTCAAGCAAGCGCTGCTATACGAAGACGACGAGGCGATGAAAAAGCGCCTGCTTTTCATCTACACGCTGTTTGTGCAAAAAGGCATGCGTCTGGCGAAGCAAAAAGTCATTCAGGCCTGCACATCGCAACGCCGCCTGTTTCCGCACCGGCGCGTAGTGGAGGACGCCTTGGAGACCTTGCGGGGAGCGTACGAGGCCTTGAGATTCATCGAAGGGGAGTTGTTCATCACGCCCGACTACATCTCGTGCAACTGACTTGCTTTCCATGGTTGTCATGGGAGTCCGGAAAGAGGCGGCCACGGGCCGCCTCTTTCGCTTGGGCGGGACAAGAGAAGAAGAATTTGAGTACGAATGATGAATTCTTTATGGATGGGAATTGTCTGGCGGTTCAGGAGAATCCCGGTGCCGATTTTGCACATATGAAACCATGCATCCGATTCAACCTCGGGCGGCAATCTGAGATACAGATATCCAATGGTTTTAAAATTCGATTGACTTCATCTACACCCTCATGGGATAATCAATAGACTTGCAGAAAAGGGTGCGGGATTCGTTGGCCGAATTGAAGAAATCCTGGTGTGATTGACGGGCCGGATAAATGGATCCAGAAAGGAGAGGTACCATGAAATATCATGTTTTCTGTGGCTTTGCATAGGGATGTTTGTTTTTCGTAGCGCCAGCCAGTCAAGCGCAGTTGATTTTCTCCGCCGATTTTTCCGCGGCCCAAGGCTATACGGACGGCCAGCTTGTCGGTCAACCAGCGGGGGCCGCCACGGTCTGGATGGAGGGGATGGACGCAGTGGATAATCCCGCATTCATGGTGGTCAATGAGCAGTTCGTCATTACTCAAGAAGTCGATGCAACGGGGGCCTCAATTTACCGCTGGATTTTGTACCCGCTTCCCGTGCAGACCGGAAAATTTACCACGGCATTCGAATGGCAGTATGTTGGTCCCACGGACGGATCAATCGATGTGGGTTTTTGTCTTAGCAGCACGGAAAATTTCGACCGGAATGGCAATGGCTTGCCCGATTTCAACGAACAAGGGGTGATGTGCCGGTTTCAGCAGGGAGGCCGAGTAATCGACGCCTGCAACGGCCAATGGGATGGTTCTTCGCACTATGAACGTTCGCAGGATATTCTATACGCGGACGGCACGAAATTTTTTATGCGATATGAGATCGACGCTGATCCCCAGGTTCAGACTTTTGACGTGTTTGTGCGTCCAGAAGGGCAATCGGAAATCCAGTTGGCCGACACATTTGGATTCCGGCAAGATTGTCCCAATGGGCTGGACGTCATCGCCATCTGGGTGGATGGCAATTTTCCTAACTCGCAGGTGATCATCGACAACATTGTAGTGGCAGGCCCCGCGCCGGTGGCGGATTGGCCGATGTATGAATGATGAGAATGGGCCGTGTGTTTCTTCAGGTCCACCCGGGGCGGTTTTGAGCTCCCTTTACCCCCGCTGCACGATATCCCCCCCGCTGACGAGACCGTTGGTCACATCGTAGGGCAGACCCCGAAAATCGCCCCCGGTGTTGGAGGGAATGCCGATAAATCCGTCCGGGCCAATGCTGAACAAAGCGAATTCTCCGGTTTTGAGAGGGGTAATGCCTACGGCCATGGCGAAGGGATTTCCCGGCAAATACAATCCGATGTTATGATCTTCACCCGGATCGGCCGGATCATTGTCGAAATAGATGTAGGTTTGCCCCCGTTCGTCCGCGCCAAAACCGATGGACAAATTGTATTTCGACTCAAAAGGATCAATGGGCACGGACGAGAGATACGAAATCGGTGAGGTCAGAGGGTAATACAAATTTTCGAGGGTGGTGGAAGGTGGGCGTTGGCCGACCTTGTTGAATATCTTCTCCCACCGTTCAACGCCCCACTGCGTGTCATCGTCCCAAAAATCGAGCAACAAAACCCCCTTGTCGAAGCGGAACATCTGGATGGCGGTGGCCGTGGCGCGGATATCCGCCTGGGTGCGCGCCACTTTGGCCCGGATCTGCGCGTTTAAAAAATTCGGGACGGCAATAGCAGCCAGAATCCCGATAATTGCCACGACGATCAGTAATTCGATTAACGTAAAAGAGCGGTGGGATGATTCCATGTCTCCCTCCCAGCCATAATTGGATAATCAGCGAATGATTGAGCCATGATTGAATCGATTCATTGTGCCCAATCGTCCGTATACCGTCAACGGGAATTCGGGAAAGCGCCATCGATTCTTTAGAAGGCGGCGTTGAACCGATGGACCGGGCAGGCTTCGGAATGACGGATGCGATTCAGGATCCGGAGAGTTTGCGGCAGACGAAATGAATGCGTTCACATTCGTCTTTCACGGGATTCAAGGTGAGGTTATGAAACGTGCCGAGCACTTCGAAACCAGTCTCCTGAAGCAAGTCCATTAACAACCGGGTGGCATAGACCCGTTGCGCATGTACTTCGATATGCTTTTGAAAACGCCCATGCCGCTGCAAAAAGATCGTGACCTTCGAGGAGCAGATTTTCTGGGCGAGATTGTACTCGTTCTCCCAAATGTACGAGGCCTCCTCGAAATTTTCTGCGAACGTGAAGCCGGAAAAGTTGTGCAGGAGGTTGTACTCGGTGGTGACATCGAATATAAATCCCCCAGCAGGCCGGAGATGGCGGTTCACTTCTTGAAAGCAACGGCGGATACCTTCTTCGGTCAATAGGTGGTTCAAGCTGTCATAGAGACAGAGAACCAGATCGAAATCCCGGCCGAGGGCCAAGTCCGAAAATTCCTCCATATCCCCCTGGCAGAAAGGGACTTCCACGTTGGCGGCGGTGGTCTTTTCCCTCGCCCGGCGCAGCATTTCTTCTGAACGGTCCAGTCCCGTGACCCGATACCCTTGCGCGGCCAGCCGCAAAGCCATGCTGCCTGTTCCGCAGGCCAGTTCCAGTATTTTATGAACCTGGATGCCATACCGGGCCGCTAGATCCAGGACATGCCGGGCCCAGCTGTCGTAATCCACGTCCCGCATGACCAAGTCGTAGATCTCCGCGAAAGCGGAATAAACATCGGCTTGTTTTTTCGCTTTCATAAATCCATTTGCCGGGCTTTCCGCGCCACAAGGTTGGAATACCATTCCAACAGGATGTCCACCTGCTCTGGCAAGGATTGTACGCCAGGGATGCTTGCCCGCAAGTTGTCCAGGATTTCCGGCTTGCCGATGATCCGCTGAACCACTTCCCGCAAACTGTCTGGATCCCGGTGACGAAACGTCAATCCCCCGCCCTCGCGCACCTGTTCCGCCATACCTCCCACATCCGCGGTGATGACCGGAACGCCGGCCAGGAAGGACTCATGGAAGGTCAAGGGGGAGTTTTCCCACCAGATGGAGGGCACAATCAGACAGTCCAGATCCGCCAGCAACGCATAAACATCCGCCGGAGCGTATTTGACTCCCCATTCCACCGCTGGACCGGCCAGAGCGCGCAGTTCGCTTTCGTATGCCTCATAGCCATCGTATCCGGGAAAGAATCCATGGACCACCAGCCGGGCTTGAGCAGGATCGATTTCCTGAAAAGCACGCAAAGCGATGTCTACACCCTTGGGGGGAATCCAGGTACCGATATATCCAAAACGAAGCGGTTTATGGATTTCACGCCTGGGAGGCCGGGCGGGAACAGCAAATCCGTTATCCAGAAAAATGATCTTGTCTTCCGGCAAGCCATGGCGGATAAAGAAATCCCGAAGAAACCGGGAAGGGGAAATGAACAAATCGGTCTCTGCAAATACACGCTTCACCCACTCCCGGCGGTGGTGAATTCCCTCCGAAGCCCGGCGGGAAAACGCGGTAATCGCATCTGCCACAATCTCCGCCGCTTGATAGGCATAATTTTCCAATTCCCGGATTCGGGGTAACCGGTTTGGTGGAATGGGTGCCGCCGGATTTTGTTCTTGGATTCGGGGCCGCTTCCATCCGGCGGTGCAGAACTGGTTGTTATCGTCCAACTCCGGGCGGGTGCGCAAAACCAATTCCCCGCCACCGGGACAAGGATCCAACTCAACACGGACCGGGTGCCACCCCTGCTGGGCAGGATCAGTTTTCGGATTTAACAAGCGGCTGAAGCGCAGGACTCCATTCCATTCCACCTCAAAGATCACTCCCCCCCCCGCCTGGCCGTATGTTGAAGGATGCAAGCCAATGGCCGATTCGAAAACCGCCGGATGAGTCAAACGCACCGGATAGCGAATCGCGGCCGGGGGATGCGCTTGCAGCGTTTTCTCCTCCCTATCCCCCATTGAGAACGAAGTAACGGACACAAACCGACGGTCTGGGGTCTCGATCCCACTCCGGGCGAGTCGCAATAAATCATGACAACCCTCCGGCCGTTTGCGTTGTAAAGCGGCTGGTTTCAATAAGGCCGTCACCATACGTTGCGCGTTACCCCGCAAGAGTTGCAACGAGAGGCAGGAACGGCAATCCGCCTCCGTAGGTCCCTGGCACAGGCTCAAATCCCGCTTTAACAACTGGCCTCGTTGGCACAATAGCCAATAGTCGTGCAAGGTGAAAATCGTCGCGCAGCCATAGGCTTTGGCTTCTTGAATCAAGGACAAAGATAGATTGGTCAGATGATGAAAATGCACAACCTCTGGGCGGAATTCACCGAGAAAATGGGCAAAGCGGGCAGCCAGGGCGGTGTCGAGATAAATCTCCTGAAAGGTCCGGGCGTGCCGGTAGGTGCGATTGACCGCACGGATGGGGATACCTTCATAAACCCGGTCCTGGATTGCGTACTCATCCCGGGACCGATCGCCGATACGGTAAAAAACGGCCACTTCATGATTCCGCTTTTTTAATTCCTGGGCCAGGTTCAAGACACAAAGTTCCGAACCGGCGAGGGACTCGGGAGGAAAAGTATGATTGACGAACAAGATTTTCATGAGAAATGGCGTGGAGCCTGATCCCCGAAACGGCCAGGATCAGGAAAGTAGACAACCGGTTTCTTCTCCTAGAAGCGGAGAGGCACGCAGCCCCGCGCCCCTCATTTCTTCCCGATGGGGATTATACTCTTCGATCAGGCCATGGATTCATGCGGACGGGTCTAGGTTCTAGGGCAGAACTCACTCCAATTCGGCCACTTTTTGCTTCTCATACGCTTGGAGTTTCCGGTGCAGGGTGGCCCGGTTGATCTGGAGGATTTGGGCGGCCCGGACCTTATTGTTGCGGGTAGCGTCCATTACCCGCAGGATGTACCGGCGTTCGATTTCGCTAATGGGTGGCAATTCATCCAGGGAGGCACCCACGAAAATGCTGCCCACCTCATCATGGAATTGTTTGGGCAGATGTTTGGGCTCAATTGGTCCCTTCCCGGCCACCAGCGAAGCAAATTCCAACGCATTTTCCAGTTCGCGCACGTTGCCCGGCCAGTGATACTCCATGAGAATCTTGAGTGCCTCCTCGGTGACCTGAAGCGGTTCGCCTCCTGTTTCCCGGGCCATTCGTTTGAGGATCGTCTTGGTCAGGACCGGAATATCTTCCGTGCGCCTCCGTAAGGCGGGGATATGCAACGTGAAGCGGTTCAACCGGAAATAGAGATCTTCCGAGAATTCCCCCTTGGCCACGGATTCATCCAACAGAACCGTGGTAGAAGCGAATATCCGGACATCCGCCTTGCACACCGTGCGGGAATTAACCCGGGTGTATGTGCCATCCTCCAGAAAGCGTTGCAGTTTGCCTTGCACATTGGGAGAAATCACCCCGATTTCATCGAGCAACAACGTGCCGCCGTCACACAATTCGATCAGGGTTTTGCCCTCGGAGGCCTCCGGCGTTCCTGGTTCGCCACGTCCAAACAGTTCCACCGCCAAGTCTTCACTGGTGAAAGAACGGCAATTGATCGCGTAAAACGGTCCGTGCCGGCGCGGCCCGTGTTCGTGGATCGTTTGCGCCAATAACTCCTTCCCCGTCCCCATGGCTCCGAAGAAGAGAATGGGATCCTCCCGCGTAGCCAATATCCGAGCCAGCCGCATGATATCTTTCATCTCTGGAGATTTCACTACCAGCGGGCCAAAGCGGTCCAGGGAGGAATCCGGTTCTTCATACCGGAGCAGGCGCTGCCGGTTTAAGTCTGCGTCCAAGGCCCGTTCCAGCACCAGGATCAATTCTTCCAAATAGACAGGAGCCGTAAGCAGATAGGCTTGATAATGGCGCGCCCATTGGCAGCCTTGGGTTAGGGAATCCGGATTCGCGATTATGATCATCTCCTGCCCCAAGTTTTCCCGTTCCCTGGATAGTTCGTCCCACTTTTCCGACAAGTTGCCGCACAAATCGTAATCAACGATAATCGCTTTGGAGGGGCTGCGGGCGGCCAGTTTGATCAATTTCTCCACACTGTCGGCGTGAGACACTTTGCAACCCAACCTGGTGAGTCCATCACTCCAGAGTTTTTCGGTTTTCCCCTTGGGAGCCAGCATGGAGATACCAACCCCCTTCAAACTGCCATGTTCGTCCATTTTCTCTTTCATGTTCCAAACCTCATCACCATGCCCAACCCGGGCATCATCTCATTGAATGGGCATACAATCCGGCCGGTTGATTGGCGAAACCAATCCGCCGGTTTCCTTATAACCGATTTCCAAATAAATGGCCTCTTCCTCTCCCGCAGCAGGGGAAACGTACCCAGAGACAGCCGCCGGATAAGTGTGTCTCCTATATTTATATTGCGTGTCAATGAACGAAGAGCCCAATTGTACCCATTGAATTCCACAAAAGGTTCCCATTTACGAGGGAACGGAATTTCGCAACATTTACCACAATAGATTAAAACGTTACATCACAGCGGTATTATAACTCCTCTTGAAAGACCTACACAAGAATATTGTGGCAAAAGAAACAAAAAATGTACCATTTTTACGAATGAATATACCTATAATTTTTAAATAATTACTAAATTGCATCAAATAGAGTAAATGGAAGTTAGTTGAATTCATGATGGGTAATGATTTACTCAAAACCAGAGAAAGGATGAATTACACCCTATCAAGGGTCCCTTACTCTGCCCCTTTTCCCGAGGGAGAGGGAATCGATTCGCATTCCCATTCGCCGTTCTGCCACGAATCAAGCATGAAGATCGTTCCGCATTTGAGTAAACAGGTACCGTAATGGAGCTTTTGGATTTAAACAAAGACCAACGGCCCCATGCCGGATTCGCAATCGGCCGGAACCTCTCCTCGCCGCACAGGAACGGAATGAGGGCACGTTTGGATCCTCAATCCCCCATGAATTCCATGATACCATACATCATACTCCTTTAGAATACTACAAGATTAATTGCCGCCTGGAAGGAAAGCGCGTTGATCGAACTCAGCCTTGTAATCCCTACTCGGAATGCGGGACCGGAATGGGAGCGTTTGCTGGCCGTACTCCGGTCGCAAAAAGATCATGCGGATGCCGAACTGATCATCGTTGATTCCGGTTCGACCGATGGCACGCCGGAGACGGCTCTAGCGTACGGGGCCAAGGTGATCCAGATCGATCCTGCTACCTTTAATCACGGCACAACACGGAATCTAGGCATCCGCCATGCGCAAGGACGGTTGATCGGCCTGCTCACCCAAGATGCTTTCCCCGCCGGAGAAGCGTATTTGGCCACGCTGGTTCGATCTCTCGAAACTGAACAAGCAGCGGGGGTCTATGCCCGGCAGATTCCGCGGCCGGAGGCTTCACCCCTGGTCCGGCGGGATGTCGAAGCCTGGGTCAGCGGATCGGCCCGCCGGAGGGTATCGTGTATCGCCACGAATCCAGGTTACCACGCCTGGGATCCAATGCAGCGGTATCTTTATTGTGTATTTGATAACGTCGCCAGTCTGATCCGGCGCGAGGTATGGGAAAAACTGCCTTTTCCGCGCGTGCCTTTTGGCGAGGATGTCGAATGGGCGTACCGGGTGTTGTGCAATGGTTATACCATTGTGTATGAACCGGACGCGGCGGTGATCCATTCCCATGAACGGCCGGCGGAATACGTGTATAAGCGGACATTTGTGGATCACTACCGCTTGTATCATCTCTTCGGCCTGCGGACCATTCCCACACGCCGAAAAGTCTGGCGTTCTATTGGTTGGACGGTGATCCGGGATTGGCGCTACCTGGCCCGGTGTCCGGAATTATCCCTCCGCTGGATCCGGTGGATGGCCAATGTTCCCCGTTATGCCTGGGCGTCAGCGTGGGGACAGTACTACGGCGCGCGGGCCGCGGCCCAGGGGATGCCGCTCGAGCGGATGGGGGGGGTGTAGAATCTAAAACGAAGCTACATTCCATTTCCATTCCCTCAAGGAGAGGGACAGGGAAAGGGCCGATCGGATGGGTCTCACGAAAGACACTTCATGCGCGAGGATTTTGGTTTGATTTGTTCCGGCCAACGATTTCCAAAATTTATTAGATAAAAAGACAATCGTGCACATTATGCATGACAAAATCCGGTTGGATCAATTCTTGGTACAACAAAATCTCGCCCGCAACCGTGAGGAGGCGCAACGGTTGATTCGTGCGGGGAAAGTGCGGATCGAGGAAACGGTATATGACAAGCCGGGAATTAAGGTTTCATCTGACGCGCCGGTGCGGATTATCCAGAAAGGGAGTTCATACGCCAGCCGCGGGGGTCTCAAGTTGGAAGCCGCCTTGCGGCGTTTCGGCATAGATGTCACCGGTCTGACCGCCGCCGACCTGGGAGCATCAACCGGGGGATTCACGGATTGCCTGTTGCGTCACGGAGCCGCGAAGGTATTCGCGGTGGATGTAGGCCGGGGCCAACTGGCCTACCCGTTGCAAACCGACCCCCGGGTAGTAGTAATGGACCGCACCAACTGCCGTTACTTGGACACCCCCGCTTTGGACGGGCCGGTGGATCTGGTGGTGGTGGATCTCTCCTTCATCGGCATCCAAACCGTGTTCCCCGCCATTGCCCGGATTCTCAAACCCGCCGGTCAGGCCATTGTGCTGATCAAACCTCAGTTTGAAATCGGAAAAGAGAAAGTAGGGAAAAAGGGGATTGTCAAAAATCCAATGGATCATCTCGATGTGCTACTGGCGTGCCGGCGGTTTTTCATAGAGGCGGGCTGGGCGGTGCGCAGTGTCATGCCCTCCCCGATTGCGGGGAAGTCGGGTAATATCGAATTTTTGATGTGGATTCAGCCGGGCGGGGCCGAATTGTCGATACCACCCGAACGGATCCAGGCAGTCGTGGACGAAGCCCACCCAAAGGAACCGGATACACCATGAAGGACGGCATTCCCTGCTCATCCCTCCGAATCTTAATTGTTTATAATCCTCAAAAACCTAACGCCATTCCGGCCGCGGAAGAAGCCCGGAAAATCCTGAACCGGGCGGGTATCCAAACGGGATTGCAGGCGTATCAAGCGCAACCGGCATCCGAGGAATCCTTGGCCCGCCGGGCATGTGATTTCAACATCATTCTGGTTTTAGGGGGCGACGGCACCATTCTAGGTGTGGCACGGCAAACGGCAGAACATCCCCGCCCGATTATGGGGGTCAATCTGGGAGGCTTCGGATTCCTCACTGCCGCCGCCAGTCATGAGTTGGAACCGGCATTGCACTGTCTCATCTCGGGAAACTATCGCACCCAAAACCGGTTTTTTCTGGAAGCGCGGGTGGAACGGCCTTCGAATGTGGAGAATCCCCGCGTGTTTCATTCGCTGGCGTTGAACGAAGCGCTCATCACCCTCAGCCAGCCAGGCCGGTTGTTGAAACTCTGGTTAGGGGAAAACGAGGAATCAGCGCTGGCCTACCGGGCGGACGGTATCATAATCGCCACGCCCAACGGATCCACGGGTCATTCATTGTCCGCCGGCGGGCCGATCCTTGAACCGCACCTGCCGGCGCTGGTGATCACCCCCGTCTCCCCGCATTCTCTCTTCAACCGGCCGCTGGTAATCGGCGGGGAGAAAGAAATCAGAATCTGGTTCGCGGAACACCCGGCAGATCTTGTCTTGATTTTGGACGGACAAATCCGCTCCACGTTGCGTTCGAGTGACCAGGTCATCGTGCAGCGTTCGAAGCAAACCGTGCCCACCATTTCGATGCCAGAACGGGCTTTTTCTCAAGTGCTGCGGTATAAATTCAACTTGGGAGAATCGGTGTAATTCCGGCAGGAAACGCGTCAAACCGCATTTTCCCCCTCCTCGCCGGTGCGGATGCGGAAGATGTCTTCCAGCGCGGAGACGAAAATCTTGCCATCGCCGATGTTTCCTGTCCGGGCGGTTTTCATGAGGGTGTCCACCACCGGCCGGACCATTTCATCCTTGACCACAATTTCGATTTTGATCTTGGGGAGCAAATCGACAACGTATTCGCTGCCCCGGAACAGTTCCTTGTGCCCTTTTTGCCGGCCGAATCCGCGCACTTCCGAAATCGTCATCCCCACGATGCCGATTTCGTTAAGCGCGTCCTTGACTTCATCCAACTTGAAGGGCTTGATGATGGCTTCAATCTTTTTCATGCGTATGGATTCCTAACTCTCGCCCGGTGTTCAGTTTCCCGGCGGGATATAGAGGACCGTGCATTTTTCGGGAAGATCTTCCTTATGCAAAATCACTTCACTGGTGGGGGAGCGCTTGATATCGGATTTGCCTTCGAGAAAGGCAGTCACCGGTTCGATAGGGAATCCGCACTTGTCGGTCTTAAAGTGCATGGGGATCACCACCTTGGGCCGCAATTGGCCGGCTACATGCGTGGCGTCGGCAGGCCCGAGGGTGAAACGTCCGCCGACAGGAAGCAGGAGGACGTCGAGCGCGCCGATTTCTGCAACCTGCGATTCGGAGAGCACGTGGCCCAGATCGCCGGCGTGGCATACGCGGATGTCATCCATGATAAAGCAGGTGATCCGGTTCTTTCCCCGTTCTTTCCCCTCCACGGCGTCGTGATAGGTGTGGATGACATCGAAGTCGATCCCCCGCACCCGGGCTTCCGAACGCACCACCAGAGGCTGGTTGGGGAGGCTCTGCAGGTCCGCGTGATCTTCATGATCATGGCTGAGAACCACGATGTCAGCCGAATCCGCAATCGGCGCGTAAGTCAAGGCTCCGCCGTACGCTCCCGGTTTGTAGGGATCGGTCAGAACGGTGGTGCCGTCTTCCGCCTTGAATAAAAACGTAGAATGCCCGAGATATTTGATGATCATGCTGCTTCCAACCTATGGGATATGATGATCATTTTCCTCCAATTATTGCAGTAGACCAAGGTTCAGGTTAGCCGGAGCGCGCCGAGACAAGCCCATGTTTTCCCCATTTTTATATCAACCCTTCCAGTTCCTGAATCGCCTTGCGGTAGGATTCCGCGGAGTTGAGCAATTCCTGGTGTTCCTTGGGGTCCAGTTTTAGTTCGATGATCTCGGTGACACCTTGGCGGCCCAGTTTAACCGGGACACCGACGTACAAATCGGTGATACCGTACTGGCCTGTCAAATACGCGGAACACGGGAGCACTTGGTTGCTGTCGCGCAGAATGGATTCGACCATTTTCACCGTGGCGGCGGCCGGCGCGTAGTAGGCGCTGCCTGTTCCCAGGAGTTTCACGATTTCCCCGCCGCCCACCCGCGTCCGGTCGCTGATGGCCTTGATCCGGTTGGGGGGAATCAGCTCGGTGATGGGGATGCCCGAAACGGTGCTGAAGCGGGGCAAGGGAACCATCGAGTCGCCATGGCCGCCCAGCACCATGGCGCGGATTTCCTTCACTGAGACGCCCAGCTCCATGGCGATGAACGTAGCGTACCGGGCGGAATCCAGCACACCGGCCTGTCCCACCACGCGGTGGCTGGGAAATCCGGATTTCTTGTACGCCAGGTACACCATTACGTCGATGGGATTGGTCACCACGACGAAAATGCAGTTGGGGGAATACTGGACACACTGATCCACGATCCCGTTGACGATTTCCGCGTTCTTCTTCAGCAAGTCCAACCGGTCCATGCCCGGCTTCCGCGCCAGACCGGCTGTAATGACCACGATATCCGAATCGGCGGTATCTTCGTAGCGATTGGTGCCGGAGATTTGACCATCATACCCCAACACCGCGCCCGCCTGCAGCAGGTCCAATCCCTTGCCCTGGGGAACGCCTTCCACGATATCCACCAGCACGACATCCCCGAGTGCCTGCTGGGCCAAATACAGCGCGCACGTGGCTCCCACATTGCCCGCGCCCACGACCGAGATCTTGTTTCGCATAATTGGTCTCCTAGATTCACCCGTCTTCGGGCAAGATTTGCTTCCATCGGGAATGGATTTTCCACCGGCCGGGGTTGATCTCACCAGGCCGCCGCGCTCCGCTCACATGTTGGAAACTACTGCCTCGCCGAATTCGGAGCATTTCAACAAGACCGCGCCCGGCATCTGCCGTTCCAGGTCGTAGGTCACTTTCTTCTGCTTGATCGCTTCTTCCATGCCGCGGATGACCAGCCGGGCGGCCTCATCCCAGCCCAAATGTTCAAGCAGCATCACTCCGGAGAGGATGAGCGAACCGGGATTGACCTTGTCCTGCCCGGCGTACTTGGGAGCGGTCCCGTGGGTGGCTTCGAACACGGCCACCGTGTCGCCGATGTTCGCGCCGGGAGCCATGCCCAAGCCGCCGACCTGCGCCGCGCACGCGTCGGAAAGGTAATCGCCGTTGAGGTTGGGCATGGCGCACACGTCATATTCCTCGGGCCGCAACAACACCTGCTGAAACATGGAATCGGCGATGCGGTCCTTGATGACGATCTTGCCCTCCGGGACCTGTCCGTTATGTTTCGAATACAATTCCTCTTCGGTGACGGTCACATCGCCGAATTCCTCGCGTGCCAGTTGATAGCCCCAGTCCCGGAACGCGCCTTCGGTGTATTTCATGATGTTGCCTTTGTGCACCAGCGTCACTGACGGCCGCCGGCGCTGGATAGCGTACCGGATGGCGGACCGAACCAGACGCCTACTGCCGAATACACTCATAGGCTTGATGCCGATTCCCGAATCCTCGCGCACCGTCTTGCCCATTTCGTTTTTGAGGAACTGGATGAGCTTTCGGGCTTCCTCCGTTCCCTCTTGCCATTCGATCCCCGCGTACACGTCTTCGGTGTTTTCCCGGAAAATGACCACATCGAGTTTTTCGGGATGCTTGACCGGGCTGGGGACGCCTTCGAAATACCGCACCGGCCGCACACAAGCGTACAGATCAAGCACCTGGCGGATGGTAACGTTCAACGAACGAAAACCGCCTCCCACGGGCGTGGTCAAGGGGCCTTTGATCGCCACGTGGAATTCGGAAAAGGCCTCCAGGGTTTCCCGGGGCAGGTATTCCCCATAGCGTGCTTGCGCTTTCTCCCCCGCCAGGACTTCCATCCAGGCGATGCGTTTGGATCCCGCGTAAGCCTTGTCCACCGCGGCATCCAGCACCCGTTTCATGGCGGGTGTGATATCCACTCCGATGCCGTCCCCTTCCACATACGGAATGATAGGATGGTCCGGCACCACCAAGCGGCCATTCACCCACTCGATCTTTTCCCCATCCGGGGGGATGATGATGTTCTGAGTCATGGCAATGTCCCCACTGATCGTATAAGCGGTTAGCCCGTTTTTCTCCATCGAAGGACCGGCCCCTCCCGCGTCTCCCGCGGCGCGGATCCTGGATTTCATCCTCCCGGCCGACCCATCCCCGAAAAGATAAAAAAACCACCCTCCCTTTTTTTCGGGGGAGCCATGGATCCACATACCCAACACACTGGAATCCAGGATCAGGAGGTTGGGATCCGTTCGATGTTCCGGGTCAGCACCACGGCATGGTTGCGGGAAACTTCCAGAATACCTCCCTGGACCCGGAACAAGTGAGAGCGGCCTTGAGCGTCCCGAATGGCTATCTTGCCTTCGGTCAAGGTGGTGAGCAAGGGAGCATGGCGGGCCAGGATGCCGAGGGATCCCAGGGCGCCCGGGGCAATCAACGATTCGATTTCGCCATCAAATACCGTCTCTTCGTGAGTGATGATCCGTAACGGAAAGGTCGCAGCCATGGATTACCCCGTTTCTTTCCTTCCGGTTAGTTCGCGGCCATTTTTTTGGCGTTATCGACCACCTCGTCAATCGTCCCGCACATATAGAACGCTTGTTCGGGCAGATCATCGAACTCGCCGGCGGCGATGCGTTTGAAGCCTTCAATGGTATCGGCCGTCTTGACGTACCGCCCTTCGCGCCCGGTGAATTGTTCCGCCACGAAAAACGGCTGCGACAGGTACCGCTGAATCCTACGGGCGCGTTGCACCGTGATCTTGTCCTCGTCAGACAATTCGTCCATCCCCAGGATGGCGATGATGTCCTGCAGATCTTTGTAGCGTTGCAGGATCAATTGGATCTGGCGGGCCGTTTCGTAATGTTCTTTACCTAGGATGCGCGGATCCATGATGCGGGAGGTGGAGTCCAGCGGATCCACGGCTGGATAAATGCCCAATTCCGAAATGGGACGGGAAAGCACCGTGGTGGCATCCAGGTGGGAGAACGTTGTCGCCGGCGCGGGGTCGGTCAGGTCGTCGGCGGGCACGTAAATGGCTTGCACGGAGGTGATAGAGCCTTTCTTGGTGGAGGTGATACGCTCCTGCAACGCGCCCATTTCCGTGCTGAGGGTAGGCTGGTAGCCGACGGCTGAGGGCATGCGGCCCAGGAGGGCGGACACCTCGGATCCGGCTTGGGTGAAACGGAAGATGTTGTCGATGAAGAGCAACACGTCCTGCCCGCGGTCATCCCGGAAATATTCGGCCATGGTCAGGGCGGAGAGTCCCACCCGCAGGCGCGCCCCGGGCGGTTCATTCATCTGGCCGAAGACGAGCGCTGTCCGGTCAATGACGCCGGATTCATTCATTTCCAGCCACAAGTCGTTGCCCTCGCGGGTGCGCTCGCCCACGCCGCCAAAGACGGACACGCCGCCGTGCTCCGCCGCGATGTTGCGGATGAGCTCCATGATGACCACGGTTTTGCCGACTCCCGCGCCGCCGAACAAACCAACCTTGCCGCCCTTGGCGTACGGCGCCAGCAGGTCGATGACTTTGATACCCGTTTCAAACTGTTCGGCTACGGGGACCTGGTCTTCAAAGGCGGGCGCGGGCCGGTGGATTGGATACCGGTTATTTTTATCGGGCAATTCCCCCTTGCCGTCGATCGGTTCGCCGAGGAGGTTGAACATCCGGCCCAGGCATTGATCCCCCACGGGCACGGAAATGGGTTGTCCCGTGTCCACGGCTTCCATGCCCCGGACCAAGCCGTCGGTGGAGGCCATGGCCACGCAGCGCACAATATTGTTCCCGATATGCTGAGCCACCTCGCAGGTGAGATGAATCCCCCGCCCGGAATGGTCGATGGTGATGGCGTTAAGCATATTGGGCAAATGGTCCGAGTCGAATTCAATATCCACGGTGGGACCGATGATTTGGCGGACGTGGCCAATGTTGGGCATGGTACCTGCTCACTCCCTGATTGGTTTGGATGGGGGGGATCCCCCTGGTTCCGGTTACCCCTTGAGGGCCTCGGCGCCCCCCACGATCTCCAGGATTTCGGTGGTGATCGCGGTTTGCCGGGCCTTGTTTAACTGGAGGGTCAACGCATCCATCAACTCCTCGCAGTTTTGGTTGGCGGTGGTCATGGCCATCATGCGGGCCTGATGCTCCGCCATGAACGCGTCGGTAAACGAATAAAAAATCTGGGTTTCCACGTAGAGGGGCAAAATCTGGTTCAGGATCGTGCGGGGATCCGGCTCGAAAATGTATTCCAGCCGATCCTGCGGGGGATGATCCCGTTTCGCTTTCACCAGCATCGATTGCTCGTCGAGGGGAAGAAACATTTCCCGCTTGACCCGGTAGGCCATGGCGGTGATGGCCTGGTTGTAGATCAGTTCGACCTCGTTAAATCCGCCATGCAAGAAGAGATCCTGGATATCCCGGGCGATCTCCAAAATGCGCGGCAGGTCGATGTTGCCCCGGAAATCGCGCTGCCCCCGGACGACAGGATACCCCTGTTTTTCCAGAAATTTCTGGGCCCGCGCGCCGATAGCGTAAAAAGCGAATCCGCCGGACAGCGAATCGGCGTAATCGGCCGCGTAGCGGTGCACCGAGTGATTAAACGAACCGCACAGTCCACGGTCAGAGGAAAACAACACAATCAGACGCCGGCCGGTTTCCCGCCGTTGCATCAGCGGCTGTCCTTCACCGCCCACGCTGCCCACCATTTCCGCCACCAGTTGCTGCAGGCGCTCCGCGTACGGCTTGATGCGGCCGCGGTGTTCCTGCGCCCGGTGCATCTTAGAAGCCGAAACCGAGCGCATCGCGCGGGTGATCAGTTTGGTGTTGTTCACCGTGCGGATGCGGCGGCGTAAATGTTTGGAGGATGGCATCGCGGCTCCTTAATCGCGGTTCCCTTGCGGCGGACCGGTTCACCCGGCCGCTTTGGTTCGTTCCACAAACAAACTCTTGAATTTCTTGATTCCTTCCTTCAATTTCTGCTGCACCGGTTCCGTCAAGACCTTCTCCGTTTGGATCACGTGCAGGGCTTCCCCGTATTTGTCCTTCATGAAGGAAACCAATTCTTTTTCGAAGATGTGGATCTGGTGCAGGGGCAGATCATCCAAAAATCCCTGGCCGCCGGCGAAGATAATCAAGACCTGTTCTTCCAAGGGTTTCGGTTGATATTGATCTTGTTTGAGGATTTCCGTCATCCGCTCACCGCGGGTCAACTGGGCCAGGGTGGCCTTGTCAAGATCTGAACCGAACTGGGCGAAGGCGGCCAGTTCGCGGTACTGGGCCAGATCCAACCGCAAGCGTCCCGCCACGGTTTTCATGGCTTTGGTTTGGGCATTGCCGCCGACCCGGGAGACCGAAAGCCCCACGTTGATGGCTGGTTTGACTCCCGCGTAGAAAAGGTCGGGCTCGAGATAAATCTGGCCGTCGGTGATGGAGATCACGTTGGTGGGGATGTAAGCCGAAACGTCGCCCATCTGGGTTTCGATGATCGGCAAAGCGGTCAGCGATCCGCCCTTGTTGGCCTCACTCAGTTTCGCCGCCCGTTCCAAAAGCCGGCTGTGCAGATAAAACACATCGCCGGGATAGGCTTCGCGTCCCGGCGGGCGGCGCAGGAGCAGCGACAGTTGACGGTAGGCGACGGCATGCTTGGAGAGATCGTCGTACACTACCAGGGCATGTCGGCCGTTGTACAAGAAATATTCCCCCATAGCGCAGCCCGCGTAGGGCGCGATGTATTGCTGGGTGGCGGGTTGTTCGGCGGTGGCGGAGACGACGGTCGTGTATTCCATGGCGCCGTATTGCCGGAGGGTTTCCACAATGGCGGCGACGCTCGAGGCTTTCTGGCCAACCGCCACGTAAATGCAATACACCCCCGCGCCCCGCTGGTTGATGATCGTGTCCACGGCGATGGCCGTCTTTCCCGTGCCCCGGTCGCCGATAATCAGTTCCCGCTGGCCCCGGCCGATGGGAATCATCGAGTCAATGGCCTTGAGGCCGGTCATGAGCGGCTCTTTCACGGGTTGCCGGTCGATGACGCCGGGCGCATTGCTCTCAATGGGACGGAATTCCTTGGTGACGACCGGCCCTTTACCGTCCAGGGGTTCACCGATGGGATTCACCACCCGGCCCAGCAAGGGTTCTCCCACGGGGACCGAAGCAATCCGGCCTGTCCGCTTCACCAAATCGCCTTCCCGGATGGACGGATCCAGCGTCAGCAAAGCAGCCCCCACGGTATTTATTTCCAGGTTGAGAACGATGCCCATCTGGCCGCCCGGAAATTCCAGCAATTCGCCGGCCATGGCTTCGTCCAGCCCATGAATCGTAGCGATGCCGTCCCCGATCTTCAAAATGGTACCCACCGCGTCCATTTTGAGACCGGTTTCATAGGCGGAAAGTTCCCGCTCCAAAACCGAGGTTATCTCTTCGGGTCGTAATGCCATCGTTTTTTTTCCTCTAGCTTCCAGCGGATAAGCAGCCCGCTACGAGGCGAGCCGTGTATCCAACAACCGCTGTCGGATTTCGTTTAAATACGTGCGCAGGCTGGTGTCAATCAAGATATCCTTGTATTGCACCCGGAGGCCGCCGATCAGGCTGGGATCCACCTTGAACTCAAGATTGAACCGGAGCCGGCTGAAGGCTTCCAACTTTTCCTGGATGATTCGCTTTTCATCCCCGGTCAAGGGGATTGAGGTGGTGACACGGCCCGGAGTGATATTTTCATCCAACTCGCACAGTTCAGCGAATTTCCGCAGCATCCCGGGGAGTTCATCAATCCGGTTCTTGCGCAACACCAGCAGCAGAAACTGGAACAGTTCCCTGGACAGTTGGTTTCCGAAGGCGGTCTGTACCAGTTTTTCCTTGTCTTCCGTGCGAAACTGGGGGCCCACCAGGAACAAGTGGAATTTCGGTTCCGATTCCAACAAGCGCAGAAGCTGCAATGCTTCGTCCCGGGCGGCCAGTAATGGAACGCCACTCTGCTTAGTCGTATTCAGAAGCGCTCTCGCGTAGTTGGACGCGACGATCGGATCAGGCTGCACCGGTCAGTTCCTTTCAATCCGGGCGAGGAAGTCACCGATCAGTTGCCGGTGCCCCGCGTCGTCCAGCCGTTGTTTAAGGAGGTGTTCCGTGGCCTCGATCGTCATGTTGATGATGTCTTTCTTGATAACCTCGCGGGCCTTCTCGGTTTCATACTCGATATTCTTTTGCGCCTTCTGGATCATTTCCGCCGATTCGCGCCGGGCGGATTCTTGGATCGACTCCGCCACCCGCCGCCCTTCGGCGATCAGTTCCTGCATGCGCGCGCGGGCCTCCTCCTCGATATGGCTCAAACGTTCTTCCAGCGCCCGGTGATCGGCGTCGGCCTTTTTTCGGAGTTCTTCCGCTTGTTGAAGGTCGGATTGGATCCGTTCCCGGCGTTCATCGATCACTTCCAGGATCGGCCCGAAAGCGAAGCGCTTCAGGATCCAAAAGACGATAAAAAAGCAGACGATATGGGTCAGGACCTGAACGTGCATGGGGGCTTGTTCCACCCCTCCCGCCGTCAGGACCGTCTGCCCGATGAGGAATGGAAGGCTGGCGAGTTCCACGATACCAACTCCTTACTGCAGGGAATGAGTCCGGCCGGGCCGGTGGATTAGAATCCAGCGATGGCGGCCAGGAAGTTGGAAATCAGGGCGTAAATGGTCAACGCCTCGATGAACGCGGCGCCGATGATCATGCCCGTTTGGATCTGCGCGGCCGATTCCGGCTGACGGGCCATTGATTCCATGGCCTTGCTGACCGCCAGGCCCAGTCCGATGCCCGACCCGATGGCGGCCATGCCGATCCCGAAATGATACGCTCCCTGGGTTGTCAAAAAGGTGGCGAGTTGGTTTTCCATTCTATCCTCCTAGGATTGTCAACTGGAACAGACTATATGAATTAATTCGAATTTACCCCGGACATTGCGGAATCCGTGTCAATGGGCTTTTCCCCCGGTTTCCTCGTGGCCGTCATGTTCGCCGTGCGGCAAAACCAACACTATATAAACGGTGGCCAGAAGGGTAAAGACCAAGGCCTGGATCGTCCCCATCAGCATGGACAGCAGCACGAACGGCAAATGCAACGGTATACCGATGGGCGTCAGGGGAATGACGGCCATGATCATCTGAATTCCCAGCATCAGCCCGATCCCCAGCAACAGATCCTCGCCAAAGATGTTGCCATAGAGACGGCAAGCCAGGCTGAGGGGTTTGATGAACTCTTCCATGATGTGCAACGGCAAGAGCAAGACCGCCACGCCATATCCCACCGCGTCCCGGGGTTCACCCATCATGTGAAACAGGTATTTTTTCGGTCCTTGCCGCGTAAGAGCCGTGTACTGCACATAGAAGAATACCGTAACTGCCAACGCCCCGGTGACCTTCAGGTTGGAGGTGGGGGATTTCATGAGGGGAACCAACCCCGCCCAGTTCATGAAAAAGATGAAGAAAAACAACGATCCGACAAAGGGGAAATAGCGGCGGCCTTCTTTCTCGCCCAGAATGCCGCATACCAGAAGGTACAATCTCTCCAAAACCAGTTCCACGAACGCTTGCATACGGGACGGAACCAAAGTCCGGTTCCGGGTGGCCATGGAAAAGAAAAAGGCCAGGGCAGCGATGATCAGCACCATGAAAACTTGGTTTTCAAAATAAAGCAGCCAGTTGATGAGGGCGTTGCCGGGAAAATACGCATGAAGAACATGGATGAAATTCGGCAGCTCGGGAATGGTGGGGGATTCACTTTCGGCGGCATGGGCCGTGGCTTCGGCTCCGGATTCCACGGCTGTCTGCACGATCCACACCGCTTGCAACACCCGCTCTGTCACCATGCGCAAACCACTCCTCTTTCTGGCGCGGTCATTCTCCCGCCGGCGGGACGCCTTCCGGCTGGGAGGCTTGGCGGTCCCACCGGACCGCTTCGATCAAGATCAACAAAAACGGGACATGAAAACCCAGCAAACTGGCGCCTACAGGTATTGGGAGAAGATTCAACAGGATTGCGGCGGCTCCATATAGAACCGGCAGTTTGACCAAGACCAAAATCATCAAGAACCCCAGGCGGCGCGGTCCGCATAACTCTACCACTAGATTTTTCAGGACCAGCAGATTGGTGGCTGACCATACCCCGCCAAACAACCACCCCAGCGCGTGAGGCCCGTCCCAGGCGAGCCAAAGAAGCGCGGCGGTCCCGAGCATCAACCAATACGACCATCGCATCAACCGCGCCAGATCCTCAGGAATCACGGTCTCTCTCCACGGCTTTGATTACATCCCGGATTACAAAATAGGTTTGCCGAAAAGCGGAAATGACACCCAAGAGCAAGAAAACCGCCTTCAGCCACGTTGTGCCCAATTTGCCATCCAGCCAATTCCCGATATAGAAAAAAACGACCGGATAGAGCACCAAAAACGTCGGAATGAAGACACAAGAACCCGCAATCCGAACCCACTTGAACTTGGACTCACTGGTGTTTTTTTTATCCAAGACGTCCACTGGTTTTGGTCTCTCGTGGACTTGAGCCAGTCCACCCCTGTACCGGTAGGACTAATAGGAACCAATCTTAAATTCCAACCGGGAAGGTGTCAACCGTCGCAGTCCGGGGCGGAACCACCCTTTATTAAAAATTTTTCAAAAAGGGGTGTGGCGGAACGAGGATTGGCCGGGACCGATTGAGGCAAAATGCGGGTTATCTATCGAATTGGTTATGGTGTACCATTCATCCGGCGCATGGCCGCCCGCCCTGCCCCCATTCCATTTCAAGTTGACCCAAATAGGATACAATGGCGGAGAAAGCAGGGATTGGGGCCGATCTTTCCCTACCCGGCCATTCAGAATGCGAAGTGAATCAAGTGGATGCGTTCATGAAAATTCGGGAGTTGATTTCCCTTGAGAAACATCTGCGATCCTTTCCCGAAACGCCTCACGGGCCGATCGGTTTAATCTATCCCCATGTTTATCCCGTGGGGATGGCCAGTTTGGGTTACCAACAGGTCTACCGCCTTTTTCGTGAGTCCGGCTTTGGGGTGGAGCGGGTATTTTGGGATCCGGAGGGCCGGGAAACCATCAGCCTAGAGAACCGGATCCCGCTTTTCCGTTTCCCCATTGTAGCGAGTTCGTATACTTATGAACTGGATATCCTCCATCTGCTGAAAATGCTGATCCGGGGGGGCGTCGATCCGCTCGCGGAGCAGCGGGGGCCAGAATCGCCCTGGCTGATCATGGGGGGACAAGCCGCCACCGCCAATCCCCGGCTGCTGCAACGGATTGCGGACATCATCGTGCTGGGTGAAGGGGAACAGGTGATCGAAGCCCTTTCGAGGAGGTTGATCCAAACTCAAGGAGAGGCACGCACCCGCGTTTTGGAGGCCGTGGCCGAACTGCCGCACGTCTATGTGCCCCGGGTCCACGGCGAGTTCGACCGCCATCGCTTTCCCCAACATACTCTCGAGCCACTTGATCTCTACCCCTGCCATTCGGTCATCCGGGCGGCTAAAGACGAGTTCGGCGGCGCGTTTTTGCTGGAATTGTCGCGCGGTTGCAAATATCAATGCAAATTCTGCATTGTCCACTACATGAACGGCACGGCACGGTACCGCGAGTTTGACAGTTTGATCGATACCCTGGATCGCTACCAACACCTATACGAAAAAGTGGGCCTGCTCGGGGCGGCGGTAGCCGATCATCCCCGTGTGGAGGATGTCACCGAATGGTTGGTGCGGCGGGGGAAGCAGGTTTCCACCTCCTCCCTGCGGGCGGAACGGCTGACCGAACGGTTTTTGGATTTGTTGCGCGAGGGCGGACAACAGAACCTCACCGTCGCGCCCGAAGCGGGAGACGTAACACGGCGCCGGGACATGAAAAAGGGAGTCCGCGACGACAAATATCTCCGCTTGGCCGAATGGGCCGGGAAACGGCAATTCCATAGTTTGAAACTCTATTTTCTGCTCGGTACGCCGGGAGCCGATCCCATGGACGAAGCGGCCGAAATCATTGAGTTCAGCCGGAAAATGAGTGAGGTCTTCACGGGCCACGGCGGTGGCAAGATCATTGCCGCCCTTTCGCCCTTCGTCCCCAAGCCCACCACGCCCTGGGCAAGCGAAGCATTATGGGATCCCAAGGCGGTCAAGAAGGCTTCCCGGGTGGTCCGGAAACATCTGGCGTTCCGTGGCAACTTGAAGGTGCCCCCCGTGAATGTCAAGGAAGCGCGCGCCGAAGCCATCCTCTCCTGGTTTGGGCCGGAATTGACCGATGAGTTGCTGCGCCTGGCGCGGGAGGAGATTTCCCTGGAATCAGCCTTCAAGGATTTCAATCTGGACCAAATCCCCGAACAGGCCCGGCGGATATCGGGATACCCGGAACTGGCCGAAACCGGGGGTAAAGGAATGAAATGAGGGAATATCCGCCATCCATTCTTGTCTCTGGATTGGGAATCCCTTCCCTTTTCCCGGCTCGATGAGAAAGATAAAAAGCGGTTTGCTTTCTGTCCTCTTATCCCCTAGGCCGGTTACACTATAATTTTAACCATTGCCAAAGATAGGGTCCGAATCCAGGATGATCGAATGTTTCGGGCTGAAAGGAGTGCGGGATGCAATATCCGATTTGGGAAGTCCCCATGCTGGGCGGCGGGATGGTGATCGCCATCATCGCCATCATTCATGTGACGATCGCCCATTTTGCCGTAGGCGCCGGCCTGTTCGCAGCAGTGACGGAAACCAAAGCCATCTGGTACAACCAGCCCCTCCTGCTCCGGTTTCTGCGGGATTTCATCCGATATTTAATCCTGGTGTCGTTCGTGTTGGGCGCGCTGACCGGTGTGGGGATATGGTTCTCCATCTCCCTGGTCAGTCCCGAGGCGACCTCCACTCTTATCCATCAGTTCGTTTGGGGATGGGCCACGGAGTGGGTGTTCTTCTTCTTGGAAATTACCGCCGGATATATTTACTACTACACCTGGGACCGGTTGGAGCCCCGTAAGCATGCGATCATCGGCTGGATTTACGCCGTCTCGGCCTACATGAGCCTGGTGATCATCAATGGGATCCTCACCTTCATGCTCACTCCCGGCGCGTGGCTCGAAACGTTCTCCTTCTGGGACGGTTTCTTCAATCCCACCTATTGGCCGTCTTTGGTGCTGCGGACCATCAGCTGCACCTCGCTGGCGGCGATCTTTGTGATGGTGGCAGTCAATTTCGCCCGGGGCTACACGCGGGAGGAACGGCATCAGGTGATCATGGAAGGGGGGAAATGGATGGTTCCCCTGGCGTTGATGCTGCCCGCCTCCATTTGGTTTTTCATTCAAGTGCCGCAAGAAGCCCGGCTGCTGGTTTCCGGACAGGCGATTGCCATGACGCTCTTCTTTTTGTTCGGTGTGGCCGCTTCCACCCTGGTGGGGCTCTATGCGTATTTCGGATTGATCCTCCGCCAGCGTTACATCAACCTGGAGACCTCGATCCTGCTGGGTATGATCGCCTTTATCGCTACCGGTTCCATGGAATTCGTGCGCGAGGGCATCCGCAAACCTTTCATTATTTATGAGTACATGTACTCCAACGCTATCCGGACCGCCGACAGCGGCCTTTTGAACCAGGAAGGCGTTCTCGCCTGGGCGCCCTGGACCGTTTTGGCCGTGGGCGGAACCAGCGAGGCGGAGTTGACACCCGAACAGCGGGGCGAAGCTCTTTTCCGGGCCCAATGCCTGCGGTGCCACACGCTTGACGGATTCAATGGCATTAAACCTCTAATTAAAAGATGGCCGGAGAATTCGATCCGGCACGCCTTGGAAAATCTGCACGTCGAACAATATTACATGCCTCCCTTTTTCGGTCCGGAAAAGGATCTGGAAGAATTGACCCGCTATTTGTTATCCCTGAATCAGGGTGAAGCCGCACCGCAATCCAATGGAAAAATAACGGCGAACGGATAACCTAAAGGAGACGCATCGATGACTGAACTGATTCCCCCCGCCGATCCCCTGGGCATCCCCACGCCCGTGATCGTGTTTCAATTCCTGGCCCTCCTCACGTTTGTGCTGCATTTGATTTTCATGAATTACATCCTGGGGGGGATGGTGATCCTCACCGTGAACGAATGGTTCTTCGGAAAAAATCCCAAGGCGGCCGCGGCTAACGTCATCCTGGCGGGGGTAATGCCCGTAGCGCTGTCGATGGCCATCACCATGGGAGTCGCCCCCCTGTTATTCGTCCAAGTGTTATATGGCCAATTTTTCTATACTGCCAACATCATGATGGGCGGTTTTTGGTTGCTGATCGCAGGCCTGGTGATCGTGGGTTTTTATTTGATTTATGTCTTGATCGCCCAGCGCCCGGAAGGCGGTACGCCGAATCTTCTCACCAAATTGATCAGTCTGGTGGCGATGATCTTGTTCTTCGCCGTGGCTTTCCTTTACACCAACAACGCCGTGCTCACCGAAAATCCGGACTATTGGAAGGCGATTTACACGGGTGAACGGTTCGCGGCCGCGCCCGATCCCACCCTGTGGCCGCGGTATTTGCACAATGTGACCGGCGCATTGGCGTTGGCCGGCCTGTGGTGCGCCGCCATCGGACGCTATCAAGTGGTTCACCATCCGGCGCGGGCGGACGCTGGGCAGTGGCTGGTGAAAAACGGCCTTCATTGGGCCGCCATGGCCACGGCCTTGGCCATGATCTTGGGAGGGATTTACCTCTATTCTCTGGGGATAGACCGCATCAAGGCGTTCATGGGGAACGGTATCCTCTTCGTGGGCTGGAGCATCTCAGTCATGACCGCCATCCTGTCGTTGGTGTGCATCGCCATGGCCATGATGAAACCGGACAACGCCAAGCTGCTCTGGGGATCGATCGGACTGGCGGGTGTCACCCTGGCCGGCATGGTTATGGGGCGGGAACTGGTGCGGATGATTTCTCTCCAGAGTTATTACACCCCTCAGAATTTAATGGTCCGTCAAGGAGACACCAGTCTCTATTTATTTCTGGCGACTTTCTTGCTGGGATTAGGCGTGCTGGTTTATATGCTGCGGATGGTGTGGACGTTGCCTCCGGCCCTGCCGGAAAGCGACGCGCAATCGGAATTCACGAATCAAGGCTCCGGCGATGCCAACGCTTGAATGACGCCATTTAGCATCAGGGGGATGATGGCGGTGGTGTCGACCTGCACACACGCGGGCAGGTCGTCCCCAAGGCCGATTTGCTGCAAATAACGCCCGTGTTCGCATTGTTGGACCATATTCAGCAGTTGGTCCTTGTAGAGGTAATAGAGATCCACCGCCGCCCGGGCCGCATCGGTGATTTCATAGTCGTGTCCCGGCGGTTCCAGGAGCCCCGCGATCGCCCCCCCTAAGCACACTGTATCCTCTAAACAAAAACGCCCTTCTTTGCCGGACACGGTAAACAGGAAGGCCTGGACCTCATTCTTATCAATCTGCAGCGCGCGGGTCACCGCCGAGAGGTTATGAAACGATAGGATCACGACGCGGCGGGCCGCTGATGCCGCTACCAGCGCCCGCGTGCCGTTGGTGGTCAGATGAACCAGGGTTTTGCCCGACACGGCGTTGGAGGTAAATTCCAGCGGGGAGTTTCCTAAATCATAACCAGGACGCTTGAATCCCTCTTTCTCTCCACAGATCAGGACAGGAACGCCTGCCGCGGCCAACCGGTTGTAACAGGCGCGGGCGTTTTCATCGCTGTCCTGCGGATAAATGGCCACGGCACCGTTGGACAAAGCGGCGGTGATCACCGTCGTGGCCCGCAAAATGTCCGCGATCACCACGATGGATTGAGACAAATCCCGGCCCGGCAGTTCTTTCCAGGTCAACGCGACATCCAGCAGCATATCGGATTCTCCCTAAATCCATACAAGTTCCCTCTTTGTGAATCATATTCCATTTTCGCCGCAATCCAATCACCGCAAGGGCAGGGGCAGAAATCAAAAGACCTTAGGGGCGTAAAGGGCTGGGCAGGCCTAGTCCGCCGAAAGACAAAGACCGTTCCGCACCCTTATCTTGGCTCCGGAATGCATGGTTTAATAAGATGCTCAATGACAATACAAAAATAATCGATATGCATTTCAATTCATGAAGGAGGCAGGCAGCAATGAAACGCATGATCCCATTGTTCTTCTCAATCGTTCTGATATCGGCGGCCGCAGGACCGTGGACCGCGAACTGCGATCCCATCCAGGTGCTGGTCATCACCGGCGGGCATGATTTCGATCCCCCGTTCTTCACCGTCTTCGAAGGGCATCCAGACATTGTCTTCGCCAAGGCGGAACAGCCCAAAGCCAACACGATGTTTGCCGATGGCTCAGCCATGCAATACGATGTGGTGGTATTGTACGACATGTGGCAGGCGATTTCAGAGGCGGAAAAGACCGGCTTCCAGAAATACCTGGAAGCCGGCAAAGGCCTGGTGGCCATGCATCACAGCATTGCCAATTACCAGGACTGGGACTTCTACCGCAACCTGATCCAGGCCAGCTACATTCTGGACGAGAAAGGCCGGGACATCGAAGGCCGCCATTATCCGCAATCCCAGTACAAGCACGATGTGTGGATGGATGTCCAGATCGCTGATCCCGATCATCCCATCACCCGCGGCATGACCGGTTTCAAAATCTATGATGAAGCCTACAAGGGTTATTACCATTCGCCCAAAGCCCATGTGCTGCTGACCTGCGAACATCCAGACCAGGAAAACACCCTGGCCTGGATCGGCCAGGAGGAACCCACCCGCGTGGTATACATCCAACTGGGCCATGGCAAGGAAGCCTATGCCACTCCGGATTTCCGCCACCTGGTGGCCCAGGCCATCCGTTGGACCGCCCGCCGCCCCACCGCTGTGCCGCTTTTTAACGGGAGGGACCTGACCGGGTGGAAAGCCGAGGGCAACGCGGTGTGGAAAGTCAAAGACGGCATCCTCACCGGCACCCAAAACGAGAAGATGCAGCCCGGCGACTTGCTGACCGAGGAAAGCTACACCGATTTCGAATTGACCGTCGAGTTCAAAGCCGAGTGGCCGTGCAACAGCGGTGTCTGGTTCCGCTATCAAAGCGCCGAACAAGCATACCAAGCCGATATTTTGGAGTGGAAGAATCCGGTGTGCTGGTCAGGGTCCCTCTATTGCACCGGCAAGATGTTCCTGGCCCTGAACGAAGATGAAAACGTGGTGAAGCGGGAGGACTGGAACACCTTCGTCATCCGCTGCCAGGGGGATCACCTGACCATCGACCTGAACGGCGTGCGGACCGCGGACGTGCGGGACACCACCAGCAGCCGGGGGAAGATCGGCTTTCAAGTTCATCCCGGCGACGAATTCAAGGACATGGCCATCCACATCCGGAAGGTGTGGCTGTTGCCGTTGTGACATCGACTCTCCCATCGCCTAACCGGATGGATAGATAGATAACCTGTTTCACGCTAATCCACACGCGTTTCCCACCCTCTTCCCGCTTCCTTCTCCAGAAGGAGTGAAGGGAGAAATTCCTTCGGCGGGATTGATCCCCCTCAATCCACCCTGCCGCGTCACTCAACCGCGCCGGATATCACCCCGGCTGCCAGCCGGCGTCTTCCGAGTAAGGTTCGCCACCGGGGATGGGCACCGGAGCGGGTTCGATGTTCTCCAGCGAGTAATAAATCGGGTACTTTTCGTTGGAGTTATACGCCTCGTCCCACGTGACCTCACGGCCGGTGTATTCGGCGATGCGCCCCATGATGGCGGTCATGGTGCTGATGGCGATGTTGTAAGCCTCGTTAATCGGCTGGTTGTTCCGGATGCTGGCGATCAGGTCGATGTGTTCCTGCACGTAGGGATTGGTGACATCTTTGTCATATTTCCATTCCTGATTGCCGGATTTGATCCAGTCGCGGCAGTTGGATTGCCCCTTGACGCCCTGCACCCGTTCCTCGACGCGGCTGAACTTTTCGGGGCGGGGATGCTGCCCGGCCATGCTCAGCATGCTGACGCCGTTGGGGTATTCGAAGTGCACGGCGTGGTGGTCCCAGATGTCGCCGCGTTGCTGCCAGGCGCGCCCGCCGCAGCCGTAGGCCTTCACCGGGTGGGCCTGCATGACCCAGTTGGCCACGTCGATATTGTGGACATGCTGCTCGACGATATGGTCCCCCGAGAGCCAGCCGAAGTGATACCAGTTGCGGATCTGCCATTCGAGATCGGTCATGTCCGGCGTGCGGGGCCGGAAGCCGATCGGCCCGCCGCACCAGAAGACCTGCAGGTTCATGATGTCCCCGATGGCGCCTTCGTGGATGCGCCGGATAGTCTCGATGTAGTCGGCCTGGTGGCGGCGCTGCGAACCGGCAGCGATGGACAACCCCAGCGATTTGGCTTTTTCCCCGGCGGCGATGATGCGGCGGATGCCGGGGGGATCGACGGCGGCGGGTTTTTCCATGAAGACGTTTTTCTTGGCTTCGACCGCCGCTTCCAGGATTTCCGGCCGGTAGCAGGGGGGCGTGGTCAGGATCACGTAGTCCACGTCGGCCTTCACCACTTCCTGGTAGGCCTTGAAGCCCACGAAGGTCTCGATTTTGTCCACCGGATGGTCCATTTGAATCAAGACCTGCTTGGCTTCCTCGATCCGGTCGGGCAGGATGTCGGCGAGCACGGTGAACCGCACATTTTTGTCGGCGTTCAGGACTTCCTTGAGCGCCCCTTTGCCCCGTCCCCCGCAGCCGATCATGGCCACCCGGATAGGGGCTTGCGCCCGGGCGTCCGGCGAGGGCAGGATGTTGAAGGCGGTGACGGTGGCCGTGGCGATCGCCCCGCGTTTGACGAAATCCCTGCGTGTCACTGTTCCCTTGTCGCACATGGATGTTGACTCCCCTCCTGGTGAAATGGATGGGGGCATTGTCGCAAAAGCGGCGGAGGTTGTCTATTGGAGAGGGAAGAAGAAAAGAGGGGACTGGAATGCTGGTTTGTACCCCGGATATCACGGATAGGGCACGGATTGCACGGATACGGTGTTGGGGAATGTGGATCAATAAACCTCTTTTTTAATGGAAATTTCACAATCGATGGCGTACGATGAAAAAAATTCCGAATCCGGCGGAGGTAGTCGTCATGGCGAATCCGGAGCATGAAAAGCTATTGAAAGAAGGAGTGCCGGGCTGGAATGCGTGGCGGGCGGAGGATCTCGATGTGATTCCCGATTTAAGCAAGGCGGATCTGGCCCACACAAATCTCGAGGGAGCCAATCTGGTGGGAGCGCATATGGAGAAGGCGCACCTCGAGGGGGCAAATCTCAAAAATGTGGACCTGGCGGACGCCAATTTGCGGGGAGCGATACTGGAGGACGCGAATCTTCAGGGGGCCAACCTGGAAGGAGCGATTCTGCAAAGCGCGAATCTCCAAAGAGTGGATCTGCGCGGGCTGAATCTCGATAGAGTCAACTTGCAGTGGGTGGATTTACGGGGAGCGAACCTCTCTGGAATGGACCTGCGGAAGCTCAATTTGGAAAAGGTGAACCTGGCAGGAATGGATCTGCGGGGAGTGAATTTGGGAGAGACAATCCTGGCGGGCGCCAATCTGCAGGGGGCCAATCTGGCCGGCGTGGACTTGCGGTGGGCCGATCTGCAAGGGGCCAATCTCCGCAAAGCGAACTTGGCGGGGGCCAATCTGACCTGCGCCAAGTTGGATAAAGCCGATCTGCGGGAGGCGGACCTGACGGGGGCGAAGTTGGAAGGGACGATTTTGGAGTAGAGAAAAACCAGGGACCGTACTCAGGACTAAAGCAGAAAGCGCCTTTCTAAAACGGCTGACCATCAGTTTGCTCCTCTCGTCCGAGAGAAAAAAGAGAGGAATCGCCTTCAGGCTGGAATGGGCGGGAGGGGCGTGGCAAACTGCTGACGGGTGGATTTCGTTGCCTCCAAATGATTTTATTTAGGAGAGACATATGTTAAAATGGCTGAGACAACTCTTCGGTTCCTCGAAACCAAGTCCTCCCCCGGCACGGCCGGCGGCTTCGATTCCCCAATACGGCAGCCATGAAGTTTCGCCCCAGGAGGTCAAGAAAAAGTTGGATGATGGCGAATCCATCATTCTGCTTGATGTGCGGGAACCCCAGGAACGGCAAATCGCCGTGATTCCCCAGGCCAAGCATATCCCCATGGGGGAAATCCACGCTCGCTACAAGGAGATCTCCGATGATCCGGCGGCGGAAATCATCGTTTTTTGTCATTACAGCGAACGCAGTGAAGTGGTGATGCATCAGTTGTGGGGCCTGGGCTATCAGAACGCCAAAGTCATGCTTGGAGGCATCGACGCCTGGTCGGTGGAGATCGATCCCAAAATACCGAGGTATTGAGGGGATGGAGAGGGTGGAGGAACGCACGCGGGCAGGCTGCCTGCGGGATTCGGCCGTGAGTTTCACCGGTTTTGCCGTGCTGGGAATGTGGCTGGCACTGCATTTTCTCTGGCGGTGGCTGGATCATACCCCGCCGCGGGGGGATCAGGTGGGTTACGCCTTAGGCGCGCTGCACGTGGTCCGGACGTTTTCCCTTTCTATCCTGGATTATCTTCGCGGGCTCAACGATGTCACCGAAACTCTCATCCGACCGCCCGGGGCCAGTTTGCTGCTAGCGCCCTGGACAGCCTTGTTCAATGGCGATCTGCGCCTGGCCAATCTTTCGTGCGTTTTGTGGCACGCGGCCACTTTTGCGCTGCTCATCCGGCTGGGATCGGAGTTGTATTCCCGGCGCGCCGGAATCCTGGCCGCCGTGTTTTACCTTGGCTTGCCATTGATTTACGGGGTGGAGATCGATCCCGAATTCTATTTTATGACCGGTGTTCCCCTGGCGTTGCTATGCGGCTTGCGCCTATGGGATGAATCCCGGAGGTTATGGGCCTGGTGGCTGGGATTGGGTGTCGTCATCGCGTTTGGATTGCTGACCAAGTGGATCTTCGCCATTTACCTTCTGGGACCCGCGGTGATTGTCACGGTTGAAGGGATACGGCGCTTCAATCCGGAAGGCAGCCAGGCAGGCTATTTGTTCATACTCTGGCATGGCTTCCTGTCCGCTTTTCCCGTATTGCTGGTGGCGGTGTTGTGGTATTGGCCCAACCGGCATTTGCTCGTCCAAATTTTCAACGAATTAGCCGAGACCCGTGAGTTCACCCCGTTCAAGGAGGGGTGGAGCTGGCGGGTACTCCTCCACTATCCTGGGGATTTTTTATATCACAACAAGATCTTCCCCAGCCTGACATTGCTGCTGGGCATCACCGTTCCGTTGCTTCCGGAAGCCATGCGGAGGGGATTACGGCTTGCGCCGGTGGAGAAGCGGGAGCATGCAGCGTATTGGTTCCTGATGTCCAGTTTGCTGGGATTTTGGCTTTACACCGCGATCCGGTATGAAAACATACCCCTGAAATATCTGTTTCCATTGCTGCCGGTGATGGCGCTGATCGCCGTAGCCTGGATCGAATCCATCCCCTCCCGCTTGGTGCAAAATCTGTTGGCCGGGATGATCATCAGCTACGGTGCCTTTTGCGCATTCTGGATGCACTTCGCGCCGCTCTCGTGGCTTGGTCCCTCCAATTTGCCCCAGGTGGTGTGGATCGATCCCGCGCGGCATTTCGTGATCTGGGTTGTCCCTATCTCCCGGCCGCCACACACCGGGGAGTGGCCATTCCGGGAAATCGCGTTGACTGTCGCGGAGCTCGAAACAGGGAATGCCACTCCCAGCCTGATGACCGTTCTCCCCGATTTGTATTATTTCGACTGGCGTAGCGCCCGGTACGAATTGCGAAGAGAGATTCCTCACTTCAATGCCCTGCCTCTGAATCCGGAAAACGGCCTGCTGCGGCTGTATGGTTCGCGGTATATCCTTACCAGCCGGGGGCAGGTTTCGCGCCTGCCCTACGCCACGCGCGAACAGAATCCCGAGGCGAAGGCCGCTCTGGCGCTGAACCGGTTGATCGACCGCGCGCCGGATTGGTACTGGAACTTTTACCGCCTGGTCAAGACCTTCGCGATGCCTTACGGCTTGCCGGAACTGCAACTCTACCAGCTGGTAACTCCCCACGGCGAGGAATCGGTTACGGCGTTCTGTGATTTCTGGCTGATGAACCACGCGGGTGAGGTGGAAGCATGGGAGCAGATCCGTTCGGTTTGGCGCGCGCAACGAAATCCCGCGCGAATGGCGTTTGCCGAAGGGATGATCCGCGAACTATCGAACGGCAAATCGGACCCGGATTCCCGGACGTTCGATGAAATCCCTCAAAAATCATATGAAAAGCTGCAACTCGGCCTTCTGGGGCTTCATCGGGGGAAGATTGAGGAAGGCCTGGCTTGGCTGTCGGCCTGCGCGGATGATTGTTCCACCTGTTCGGGAACAGCCGCGTATGAACGGGGCCAGTGGTACCAGCGGCAGGGGGATTTGGACAAGGCACGGGAAGCGTACCAGCAAGCCGTCCGGATCCGGCGGGAAGATCCCGCGCCGTGGCGTCAACTGGCATCGCTGGCGGAAGCCCAATCCAAAATCGAGGAGGCCAAGCGCTTACGGGAGTTGTCGCAGCTCACCGAGGATATCCAGACACAAAACCGGCGGCCGGATTTATATCAAAAGGCCGCGAATTTGCTTCTAGAGGCCAGCCAACCCGAAGAGGCATTGTGGTACGCTACGCAGGCCTGGCTCGTGGGTCTCCCGCGGTACCCCAACCTGCTTCCCTTGCACCAGGCGTTGACGCGTGTGGGTAAAGAATGGCCCGACTATGAGAGCCTTCCCTTGCCTGTGGACCGGATGTGGGAGATGCAGTCCCTTCCAGGATCTAAAATCCACTTGCGCAAAGATGGTTGTAAGGTTTTCCCTTTTTTAAATCTGGACGAGGGAACCTACCGGCTGCGGTGGAATCAAACAATGAAATCGGAATCGCTGGCGTTGGCGTTTTATTTGGATGACCGGCTCGTAGCGAAAAAAAATGATTTTCCGCCGGATCAGAATCGTACCTGCGAAGTGATTTTCCAATCCCCCCCCTGGCGTGACCGGCTGCGGATTGATTGTTTGGAAGGCGACGCGGAGTTATCCAATCTGATCCTGGAAAAAGTGTCCATGCCGTTTTCGCTGGTGAACGCTCGGGGCGCGTTGACGATCCAGGGCCGTTGGAAGCGGGCAGAAGCGGATCCCACAACGGGACAGGTGGCGTTTCATCCGGAGGATGACCTCGTGCGGATTCATCTCAGCGAGCACACCGATCCCCGGCCGTGGGACTTTGCAGAGATCGAATTTGCCGGCGCGGTACCCAAAGCGATTGAATTTACGTTTCATGTCCGGGAAGCAGGGCAGGATACCCAATCACTGTCATTCAGCTATTCCCTCTCTGAAGAGGGCGGTAGTCAGCAGCACACGTGGTTAATTCTTTTGCCGGAAGCGGTAAAAGAATTCCCGTTTTGGGTGGGGTGGACGATAGAGGTCCATCTGGAAAACGCGGAAGAGGAATGGATATTGAGCAAGCTGCGGTTGATCAGATATATGGAGAGGGGAGATGCCAACCTCATCATTTATCCCAGCCGCACCGAATAAATGGGGGGAAAATTGTTTCCCAAACATTGCCAATGATCGCCCCGGTCATGGGAATAATACACGTTGCCCGTCGTTGTGCCAAACACCAGTGTGCTCGCGTGATAATCCAGCGCGTGGCGGAGAGTAATGTCATAGCATTGACTCTGGGGCAATCCCTTGCGCAGGGTTATCCAATTCCGGCCGCCATCTTCCGTCCGGCAGACGCATACTGCCTGGTTGTATGCCGCCCGGACTTGGTCGGATTGCGCCGGGACCACCCACGCCGTGTTTTCATCCTCCGGATCGGCGGCGATGGCGAATCCGAAATGCGCCGGTCCGCCCTTCCCGGAAATCTGGGTCCAATTCCGTGCGCCGTCCACGGTGCGGAAAATGCCGCAATGATTCTGTTGCCACATGACGTTGGGATTCTTCCGGCATTGCGCCACCAGGTGCGGATCATGTCCCACTTCCACATTGGGATCGGGCAGATAGTCGTTGGTCATGCCCCGGTTGCGCGGTTCCCAGGTCTGGCCGCCGTCCGCGGTCTCGAAGACGCCCGCGCAACTGATTGCCACCCATATCCGCCGGCTGTCGCGCGGATCGATCAATATAGAGTGAATACCAGGATTATCCCGTCCGCCCCCGAACCAGCTGGTCATGCGGGTAGGGTGGTTCCACAACGACTCCACCAAAGTGAATTGCCCGTTCCCGTTTTCGCTGTAAAATAATCCCCCCGGTTCGGTTCCCAGGTACAACCGGTGGGGTTGATCGGGATTGCCTGGCTGAGCCACCCACAGGTATTTCAGAGTGGCTGGACGCGGTTTGGAGTCCGGTTCCACTGGCTCCACGCCTGGGAAGGTGGCGCCCAACACCGCCCCCTCGGGATATTTCGGCGCATCCACTTCCTGCCACGTGGCGCCCAGGTCGTCCGACCGTTGCAATTTGGCACCCCAATGCCCGTGATCCAGGCAGCACCACAGCGTGCCGTGGCGGGGATCGATCATCGCGTACGACACCGCGGCCCCGGCGTGCGACAGGGTGCGGAACTTCCAGTCTCCGTTCCGCCGTTCGAAAAGGATCAATCCTTTCCGGGATCCCAGTAACAAAATATTTTTCTCCACGGTTGGTTTATCCTCCTGACAGCGCTTGCAAAATATGGATTTCCTGCGTCTCGCCCACGGGATCGCTCAATCCAGCCCGGTCGCGGACCATTGCGTTGCCAATAAAGATGTTTACGTGCTTCCGCAGCCGGCCGCGCTCATCGAGAAGGTAGCCGGTCAATCCGGGATACCCCTGTTCCAGTTGCGCCAGCAGCTGCTTGATTGTTCGCCCTTCCGCATGGCAGGCCGGAGGGATGGCGAAATGCCGGCGCAAGTGTTCGGGGAAATGGACCTTCACCATCGGGAAACCCTCCTTTATGGATGGGGATCAGGTGGAATTCCTATCCGGTGGTTGAAATGGAAGAGAAGGGCGAGCGGTATAGTCTGATAAAGAAAATAACCTCATTCAGTAATTTTTTAAGGCTGGGACCGGCAAGAAATCCGGGCCGCATGAACTTTTGTCCACGCAGCCCAAGGAATTGGATACCGTTGCGTTAAGTTTATGGCTCATCCGGCAAAGATATATTATTCCCTGATGGTTCTCGATGATCTCCCATATCACGCGATCCGTGGGTCGATGGCGTCGCGGAGGGCGTCGCCCACGAGGTTGTAACATAGCACGGCGAGAAAAATGGCGGCGCACGGCGGGTAGACCATGTGCGGAGCGGAGCGCAGGTATTCGTACGCGTCGCGCAGAATGTTGCCCCACGAGGGATCGGGCTGCTGCACGCCGAAGCCGAGCCACGAAAGCCCCGCTTCGGCCAAGATCGCCGAGGCGATGCCGAAGGTGACGGTCACCAGCACAGGGGCGATGGAATTAGGCAGGATGTGGATGAACATGATCCGGAACGAGCCGCAGCCCAGGGCGCGGGTGGCCAGGACGAATTCCTGGTTCTGCAGGCGCAGGAACTCGCCGCGAGTGTAGCGGGCGATGGAGGTCCAGCTGGTGAGGCCGATCACGATCATCACGTTGATGATGCTGGGCTCCAGCCAGGCCAGGATGGAGAGGATCAAGAAAAAAGTTGGGAAGCACTGGACGATCTCGATCAAACGCGAGATCAGAATATCGGTCCAGCCTTGGTAATACCCCGCCAGGGCGCCCAGGAAGATGCCGATCCCCGTGGCGATGCCCATCGACACCAATCCCACCTGGATGGAGACGATCGTGCCATAAATGACGCGGGCGGCGATGTCGCGGCCGTTCTGGTCGGTACCCAGCCAATGCTCGCGGCTGGGAGGTTGCAGGGTGTTGACCGTGGTTTCGCGCGGATCGAAGGGAATCGGCGGCCAGAGGGCGAAATCGGCGGCGGTCAGGGCGCGTTTGGCGTTGAAGGTCACCTGGCTGAACGGCGGCGACTTTTGCACGATCCATGTCGCGCCGGGGATATTTTGGATGACTTCCACCATGGCGGGAAAATACCATTGTCCCTGGTAACGGCAGACGATCGGCTGGCGGTTGGCCAATAAGGGGCTGAAGAAGGCGATGGCGGCCATCAGCAGTACGAAGGCCAGTCCGGTCATCCCGCGCGGATTCCGCCGGAAGCGTTCCCAGGCCAGGCGGCCCAGCGAGCGGCCTTTTTCCGGGGGGGGCGGCGTGGGAGCGGTGGGCAATTCAATCATAGCGCACCCGGGGATCGACTACCGCGTACAGCAGGTCCGCCAGCAAGGTTCCCAGCAGCACGAGGAAAGCCGTGATGAACGAAAGGGCCATGAGGGTGGGATAGTCGCGCTGCAATATGCTTTCAAAAAACAACCGCCCGATACCCGGCCAGTTGAACATGACTTCGAGAATGACCGATCCGCCCAGGATCTGCGGAAAGGTGATGCCGAAGAGCGTCACAAGGGGAATCAGGGTATTGCGGAAGGCGTGTTTGAGCACCACCGTGGTTTCGCCCACGCCTTTGGCCCGCGCGGTGAGGATATATTCCTGCCGGAAGACTTCCAGCAGGTTCTGCCGGACGAATCGGGATTGGAACGCCAGCGCCCCGTAAGTGAAGCAGAAAGTGATGAGCACGTAATGTTTGGCCAGGTCCGCCGCCTTGCCCATCGTAGTGAGCTGCTCGTAGTTGTCGGATTTCATCCCCTGGAACGGCAGCAGGTCAAGCCCGATGCTGATCCACAGAATCAGGGGGATGGCCATGACGTAGCTGGGGATGGCATACAACGCGTAGAGAATCGTGCTGGAAACGGTATCGAACCACCCGTTGCGCCGCGCTCCCGAAAGCAGGCCGATGGGGATGGCCAAGGCGAAGCCAATGCCCAGCGAAAGCACGGCCAGCGAAAGCGTGGCGGGCAAGCGCTCCATGATCTTCACCGTAACCTTGCGCGAGTCGGGAGTCATCGAGTTGCCGAAATCCAGCGTCACGATACGTTTGAGCCAGTCGCCGTAGCGAACCAGCAGCGGCTTGTCGAGGCCATAATACTCGCGCAGCTGCTCATACACGCGGATGGAGACACGGGGATCCATGACCTGATCGGCCTGCACGGACGCGGGGTCGCCCGGGGCGAGGTTTATGACCAGAAAAGTCACCAAGGTGATCCCGAAGAGCGTGGGCAACGCGAGCAAGATCCGGCGGATGGTGTAGGACAGCATGAGTGTCGATTCAGTTCCTAAATGGTTGATCGAGTAAAGATTTGTTCCATTGCATCCATGTTCCCTGTCACGCTATTTCAGGGCTTCCCTCACCCCGGCCCTCTCCCAGAGGGAGAGGGAATCGAAGAAGGCCAGTGATCGTTGTCAGGCTCCACTGCACTTGGAATCCACCTCCTGGTGTTTTCCCATGCGGGTAACGATCCGCCCCGCGGGAGAGGAGATCCAGGCGCATCACTTCACCATCGCGGCGGCGGAGGAGAGGCCCGCCGGGGTCCACCAGCCGCGGACGGCCGGATCGAAGTTGAAGATCCCGCGCGGGCCGGACTGGACACCCCGGATGCGCTTGTTGATCGCGTACAGGCTCGAACGGTTGCTGATGAACGTGTAGGGCTGCTCCTCGTAGATGATCTTGTGAATTTCCTGGTAGATTTTCTTGCGTTTTTCGAAATCGAATTCCTTTCGTCCCTGGAGGAAGAGTTCGTCCACGCGGGGATTGGAATAGCCGCCGTAGTTGCGGCCCGTGTCGTATTCCTCGGTGCGCCACAGGTTCCAGCCGGTGTCGGGATCGGTGCCGGTGCCCCAGCCGGCCATGTACGCCTGGAACTCGTGCTTGCGGGTCATCTGCTGGAAGGTAGCCCATTCCACGGTGCGGGTTTTCAGGTCCACGCCGATGCTCCGGAGATCTTCCTGGAAATAATTGGAAACCTTGGGCGCGTAGGAGGAGCCCTGGGGCAGGAGCATGGTGAATTCGAATTTCACCTTCTGATCCCCGATCGTTTTGTAGCGCCAGCCGTCTTGCCTGTCCACGGTCCAGCCTGCTTCGTCCAGCAGTTGGGAGGCCTTGGCGAGATCGTATTCCAGGAGTTGGATTTCCGGATTGTACATCCAGGAATCCTGATGGTAGATGCCGTGGCACTGCTCGCTCAGGTTGTAGAAAACCTTCTCCAGGATGAGGGGGAGGTTGAGGGCGTGGGTCATGGCGTGCCGGACCTTGAGATCATTGAAGAAGGGATTGCTGCCGTCCATGTTCCAGCCGATGTAGTAGTATGACCATTCCGGCTTTATCAGTTTATAGCCCACGGCCGCGAAGCGGTCGGTGTTGGTTTGCTGGGAGAATTGTTCCCCGGTGAGCAAGGCGCAGTCCAGGTCGCCTTTTTCAAACGAAAGGAGTTGGGCATTCTGGTCAGGGATCAGGCGGCAGACGACACGTTTGTAGTAGGGCTTTTGGCCGTGATACTCCTCCCACCGTTCCAGGATGATCCGGTCGTTGGCGATCCAGTCCACGATCTTGTAGGGGCCGCAGCCGACGGGGAGGCGGTTGAGCTGCGAGTAATAATCCCCGGTGCGGAGATCGGGATTCGCATCCTGGTCTTTTTCATAAAGATGCTTGGGGATGATGGGAAAGAAGATGTTCCATTTCGAGGTGGGCAACGCTTCCTTGTTCACGTATTGGACGGTGAGGTCGTCGAGGGCCACGCAGTCGATGATTTCCGTGGTGCCGGTCTTGACGGCGGGACAGGGGACGCGGTCGTCGAGGATGGTTTTCCAGGAATAGACGATGTCATGGGCGGTGACCGGCGTCCCGTCGTGCCAATGGAGGCCCGGCTTGAGTTTGACGGTGAAAGAGAGGTGGTCTTCGGATTCCTGGAACGATTCCACCCAATCGGGATTGATCTTCCATTCCATCTTGCTGTCGAACGTGAAGGGCGAATCGAACAGCAAATCGGCGACGATGAACTCATACATGGAGGACATGAAGATCGGATTGAGGTTCTGGGGGCTGCCGTCCAGGTTGAGGAACAGGGTGTCGTTGGTGTTAATCTTGGACCGATCGCCGGGCGCGGGTTCGAAGAGGGAGGAGACATTGACCAATGGATCCTTCGCGGGATCATACGCCGCCGCCTCGGTTTGGGATTCCAGCGGAGTGGGCTGCCCGCAGCAAGCAAGTCCCAGAAATATCCCCAAGGACACCAGAATTCCGCAGGGAAATAAAATTCCGCAGGGAATCCATGAGATCCACGCGTGCCGGGGACAGCGAGCGGGAATGAGCCGACCGACGGAATCCTTCCTTTTTTGATGAGGTGAAATGTTGAACCGTTGAATCATGGCGCTTCCTTTCCTCATGCCCGAGTTTCCTGGATTCGACCGGATTCGATTCAGAACTCTGTTCCGCCACCATTGTAGGGGATTCCGGGCAACCTGCCAGATCCACGAAACCATCTGGTCCATCCGTTTTCGCGGGATTGCCCGCGGAACCGGTTGGATTCAAGGAACGGAATTCGGAGATATAATGGGTTGCGTGTTTCCATCCGGATGATCTCATCTCGCGAATCATACAACCTGTCAAGCATGTTGCGATAATGGCGATATGGCCGGCGGGTCTCTTTATCTCCCTCACCCCAGCCCTCTCCCAGAGGGAGAAGGAGTAGAAAAGAGAGAAGACTGGGGTGAGGAAGTCCTTGCCAAATGTTTTCAAACATAGCGCGGACTTCATCACGAACCATGCCCGGCCCAGACCTAGAAACCGGAAAGAATACAATCGGGAAGGAACCCATGAACCGATGAATCGAATCCATGATCCCGCCAAGAAGAGCGTGACTCTGATTCCCGGCGACGGCATCGGCCCGGAGGTGATCCAGGCCACGCGCCGGATCGTTAACGCCGCCGGCGCCCGGATCGAGTGGGAGGAATGCGAGGCGGGCGCGCGGGTGTTCGCCAAAGGCCTGGAAACGGGCGTCGCGCCGGAGACCATCGATTCGATACACCGCACGCGCGTGGCGCTGAAAGGGCCGCTGGAGACCCAGGCCGGTTCCGGAGGGAAAAGCGCCAACGTGACCTTGCGGAAGATGTTCGAGACGTATGGCAACATCCGGCCGGTGCGGGGCATGCCCAACGTGCCGGCGCCGTTCGGCGGGGAGGACGTGGATATCGTGGTGGTGCGGGAGAACATCGAGGACCTCTACGCGGCCATCGAGCACATGCAGACGCCCGGTGTGGCCCAGGGGCTGAAACTGATCACCCGCAAGGGCAGCGAGAAGATCATCCGCCTGGCGTTCGAGTTCGCGCGGGCCGAGGGGCGCCGGCTCGTTCATTGCGCCACCAAGGCCAACATCATGAAACTGACGGAGGGACTGTTCAAGCGCGTGTTCGAGGACGTGGCGCGCGAATACCCGGACATCGAGGCCCGGCATATTATTGTGGACAACTGCGCCCACAAATTGATCATGAAGCCCCGGGATTTTGACATCATCGTCACCACGAACATGAACGGCGACATCCTCAGCGATCTCTCGTCCGCGCTCGTGGGCGGGCTGGGATTCGCGCCCTCGGCGAACATCGGCAACGAGGTGGCGCTGTTCGAGGCCGTGCACGGCACCGCGCCGGACATCGCCGGGCAGGACATTGCCAATCCCACGGCGCTGATCCTCTCGGCGGTGATGATGTTACGGCATCTGGGCGAATTCGAACCGGCGTCGCGAATCGAGAACGCCCTCTTCTTCACGCTGGAGGAAGGCCGGGCCCTGACCCGTGACGTGGCCGGGGCGCGCGGGGTGGGAACCCGGGCGTTCACGGACGCGGTCATCGCCAACCTGGGGCGCGAGGCCCAATCCTGCGTCCGGCGCGAATATCATCCGATCCGGCTGCCCCCGGTCTCCCGTGAGCCGGTGCTGGTGAAAACATCCCGGCGGGCAGAAACCGGGGTGGATGTGTTCATCGAATCCGGCTTGGAAACGGAAGCCTTGGGCAAAAGCTTGGAATGGTTATGCGAAGGGACACCCTGGCGATTGAAGATGATTTCCAACCGGGGAACCAAGGTGTATCCTCCCTCGCGTGCGTTATCGGATTGCGTCGATCAGTGGCGCTGCCGTTTTGTTCTACGGAATGGCGCAGCCCTGGACGACGCCGAGCCGGCCATCCTGGAGCTGCTGCGCCGCCTCCATGGCCATCACCGCTGGATGCATATCGAAAAGTTGCAAGAGTTCGATGGTGTGCCCGGTTTCACCAAAGCCCAGGGAGAAGAGTGAGAGCCAAAATTACTTGGCTTGATGGTATCGCGGAAGAATGACGGGTGCAAAGTGGACAGGGGCATGCGGCCGAGTGCACCTCTTCAATGAACCCAGGCGATTCGTATCAAATCAGAATGTTAATCCGGGAAGGAAGGTTTCCCCTCACCCCGGCCCTCTCCCAGAGGGAGAGGGAAGAAGAATACGGAAGGGTATCGGGGCGGGCAGGCTACTGGTGAGTTTTTGGAATACAGGATTCACTGGAATTCAATCAGGTGATTCAAGCGCCAACGGAGCGCGAGCGGTTAGCCCAGGGCAATGCGCTGGGAAAAAGAGGAGAAAAGTACTATTTCCTTCTCCCCCTGGGAGAGGGTCAGGGTGAGGGAAAGCCCGAAAAGGGCAGAATTCAACCTTGCTCTGCAAATGAGTCATCGGTTACATATAGGAAACGAGCATGGCATCCCCTTCATTTTTAGACCTGAAACCCCGCGAATGCGGCTTGTCCGATCCCCTGAGCGAGGATATCGAATTGCTCGACCGGCTGCTGGGCCGTGTCTTGGAAGAACAGGGCGGCCGGGAGATGATCGAGACCGCCCGCCGGTTGTACCGCGACGGCCGGATCGACGAGCACACGGACGTGTGGGAGGCGTATCCCGAGCTGCGCGATCCTCAGCGGCTGGGGCAGGTTCTGCGGGGGTACACGGTGCTCTTCCAATTGTTGAACCTGGCCGAGCAGAAGGAAAGCGTGCGCGTCAACCGCCAGCGGCAGGCGGAAGCGCACCGGGCTCCGCGGCGGGAATCGATCCTCGATACCATCCTGCAAATGAAGGTACAGGGCGTGGATGCCGGCACCATGCAGGAGTTGTTGCACCGCCTGGATATCTGCCCCACGTTGACCGCCCATCCCACCGAGGCGCGGCGGCGGGCAGTGTTGGACAAACTGGACATGATCGCAGGGCTGTTGGCCGAACACGGGTATCCTGACACGCTGGTGCGCCTGGATCAGCCGTTGAATCGCAAGGTCCGCCTCGAGGGGGAAATGATCCGCGCCCTCAACGCCCTTTGGCTGACCGAGGAACTCAGCTGGCAGCCGGTGACGGTGGACGACGAAATCCACAATGCCGTCTATTTTTTGGAACACACCATCTTCGACGTGGTGACCTGGTTGCACCGCGATGTGCGCGAGGCGCTGGCGCAGGCGTATCCCAGTGTGGAATTCACGCTGCCGCCCTTTCTCCGCTACCGCTCCTGGGTGGGAGGGGACCGGGACGGAAATCCCAAGGTGACGCCCGAAGTCACCTGGAACGCGCTGGTGTATCAGCGGAAAAAGGTCCTAATCCTCTACATCCGCCGCGTCACCCGGTTGTTGCGTGAACTCACCCACAGCGCCCGTTTGCTGCCGGCGGACCGCCCGCTGCGCGATTCGCTCGAGCGGGACCGCGAAACCGTCCCGGTCCCTGACCATCTCCTGAAGCGCTACCAGGATGAACCCTACGCCGCCAAGATGCTCTACATCCGGACCCGGCTGATGGCCACCCTGCGGCACGTGAAATCCTTGAAGAATCCGGGAACATTGGGCGAAGCGGCCCAGCCACCCGCGGCGGCGTATCAGAACGCCGCAGAGTTTTTACAGGATCTGGAGCTGGTGCTTGGCAATTTGCGTCAAAGCCGCGCGCATGTCCTCGCCGGGGGAGGGCCGCTGGCCGATCTGATCGTGCAAGCGCAGACGTTCGGTTTCCACCTGGCTGCCCTCGATATCCGCCAGCACAGCGACGAGCACGAACGCCTGCTGGACGACATCTTCGCCGCCGCTCACCTGATTCCGGACGGCAGTTTGTATTCCGGGCTGACCGAATTCGAAAAAATCCGGCTTCTCACCCAGGAAATGTTCAATCCAAGGCCGCTGTTATCACCGGAATGGCCGCGGCCGGAGCGGGTCCGGTTGGGGTTGGGGATTTTCGAAGTGATGCGCGAAGCGGGGCGGCTTTTCTCGCCGGAGGTAGTCCCTTCCTACATCATCAGCATGACCCATTCGATCAGCGACGTGCTCGAAGTTCTGGTGCTGGCTAAGGAAGCCGGGCTGGTCCGGTTCCGTCAGCAAGGGCCGGTGGTGATGCTGGAGAGTGACCTGGACATCGTGCCCCTGTTCGAAACCATCGACGACCTAGCGCAATCCGGCCGGCTGATGGAAGAACTTTTCGCCAATGAAGCATACGCCATGCAGTTGAACGCCCGCAAACGGTTCCAGGAAATCATGTTGGGCTATTCCGACAGCAGCAAGGACGGCGGCTACATGGCCGCCAACTGGAATCTCCAGGACACTCAGGACCGGCTGGCGCGCGTTTGCCAGGACCACGGTGTCGATTGGCGGCTGTTCCACGGCCGGGGGGGCACCGTGGGCCGGGGCGGAGGCCGCGCGTATCTAGCCATCCGCGCTCAAGCGCCAGGAAGCCTCAATGGCCGCATCCGTTTTACTGAGCAAGGGGAAGTGATTTCGTTCCGTTACAGTTTCGCGCCCATTGCCCACCGCCATCTGGAACAGATCGTGGGCGCGGTGCTGTTCTCTTCCCTTTCCCGGTACGAGGTGAACGAAACGGCCACCCAATGGCGCGAATCGATGGCCCGCATGGCTGAGTATTCCCGCCGGACCTACCGTGCCCTCGTGTATGACGATCCGGAGTTCTGGCCGTTTTACATTCAATCCACTCCCATCGCCTCCATCAGCCACTTGCCCATCGCCTCGCGGCCCGTGTCGCGCCAAGGCGACCGCATGGTGGGGATGGAAGACCTGCGGGCGATTCCCTGGGTTTTTTCGTGGGTGCAGAACCGCTATCTCATCACCGGCTGGTACGGGATAGGGAGCGCGCTGGAGTGGTTCGCGGGCCTCGCGCCGGATCACCTTGAACGCATGCGTGAAATGTACCGGA
>JABLXU010000048.1 GCA_013177805.1 Candidatus Omnitrophota bacterium
TTACGGGGCTGTCCGGATACTCCCATTCGTGGCAGGAATTCATGATCTACCGGTTCCTCGTCGGTATGGGCGTGGGAGGCATGTTCGGCGCGGCTACGACCTTGGTTGCGGAAAGCGTGCCGCCGGGTTTCCGTACCCTGGCGCTGGGATCGTTGCAAGCGTTGTCCGCCACCGGCAACATCATGGGTTCGCTGATCAGCACGAAGATACAGCCAGGCGCCCCGGAATTTTTGTTTGGTTTATCGGGCTGGCGGATCCTCTTTTTTGTGGGCATCCTGCCCGCGCTGCTCGTCATTCCCATTGTATTTGTGTTGCGGGAGCCGGAACCTTGGATCAAGGCCAAGGAGGCGTCCCGGCGGGGGGGGATCACCCAAAAGCAAGTGGGCTCGTTGCCGGATTTATTCCGCCATCCCCGTTGGCGGTATCATTCGATCATTGGCATGTTCTTGGGCCTAGCCGGGATGGCCGGGCTGTGGGGCGTGGGATTCTTCTCTCCCGAATTGATTTCCACCGCCTTGAAAGGCGAACCACAACAAGTCGTAGACTGGGTGCGGGGCAATGCCACCGCCCTTCAGGATTGCGGCTCGTTCTTCGGCATGTTCACCTTTACTTTCTTTGCCGCCCGGTGGGGAAGGAAACCTACCTTCCTGGTCTCATTCATTCTCAGCCTGGGAGTTACGATTTACGTCTTTAACAATCTGAATTCCGCCCAGGACGCGTATTGGATGCTGCCTCTCATGGGCTTCGCCCAATTGTCGGTCTTCGCGGGCTATTCCATTTATTTTCCTGAGTTGTATCCCACCCGGTTGCGGGGCACGGGAGTGGGATTCTGCTACAACACCGTGCGCTACTTGTCCGCGCCTTTCCCCTGGTTGATGGGAGCGCTGGCGGATTGGCTGTTGCTGGCCGGTTATGATAATCCCTTCCGCCTGGCCTGCAGCATCGTGGCGTTCATTTACGTGGCGGGGATCATTGCCATCCTTTTCGCGCCGGAAACCAAGGGCCAACCCCTGCCGGAGGATTGATGCCGCCCAGCTGATCAGGCCGCCTGCCGCCTGTCTTCCACGTGAATCCCATTCGGGATTATTTCTTGAACAGCGCTTGGCAATGTGCCAGGCAGGAATCCGCCAAGGCGGTCAGGTTGTATCCCCCTTCCAGAAACGAAAGGACCCGGCCTTCGCAAGACCGGTTAGCTTGCGCCCGCGCCATGTCCGTGAGCGCCGTGTAATGCTTTTCTTCCAGCCGCCAGTTGCCCAGCGGATCTTCCCGGTGGCCGTCGAAGCCGGCGGAAATCAGTAAAAGTTCCGGTTTGAAGCGGGGAACCACTTCGTCCAACGTCTCTTGAACCGCTTCAAGAATAATCTCGGGATCGGTGTACGGGGGAAACGGAAGGTTGCGGGTGAATCCCTTTCCTTGGCCTTTTCCGGTTTCGTGGGGAAATCCCGTCCCCGGATAAAGGGGATGCTGGTGGGTGGAGATGAAAAACACCGTGGGATCTTCATAAAACACCGCTTGGGTTCCATTGCCATGATGAATGTCCCAATCCAGGATCAGGATCCGCTCAATTCCATATTGCTTTTGCGCGTAGCGGGCGGCCAGGGCGATGTTGTTGAACAAGCAGAAACCCATCGCCACCGACGGCATGGCGTGGTGACCGGGCGGGCGGGAAACGATGAAGACCCGCCGGGCTTCGCGGTTAAAAATAGCGTCCACTCCTGCCAGACCGGCCCCGGCGGAGAGGCAGGCGATCTCGAACGAGGCGGGAGAGACGACCGTATCCGGATCCACGGATCCTCCCCCTGTTTCTGCAAGGTCCTTGATCGATTGGATGAGCGATTTTTCATGGATCCAGGCCAGCTCTTCCCCGGCTGTGTGGCGGGGCTCTTTCCATAAGACAGATTCCGGCGGCAACGATTTTTGCAGCAGGTTGATAATGGCGTCCATGCGGTGGGCATTTTCCGGATGCCGCCCGGTGTCATGCTCCTTGAAACGGTCAGAATAGACAACGCATAAGGGGGAGGGAAGCATAAAGGATGAATTCCTTTTACGAATGGATTGTGGGATTCTTTACCGCACCCCCGCCTTTTCTAGCATGGTCAGGATCCGGTCATAGCGGCCGAAAGCGGGAAAGATATACGCTCCTTTGACCAAAGGATGCCGCCGTGCTTCGACCAGCGCTTCCGTGGCGATGGCGATGCCCTCCTCCTGCTGCTTCTCCTTGGTGTCGTGGCGGGCCAACCGTTTCATGATCTCCGGCGGGACTTGCATGCCCGGAACGTTGTTGTTGAAGAATTCAGCGTTCTTGTAACTGACCAGCGGCAGAATCCCAACAAAAAAGGGGATCGGCTTGACATGTTTGATCTTGTCCAGGAATTTTTCCAGCAAGCCGTTGTCGTAAATCGGTTGCGAAAAAACATATTCCGCCCCGGCCAACACTTTTTGTTCGTACCGCTCGGCTTCTCGGTCCAGGTCGGCGGCGCCGGGATTGCACCCCACGCCGATGACGAATCCCGTTTGACCCTTAAGCGGTCGTCGCGCGAAATCCAGGCCCCGGTTGAGCCGATTGCAATTCACCACCAGGCCGATCGAATCGACGTCGAACACGGCGGTGGCGTCGGGATACATGCCCATCTTGGGGGGGTCTCCGGTGATCAGCATCAGGTTCCGGATACCCATGGCGTTGGCGCTGATCAGATCCATCTGCAAGGCCAACAGGTTGCGGTCGCGGGCGCATACATGGATGATGGTGTCGATGGGCACTTCCCGCTTGACCAGGACGGAGAGCGCGATAGGAGACATCCGCCCCGTCGCGCGCGGGCCGTCGGCGATGTTGATGACATCGATCCCATGCTCATAGAGAAACTTGGCTCCCTGCACGGACTTGGTGGCGTCTACTCCTTTGGGTGGATCCAGTTCGACTGAAATCACGAATTTATTCCCCAGCATCCGGCCGAAGGGGCTTCGTTCCTCAAGAGGAATGGGCGGCAGGCTTTCTTCTTCGGAAGGTTCGGGTACGGGTTCCGAAATCACCGTGATCACCTTGCGGGGTTGAATCGAGCGCAGAAACGAATCCATTTCGCGGATCATCGCGGGCGTGACGCCCCCGCTTCCGCCGATGACGGACACGCCTTTCTGCACGCACCGGCGCGCGTAATCAGCCAGATACTCGGGCGAGGCCAGGTATAACAAGCGCCCTTCTACGAGTTCTGGCAGCCCGGCACTAGGCAACACCGCCACTTTCACGGTATCTCCTGCTCCTTTCACCAGCCCAGGGACCAAGTCGAGAAGTTCCGGTGCGCTGCCGCCGTCCACGCCAGCCAACTGGGCGCCCCATCTTTTCACCGCCGTTATGTACCATTCCGGCGACAATTGATTCCCGCCGTTGAATGCCTGGGCGAGCAGCGAGACCCACACGGGAATCTCCGGCGCGGCATTGGTCACGGCCTCGTAGGCCAATTGCAGCTGATCCAACGTATGAAACGATTCGAGTTTGATCAGATCCACCCCACTGTCCGCCAACACAAGGGCCTGTTCCCGGAACGCCGCGGCGATCCGGCTCGAATCCAATTGCCGTTCTTCCGCGCGGGGCACCGGGCCGATGCAGCCTGCCACGTACAATGTTTCCTCCGCGACCTCCTGGGCCAATTCCACTCCCCGCTGGTTGATCTCTTCCCATTTGTCGTACAATCCGAAACTTTTCAATTGAATCCGGTTCGCGCCGAAGGTATTGGTCGTGAGGATTTCCGCCCCCGCCCGGGCGAATTCCCGGTGAATCTTTTGAATGACAGCGGGTTGCGAAAGGTTCAATTCGTCATAACACTGATTGACAAAAAATCCCTGGGCGTAAATGGCCGATCCCATTCCCCCATCCGCCAATAAAACCCGCTTTGCCAATGCTTCCAACAATGGTTCTTTCATCTCTCCAATCGAGTCCTTTGTGATGATGATAGCGTCTTGATGATCGTTACTTTATGATTTTCCGGAATGAAGGTGTATTCCCATCATAGCAATCCTTCCAGGAAATCAGAACGGATCGCAATCCCTCTTTTATGTGCGGTTTGAATATCTCATGTTATAATGGTGAAAGTGAGGTGGATCATGAACAGGTATCGGTATTTCTGGATCAGCGGATTGTTGATCCTTGGGCTGTTCGCCAGTTTTTCCGGCGGCGCGCAGGAAACAAACCGGGCAACATCGAAAACTACATCCAGTTCGATTCCCGGATTTCCCATGCCTGAACCTCAAAGCCCGGATTCGAAAAACTACAAGTCTTCCATCCCCGGGTTCCCCATGCCCAAGCCTCAAAGCCCGGATTCGAAAAACTACAAGTCCTCCATCCCGGGATTCCCCATGCCCAAGCCCCAAAGTCCGGATTCGAAAAACTACAAGTCCTCCATCCCGGGATTCCCCATGCCCAAGCCTCAAAGCCCGGATTCGAAGAACTACAAGTCTTCCATCCCGGGATTCCCTATGCCCGAACCCCAAATTCCGGGCAAAGAAAATACCCGTGTCGCGGATTCCAAGCCATCTTCCCCCGGTGCTTCTACGGATCCGAAACCCAAATCCTTCTCGCAACGGTACCGGGAATTTTACAGCACGCCGGATTATGGCCAGCGGTACCGGGAGGCTTATAATCCATCCACGTACCGCCAGAATTACAGGAATCTCGGCAGCAGTTATTTTGCCGGCGGGGGGGATTCAAGAAAAAGGTTACAAGCTCCCGGCGGCGGAGGGTTGACCGATCCCTACACCCCTGGCCTGGATGATGCTTTTGACAGTGAATACCTGGAAACTTGGGGGATCAATGGGCTGAACCGCCATCCACTCGATTCCGGAGGTTTGTTCGATAAACAGCACCGTCCTCTGAACGTTCCCCCGCCGGTAAATCCCGATTGGCCGAGTGGGGCGTATCCCTCTTTGCCCAGCCTCAATCCCTTGTTGCAGCCGCCCGCGCTGATCCCCCCCCATTACATTTACCCGATGGATCAAAACGCCACAGCCCTCGTGGAACCGGATTGGGACATGGACCCGGATGCCGCCAGGCTGCCGGAAGGGGCCACTCAGCCCGAAACCCCGCGAATCATCGACACCACCGCCGCGATTCAACCCAAACCCGCGGGGACGGCATCCAAGGAGTTGCAGTCTCTCCCGCAAACCGCTACGCCTTCGGATGCCAAACCATCTTCACCATCCCCGCCGGCTCCACAATTAAAATCCCCCCGGGAATGGTTGTACATCCAGGGAATCGACGCATTCACCCTGCGGAATTACACACGCGCCCTGAGAACCTGGGAACGCCTCGTAACTATTTCACCGGATTACCCGGCCGTCCATTTCGCCTATGGCTTATCTCTCTTTTACCAAGGGGAATACCACAAAGCCTCGGAAGCCTTGGAGCATAGCATCGCCTTGGCGGAACAAACACAAACCCCGCTTCCCTCGCTCCAATCCCTGCGGCTCAACCCCTATGATTTCCGTTTTCATCACCGCCGCCTTGCCCGCTACCTCGAAGAGAATCCCGAGGATGTCAGCGCCATGACCCTCTTTTATATTCTTTCTCGAGCAGCAGGTTAATGGCCTAGCCCGCCAGCCGGGATTTTGGTATGGATTTCCCGAAGGAAACCGATTCGCGATTTCTCCAGGATAAACGCATGAACCGCCGGGAATTTTTGTATTGCTGTGGTTTGGGGATCACGGTCACCACATTATTTAAAGCCGAGACTATGCCCAAGCGCCTTTTGGGCCGCACCGGGGTGGCGGTTTCCCTTTTGGGCTTGGGAACAAGCCATTTTCACCGGCTGAACGCCAGGGAATGCACGGTCCTGGTGCATGCGGCCCTGGACGCCGGTGTCAATTATGTCGACACCGCCCGCGTCTACGGCAACGGTCAAACGGAAATCCTGCTGGGAAACACGTTGCGTTCCCGGAAGCGGGACGGGATCATTCTTACCTCTAAAACTCGAAGTCGTTCCGCGGACGAGGCTCTACACGACCTCCACACCTCACTTCGAAGCCTGAGGACCGATTATCTCGATATTTGGATGATCCACGATTTCCGCACGGAATCCGATTGGCGCGCGATGGAATCACCCCGCGGGGTGCTAGCGGCTGCCTTGCGGGCCCGGGACCAAGGCTGGATCCGCTGGATTGGTCTTACGGCACACCGCAACGCGCCCCTTGTGGCCCGGGCGCTGGAGACCTTCCCGTGTGACATTGTCATGATTCCTGTCACCCCGGTGATTCCCAGTGAATCCGCATGGCTTGACATAATAATCCCCTCCGCCCGGGCATCCAAACCGGGCATTGTGGGCATGAAGCTCTTTCAGGATTCTCTGCGAGCCCAATCGGAACCAGCTTATACCGCGGCCGCTATCCAATCCGCTCTCGCTCGGCCATTATCCACTGTCGTCATGGAATGGGAAACCCCCAGGGAGTTAATCAATTCCATCGGCCTGGCATCACGCGCTCCATCTTTGGAAACAGATTCTCTTGCGCTTACGGCATGATTCCATTCATCTTTCCAGAAAAATATAAACACATTTCATTTCTCCACTGCCGAACGTTATTTCTATATTTGAGATTTAGGATAGGTTGCGGAATGAGTAGATGGATTTTTCAGGGATGGTTTTCATCCCTCCTTCTAAAAGTACTGAGATCGATGCCCCTACCGGAGATTGAACGAGTATCCGATCATTTGCCATATTCAGCATTTCTATATATAATATAGACAATTTATTCATCTCGTTACTCTCCCTCGATTTCACCCTATCCTGGAGGCAATCGATGCTGTACCAACAAATCGACATGGAATTGGCTGAGCGCGAGGCTTGGGCGTGGAGAAGGCAAAAAGGTATTTGTTGCAACCGCCGGTTGTTCGTACTGGCCTGCATGGATGAGCGCCTGCCTGTCGAACAAGCGTTGGGGATCCGCCTGGGTGACGCGCATATTTTCCGCAACGCGGGGGGGCTGGTAACCGACGACGTAATCCGCTCGGCCATGCTGACCACGCAATTTTTCGGGACGCGGGAAATCATTGTCCTCAACCACACCGAATGCGGCATGATGACCACCACGGGCGAGTATCTGGCCAACGCGCTCAAGGAAAAAGGCCTTGATCCCGCCAACGTCCCCATTGATCCGGATTTGCCTGAATTGAAACTTGAAAAAGAGGCCTTTGGCAAATGGATCAAAATGTTCACCGATGTCGATGAAACCTGCGAAAAACAAGTCGAACTGCTGCGGAATTCACCATGGATACCGAATGACGTGGCGATTCACGGCTATGTATGGGAGGTGGAAAACATGCGTCTCCGCCGGCCTCATATCCGTCTGAGCGACAGAGTCAACACGGCCAAAAGCATGGGGGCGATGGGCTAAACCGTCTACTCCGGCCTATCCTGGTTTGGTCTACACGCGGATATCCAGAAACGTGCCCAATCCCTGGGGATTAAGCCGGGGCGGTGCCGTCCGGGTTTCGGATTCCCGTTTGGTTTTGGATGAATGATTTCCGTATTGAGCCAATTCGGCCATTTCTTGAAATTGCTCTTGCACAAAACTGGAAGTCCGTTCGTAAAATTGCGCCAGATTCTGCTGCAACTGATTGACCGGGACCGGCCGGAAGAGGCTGGTAGACCATGCCGCGGGCTGGGAGATGGAATCCAAAGCCATTTCGCTACCCTCGATGAGAATTCAATAGAGTGGCAAGCAATATACGCGCCAACGGTGTATATCAAATTAAATCAAGTACTTCGTGGTGATTGAAAGGACAATTGAGATTTCCCGATAGGCAAATCATGCCGAGTGGGTGGAGTTTCAATCCCATGAAGCCAATTACGGGATCGTTCGCTTATTCCTCTCCAAACCGAATCGATTCCCGCGTTTCGTAAAACCAAACCGCCGGTGGGGGGATACCTCACCGGCGGTTATAGGATAGCCGATAAATTTTGGGGGGGTCTTACCAGAACAACTCGCCGGGATAGGCCTTGCCGGATTGCAGAATGTACACCTCGATCCGGTCTACCCATACGGTTACGGTCCCGCCCTGCGCGCCGGCCACCTGGAGGAAGGGATTGATGATGTCTCCCGTATCCGGCCGGTACACCACGGAGAGGATCCCTTCCTGGTCCATGAATGCCTGGCTGCTCATGTCCATGGTCATGCCCAGGGTCCCATCGACGTTTTCATTGGAGAAAATTCCGCCCCGCAATGCGCCGAGGACGATCTGAGCGTTCGCCTGATTGCTGCGCACCTTAGCACGTAGCAACGCGGGATGCCCCTCGGTATTAATCGAATTTTGGGTTAATAGGAACGTCACTTCACCGGGGTTGACCGCCACCGCAAGGCCTACCTGATCTTCCGAAGCCGCAAATTGATTTTCCGAGAACGCGAACCGGGTGGAATAAGCCCCTGGTGTCCGGCTGTCGAAACCTCCTGGAATTTCCGCCCAACCGTTGGCCGCCAGTTCTGGTTGGTCAAATTCCCATATCCAATCCGGCTCGACCGGTCCCGTCACAATGGGAGTGGGTGTCGCTTCGCCTTCGGCTGGCGTGGGCGTGGGAACTGGAGGTTGGCCCGACGTCGGTGTCACCGTAGGGGTGGGCGTGGGATGCGTCCCCGGGGGGGTCGGTGTGGGGGTGACCGGCGTCCCGGGCAGATCGAGCGCCAAGGTGGTCCCCGGGCTCTCGTTGCCGAATTTGTCATACACGGTCAGGCGGAACGTGTAGGTCATTCCGTTGACATATCCATCGGACCGGTACGACAACACATTCCCCAAATCCAATGGCGTCTGCCCATTGATATAGAGTTTGTATCCGCCGCCATCGGGGACATCCGGACTGACGGACGGGGTCCAATAGAGATGCACATACCGGTCCCGTGATTCCCCGTAGAATTTCTCCACATCGGCGGGCGCGGTCTTGTTGCTTTCTTGCAGCACTATGTTGAGGAGAGTGGTTTGACCCGGCTGGATCGTGGCGTTCTGGGTGACCGCGTAGTATTTCGCACCGGAACTGAAAGTGATGGGATAGGTTCCCGGTGGAAGGCCTTCAAACAAAAAACTGCCGGAAAAACCGGTTTTGAGGGTCCTTCCCAAAATCGTGCAATCCACTTCCGTCAAGGGGAAATTGCCAGCCGAAGTCACGTTCCCGGTCAAGGATCCAACTGCCGCCGTAGCGGAATCGCCGAAATATAAAGAATAGAATCCATATTGAGAGGCCGCCCAACATTGAATGAAATACGTGCCTGGTTCTAACTCCAGATCCCGGCTATGGGCCACACTGGTATAATAGTTTTCCCACGAATTGATCCGGGTCAGCCGGTCCGGAGCGTATAAAAAGGCCTGAGACCATAATGTGTTCTCGGATTGCCAGGAGAGGCGGTAGATCCCCTTGACGGGCACATCGACCTGGTACCAATCCGTCCGGTCGTTGAAATTCAAATCAAAATAACCAAGAGCGCCTTGCCGGATTTCACCGGGCGCCATTGTCACGGCCATGGTTGGATAATTGTTGTGCTCCGTATCCTTGACCGGTTTCTCCGTGAAGGAGGTATAGAGTTCATAGGTGCCAAAGTTGCCGAGTCTCTCGATCCGAATAGCATAGACGCCCGCACGCAGGTTGGGTACACTCATCTCCCGTTTCTCCGCAGTGTAGTATCCCTCCAAACGTTTGATTTCGGTCACGGCATCGGCATGATACAAATATCCCCGGTACCACAAGGTGGCATCCGCGTGCATGGAAACGGTCAAGGTTCCGTCAGCGGGTAATTCCACCTTGTACCAGTCCGTCAAGTCGTTCTGGAAAGGAGTGTCATATCCCAGGTGTCCCACGGTTCCTCCACCCAGGGTCATGGGGAGGGCCTGGTGCGCCCAGTCATTCGATTCGGCATCCCCGCTCCGGTTGGGTTTTTGCGTCACTGTGAACTGATAATTCCCATAACGGCCTGGGGCATACACTCGGACCAAATAATTCCCGGCTTTGGCGTTCGCTTTCCCGAGAGTCCGGGAAGCGGTGGTATAGTAACCCTCCGCCCGGGCCAGCTCCCGGAGCGTGCTGCCTTCCCGGTAATCATACAGATAGATCAGATACCAGAGCGTTTCATCGGACTCGCAGGTGATGGACAATTCTCCATCATCGGGCACATCCAATGCAAACCAATCGTTGGTGTCTCTCCAGCCATTGCCGGAATAGCCGATATGCCCCCCGGCGGGTTGATTCAGTTCGATCTTCTCTGGCAATTGAGTCCAACAATCGTTCGGTTCGCTGTCCACAAGGGGAGCCGGCGTAAACACGGTGGTCAGCGTCACTGCCCCTTCCCGGCTTATGGGCCGGAGTTCCACGATATACACTCCCGCCCGCATGTCCGGCACGGAAAAGGACCGTTCTTCGGTGGTGTAATAGCTCTCTGACGCACTAATCGTACTCGTACCATCCGCTTGGAGCAGGTAGGTTTTTTCCCATACGGTCTCACTACATACCGTACGGAGTGTCAGTGCCCCGTCAACCGGCAGGAATAATCTATAAAAAATGGACTTTGTGGTTTCAGAGAGAAAGACATTTTCCACATGGCCGTTCGGTGACAAATCTGTGACGGGTTGCGAAAACGGTTCCGGCGCGGATTGTGGCTCAAACGAGGGCGTAAACGTATATCCGCCGAAACCGCTCTCGCGCCACAACTCGACATAGTACGTCCCTCCCGTCAAACCGGCATAACCGGATCCTTGTCCGATGAACCGTAAAGTGGAATCATAGAGGGTATATCCGACTTTCAAATTGGATTCATCCGGAACCATTGTACTGAGTTGGAGATTTCCGTACTGGGGAAGTTCCAGCCGGTAAAAATCCCGCTCATCCCGGAACGCGCCGCCAAAGTATCCCAATTGGCCTTGCCCAAATCCTGAGTGCGTATTTCCATTAGGAACCAATGAGACCAACACGGCCTGCGCGGGCGAGTTATTCGGTTCTGGATCGTTGAGAACCGGATTGGCTGTGTGCAGATTGGTCAACGTGTATGATCCATAACCTTCGGTGGCCTCCACCAGGACGTAATATCTACCCGCCGCCAGTTCGTTATGGACCACTTTTTCGGAACCGCCCTTGCCGTTCTCGTCCTTGGCACCCAACACGGCCGCGCCACGGGTATCAATCAGGTAGAGCGCCACCCGCAGGGTTCCATCCGGATAGACGGTGATATCCAAAGAACCGTTCACAAGAGTCGTGATCGCATAAAAATCATACCGGTCCGTCAAAAGGCCGCCATGAAATCCCAGATGGCCCCTCATTTCCTTGTTTAAGGGGAATGTTAAGGCATCGGCCGGTTTGTCATTCGGTTCGGCATCTACTGACTCAACGGGCGCGAAATGGACGCTGATTCCATATTCCCCCTCCCCCGCGATCAGCCGGACCGCGATGAAATAATTCCCGGCCTGAAGATTGCTGAACACAATTCCGGTATTCACGCCCATGCCGGTGGCATCCTGGGTGGCTAACTCGGCCACCCCGTTGGTATCCAATAAAGTAATCCCGATCCGCAATTCCGCGGCCGGCGTCACCTCCACCTGCAGAAATCCGTCAGAAGGAACCGAAACCGAATAGAAATCCATAACGTCGGAAGGAATGGCGGAAGTGAGCGATCCCCTATCCACCCCATTGACCGGAATCGGATTGGCGGACGCGAGATTGTCATTCGGTTCGCTCTCCGCGTATCCCAGGCCCGTGATGGCAGCGAACACACCCAAGAAGCACAAAAATACCCCAAGATGTTCCCCCAGTTTCATTGTTGTTTTTTCCTTTCCTGGTAGCGATATCCCTGACTGGCGGATGGATCCTTGCCATCAATTTACATTAGCCGATTTTATGCGTCTCGATGGAATAGTAAGAGGCGAATGAATAGGAATCCTTCCCCCTATGCCTTGTTGTTTTATGGTATTCCATCAGGCTTAAAAATCAAGCGCATTTACAGAAAAAGTGATCACATTTATTTATACATAATCTTATTAAAAATATTTTATAAATTACCCGCAGGGAGGGTATACTCAGACACGTTCCCACTTCGAATTCTTTTCTTTTTCCGCGGGCTGGCAGTATGGAGCCATTCATGATCCCAGCCGCATTACCCTGATCACACAACAAAGGTATAATCGTCTCCATACGGCCGGCGGTTTCCGCACAGAATTTAAAGAACTGAATACCCATAAAAAAATGGCACATCCGGCAAGTGTGGACTATTTTTCTGATCACCGGTTCTCATCTCTTCGAATTGATCGACGCAAATCACACCCAAAATCCCCTCTCCCTCTGGAAGAGGGGCAGGGAAAGGGTAATTATGTAGGGGTGGACTTTGGTGTCCGCCCTCATCCCGGAGGGAATGGAAGCGATTTTCCCTCCTCAGGTACGCACTTCCCGGAAGAATCAATACAAGTGACGTTCGACTCTCTCCCGGCGTATCTCTTGCAAATGAATCCACGGCATCGCAAATGAATCCACGATCTTGCCGCAGCTTATACCTGTTTTTTTTCACCTTTTGGTTTTCACCCCTTCCCGGGGATTCGGCCGGGGAGCCTTCTCCCATGTCTCTGACCCTGGTGGGCGTGTATCCCACCGGGCAGGCCACTCCGGCCAGCGCCACGAGCCAGCGGATGATTTTCGAATACAAATCCGATCCTCTATATCCGTATGAAGAAGGTGTTGTCCGTATTCATATTGAAGACGTGCAATTAAAAAATTGGTCCTTGCACTGGGGATTGGAAACCGAAGCGGGATTCAAAATAGCTTTACCGCAAGACCGGTTGGAATTGAATCGCGCGGACCGCTTTTATCTGACCTGCCAACTCACCTATAGCGGTTCCCTCAGGCGACATGAGATCCACTCGGTTCTGACTGGAAAACCTGAAAGGGTTTCTGAAAACCATCCCGGCCTTTCTCCCCGGCAGCAGGAAACTTGCCGCCCCGAAGTGTTGATCGTTCCGGCCGAGGGGCTGTCCATCACCCGGAATTATCCCTCGCCTTCCTTTTTAGCCCGCCTGTTCGGCGCGAACAAACCGGTTCGCACCCTCGATCCAGACGCCACGCCTCCCAACGTGGTCTTTTTGATGATCGACACCTTGCGGCCGGACCGCACCTCTCCCTATGGCCATCCCTTCATACTTACCCCGCACATGGACATGTTGGCCTCGCTGGGAGTGCTCTTCACGGAATCGTACGGCGCTTCGTCCTCCACCCGCCCCAGCATCGGTTCGATGTTCACTGGTCTGCAGCCCCGGGCGCACGGCGCGGTCCGCCATTCCACGCAAGACGCCGCCTTGTTCCTGGGAGTGCCCCTTTTGCCGGAGGCGTTTCAGAAAAATGGGTACTATACCTGCGGAATTTCCAGCAACTCGCAAATTACCTCCGCGTTCGGTTTCGGCCGGGGCTTTGATGTGTACGAATGCCCGGTGTGGGAATCACAAGTCACCCCTAAAGGGATAGAGCACTTGCGTTCTCTGAATGAGCCGTTTTTCCTGTACTTGCATTACATGGGCCCCCATCAACCCTACGCGCCCCCGGCACCCTGGCTGGGGCTGTATCACGGTCAAACGGGTTTTTCTAACGATCTGGCCCTCTCCGACGCCGATAAGGCCGAACGGCAACAAAAAGAAGAAGCGTATTTCGAAGAAATCACCGCCGAAGACCGCCGTATCGGTCAGGTGCTGCGGGAACTGGCTTGGCAGGGCGTGCTGGACCGTACGGTGATCTGGCTGCTTTCTGACCACGGGGAGGAATTTTGGGAACACGGTTGGAACGGGCACGGCGCGCATCTTTTTGATGAAGCGGTGCGCACGGTTTCCATCCTTTTTTACCCTGCCCGCCTTCCCCGGGGAACGCGAATCCCTGTGCCCGTCACTCATGCCGATTTGTTTCCTACCCTGGCCGCCCTCCTCAACTGGCCCCCCCTGGAGGAATGCCATGGATGCAACTTGCTGCCGGCCCTTGGGGGGGAAGGGGGAACAGAATGGATTCAGCGCCCGATTTTTCTGCACCATGGGGGGGGCACAAATCCAGGACCGCATGAATCGGATAAAGCCGGGGTTGTGTTTCTTGACAAAAAATTAGTCTGGTGGGAACAGAAAAACACTTGGGAGCTCTATAACCGGACCGCCGATCCGCGGGAACAAACGAATGTCATCGATACAGATCCGGAAACCGTTTCGCATTTGAAATCCTTGCTGACGCACCACCTGCAAGATTGCGCCCGTCTGGCCGGCCTGTACCAGGAATTCACCAGCGATCCCGGCTTGTTGCGGTTGCCACCCGCCGACTTGGAAAACCTGAAAAACTATGGATACATCGGAGGCGAACCAGCCCCCGCGGAGGAAAGGAAAATCGCACCTTAAGTGAAGCAGACCGATGGAATTTATTACTTGATCGAATAAAGAAGTCTGAAAACGCATCTAACTGGAGAAAGGAGGCTGGCCAAATGAAATCAAGACAAGTCATGAGGATTTCATCAATTGTGATGTTCGCCGCAGGCTTCGCTCTCACCGCCGCTGCGGCCGAATGGGCGGTCGATGATGGCGGGTGGTGCCACTTGGTCCGCGTGCCCCTCCCAGCGGCAGACCAGGAAACCGGGGCAGGTCTCACAGAACCCGTGGTTTCGGAACATGAAGAAGATTTCGAAACGCTTTTTAATGGCAAAAACCTGGAGGGATGGATCATCCAGGGCCTGGAAAAAGCCGGGCCGAAAATCCTTGAAGAGGGCGTCCTGGCGGTGGGCGGCTGGGACTATTGGGCGGTCATCACCCAAAGGGATTTCAAAAATTTTATTCTCCGGTTCGACGTGAAATTTGAGCCCAATGGCAACAGCGGGATTTTGATACACACCCCTAAGAAAGAAGTCTTCCAGAGTTCTTTCGAGATTCAACTCGCCGCCGATTATGGCGAGGTAGTAACTGATAAAACCACCGGCGCGATTTTCGGTAAAGTAGCCCCCTCGCGAAACGCCACCAAGCCTGTCGGCGAATGGAACAGTGTGGAAATCAAGGTGGACGGACCAAAACTTTGGGTCGTCATCAACGGAGAGACCGTGCAGGACGGCGTGGATTATACGAAGATCGAAGGCCTGAAACACAAACTCGAAAAGGGCGGTATTGCCATCCAGCGTAACGATTACAAAAAAACCGCTTTTTTCCGAAACATCCGGATCAAGACTCTGCCGGATTGAAACCACTCCCGGTGGATTCAAGCGCCTTGAAAATCCAACGGGAAATGGATAAAACGTTCTGTATCCGGCAGGCTGGTTTTCTGTCCGTGGGAGAGGCGCGGGAGAAATTCCAGTTTCCGGCACCGAGTATAGAAACCCATTCAATTTAGGAGGATAAGATGGTGTTGACCCAAACATACTGCTTTCGTCGTTGCCTGATCGCCGTTATGTTCTTGACCGGGGCGGCTTGGGTGATGCCCCTGGAAAGCCCGGCGCAAGAAGTGGAAGAAGGTTTTAAACTCCTGTTCAACGGCAAGAACTTGGATGGCTGGTTGATTCAAGGTCTGGAAAAGGCCGGTCCCAAGGTGCAGGAAGGCGGGATATTGGAAGTCGGCGGCTGGGATTACTGGGCCGTGATCACCAAAGAAGATTTCCAGGATTTCATCCTGCGCTTCGACGTGAAACTCGATCCCAAGGGGAATAGCGGCATCCTGTTCCACACCCCCAAAAAAGAAATTTATAAGAGTTGCTTCGAGATCCAACTGGCGGACGATACCGGCGTCAATGAACAAGAAAAAATCAGCGGCGCGATTTTCGGCAAGGTAGCCCCCCTGAAAAACGCCATGAAACCCGTGGGCGAGTGGAACAGCGTGGAAATCAAGGTGGAAGGTCCGAAACTGTGGGTCACCATTAACGGCGAAGTCGTGCAGGACGGCGTGGATTATACGAAGATCGAAGGCCTGAAGCATAAACTGAACAAGGGTGGCATCGCCATTCAGCGCAACGACTACAAAAAAGCGGCGTATTTCAAGAATATCCGGGTCAAGCCTCTTCCCTGACCGGGCTAATTTTTTGACTGGCCATTTTCTGACCAGGGTTTCGTTTTTTCAATTTTTTATTCCCGCGTGAGATGGGTATAAATACTCATCTCACGTTTTTTCTCCTCCCTATCCCCAAAGATCTTTCTTCCTCGTTTCTACCAATGGAATTCACCATCCCGGATGATGTATAATAAATCCATCGGTTTATCGAATATCATGGTTTCTCAGAATTGAGGCATGCAGCCGATGAGGCCGGATCGCGCCATGCGCGGTCTTCTCCGCTGGTTTCCTCAATCTGAAAATCTGAGAAATTGATTGTTTTGCGTGGAGGTATGCATCATGACGCCAAGGGAAAAAAAACCTTTGCTTCGTCATGGCTGCGCCGGGATCGGTCTCATAATTCTCCTTAACGCCATGCCTGCGGTCTGGGCGCAAGAGATCACGCCCGATACGATTTTGGACTATTCGCTCCAGTTGGTTCAAGAAACGATTCAACACCAACCAAACGCGCCGGAACCGTATTTCGCGCTGGGGTATGTCTATTACCGGGCCTCCCGTTTCGAAGACGCTCTCGCCGCCTTCCTGAAGGGCTTATCGATCAAACCCCATCAGCCGGATATCGTGCAAATGGTGGCGTTTCTCTACGCACGGCTCAACCAGGACGAAAAAGCCGTCGAATGGTATCAGAAAACACTTGCCCTGGAGCCTGATGCTCCCAGCGCTAACGAACGGCTGGGTATTGCCCTGCAAAAATTGAACCGCATGGAGGAAGCCGTCCAAGCCTTTGAGAAAGAACTGCAATTCCATCCCGATAACGCTTCCACTCATGTCTATCTGGCGGAGCGCTACCTGGCCGCCAACCGCCTGGATGATGCCATCCGCCACGCCGAGGCGGCCTCGAAATACGACGAACGTTACCCCGAACCTTACTATCTCCTTTCCCGGGTGTATCTCAAGCAGGGGAAACAAGACCAAGCCAACGAAATGCTGCAGATCTTTCAGCAGAAAAAAGACGCGGAACGCGCCTATTTTGACTCTCTCCCCCAGCCCACGGATCAAGAAAGCGCCTTGCACGCCGCGGTGCTCACCCATACCGATGTCGGTTCTCTCTGGTACCAATTCCGGAAAGATGCCAAAGCCATCAGCCACTTTCTGAAAGCCTTGAGCTTGGATCCCAAAAACGAAAAAGCCCGTTATCTGCTGGCCCAAGTGTATACCAACCGCCACGAAGCCGAAAAAGCCGTTCCCTTGTTCCGCGAACTCCTGGCCATGAATCCCAACGATTCCCGGTACCTTCTGGGACTCGGTTTGTTGCTGGCGGATCAAAAACGCTGGAGCGAAGCGCAAGGATATCTGGAAAAAGTCCTTTCTCTTACTCCCCACGATACGGCGGCCCAGGTGGCGCTGGCGCGGGTGTTGATCAATAACGGCCAGGATTTTTCCCGGGCGTTGCAACTTATGGAACGGGTGATCCAAGCCGAGAACAGCGCGGAAAATTACGATTGGCTCAGTTACGCGTATTATGTGAACGGGCGTGTCCAGGAAAGTATCGAGGCCATGCGTATGGCTTTGACTCTGGATCCTTCCAACCGCAATTACCAGATCCGGTACGAGAAACTACTCTCTAAATTGAATCAATAGGACGACCCCCCCGGTGTTTCCCTTGGATTCCCTTGGAGCAATCCCGCTTTATATTTATCCTGATACTCAATCCGGCCTATACTAAAACGGGTAGAATGGAAAGGGAGGTGGCCATCATGCCGGATTCCATCCTCAATAGGCGTTTTACGGTGGATGAATATTACATCATGGCGCGTTCGGGCATCCTTCGCGAAGACGAACGCGTGGAACTCATCGAGGGAGAAATCATTCAACTTCCACCTATCGGATCGCGGCATATGGCGTGGGTCAATCAAATAGTGGCTTGTTTTCATGGCGATCTCCCGCCGGAAAGGGCAATGGTGATCACCCAAAGACCAATCCGCCTCGATATTTACAATGAACCCGAACCGGATGTGGCCTTGCTGAAGCCGCGGGCCGGTTTCTACGAGAACCAAATCCCCGGCCCCGCGGATGTCTGTTTGATCGTGGAGGTCTCCGACTTGTCCCTTGAATATGACCGCGAAGTGAAAGTCCCTCTGTACGCCCGTTTCGGTATCCCCGAAGTGTGGCTCGCCAATGTGGAAAACCTCACCGTGACTGTGTTCCGGACACCATCTCCTACTGGATATGAAGAGAGGTACACCGTTCGCCCCGGCCAGACCGTTTCTCCCCTTGTATTCCCTGAAATAGCATTGGCCGTTCAGAAAATGATAGGCTGACCGCGCTCCCGCCTTCCCTTCCTGGAAGTCAACCAGCCGAAAGGAATTGGCATTTTCTTTCAAAATAGGCCTGATGGAATCACAGGAATTTGATATGGTGAGCAGACCTTTTAAGGCAGAAAAGGGTGTGGCATTTTTTTTGTTTTTCGGTTTTATATATTTAATTAAGCAAATTATTTATATTAAACAGATCGAATCAAGATCATGCGAGGAGGCCATATCCTATTGTTTTTTTGCATTTTTATGCCTAATAATGATAATTTATATTGCATTTCGATTCATAATGGATACAATTATCAATATTATCTGATATAGGAAAATCCAGAAAAAGGATGTGAAAAATGCGAAGATGGTTTATCCAATGCGTTATGGTGTGGTTCTTTGTGGGCAATGCGTTGGGAGTAGAGTATTACGTAGACAATATGAACGGTTCTGATGCTTATGACGGCCGATCCGCATCGAGACCCTGGAAATCATTGGACAAGATCCGCACCACGCTGTTCACTCCGGGGGACATTATTCATTTGCGCCGTGGGCAAGTTTGGCGGGAAACGATGGTGATGAAAAGCTCTGGCGCGCCGGGATCGCCGGTCATCGTCAGGGCCTATGGAGACGGCCCGGATCCCGTGATCAGCGGCGCGGTGGCCCCCTCCCCGGATCAATGGACAGATGCCGGATCGGGGATTTTCCGTATGGATTGTGACTGGATTCCCCAACAGGTGTTCGAAGATGACCGGCGCCTGGCTATGGTAGCTTGGACTACGAATATCGAAACGACCCGTCAGTTCATGCCGGCTGGTTCATGGACGCTGGATAAAAACCATCGGCTATTGTATGTGAAAACCACCACGGGCGCGGGACCCGAAACCCATCTTTTAGAAATCTCCAAACTCGACACCGGGATTTATAATGGCACCGGCTTGGGTAACCGGTATAACCGGTTCGAGAATTTGCACGTAGAGAAAGCCAACCAAAATGGCCTGTATTCAGGAAAAGGGAGCAACGCCATCATCAAAAATTGCACATTCCGGTTGAACGCGAAAAATGGGATTTTAATCGCTTCCTCCGATACGGTTATCGAGGAATGTGTGGCATATGACAACCGGACGGGGATAGCCAGTTTTTCTTTTGATCTCTTATTTAACCTGCAGATCATCAATTCATGCGTTTTTGAGAATCATTTTTGGGTAGATGGGGATGGCATCCGGCTGGAAGCCATGCGGGGCGCGGTCATCGAAAATTGCCATATCTACAATCATGACAACGGAGTGCACGCGGACAACATTCAAGTCGCGGGCGGCTCGGCGGACGTCACGATCCGCCATTGCCTGATTGAAGACGGCCGGGGAATTGCCATCACCAATCAGGCCGGCCCGGTGTTCATAGCGCACAACCTGTTCCAAACCGGGCGGAATGGGACATTTGTAGGTGTCACCGTTGCCAAAGACGGCGCGGGTGGCCGAGTAGAAATCGCTCACAATTCATTCAACCATTTCTTGAATGGAATCATCATCGGGCACGCGCATACCGAAGGTATAATTGTAGAAAACAATATATTCAACGTTGCTCCCAACACGGCCGTGTTGAAACTGTCCAGCGCCGCTTCCACCCCGGTTTACTTGGACAGAAACGTGTATCACAGCAATGGAGATGTCATCATATGGGATGATAAGCGGTATACTTTGTCCACTTTCGGCCTCTATCAAAGTGAAACCGGGCAGGATTCCAATTCCATCTATTTGGGCACCACAATCGAGTATACCAATATACCGGTAAATACCGTCGTCGTTCCCACCGAGGCCAAAGCCGACTTGAAAGCGGCTCCGAAGGATAAGCCCGCCACGGGAGAACTATCCACCGATTCCGGAGAAACCCGGTTGAAGACTACGAATTTCAATTGGCATCCGGAACCGGAGCCGAATTCTGCATCAGTCTCGGGAGAACCGACTCTGGACGATCGGTATTGGCTCGTGCCGGAAGAACCGCTGTTTTCAGCGGAAAGGGAGTCTCACTCAAATTTACCGCAAATCTTGCTCGACCAATATAAATAATTTGATTATTTCAAATAGAACATCGATTTGCACTTCATCTCTTCCAACCAACGCGGATTCTCACGAAATCCGATTTCGGTATACGGGTCAGTGACAATCCGCCAGCAGGTTTGCCCCATTTCCCGTGTACCAGACCGTGGTTCTGGATAAAATGCACCTCATGCGAAACCTGCTACAAAAAGCGATCCGGCAAATCGGCCGGAGATTCGTCTCATCCTACTCCCAGCCGAATCCTTTGCTGCATCCCGGTGAAGTGGAGGCACAGAGGCGTTATGGGACCTTTTTGCCATTGCAGGGAAAAATCGGATCAATCATCAAGACCCGTCTCGAACCGGATTACGCGGAATTCGTCGGGCGCCAGACATTCTTTTTCGTGGCGACCGCCGACGCGCGCGGCCGCTGCGATTGCGCGTTCCGGGGAATCGATGAAAAAGCGCAAAAGGCGGGATATCCCGCTTTGATCATTGAAAATGAGACCACACTCTTGTTTCCGGATTATCCGGGAAACGGGTTGTACCAAACCTTGGGCAATCTCATGACCAATCCCCATATCGGCATGCTGTTCATTGATTTCTCCACGCGGCAACGGGTGCGGGTCAATGGCCGGGCGGAAATCCTCGAGGACGAAGCGGAAGCCAAGGCCCGGTTCGGCCCGTCCGCTCAGCGGATGATCCGGGTCCAGGTGCAAGAGATTCTCGCCAACTGCCCGCGCCGGATTCCTTTGTTACAGCATCCGGTCTGACTTTGTCTGTCTCAAAAATACCGGAAGAGTGAAATTGCATGATCCCTTAAAGGCTGATACTATTAAAGAGAAGAGGGGTTTTGTTCGGTGGAAATTTATTGGTATATGTAAATCTTATGAATTTGTTAGGAGACTAATCATGAAGAGATGGCAAGTCCTTCCATTGACCGCCGTCGTGGCGGTATGTTTTTCAGTTCCTGCCTGGTCTCAACCAAAGATCGAATTCGATTCGCGGATCATTGATTTTGGAACCGCCTTTCCCAATCAACAATTGCATCATGATTTCGTATTCTGGAACAAAGGCACAGAGACGTTGGAAATCACCAAGGTTTCTAAAACCTGCGGTTGCACGGCGCCGGTCCTCTCGGCGACCACCGTGCTACCTAGCGCCTCGGCCATCGTGTCTGTGACCATGCGGACGTCGGCGCCGGTCAAGAAAAGCGAACGGGTAATTTTGGATACCAACGATCCCGAAAATCCCCAAGTGCAACTTGCCCTGGAAGCCGACGTAAAGACCTTATGGCAATTCACGCCGAAAACCTCGTTTCTGTTCAACAATGTTCCCTTCGATTCTGAACAAACGATGGAAATTTTTATGAAGCATGTCGACGGTGAGCCATTCAAAATTCTCGCCACCAAGGTGAATTTCCCTGAATTGTCGGTCAAGACTGGAGAGCCCACTCCCGATGGGATTCCCATTCAAGTGACGGTGCGGTCCGGCAAAGAGAAAAAAATCATCAATGACCAATTGATGATCGAGACGGATCATCCCAAGCAGAGAAACGTCAACGTGGCGGTGTTCGCGCGGATTGTGGGAGTGATTGAATTCAGCCGCAACCGGGTCTTTTTTGGATCCGTCAATGCCGGCGAAACCAAGAGCATCGAAGTGATCGCCAGTTTACCTTCCCCGGCGGGTATGCCGGATTTGCAATTCACCGAAATCACCTCGGATTCGGAAGCCGTAACCGCCCAGGTGACTGGCAAGTCGGCGGATGGCAAAATTCGCATCCTGATCAATTTCACCGCGCCGAAACAACCGGGTTACATCAGCGGGAATCTGACTTTCAAAACCAATCTCCCGGCCGAACCGGAAACGACCTTGCCATTTTCCGCCTTGGTGCGGGGGACGCGCGGCTGAACCGGCCCGGTATCCAATCTCACAGGATAGATTATGAAACAAGCCCTGAAACAGGCTTTTTTTATCTGCCTCGCGGGTATGGTGGCTGGTTTTTCGATCAATGCGGTCTCTCAGAATCCCTTGCCATTTTGGCGGCTTCCCGACACGCGGGGGGAAAAATGGCCCCTCCTGGACGCCGAGGAGGTCATGCTACGCATCGAGGAAGGATCGGCCATCGTGATCGACGCCCGCGAGGCCCAGGAATACCGGCTGGGTCATTTGCCAGGCGCGGTCAACCTGCCCGCCGCGGATTTCGAAACGGCATTTCTTGCCATCGGCGAGAGTCTGCCCCGGGATTTCCCCCTGATCGTCTACTGCCAGGGCGGTCCCTGTGCGGAAAGTCACGACGTGCTGGATTATTTAAGCCAGTATGATTTTCAGGATCTGTTTTTGTATCCCGGCGGCTGGTTGGAATGGAAGCAAAGAGACATGCCCTGCGAGACTCCCGGGGAGGAACCATGAACGCAAAGCCAGCCGAAACCCTAGGGGGAAAAATCATGCAGGGCATTTATCACCCCGCTACGTTGCTGGGATTGCGGATCATTCTGGGCGCGGTTTTGATCTACGCCGGCTGGATCAAGATTTTTGATATGCCCGGGATGGCCAAAAGCATCGAAAATTACCGGATTCTACCGGTTGCCATGGTCAACATACCCGCCATCGTCATGCCTCCCGTGGAAATCATCACGGGATTGTGCCTAATCCTGGGGATTTGGATGGAAGGCGCGTTGGTGATTGCCACAGGCCTGTTTGCCGTGTTCATTGTGGCGATTCAATCGGCCATCCTCCGGGGATTGGACATCGAATGCGGGTGTTTCGGCACTTCCGACGCGGAAAAAGTGGGAACCCGGGTGTTAGTTCGCGACTTTTTGTTGTTGTTTGTGACCTTATTAATCTGGTTGGGTTATAAGCGGGAATCCACCCCCGTGCCGGTTCCAGATCCAGAAACCAAGGACCTGGCGGCCGAATCAAGCCCGGAGGTTTAAACCGGCCCGGGGGATTTGTCCCTGCGCCTTGGTTCCCCGCGAGGTATATATTCCGCTTTCTTCCGGTTTGACGAACCGGGCGATTTCTTGATGGAGTGTTTCGAGAGACCGGCGCAACAGACGCGCGTTGGCTTGATTGGCGGTCTGGATTTCCCGCGCGAGGATTTTTAACCGTTCTCCGGTTTTCTCCAGTTCTTCCCGGTTCTCCGGCGGGAGAACTCCCGCCAAACGCTTGAGTGTGACCGGCTTTTCTGTAATCCCCCATTCCCTCGCCAGTTCTTCCACTATCTGGAATCTTTGTTCTTCCAATTCCCGGGCTTGCCCGGCCCATGCGCTGATTTGTTTTGTGTTTTCCATGAGCGCAGCAGGGTGGCCGGTGACGATCAGTTGTTGTTCCTTGCGTTTGCCCAGTAGCAATTTTTCATGGACCTTTTGTTCTTCCCGCAAGATGATCAACAGGGATTTCAGATTCATGGCTGCCACCTCAGAGGAGATTCCATCCGGCTGGACGAGACGCGGGGATGGCCGGAAAGCGGGAGGTATGGATTCCGGCCTTGGGGTAGTTCCATCATCCGCCCGGGCGGACGGAGATCCAGGAATTTTTCCGTATTTGGTGTCAGGGGCATGAACCGCAGCCCGGTATCCGGTGAATAGGTTGTTTCAGTCTGGAGTTCTTGATTCGTTTTTTGGGCATGCAATTCAGCCGGTGTCACGAGTTGGCGGTTCTTTTCTTTCAATTCTTCATAAATCATGCGGTCCAGTCCGAGTTCGTTGGTTTCGGCAAGCTGCCGGGCGAGATGGTCATCCACGATTTCCATATACATTTCGGTGGAGAAGGATTGCTCGATGTACCCATTGTGAGGAACCGTCTTGCGCATTTCCTTGAGCAACTGGCGCATGATCAAAGTTTCAAACTCGTCGGCGATGGCGCGCATCTGGCGGTCGTCCATCTTTTGCGGCTGGCCGGTCAGGAGTTTCAAACGCAGCGACTCGGCTTGCCCCTCGAGGGGAGAGGCCACCGCTGCTGGGAATTGAAGCCTGAGAGAATCATCCATGGGTGCCCCTTTCCCCGGTTATTGAATCATTTCGATTTGGGCTTTGATCGCCCCAGCGGCCGCCATGTTTTGGAGGATGGCGATCAGGTCGCGGGGGGTGTAACCCAGCGCGTTGAGATTGGACAACACTTCGCCGATCGTCGTTCCCTGAACGGTGGTAACCTTGTCGCCTTCGGTGACAGTCACTTGGGCCTGCTGGGTCGTGACGGGCGCGCCGCCCATCCCCCACCCGGCGGGAGTGACTTCAGGAACCGTCTCGATGGTGATGCGCAACGGCCCATGGGCGATGACAGCGTCGCGCACGCGGATATGCTGGCCGGCCACCACCGTGCCGGTGCGTTCGTTGATCACGATTTTAGCCGGCTCGTCGGTTTCGATCTCCGCCTCATCGATGAAGGCGATGGCGTCCACGAGGGAATGAAACGGTTGAGTCCCTAGCAGGATGTTGCCGTTGGCGTCCATGCGGACAGCCACCCGCACCGCGCTGGCGTCTTCGGCCCGGGCAATGTTCATCCCAGCCAAGGTGTTGATCTTCCGCTGCAGGTTGGAAGCGGTTTTGAAATCAGGCGTATGCAACAACCACCGGAGGGTGTTGCCTTCCTGAACGACATTGTGAAACACCGGCTCGCCTTCGACGACCACTCCGTTGGGGATGATCCCGACCGCGGGATGATTCTTTTGCACCGAGGCCGAACCGGCGCCCAGCCCGCCACCACCGCCCGCGGCGGCGGCAAATCCGCCGATGGAGAGCGATCCATACGCCAAGCCATGAAACTGGTTATCCGCGCCTTTCAAAGGCGTGGGCAACAAGGTGCCTCCCTGCAAACTGGACGCGCGGCCGATGCTAACCACCGTGCAGTTGATGCGGGTTCCCGGCCGCGCGTAGGGGGGAAGATTGGCCAGAACCATGACCGCCGCCACGTTGTCAGGAATGACTTCCGTGGTGATGACATCGGGTTGCAGGACATTAATACCCATACTGGCCAGGAGATTGGTCAGCGTTTGCGCGGTGAAGCCCCGGCGTCCGTCCCCAGTCCCCGCGAGCCCGCCGACCAGGCCGTAACCAATCAGCGGGTTGTCTTGAATGCCGTCCAACTGGGCGATGTCCTTGACCCGCGAGATGACCGGCTGGGCCGGGGCGATGGAAGACCCTGTAAGGATGAGCAACCCTACTCCGGTCATCCACACGCCGGTCCATCGCCGGAAGATGTGTATTCTCATCGAACGTAAAGGATGAAATCCAATTGGATCGGGCATAGTGGATTATCCTTGCGTGGCTTTAATGGATTTCGAAATGATCCTTCTCCCCGGAAGATGATCCGGGCGCGACGGCGCGGCCTTCCAACACATGGTTTTGTCCTTTCCCGCCCGCTATGCTTTTACCCGGCACACGTGGCCATATCCCCGGCATTGAATCCCTCGCCTCTTCAATCAGAACAAGTATCAGAACAAGAAATTGAAGAACCTTTGGATGAAGGAGGGATTGGACATCTTGCTCAAAGTGCCGTCGCCCAAGTAACTGATTTCGGCATCGGCCACCTGGTACGAGTATACCGTGTTGTTGATGATGTCGCGCGGCCGCACCTTGCCGGACAGAACGATGGTCTTGTGTTCCTCGCCCACGCGGATGGTCTTGCGGGCTTCGATCAGGAAATTCCCGGCCGGATCGATACGGACAATGGTGGCCGCCACGCGCGAAGTGAAGCGGTTGGAACGGTCCACGGCGGCGTTGCCGTTGAATTCGTTGGTGGAATCGAATTTCAAGCGGGGACCGTTGTCCGCGCCGCCAAATGCTTTGTCCATAAAGGGATTGTTCCAAATCGTGCCGAGAATGCCATTAAACTTATGCTCGCGCGCGCTTTCGCCGTCCGCGGAATCGTTGGCCCGGTTGTCTTCCTGCACGAGGATGGTCAGGATGTCTCCCACTTTGTGGGCGTTCGCGCCGGAAAGCATGAAATTCATGGCCGAGTCTTCTGTCCAGAGGGATTTGGAATAAGCAAGTATGGAGGTTCTCATCCCCAGCAGCATTAGAATCGAGAGAGTGATTAAAGGGATTCTTTTCATGGAGAGGTTTCCTTTTTTCAGTGATCTGTTGCATACCATTACGATTGCACCAATTCAACCAATCCGCGCTGGATGACCCGCCCCTTGACGATCCGGCCGGTGTTGGCGGTTTTGACTGGCACGATATCCCCGACCGCCCCGCGTCCCTGGGCATGGCCCAGTGTCTGCAAGGTCAAGCCTTCGCTCTTCAAGACAATCTGCACGGGATCTCCCCGTTTCAATATGTAATTTACGTTGAGCGCCCGCCACTGGATCGCTTCCCCCGGCGCGAGTGGAACGCGGCATTGCTGGCCGATGATTTCATCCCGACTGTCAGCGGTTTGCTGGTCAAGCATCTCGTTGTCGAAATACAGCACCACCTCCCGGATATCGTCCGGACCGATTACCTCCCCCCGCTTGAGGTTACGGACGGGCATGTAGGCCTTGCGGCGGTGTTGAACCAAGACCACGACCGGGAAATCCTTCACCTGGATCTGGTCGACGAAAAGCCGGACTTGGTAGCGTGTGGTCCCCAGTGTCATGGGCGAAGCCCGGTCGAAGGTGATGTCCACCCGCTCGGCGGGAGCGATCCACACATCGCGGGCAGGTGTGCTAATGATCCGCAGGATCAATTCGTCATCACTCCAGCCGGTTTCATGTTGAATTTTCTGTTGGAGTACTTGCAGGACATCCTGAATGCTGATTTTCAATCCGTATCCATAGACCTCGACGAGATTGGCCCCCGTGAATTGGACATTGAAAAAATCGAGGCCCGCCTGTCGGATGGATTGCAGAATGTAATGCCGGGGCAGACGGTTTTGTTCACCGTGCCCCGGGGCGTTCATGACGATCAGTTCTTCGTATTTCTGCTTCGTTTCCGGATCCGGGGCTTGAATGGATTCGGCCACATCGCCCAGCCGGATGACCTGATCATCCGCGCGGGATACCCGGAAAGTCCCGGGAAGACGGATGATCGTGGGCTCACCTTGCGTTCCAGCCCGGGGGACTCCCGCGCCCAGAACGAACGCCACCCCCAAAATGACAAGGAGAACCGTCCCGCTCCACGAACCTTTCACGGCAACCTCCTTCTCCGTGATCTCCGAGATCGTAAGATTAACCAGGATTTACGCATCGTGAGGGAGGTGAAGTGGATCAACTCGTGGTTTTGGCCCGCCGGGCATTCCCACCCTCTCCTACTCTCGTTATTGCTTTAAATTCACGGCGGTTTGGATCATTTCATCGCCGGTCCGCACCGCGCGGGAATTGACTTCGAAGGCGCGCTGGGCCGTGATCAGGTTGACCAGTTCTTCAGCCACGCTGACATTGGAATTTTCCAGAAAGCCTTGCTCCAGGGTTCCCAAACCATCCTGCCCGGGATTGCTGGTGATAGGCGGTCCGGACGCTTCGGTCTCCACGAACAGGTTGTTGCCCAAGGCCGCCAATCCGGCCGGATTGACGAAGGAAGCCAGCTGGATCTGACCCACCTGCGAGATCAGATTCCCCGGTTGCACCACTGAGACGATGCCTTCGGCGCTGATGTTGATCGCGGTGGCGTCTGGGGGAATCTGGATGTTGGGTTCCATGCGCAGGCCGTCGGAGGTCACCAGGTTGCCGGCTTGGTCGAGGCTGAACGCGCCGTCCCGGGTGTACCCGGTGGTATTGTCGGGCAGCGTCACTTGGAAAAATCCTTTTTTCCCAAGTATGGCCACATCGAGGGGATTTTCGGTATTGCGCATGGATCCTTCATTGAAGACCCGGCGGGTGGCGGCCACCCGCACCCCGTGGCCGATTTGAATGCCCGACGGCAGTTCAATCCCTTGGTATGCGGAGGATCCGGCCGGTTTGATGGTTTGATACAGCAGATCCTGAAAATCCACGGTGGTCCGCTTGTATCCAAACGTATTGGCGTTCGCCAGATTGTTGGCGATCGTGTCCACCATGAAGGACATGCCCTGCATTCCCGCGGCGGCGGTGAACAATCCTCGTAGCATGGTCGCGGCCTCCTGCCTCCCATGAAAAATCCGTTTTAACCGGGATTGTCCGGCGGTTTACCGGGCCAATTCGTTGACGGCCTTGTTCAAGGTCTGATCCAGCGCCCGGATGACCCGCGCGCTGGCTTCGTGAATCCGGTACGAATCAATCAGTTTAACCATCTCGGTGGTGGGGATGCTGTTGGATTTCTCCAAATATCCTTGCGCCACCCGGAATTCAACCGGTATTTTGAAATTATCCGCATCGTCCTCTTCCACCCGGTAAATATTGCCCGCCTCCCGGAATAATTTGTCCTTGTTGGTAAAGTCAATCACGCGGATTTGATCCAGCACCACGTTGCTCATGATGCCTTGCTGATTGGGCCGCTGGACCAGAACCTGCCCGAAGCCATCGACGTGGAAATGTTCCTGCCCTACCTGAATCCGTCCAGGCTGGCGGCCGTTATTTATGCCTTGTCCCATGACGTAATACCCTTGCGAATTCACCAGGTATCCTTCCTTGTCCACATGAAAGTTGCCGGAGCGGGTATAGCGTTGGCCATCCGGCGAAAGCAGGGTGAAAAATCCATCGCCGAACAGCGCCAAATCGTTGGAATCTCCCGTATAGACCATTTGGCCGGCTGAGTGGTCCACGTAAATCCAATCAATACCGGCTCCCGTGCCCAGGCGTCCAATCGTCTGGTGGTAGCGGGGATTCTCAGGTTGGGAAACGGAACGGCCGTACGTGGCGGACAACATGACGTCGGGAAACGAACGAACTACGACTTCTTCCCGGCAGAATCCCGGGATTTGAGAATTCGCCAGGTTGTAGGCCAGGGTGTCTTGTACCCTTTCCTGAATGATCATTCCCGAAGCCGCCGAATACAGACCGGTTAACATGGACGCTTATCCTGGGGTGAGTTTCCATCTTCTCTCCGCTTGATTGAGCAACCGCTATACCAAAAAAACGTCTCTTGGCCTGGGCCGCCCGTTTTTTGAGTAAATGCCTATCCGTGAGATACTTTGGACAAAGAAACCAAATTGGAGTAGCATTTTCCGATTCTCATTCCAGAAGAGATACGCGGAAAATTTTTCCATCATGATTGATTCCCATGTCATTACCGTCGGGAACAACGACCGCCTGGCATTGGAGGAGGGGTGGTACGGTCTGGAGAAATCTCCGGAAGGATTGGTGTACCGGGCCTCAAGCCGGGAAGCGCTGTTGAGAATTCCCTTTGCCCTTCAGCGGGTGCAGGTCTCTCTGTTGCTGGCCGCACGGCCGGAACATACTCACGAACCGCTGAAAGGCCTCGTCTCCACCAGCGCAGGTACGGATTTCTTATTCGAACTGACAACCAATCACTGGACGGTCCGCCAGGGTTTCTTGGAAACCGGCGAAGACCGGCTGATCCGCATCCTGGTTTACAATCCCTGGTCGCCCGGCCAGTTGTACGCCAACGGCGACGAACGGTTACTGGGGATTTTGCTCAGCGCGGTGCATGTTCACTGGGAGGAGTAAGAGGAATGGTTCATTGGAAAACATCGGGAAAGTCACGTGATCCTTATTTTCCTTAGTTACCTAAAATCTTCTTCTATCTTTCTTTATGCCAATCCGATTCTGCGGGCCAAAACTAAGATCCAAAGCAGCCTTCGTCTCGGCCTGAGGGGGGGCTTCCTTGCCCCGGGGCCGCTACATGGAAGGATCAAGGAGTGGAGGATCGACGATCTTTACCCGGCGGCCTTCGATGCGCAAGCGGTTGGCGGCGAACAACCGGATGGCCTCGGGATAAATTTCCCGTTCCGCCGCCTGCACCCGCGCGGCGAGGGTTTCCGGAGTGTCGTCGTCGTACACCTCCACGGCTTTTTGGAGGATGATCGGACCTGTGTCGTAGCCTTCATCGACGAAATGCACGGTGGCTCCGGTGATTTTCACCCCGTACGCGAGCACGGCTTCGTGCACATGATGCCCATACATTCCCTTGCCGCAGAACGCGGGAATCAGGGCGGGATGCACGTTCATGATCCGTCCATGGTACTCGGGACCGGGCCGGAAGAGGAACATGAAACCCGCCAGCAGAATCAGATCGGGTTTGACCTCGTCCACGGCCCGTACAAGATCCTCGTTGAACGTTTCCCAGGTGTCGTAATCTTTCCGGTGAAAAGCCACGGCGGGAATATTGTGTTTGCGCGCCCGTTCGAGACCGAAGGCCTCTTTGTGGCTGCTGATGACCCGCACGATTTCGATCGGGCATTGCCCCAACTCTTGTTGGTCGATCAGATTTTGCAGCGTGGTTCCACTGCCCGAAAGCAACACCACGCACCGCAAGGGCTTGGTGGAAGTCATAAGGCTTGTTCTCCCGTTCCGAATAAGTGATCCAGAAACCGCTTCGACCGTTCCGCGGTTTCCCGGGGCGGTTCGTGGGAGGTGTCGAACACCGCCGTGATCCATCCGTGGTAGTCCAAAACTTCCAGAATATCTTTGATTTCCGCGAAATTCATTCTCCCTTCTCCTAGCGCGCCGTACTCCGGATAAGCACCGGCCGGGCCGGCTTTTTCCTCTTTTTCATTCGTTACGGGATCACTGAAATGCAAATGCCGGACACACTCGCCATAGGTTTTGAGGATCTTTGCGGGTTCTTCTTCCATGAGCACAAACTGTCCCGTGTCCAAACCAAGAAAAACGGCATCCAGGTCCACGAGGTTCATAAGCCGGTCGATTTCATCCCCGGTTTCGATCCGGCTGCCCCGCTGAGGCAAGACGCAGAGATAGACATCGAAGAAATCCAAACAGCGTTTGCCGAGTTCATCCAGCAAGGCGGCCGCCGCTTTGAAATCGTGAGAGAGCGACTCGTTGATCTCCCGGGATTCAAGCGTCACCAATAGATGATGTGTCCCCAGTTTCTGAAGAAAACGGGCCAGGGCGCTATGCTGATGAAGCATTTCCTCCCGCCGCCCGGGAATGGTGAACACGCCGCTCCCGGCCAAGGCAGCCAGTTTCAGGTGCCGGTCGTGGAGGTGTTTCTTCGCCAGTTCGGTCTTATCCGCGAACTTTTCAAAGAGGGCGGATACCCCTTCCACTCCCGCAAAGCCCAGACCGGCGATTTCATCCAAGGATTCTTTCCATTGTTCTGGCTTCCAGGCGCGCGTGTGACAGGCGATTTGGTACCGCGGCATCATCTTTCCCTGTATTCCCTTACTGGGAAATCAAATCCGATCCATGGATCAATGGTTTTGGGAGGGATTGTAGATGATTTGCCCGGAGGATGCAGGGGTTGTTGGGGTATCCGGCTGGAAGGGGGCGAACCTGCCGGTGAGCCGCAGGAAACACAAGGTGGATCAGCGAAAGCCGGAACTGCTTAGTACAAATACCAGTCCTCCACGGGAACCGGCACAACGCCGCGAAGATAGGCGTGCCGGAGGTTTATGAACAGCCGCATGGTGTCATACGAATTGAGGATTTGTTGACGCCGTGTGTTCCCAGATTGATTCGTATATTGCTCAATCAATTCCAGATCGCGCAGCAACAAGTCTTCCACCGCGTCGATCATCCCCCCAACGCGCTCCTTGGAGAACAGCCCGTCCAACTCCCGTCCGACCCGCCGGATGTATTCCGCGTTCAATTCGGGATCGCTATGAAACGGGCGGGAGATGCGTCCCGGTTCCCTCGAAGATTGTTCGGCCCGGCCATCCAAGGGATAGGTCAGCGGCATCCGGACGAACATGGGGCTCGAGGCATTGGCGTATCCGAAGGTCTTGTCCAAATCCCAAGGGATGCACTCCCACCGGTCAATGGGTGGAGGATTGTGATACAGAAAAAGGTTGTTGTGAAACCCATCCCAGTTGCTCATCAGCACGGAGGCCACTTCATACGACATGACCTCCTCGATATCCAAATACCGGCGGAGCGCCTGGGCGCGCATGGCGGCGTTTTTGGAGTTCAATTGTTGCATTAACTCTTGAAAATCCTCATCGCCCTCGAGGACATTGGTCTTTTTGGTGTAGCCGCCCGGCTCGTTGTAAGCAATTTTGTAGAGATTGCCGGTGGGATCGCGGCCGTTCAATTCCAGGAAATTCTCATTGGGTTGTTGGATTACAATCCGTTGGGTATGCCGGTTGCGCTCGATCACCCGGATCCACGTGGCTTGCGGGGCCAGCACGCCGAAATCGCGAAAGATTTGAAAAGAAAGTTGCTCCACATGGGGCGACTGGGGACCGGCGGTGGTGCCTTCGGGCGGACTCTCGGGAATCAGGTTGAGTGTGCGGTTGCCCTCGTATTCCTCCCGTTTGAGAAATTTGATCTTGAGGCCGTTGAGGCTGTTGACAATCCGGGCGCCGTCGAAGATCCGCACATGACCGGCGGTGACCGGTTTCACCACGACGCCGGAAATCGTCTTGCTCACCGGGGGCAATGACGAGCGTACCCGTTGGAAAATCCAAAAAATGGGCAACTCGGAGGGGATATCGTTGTCATAAACGAAATAAGATTCAAACGGGCGCGGTTCGGCGGGATGAGGCAGGTATATGGATTCCCCCGTGTTCCGCTGCACCACCACACCAAGCCGGACCAATGTTTGCGACGGCTTGGGCGGGATCGTGGCGTAATAAACGGCGGCCGTGGGGCTGGAACGTGGAACATCCAAAGTCATGCTGGTCTCCTGGACCGCCTGGGCCGTGTTGCCCCTCACCGCCTCGACCCGCAGGGTAACCGACTCAATAATTTCCGGGCTGTCCAAGGAGACTTGAAACCGCACTTCGTCCTGGGAGGTAGGGTGAAGCGGAAGGATTTCGAAGTCCACAATCAGCGGCCGGGAGGGCGTGCCGGCCACGCTGTTGGATCGTCCTGGCGTGCCCCCCGCCACCAACGAGGCCCGCCAGGAATGATAATCGAGTCCCGGCTGGTCCGGCGCGATCCGTTCCAGCGAGGGGCCATATCCGTCCGCGCCCCGGGCCCACGGGGCCTTGTCATCGTATTCCACTTCGTCCACCATCCAGCCGTCCGGGGAGCGCAATACAATCCATCCGCCCCCGTTGGGCAATTCGCCATGATACGGACCATATTTCTTGACCGTGAGATTCCGCCACGCCGAATCGGTGGGAAACCGGGTCACCAGAACATATTCTTCCGGCTGGATGACGGCGCCTTCCGGGAACGAAAAAAAGAGGCCTCCGGTGAATGTGTATCCCTCCAAGGCAATGGGTTGGGAAGTAGGATTGTACAGTTCCACGAATTCGGTCGGCAGATCTTCCGCCGGATGGTAGTGCAGTTCGTTGATGATCACATCCCCCCACACGCCGCCGTTCAATTTTATGAGAAATACTATGGGAAACCAAGAAAAACGATTCATCCCGCCGTTCCTAAAATGATTTTACTTAAAAAATATATCTTGGCGGATGGAAAAATGTCTAATGTCACGGATGGGAGAAAATTTCGGGTGTGGATTAGTTGTGGGAGCGGATCTTGGTATCCGCCCGGATATTCGCAGCGATAAAGAAGCGGGGGGGTCGATTTTACAAAACCCTATAGGGTGGCATGTGGATTATCATTCCACCTTATTCAATCCCCAATTCGAGCTTCGCGGCTTCGGAGAGCATGTCGGGGCTCCAAGGCGGCTCCCAGACCAGATCCACCTGGACGGAACTTACGCCGGGGATGGATTTCACCCTTTCCTGCACCTCGATGGGCAGAGAACCGGCCACGGGGCACATGGGCGAGGTCAGGGTCATTTGAATGCTTACGGAGCCGTTGTCCTGGATGTCGATGTCATACACCAACCCCATGTCATAAATATTGACGGGGATTTCGGGATCGTAGCATTCCCGCAGCTGCTGGATGACTTGTTCCCGCAACGCCTGAAGGTTCGGATTGGTTTCGTCCATGTCCATATTGATCCATCATGCCGTGTGAGGAGACCGGCAGGAGCGCCCTCGCTCAATTTCCTCCCCCTGCTCCTCTCCCCGGAGGGAGAGAACGCGTGGGTACGTTATTCCGTGGAGACCGGGGTTTCTTCCGATCGCAGCGCGGCGTTGAGGGTGTGCCAGGCCAGGGTGGCGCATTTGACCCGCATGGGGAATTCGCGGACGCCGGCCAAAGCCTGCAGCTTACCCAGTCCGGCTTTCAGTTCATCGAGTTCTTCCTGACCGGTGACCAGGTCATGAAACCGTTCGAATAGTTCTTTGACCTCGTCGATGGTCTTACCTTTGATGATTTCAGTCATCAGGGAGGCCGAAGCGGTGGAAATGGCGCATCCGTTGCCTTCGAAGGTGCATTCCTGTACCCGGTCTCCCTCGAGGCGCAGATAAATGGTGATCTTGTCCCCGCACAGGGGATTGTACCCATTGGCCTGGCAGGTGGCACAGTCCAGTTTGCCGCAGTTTCTCGGCCGCTTGTTGTGGTCCAGAATAATTTCCTGGTAGAGATCCTGAAGATACGACATCAGCGGAACACCTCGAGAACTTTTTGAATACTTTTGCCCAGGATATCGATTTCTTCCTTGGTGTTGTAAAAGGCGAACGAAGCCCGCGCGGTGGCCGGAATCCCCAAACGGTCCATCACCGGCTGCGCGCAGTGATGCCCCGTGCGGATCGCGACCCCCTCCTGGTCCAGTATAGTACCAATATCATGGGGGTGAATCTCTCCGATCAGGAACGACAACACACCCGCTTTGTTTTTCGCCGTGCCCACAATACGCACTTCCGGGTATTGCGACACTACCTGGGTGGCGTATTCAAGCAACTCATGCTCATGGGCCGCGATGGCGTCCATCCCGATGGCGCGGACATAGTCGATGGCCGCGCCCAGGCCGATAGCCCCGGCGATGTGCGGCGTCCCCGCCTCGAATTTGTAAGGAATCTCGTTGAAGTATGTCTTCTCGAACGAAACGTAGTGGATCATGTCGCCGCCGCCCTGGTAGGGTGGCATGCGGTCGAGCCACTTCTCTTTTCCAAACAAGACGCCGATGCCGGTAGGTCCGAAGAGTTTGTGCCCGGAAAAGACAAAAAAGTCACAATCCAGATCGCGCATGTCCACTTTTAGATGGGGCGCGCTCTGGGCACCGTCCACCAGCACGGGGATGCCCCGCTCATGCGCTTGGCGGATCATCTCCTTGACGGGATTGATTGTCCCCAGGGCGTTGGAGAGATGGGACAGCGCCACGAACTTGGTCTTTTCGGTGAGCATCCGGGGATATTCGTCCAATAGCAGTTCGCCGGCGTCGTTCATGGGGATGACCCGCAGCTTCAGCCCCTTCTCCTCGCCGATCAGCTGCCAGGGAACAATGTTGGCGTGGTGCTCAAGGGCGCTGATGAGTATTTCATCCCCCTCGCGGAGGAAGGCGCGTCCGTAACTGGAAGCCACGAGGTTGATTGACTCCGTCGCGTTACGGGTGAAGACAATTTCCCGCTCATGGCGGGCGTTCAGAAATTCCTTGACTTTCCGGCGCGCCTGCTCGTGGGCCGTGGTCGCTTGCTGACTGAGCCAATGCACACCCCGGTGGATATTGGAGTAATACCCGCTGTACGCCTCCATCAGGGCGTCCAGCACAGCCTGGGGCTTTTGGGTGGTCGCCGCGTTATCTAAATACACCAATGGTTTGCCGTGCACTTCCCGCTTGAGGATAGGGAAATCCTCGCGGATCCGGTACACATCCAGGGGTATTGTATTGGCATCCAATCCAGGAACCGCCAGAGCGGATTCAGAAGGCACCATCAGACTGACACCTCGTTCGAATGGCTGAAAGACAGCCGTTTGTGCAACACATGATCCAGTTCCGCGCGCACCGCTTCGACCGGGATTTGTTCCACGATTCCGCTGGCGAACGCGTACGTCAACAATTCGCGGGCGTCTTCCAGGTTGATGCCCCGGGCCCGCAGGTAAAAGAGGGCCTCGTCGTCCAGTTTGCCGGTGGTCGCGCCGTGCGTGCATTTCACGTCGTCGGCGTAAATTTCCAGTTGGGGCATGGCGGTGATTTCCGCCTCTCCGGACAAGAGCAAAGCTTGATTGGTTTGTTTCGAATCGGTTTTTTGCGCGTCCTTGGCCACGAGAATCCGGCCCCGGAACACGGCGCGTCCCTGCTCATCCAGGATCCCCTTGTACACTTCGTGGCTTTCGCAGTGCGGCTTGGCGTGAACCATCAGCGTGTGGTTATCCACGTGCCGTTTCCCATCCACGAGGTACAGGCCGTCCAATGTGCAATGAATGCCTTCGCCATTCATCAGCGCGTTCAATTCATTCCGCACCAGTCCTCCCCCCAGGGTGATGGAATGATGCGCGTACCGGCTGTTCCGGCTCAGATCCAGTCGCGAGAAGGACACATGAAACGCCTCGCGCCCCTCGCGCTGAAGTTTGCAATGGGCGATGTCCGATTCTTCACCCGCGCTCACTTCGGTCACGCTGTTGGTGAAGTAGACCGCGTTATCCGGCCCGGCGTAGCTCTCGAGAATCACCGCCCGGGAACCGCTTCCCGCCACGATGACATTGCGCGGGTGCGACACCACCGGTGTTTCCAAACGGGTGGAATAATAAAGCAGGTGGATGGGTTTTTCGAGGACCGCGCCGGCCGGAATGCGCACAAAAGCCCCGTCCCGCATGAATGCTGTGTTCAGCGCCGCTAAGACGAAATCCTCATAACTCCCTTGCCGTGCCAAGTACGGTTCCAGGCTGCCCGAATCCGACCGCAGGACTGTGGCGATGCTTTCCACCCGCGTACCTTGGGGCAGGCCATTCAGGGTGGAAAGTTCCGGCGTGAAATGCCCATTCACGAATACGATCTGGTATGCGTCCAGCCCGGTCACGGGAGGCCGGACCTCCGGATCCAGCGTGTCTTGCCCATCCGCTTCCGCCAGATGAAATGTTTTTTCCCGCAGGGGGGCAGTGTTCGTGAACCGCCAGGCTTCTTCGCGGGGGGAGGGAAAGCCGAGGGCCTCAAAGCGGGCCAGGGCTTCTTTGCGGATTTCATGCAGCCAGGCCGGCTCCTGTCCCGCCACCGTGGTTTCCAATTCCGCGAAAGCGGAACGGTAATGATCCTTAATATGCAACGCGATGGTCATTTACCCGCTTCTCCTCTTACACCTCGACGGTCTCTTCGGCAGGAATCACGTCCTTCAGCCAATCATACCCTTTCGCCTCGACCTCATGAGCCAGGTCGCTGCCGCCGGATTTGACGATTTTTCCCTGGGCCAAGATATGCACGAAATCCGGCTCCAGGTAATTGAGGATCCGCTGGTAATGGGTAATGACGACGATGGCCCGGTTGGGATTCCGCAGTTGGTTGACTCCGCCAGCCACAATCCGCAGGGCGTCCACGTCGAGGCCCGAATCGGTTTCGTCCAGGATTGCCAGTTTGGGATCGAGCACGGCCATCTGGAAGATTTCGTTGCGTTTTTTTTCGCCGCCCGAAAAACCTTCGTTCACCGACCGCTTCAGTAACGAATCATCGAGTTCCACCAATTTGACTTTCTCGCGCACAATGTCGAGAAAATCGATCGCGTCCAACTCCGGCAGACCGTGGTACTTGCGTTTCGAATTCAAAGCGGCCTTGAGGAAGTACGTATTGGTGACACCCGGGATCTCAACGGGATATTGAAACGCCATGAAGAGGCCTTCGCAGGCCCGGACATCCGGCTCCATTTCCAACAGATTCTTGCCTTCGAACCAGACTTCCCCCTCGGTCACCTCGAATGCCTCGTTGCCCGCCAGCACTTGCGCGAGCGTGCTTTTCCCCGATCCGTTGGGCCCCATGATGGCGTGGACTTCGCCGGCATTCACTTTCAGGTCGATCCCCTTGAGGATCTTTTTTCCTTCCACAGACACTTGTAAATTTTTGATTTCCAGCATTCGTTTGTCTCTCCTGGACGATTTAAGAGAAATTCTCGGGATATTTTCTGCGTTGGCGTTCTTTAGGGGCGGACACCTAAGTCCGCCCCTACTCGATTTCCTCACCCGGGCCCTCTCCCCCAGAGGGAGAGGGGATTGATTCCCGTTGTTTTTGCATCCCTGGGTTAAAACCTACCTCATCTATCGCCCTTATCAGGGCTTAGTTACTTGTGAATTATAATCTTATGTACATCATCGAGGTGGGGGAATGCTTACCCCACGCTGCCCTCGAGGCTGATGCTGAGCAGTTTCTGGGCTTCGACCGCGAATTCCATCGGCAGTTCGCGGAAGACTTCCTTGCAGAAGCCGTTGACGATCATGCCCACCGCGTCTTCTTCCGAAATGCCCCGTTGCAGGCAGTAGAAGATCTGGTCCTCGCCGATTTTCGAGGTAGTGGCTTCGTGTTCCACCTTAGCGGTGTTGTTCTTCACTTCAATATAGGGAAACGTGTGCGCGCCGCACTGGTCCCCCATCAGCATGGAATCGCATTGGGTATAGTTGCGCGCGTTTTCGGCGCCCTTCATGATCTTCACCAGGCCACGGTACGTGTTTTGGCCAAATCCCGCCGAAATCCCCTTGGAAATCACCGTGCTGCGTGTGTTCTTGCCGATATGGATCATCTTGGTGCCCGTGTCGGCCTGTTGATAATGGTTGGTGAGCGCGACGGAATAGAATTCACCCACCGAATTATCCCCCAAGAGGATGCAGCTGGGGTATTTCCAGGTGATGGCCGAGCCGGTCTCCACCTGCGTCCAGGAGATTTTCGAATTGACGCCCTGGCACTTGCCCCGCTTGGTCACGAAGTTGTAAATGCCGCCCCGGCCCTCGGCATCGCCTGGATACCAGTTCTGCACCGTCGAATACTTGATCGTCGCGTTGTCCAGCGCCACAAGTTCAACCACCGCCGCGTGCAGTTGATTTTCGTCGCGCATGGGAGCGGTGCAGCCTTCCAGGTAACTGACATACGCCCCTTCGTCGGCGATGATCAGCGTGCGCTCGAATTGACCGGTCTTGGCGGCGTTGATCCGGAAATAGGTCGAGAGCTCCATGGGGCAGCGCACTCCCTTGGGCACATACACGAACGATCCGTCGCTGAACACCGCCGAGTTAAGCGTGGCGAAAAAATTGTCCGTGTACGGCACCACCGAGCCCAAGTATGTCATCACCAGGTCTGGATGCTCCTGCACCGCTTCCGAAAACGAGCAAAAAATGATGCCCAATTCGGAAAGTTTTTTCTTGAATGTGGTTCCTACCGATACGCTATCGAAGACGGCGTCCACCGCCACGCCCGCCAGGATCTCTTGTTCTTTCAAGGGAATCCCGAGTTTTTCGTACGTCGCCAGGATCTCAGGGGCCACTTCATCCAGGCTTTTCGGCCGGTTGGAGACGTCCTTGGGCGCGGCGTAATAGCTGATTTCCTGGTAATCCACCGGGGCGATTTTCAGGTGAGCCCAACGGGGTTCCTCCATCTTGGTCCAATGGCGATAGGCCTTGAGCCGCCATTCCAGCATAAATTCCGGCTCGTGCTTTTTGGAGGAAATGAGCCGGATGATCTCTTCGTTCAACCCCTTGGGGATAATGACCTGCTCGATATCGGTGGTGAATCCGTACTTATAATCCTTTAACGCAGCTTGGATGGGATCCGTCGCCTTGACCATAACCTCTCCCTAATCATCCGCTTGAGATAGTTCTACCCGCTCGGACACATTTTTTTATTCTTGGCCCGCCGGGTGTCCCTCTAAATTTTAAGTTATTGTAAAAGGGAAACATCGGGTTGAGCCTTGCCCCTGAAGAGGGGGATCAATTACTTGACATAGTCAAGTATACCTGATTTAGTTGACCATGTCAAATATTTGCCGTGTTTTTAACTAAGATATTGATCTTTCCGCACTTCACAATACAGAAATCTTGTAGAAAAAGGGGATGGAGTGAACGGTGAGTTTTCAAGCGTGTTCATTAAAATTTTTTCCATTATGAGATCACCGCCCATATCCCTTTCAAAAATATATTGTATTGAAATTATTATATTTATATATGATTTCCCGTCTTGGGATGCCCCCCTGGCCTATTGACAGGCAATTCAACTGGTGTTATTTTTGGCATGAAAATTTAATTGAGAGTTATAATAGAATCATAAGGCTTCAATTGGAATAGGCACATCGGGCTGAGAGAAAAATACGGAGATGGCGGGCGAAATTAATGGATCAACGTTTACAGCTTCAACAAAAAATGTCCCAGAGGCTCATTATGACGCCCCAAATGCAGCAGTCGATCCAACTGCTGCAACTCTCCACTCTGGAGCTCACCGAACTTCTTCAGGAGGAGATGGCCGAAAATCCCATGTTGGAGGAAGAGGAGTTCACCGGGCCGCCGGATTTTTCAACGGAAGAACCGGAGACCCTGCCTGAGGACCTGAATGGTACGGCCGGCGATCTCGAATTGGGCCACATCGAACTCGATCAAAACTGGACCGAATATTTTTCCGATAGCAGCGACTTGGGTTTTGTCGGCAACGGAACCTCTTATTCGCCGGAAGTGGAGGGAGAGGAAACCAACGTCCAAATGGCCCAGGAAGAAACCCTCAAGGAGCATCTTCTCTGGCAATTGGGGATTTCGACCAATAATGAGTTGGAATATCAAATCGGGGAATACCTGATCGACCATCTGGACGAGGACGGCCGCTTGACGGTTACGGTCGAAGAGGTGGCGGAAACGTTCAATCAGAGTCCGGAAATGGTCGAATCCATCCTCAAAACCATCCAGGGATTCGATCCGCCGGGAATCGCCGCCCGCGATTTGCGGGAGTGCCTTGAAATTCAGTGCCGGAATCTGGAAATCGATGATGAAGAGATCCTGACCGTGATCCGCGAGCACCTTGATTTGCTCGAACGCCGCCGGTACAGGGAAATTGCCCGCGCCCTCGGGGTTACGGAGAAGCAGGTCCAGGATATCGCCGACGTTATCGGAAGTCTGGATCCTCACCCAGCCCGCCAATACCGGCACGAAACCATCGAGTACATCACTCCCGATGTCTTTGTGGAAAAAGTGGACGGCGAATGGCAGGTCCGTGTCAACGATGAAGGCTCCCCGCCCTTGCGTATCAGCCGCAAATACCGCGAGATGCTGCAAAACCGGGACGGCATCACGGAGGAGGAATACGAATATATCCGCAAGAAATTCCAATCCGCCATATGGCTGATCCGCAATATCGAGCAACGCCGGCGCACGCTATACCGCGTCACCAAGGCCATCATGGACAAGCAGACCGGCTTTTTGGAGGAGGGCGTCACCTCGCTGCGTCCCCTCAAATTGCGCGACATCGCCGACGAACTGGGCATCCACGAGGCCACCGTATGCCGCGTGGTCAACAAGAAATACGTGCAAACCCCGCGTGGATTGTTCGAACTGAAATATTTCTTCTCCACCGGTCTCGATACCACCGGCAGCGAAGACATGTCCGCCAAAAGCGTCATGGAGATCATCCGCACCCTGATCGAAGAGGAAGACCCGCGCAAACCCCTCTCTGACCAGAAAATCACCGAAATCCTGCACCGCGATTACAACCTCACCATTGCCCGCCGGACGGTCGCCAAATACCGCGAAAAAATGGACATCCTCCCCACCAGCAAGCGCAAGCGGATTTGATACTCAAACAATCTCCCTTTCACCGGCCTATCCCCATCCCCCTGCCCCCTCCCCTAGCCACCAAGTCTTGTGTTATAAACAAGAGGGTTTTCGCTTGAAACCATGTCGAATCGGAAAGGAATCAAAACCATGTTTCATACTCTCCCTTTGAACCGGCGGGGATTCATCTCGGCGGCAGGACTGGCGGCCTTAACTCTCACCGGTCTGCAAGGCTCCGCCGGCGCCGTGGAATCGTCCAGCGCTTCGGCTTCCGCCAGCGCGTCGGCATCCGACCCGTCCGCCAAAAACCTGAAACTAGGCCTTGCTTCCTATACCACCCGCAAATTCTCCCTGGACGAAACCCTCGAGATGATGAACCAAATCGGGGTGAAATATATCACTCTCAAGGATTTCCACCTCAAGATGGATTCGACGAAGGAGGAGCGCCAAGAGGCCGCGCGCAAGATCAAGGCAGCGGGCGTCACGCTCATGGGCTGCGGCGTGGTCTATCTGAAAAACGATGAAAAACAAATCCGCAATGCCTTCGAATACGCCCGTGACGCCGGCATGCCGGTCATGGTGTCTGCCCCGGATCTCGACGCGTTGCCGGCAGTCGCCAAAATGGCCGAGGAATTTGATATCAAGGTGGCCATCCACAACCACGGCCCCAATGATGAACGCTACCCCTCCCACATGGACGCCTACCGTAGCGCCAAGCAGTTCGGTGAACACATGGGCGTATGTATCGACGTGGGCCATACGGTGCGCTTGGGATTGAACGAGGTCGAGGCGGTCCATGCCGTGCACGACCGGCTGTATGACTTCCATATCAAGGACGTAACCTCCCGTGACGCCAAGGGCGGGGCCACGGAAGTGGGCCG
>JABLXU010000049.1 GCA_013177805.1 Candidatus Omnitrophota bacterium
AAAGGCCATGTAGTTTCCTTACTGCACACGATGCAAAAACTGCCTCATTTGATTCAAAGTTTTTTCCGGCATCCTAAACTAAGCTATATTACAATGTAATGTCGGGATACTTACGTAAGGATTAATAAAAAGGTGATGAACTCATCTTCCATCATCTCCTTTCCTTCTTGCTCCAACAAATAATTAAAAACAAAGGGGAATTGATGCCGGCCCTGATCCTCAAAATACCGCAACATGATCATTAAAAAGGATCGTTGTGTGTTGTTGAATGTATTTTTGAATAATTTGACCAGCGCGTCAGCCCCCGTGCTTCCGAATTGTTCCTTCACTTGCCGGATCGACTGGAATGAAACAATGGGCCGGGAAATCAAATCGTGAATTGCCTGCTCCGCGGCTGCCAGATCGGTTGATGGACCTGTCGGATTTTGGCCGGATGACATTCCGGGCAAAGATGCATTGAACATTACGATTATCAATCCAAGTCGAATATACGAATTCATGATTTTCATGATAATGATCCTCCTCAATTTATAGGTTTAGCACGAAGTGAATTAAGGGCAGGTGATAGCCGGTGTGTAAACAGGATCTCCTCCCTTGGGGCATCCATCCCGTTCCCCGGCCGTGTAATAGGCGTTGGCTTGCTCATAGATAAGTCCATGATAGGTGGGACCCATCTGATAGGACATCATGTTATAGGGGCATAATGCATCTTGAGACGGATTGCTTATATCATTGAATGATCCCACGGTATGACCATGTTCATGGGCCCAGATCCAACCGGGAGATACCGAAGTGAAGGTATCCTTTCGCAGTAAAAAGCCTCCCCGGTATGGATCTCCTTTAGAACCCAGACGGGTGGCGCTGTTGCAATTTTCCAGCGAGGCGATTCCAACCCAGCCTGGTGATGAATTCACCACGGCAACCCTTACATAGCTATTATTTGTGCACAGATAATTTTCCCAAGCAATTAAATCTAATTCTGAATCAAGATCTTCCGTCAAGTTAAATTCCAACATTTCTTGCGAAGACACCACGTTTACACTATCCACAACGTACGAGATATTCGCGGTATAATCCCATGGATCGGGAACATCCGGGTGGGGATTGCGCACTACCCATTCCGCCTCGCTGGCCGCAGCATAAACTTTACTGATGCCCCCATTGCTGAGAAGAAAGGAAAACGAGTATGGCGATAAATACACATTGCAATGATAGGTCAAGGTTGTGCCGGAACCACCCGTAGTCGCGCATCCGCAATGATAGATTACGTCCAACTTGGGCCTCAAGTTAACATTGGCATATTCTTTAAGGTAGAGATTCAGGCATTTCGTTGTGACATCGAGAATGCGCAATAACAATCCCTTTGTGCTGGCATGGCTCGGGGTGGATTGATAATGCGAATTCAACGGGGTAGTAACATCCAGCGTAAACCATTGCTGGCTGGCGCTCGGCAAATAGGCCGGTGGGCCGTAGATATTGGCGTCATAATCGCCCCCGGCAGTTGTCCAATCCGCCGCACCGTCCCGTTTATACCAATTGGCATATGATTCGGCCCAAAACGATGTGACCTTGAATGCCTGCGCCCTTTTGCCGGCTTCCAGGTTTACAAATCCCGCATAGATATTCAGTTTGGCCGAAGTGATATACATGCCAGAGCCGATGGAGGAAATATCAAATCCCAAAATCGGCCGATCCTGCATTTTCCATTCCACGATATCCCAGCTTCCATACGGATAACTATCGTTATTCTTTAGAACCGTATCCCGGGAGGGGCCGAATGTCATGCCGGGATCGATGGCCATCGCTCCATCCGGCTGGATCGCAACATCCCCTAAATTCGCGGACATCTCGGCGCTGCCCAGACCATCCGGCCGCAAGCGCCAGGTTTGCGCGGTCCGTACCGGGACTATTTCATCCTCCACGGGTATACCCTCTTCGTTCAACCGTATTACGCGGACCGGCCGCAATTTGTGGATGACTATCCCATTCTTTTCAAAGTAAAGTGGTTGATCGATTTCTACCTCTTCGCCGAAAATATCCCTTATCCGCCCGCCTTGCCGGGCTTCGCCGGTCACCAGGGCGTTGGGAATCTCAAACCTCGCCGTGACAAACTCATCCCGGTTCAAGTAGCCGTTCTTGACATCCGACCGTATCCGGTCCATCAGTGCGCGCTTGAGGATGACGTCCACCTTCAGGATGTCGTGAATATAGCGCACGGCGAGATCCACGTCCGGGAAAACCTCGGCCCAGCGGATCGTATCGCCCATCAAGGACACGTTGGAACAATTCGGCTCGCCCCATTGGAATGGCTTGTACCCGTTACCACGCCCAAGCCCAATGGAATGAAGCCGGTAGGAGAAGACATTGCCCTCATGCTCGGCCTGGAAGGTCCCATCGGTCCGAACGCGCAAGGTCCAAATGCCCCTCGTGACCTCGTAATCACAATCGGGATTGGAGGATTCAACCAAGGTGGTATCCACCTCGGTCAGATTACCGAACGCGTTACGGTAATACTTGGGGTAGCTCAGGAAGGTCATGGTGTTAGGGCCGGTCTGTTCGGCGTATTCCGAAACCGGCGCGGGGTAGGTTGCCTTATCCCGCGCCATTAATGGGGGGGTGTAGCACAAGGAACACAAAGCGACGATGAAATATGCCAACCGTTTCATATTTCGCTACTCCTTGAGTGATTCAGAACCGATTCTAATATAGCCTAGAGAAAATTATTCTGTCAATAAAAAATATAATCACTCAAATTAGATCAATTTGGTCGGCATTTGTAACGAATAAATACTTACTCATTTATACTGGATTCAAGTCACGGAAAATCCAGCGAACGCATAGAGGATGTTGAAAAAAGGTTGCCTGAGCCTTTCCGAACAGAAACAACTCAATGGGATTTGGATTATTGACTTTCAGGTGGGAAGAGCAACAAAGAAATCCGCTTCCTTGACGGAAGGCACGATCTGGACCGCTATTTTCCGTTACGAAGACGACGAACGGGGGAATTGGATCCGGCAAACGGGAATCGTTCTTCCGCCTTCCGGACAGATGTTTGCCGGGACAGAAAGGCGCCGCGTGCATCGGATCGTGGAGTACTATCCATAAGCTGGTCCGCGGTCCGCTAAACTCCATTCCGGATGGGACAATAATATTCCGGGGGGGTCATCGGATCCTTGGGACCGACCCAGACGATATCGCCCCGGCTGGTCAAGCCGTTGGTGGTTTGATACAAGAACCGGGGATTGCCCGCGGGGCAGGCTTGTTGCGCGTTGCTGTAATCACGCTGGCCGCCCCACCCGTTGATGCCATCCGGCCCCCAGCTGTTCAGCCGCCACAGATGTCCCCACCCGCCTGTGTGACCGGAGCCATAATTGTTGACGTAATCGTAGGCGTATCCCCACTGGTTGTAATCATTGGGATTCGCGTAGGTCGCGAAGGGATCATGCGGGACCGAGCTGATATACGCGACCGGTGTGGTCAGGCGGTAGAAACGCACTTCGTTCGGGTGCCAGGAGTCAAACCGTCCGGGAACCCGGGGTTGGTCGCAGGTGGGATAATCGTTGTTGTCCAACCGGTACATTTCCAATGCGGTTTCCAAGGTTTTCATATCAGAAACCGCCCGGCTGACTTTGGCCCGGATCTGGGCGTTCAGGAAGTTGGGCACGGCGATGGCTGCCAGGATGCCGATAATCGCGACCACGATCAGCAATTCAATCAACGTGAATCCTTTTGATGTCATGATCTCCTCCCCGGGAATTTCAATAGAAAACATTATACCCCGGTCTTTCTCTAGTCAATCAATTTTGGGGACTATCTGTCAAGAGCCTTCTGGGGTCCCCGGCCGGGATCGGGATCTGTGTGAGAATTAGGCCATGTGTTATTGTTTACCGGTTTGCCGTGTTGTTTTTCAGCGCATTTCCTCTCCTTCTAGGAGAGGGATAGGGTGAGGGAAGCCCTGAAGGAGCCAAATTCATACGTTCTCTGCAATGGTGTAAACAGTTACGGCCCTATATTCCAAATAGCGCAAAAAGTGGGCTATTGAACCCCTGGAGTTCTCTCGCGTGCTGTAGTCCAATAAGGTAAGGTAAAAAACGGGGGGAAAGCCACGGTTCATTGAGCTACCCCACGGCAGCCTTGAGCACTGCCGTCTTTCATCCGGGAGGAGAAAAACCATGCTATACGACCGACTTAATCGCCGTTCGTTTTTGAAAGCCGCGTCCTTCGCGCCCGCGGCGTTTTATTTTGTCCCCGGCCGCGCGCTGGGCAAGGAGGCGTTGGCGGCGGCGAATGACCGCATCAACGTAGGCTGCATCGGCGTGGGCGACCGGGGCACGGTGGTCATGCGCGGATTCTTGAACGACCGCACCGCGCAGGTTGTGGCCGTTTGCGACGTCAAAAGCCATGTCCTCAAGGAAAAGCGCGAACTGGTGAACACCTATTACGATCACACCAGTTGCGCCGCGTACAAGGATTTCCGCGAGCTGGTGGCCCGGGATGACATCGATGTCTGCCAGGTGGCCACCTGTGACCATTGGCATGTCCTGGCCAGCCTGTACGCCGTCCGCGCCGGCAAGGATGTCTATTGCGAAAAGCCCATGGGACTGACGCTGGAGGAAGACCAGACTCTGCGGCGGGAAATCCACGAACGCGAGCGCATCTTTCAATTCGGAACCCAGCAGCGCTCCGACCCCAAGTTCGAAATGGCCTGCCGCCTGGTGCGCGAAGGGAAAATCGGCGAGGTGAAGGGCATCAATATTTGGTGCTCGGGCAGCAGTGCCGGGGGCGATCCTACCCCGGTCCCGGTCCCCGAATGGCTGGATTACAATCTCTGGCTGGGGCCCGCTCCCACCAAGCCGTATACCCGCGACCGTTGCTCCAACGCCCTGTGGTGGTTCATCTCCGACTACGCGTTGGGTTTCATCGCGGGCTGGGGGATCCACCCGGTGGACATTGCCTTCTGGGGCGCGCCGGAGAAGTTCAAAAGTCCATGGACCATCCAGGGCACGGGAGTCTTCCCCACGCAAGGCGTCGCCGACACAGCCCTCACCTGGGACATTACGTTACGCACAGGGGCAGGAACCACCGTGCGGTACACCTCGCATCCCTGCCCGGAAGAATGGTCAAAACGCTATGAGGACCAAAACGACCACGGAACCGCGTTCGAAGGGACCGAGGGCTGGGTGTACGTCCGGCGTGGCAAACTCAGCACGTATCCCAAAAGCATTCTTGAAAACGCGAAATTCCCGGAAGGCTCGGATACGTATGAAAATTCGACCAACGCGCACGTTTCGAATTTCCTCGAATCCGTGCGGACCCGCAAATCCCCCCGCAGCGAAATCGATGTCTCTGTCCAAGGCGATATGTTCTGCCATGTCAGCGACATCGCCATCCGCTTGAAGCGGGAGCTGCGATTCGATACGGACCGGGAGCGGTTTATCGGGGACAATGAAGCCAACGCGCGGCTCTCCCGCCCGATGCGGAAGCCATGGCATTTGTGAATCCATCCCACCGATCACAAGGCCGGGGCGCATGGTGACGCGCCTCGGCCTTGCGATTCTCCTCACCTCATTTCACTTCATTGTTCTGTTGCCGCCGCGTTGGAAGTCTGTTGGTACACCCGGACGTAATCGATGACGTATTTCACCGGGAAAATTGAATCATCAATTCCTTGCTGACCGCCCCAGGTCCCGCCGATAGCCGTGTTGAGGATCAGGTAAAATTCCTGGTCAAACGGCCAGCTGGTTTCGCCCTCGCCCTCGTTGGCATAGGTGAAATATTTGTTTTCATCCACGAAGAAGTCGATCCGGTCCGGAAACCATTCAATGGCATAGACATGAAAGTCTTGGTATGGTTTTTCGATCCGGATGGACGCGCCCTTGTTGTTGCCCTTGATATGGTTGTATTTATCCGTATGCACATTGGCGTGGATCACATCAGGATCGAAACCGACGTTCTCCATGATGTCAATCTCGCCGCATTTGGGCCATCCCACTTGACGGATGTTGGTCCCCAGCATCCAGATGGCGGGCCAGGTGCCTTTGCCGGTGGGGAGTTGGGCCCGCACTTCGACGCGGCCGTATTTCCAGGTGGCCTTGGTGGCGGTATGCAGGCTGGCCGAGGTATATTCCGCGTTCTGGTAAGCTTCCTTGCGCGATTCGATGATCAGCGTGCCGTTCTCCACGCGGGCGTTTTCCAGCCGCGCGCGGGTGTAGTATTGTTTCTCCCGGTTGCGGATGAATCCCTCTTCATAATCCCATTTCTCCGGATTCGGCAACCCCTCGTAATCGAACTCATCCGACCAGACCAGTTTCCATTCCGCGGAGGGGGACGGATTGTCCGCTCCATAAGCGGCGGGAAGGGCCAGGATCAGCAGCGTAAGGATGGAAATCCATGTCATTATGATCGCTCCTATCGTAAACCGAATATTGAATTAAGGGTAAAACAGGCCGAAGAAAAAATCCACAACGCGAGATGAGCCGATACGGATGGTGGCTCAATCCGCGTCCATCGCCACGCGGAAGCCCAAATTGGCCCAGTGCACGTGACCGATTTCGGGATAGGTCCCTCCCCGCCAGGCGCAACGCAGTTGGCGGGGTTCGTTGGTCATGAAACTCCCGCCCCGCAGCACGCGGTACGAGTCATTTTTTCCGCAGGCATCCTGACACCATTCCATGACGTTGCCGGCCATGTCGTAACAGCCCCAGGGGCTTTTCCCCGCCTCAAATATCCCTACGGGTGAAGTGAAAGCGTAAGGATCGATGGCGTCTTTATTGAGGGATATATTCCCCAGCTGACCGTACCAGTTGCATTTGCGGGGATCCCACTCATCGCCCCAGGGGAAAATGCGGCCGTCGGTTCCGCGCGCGGCTTTTTCCCATTCAAGCGAGGCCGGCAGCCGGTAGGGCTTGCCGGTTTTGATCACCAGCCAGTTGCAATACGCTTCGGCTTCGTACCAGCTCACGCCGAAAACCGGGCGGTCTTCCAGCCGCATCCCCCGGTATTCCTTGTCGTTCCAGCGCCGCGGATGTTGCCAGTCATAGCGCCAGCGGAAATACCAACCCTCTTCAGACCAAAATTCCGGCCGGTTGTAACCACCGTCTTCGATGAAGCACGCAAATTCCAAAATAGTGACCTCGTAGCGGCCGATCCAATAGGCAGGCAAGTTTACGGAATAGGCTTTCGGCTCATCATACGGCACCCGGTACAAAGCGCGTTCTTTCTCCCCCGAACCGGCGATGAACGGCCCGGCCGGGATTAAAACCATGGGGGGTTCCAGAATATCATCCGGGGATACATTCAGCACCGGCATTATGTATATAATGCACCATACGAACAACGGGATTTGTGGGCGGAAATGTCGAATCATATTTCACCGGAAACCGGGAAAAGGTTGAACCTTTTTCGCCCGGCATTGTGGGCGTCAATCGGATATGTCATCCTGCTGGCCGGCAGCGGATGCCTGCGCCTGTATTATTGCTTCCAACTGACCCCTTACACCACCGATCTGGTGCGCAATCTCGGGTATGGAAAAGCCTTCCCCTACTACGGATTGGTCTTATATGACCTGACCCCATTGGACTTGGCGCCGTATCCTTGTCAGTACTTTTGGGAAAACCATCACTATTCTTATCCTCCGGTAACGCTGCTGCTGTTTGCCTCCATTGCCGCTTTAGGAACCGCGCTGCCGCTGGCGAAAATCATTTTAACGCTGTTTGACGCGGCCGGCAGCTGGGCCATGTGGAAATACACCGGCGACCGCTGGGTGGTTTTGCTCTACTGGCTCAATCCCACCAGTGTTTGGTTTACGTCCCGCGAAGGCCAGTTCGAGGGATTCGTGGTTTTCTGGTCCGTGCTGGCGCTGCTGGCCCTTCAACACAAGAAAAATTACGCGCTGGGGATTTTAGGGCTCGCCATCCAGACCAAGTTTTTCCCCATCTTTCTTCTGCCCTATTTTCTTCAAAATCTGTCATGGCGGGAACCCCGGCGATTGACGGCGCAGTTGGCCTGGGGAATCTTCAGCCTGGTTCCCAGCCTGCTCGCCTATCTCTTTGGCGGCTATCCCGCGCATCTGTTGGAAATGAATTATGTTCCCAATATCAATCCCCTTTCCTGGTTTGTTGCCGATCCGACCCGGTATGTGGAGTATCCCGTTTGGTTGATCTATTCCCACCTGTTTTTTTCGGTGGCGTTTGAATTCTTCTGCCTGTATGGCTTGAAACGCACGCAAACCATTTGGCCGTGGCTGACTCCGTTCCTTTTCGTGTTTCAGGTCCACACCAGCCGGCTGGGGCAATTCTGGTACCTAATGTATCTCCCGGCGTTGTGCCTGCTGGTGGAAGAAAAGAATTTCCGCCGGGCGCTTTTCCTCGGTTGTTGGGGCATGAGCCTACTCGGTTTGTCTTCCATAGTATTCGGCCTCACCGGTTATCAGAATCCGCCAGACGTGATGCTTCTTATCGAGAGGATTTTCTGGGGATTTTAAGTTCTGAGAGGGGAACATAATCAATCGTAACTATATCCTGGCGAGTCCCCCCTTTCGCTGCCCGCGTACTTATTTTCCCAACTTGAATCCGTGAACGAAGATTCTTAAAAAAAAGGATTTAAGTCCCCTCGTTTTGCCCGTTTCCCGCTTTCTGACTCTGATTTCATCCCGCCTTGCCGGATTCAACGCGGATTATCTATGTCCAATCTGTAACAAAAACTTCCCTTTTCTCCTCCCTCTCTGTTTATCTCGGGTACATAGATTACAGGTGTTCGGGGACATAGGTAACACATTTAAGGTGCATATTCGACTCGAAAAAAGGAGGATCCGAATATGCCCTGGATTATAATCCATGATCCATCAACCCTGGGTTCCTCTACCTGGGACTATTCTCCGTCTCATCTTCACTCCTCTGCGATCCCTTCCCTATTACCCAAAGCCTGTTTATTTACATACCGGGCCGATTTACCGGTCTTGTAAAGGATCAAGGCCTCACGGAACAGGGATTCCCCCCGGTACGATATATGCAACACCGGGTATTGGTTGAGAAACTCCTGGAATTCCTGCCTTTCGGCCGGAGTGTCCAGGAAGAAGAGCGCCGCGCGGATCGCGGGACGCTTCCCTTTGCGCACGGGGAAATCCTTCTTGGTGGAGAGATCCAGACATTCCTTGATGATCTGTATGCCCTTCTGGACCGACCGGCGCGCGGTATCCTCAGAAATCCGCAACTCCTTTGCTATCTGGGGAATACCCGCGCCCGTGTCCAAAATCCGCAGAATGCACTGTTGCGGATGGCCCCGCAATTTCCGGCGGACGATTTCCCGTACAGTTTCGATTTGCATGGAAGTGTCCTGCCGCCCTGATTCCTCCCTTCGGCCCATGTCCCCCAAGGGATTCTCCGCCTGCTCCATCACCGCTAGATACGCGGGATCGTACGGAATTTCATGGTAATCGCGCTCGATGGTGACATCTTTTAGCAATTCCTCCCATTCTGGAGGCTGCGTGGCTTCGGTTTCTGGAAAAAAGGAATCGCGTATCAAAGCAAGGTTTTTTCGTTTCTTCTTCATTGTCTTACGGCTCCTTCGATGATTCATAGGGACGTGGAGACGTAAGACTGCAAATATAATGCCAAATATTGAACAAATGTTCAATATAAATTATACCAAAATACTCCACTATCTCAGTGCTTGATTCATGATATGCGTATGGCTGGAAACGCTACCCCATTCCCTATGGGAGAAACCACCCTCAAGTTCCCTTTCCCCCTGGGAGAGGTGTGGGAAGAGGTTTAGAGTATTCGCCAGATTTTTTCTTGTGGAAGTGAAAGGTCTATATATCTACCCAGAAAGGCAACGGAATTATGAATATCCTTTCCCAATTATTGCTGGTTTTCACATTCGGTTCTGCTATTCCAGTGGTAGGATCCACGGAAGAATCCCCGTTTCGGTCGCCAGCCAAACCCATGCCGGCCGGCGAACCGGCGGGGGAGCGCCCTTATGAAATGGTTCTGGCCGGGCGGGTTCCGCCGCACGCGCCCCTGGTTGATTTCAACGCGCTGGACGGCTGGATTCTCGAAGGCCGCCACGGGGCGCAAGGCGAGTTGGCTGTCTCACAAACGCAGCGGGTGTGGGAATCGCCCGTGGCCCGGGTGACGTACCGTGGCGCGTCCAATGATAGCGAAATTACGCTGCATCCGCCCAAGCCTTTGCCGATTCCGCAAGGCTCCAACGCCGCCACATTGTGGTGTTACGGGAATAACTGGGGCTGGGTGTCCGATCCCACCACGCCGCAGGTGGAGATCGTATTGTTGCTGCAGGACTCCCAGGACGCCGTGCACCCGCTCGCGATGAACCGTGTAAACTGGAAAGAATGGTGGTTGATTCACAAAGTGATTCCCCCCGCCCTCCAGGAGAAACAACCCTTGCGGCTGGCGGGGATTCAAATCAAGGGCTGCGCCAACACGGAAGACCGCGAGTTGTTTTTGGAGGACTTATGCTTCATCCGTGAATCCCCCGCTCCGCTGACCTTCCAGCCCCGGCCCAAGCGCGGCGTTGATCCCTTTCCGGGACAATCTCCCGGGGCCAACACGGGACCAGGCCGGCTGCCGTTTCCCACCCGGGAAGAGACCATCCTGCCCGGGAATTTCACGGCCCAATTCAAAACCTCATTGGAAGAACGTGAGAATCAGTTCATCTTCCGTTACTGGGGAGATGACACCCGATTGGCCTATTTTCTTTCTCCTTCAGAACCATTTTTCCGCGGGATTCAAGTCCAGATGAATGACAGCCGGATCGCCACATTTTGGAACGAAGGCGGGCCGAAATTCGCGGAAGAACTGAGAGATCCGCAATTTTTGAAAGCCGAAACACCCGGAAACGGCGTTTTGCGCGCGGTTTGGCAAGGAAGGGCCGGTGATCAAGAAGTCCAGGTGGAGATGCAAGTCCGCCTGTGGCAGAAATCCCTGGTCTTAGATACATATTGTCTGGGAGGCCAGGCCACGGAGTTATCGTACGGTTACTGGGCCGATGTCGAAAATCCGGAATTGGTGCAATTGCCCTATCTCAACTATGGCGGGCATCATTTGAACGTACTGATGTCCAAGGGCGGGACGCCGTTTTTCGCGTCGGTGTGGATGGACTGGTACCGCTCCAATGCCTCGCAGCCCTATGCCGTCGATACAATTGAATCCGGCCGGATCCAGCTCAACGGCGGCGTGCGGTATTTATCCAAATCCGACGGCGCGCGGAACGATCTCTTCGAGCGGGTATTCATCACCGTATCGCCCTTCTTCGAAGAGACCCTTCCCACCATTGCCAATCCGCCCGCCAAGCGGGGGAAGGAGGCTGGCAGCCGCTTATGGGTGGAAAGCTGGGGGCCTTCGGATTACGAACGGGAAATGGCGCATTCCCGGATATTGCGGGCGTATGGCATCGAGCAACTGACCCAATGCAACCATGAGATCACCTGGCGGGATGGCGGCGAGAGTTTCACCTTCCGCACCCAGTCCGCGCCGGGAAAAGGTGGTGACGAGGCGCTGAAAAACTACATCGCCCATCAAAAGTCGCTGGATTGGCGGGCCGGGTTGTACACCAACTACTGCGATTTCGCGCCGGTGAACGAATTTTGGGATATCGACATGGTCATGCGCGGCGCCAATTTCGATCTCGTGCGCGCCTGGCCACGCTGCTATTCGCCCAAGGCTCTCTTTGCCGTGGAAATGGACCGGAAACTCGCGCCCCTCATCCAGGCCAAGTTCAACACCAACGCCGCCTACACCGACGTGCATACCTCGGTGTCACCCTGGGACCGTTGCGACTACGACTCCCGCGTCCCGGGCGCGGGGACTTTCGCGGCCACGTTTTACGCCTATGGGGAACTCCTGCTGCACGATCAAGATGTCTACGACGGCCATTGCTGGTCGGAAGGCCATCATCAATGGCTGTACGCTGGATTGTGCGCGGGGAACTATGGATTGACCTACAGCGCCCTGGCCCTGTGGAAATATCCCTACCTGCCGCATTTTGACCTGCTGAAAATGCATCCCCTCACGGTGGATATCGGCATGCCTTGGACCGGCCGTTTCTTCGAGGGGAAGGAGGGCTGGAACAAACCAGAAAATATCGAGGCCAGCATCGACCAGTTCCTCGCCGCCACCATCGCTTACGGCCATATCGGCTGGCTGGTGGAAGACGCGCACGGCATCCGCCAGACCTGCCGTTCGTACTACATGCTGCAACCGCTGCAAAGCCGCTACGCCATGATCAAACCGGAAAGTATCCGGTACGGCAAAGACAACGGCCTGATCGATACTTCCAGCGCGCTGCAAACAGGCGCGTGGCAGGACAGCCGCCTCTTCATCCGTTACGCTAATGGCTTGGAAGTGTGGGTGAATGGAAATCCTGAAACGAATTGGACGGTCCAAACGCCGGATCAATCCTACACGCTTCCTCCCTACGGCTGGCTCGCGGTTCAGGCGGAGGATTTCCACACGGGCTCATATCTCATAGATCGCCGGCGGTGCGATTGGATGAGCGCGTCGGAGAGTGTTTTCGTGGATGGCCGCGGAGCATTCCGGCAGTTGGATGGGATAGGCACGGCGGGAAGCGTAGCCGTGCGCTGGAGCGAATCAAACCAAGGCCTTTCCATCATTGCGGTGGAAGGAGTGGACAAATTGACGATCGGTCCGGTGGAGAAAAAATGGCCGCCAAACGATGTCCGATCTGAAATCGCACGGATCCAGCAAGCGCCTCAGATCACCGTGAACGCGTTCGATCTTCATGGCCGTCGGCGCAACGCGGAACCGGTGGTCTTGCGGCAAAAGACGGATGGATCGAGCTGGGAAATCCCTGTGGTGGAAAACGCAATTCGGTATGAGATCCAGGCCGGGGAATGAGATTACGAATTCACCGCATCGAACATGGCGGCGATGTTAGCGGGCGGCACGTTCGCCAGAATATTGTGCACCTGCTGGAAGACAAATCCGCCGCCGGGGCTGAAGATCGAAACCAGATCCTTGACATGGTGCCGTACCTCCTCCGGGGTGGCGTTGGGCAGCATGTATTGCGTGTCGCAGCCCCCGCCCCAGAAACAGATATCCCGCCCGAACTCGGATTTCAGCTCGCCGGGATCCATCCCAGCGCAGCTGATTTGCACGGGATTGATGGCTTCGAGGCCGGCGTCGATCAAATGCCGTAACAATGGCCGCACTCCGCCGCAGCAGTGCAACATGATCTTCACATCCGCCTTTTTTTTGACCTCGGCCCACATCAAGGCGTGGCGGGGTTTGAAGAATTCTTCGTACATTTTTGGAGAAATCTGGGGGCCGCTTTGCATCCCCAGGTCGTCTCCGAACAGGATGATGTCGATATAGTCGCCCACCGCGTCCAGGAAATTCCCGAGATTGGCGAGATGAATCTCCACTAACTTGTCCAAAAACTCGTGCGCGCGGCGGGGCTCGCCGGCCAGCATCATCAGGAATACGTCGTTCCGGAAGAGAAACTGCCCTATCTCCAACAGGTTTCCGCCGAACAAGCCGATGATGGCACGGTCGGTCTGTTCCCGGAGCGCGCGCGCCCCCTCCCGCAAGCGTTCCTTCCCTCCGGGACCGGCCACCAGGGGACCTGGCGGGGAGGCAATGGCGGTCCACATGCACTCACCAAGGGCGTCGGCGATCCGGTTGAAATCCACACTCTCTTCGAGAAATGGGTAGTGACATTGCTCGAAATAATACGCGCCGTCGGGCATCTTCGCGATCACCCGCCCGCTCGCCGACCGGATGACCCACTCCCGCTCGCCCCGTTCCGGGCGGGTCCAGGCCGGCATCTGGCAGGGCGTGCCGTCGGGGAGGGTCCAATCGATCCAATGTTCATCCTCGAGGGCGAAAGCGCGGCCCAGTTCGATGGTATCCACACCAAAGCGGTCCAGCACGTCTTCATCCACGATGGCCAACTGCTGGATGGGGTCGTAAACCCGGACCGGCCGCGGCGGCAGATCCAGATATTCCCGCAATTTGGGATAGACCATGGCGCTGATGCCGGAAGAGCGGTGACCGGAAAAGTCGATGGGGACGCGGTCCGGCTCGCGGTGGTTGAGAGCGTCGAGAACCCGGGAGCGAGGGGTCATGATTCATTTCCTTCCGTAGGCGGATAGCGGGGGGATAGCCGGGTGGCTTCGGAACCCCGGACAGATTGGGATCAATCGAGGTGAAAAATTTCTTCCATCCCGATCCACCAGGCCTTCTTTTCCGGATGACATTCCGGATCGAAACAAGGAGTGCAGACCTTCCACCATTCCTGGGTCACGGGGTCGGCGGCCATTCGGTCCATGTCTTGTTGGAAATCATCTCCTGTGTATTCGAAATAACTAAACAACCAACCGTCATGGAGAAAGATCGTGTAATTCCGGATATGGCATCGCGTGATCATCTCCAGAACCTGCGGCCAGACCGCCGCGTGCAACCGTTTGTATTCCTCGATTTTTTCCGGATGGAGCCGGACACAGGAACCGTATCGTTCCATGATGATAAATCCCTCTCTTTCCGTATGGGACAATCCGCCGGTGGTCTTCACGGGACTCCTTTACCATTTTTCCCCATCCGGCCTGAGAAGTGTAGGCAAACCCATCCGTTTGGCGCCGTTATTCTCCTCCTCCGGAGGTCTCAAAACCCCTTCCCGGTCGGACCTGCCCGGAAACTGTTTGCGGTTGTTCACAACCGGGGCATCCGCTGATAGGATATTCGGTTCGAGATTGCCGACACTCCCTGAAAGGATTCCATCCATGCCCCATCGAACGGACATTCATAAGGTCATGATCATCGGTTCCGGCCCGATCGTGATTGGCCAGGCGTGCGAATTCGATTATTCCGGAACCCAGGCATGCAAAGCGTTGCGCCGCTTGGGTTACGAAGTGGTGCTGGTCAATTCCAATCCCGCCACCATCATGACCGATCCGGGCATGGCGGATAGAACGTACATTGAGCCTCTTGATGTAGATACGGTAGCCAAAATCATCGAGAAGGAACGGCCGGACGCGCTGCTGCCCAACCTGGGCGGACAGACCGGCCTCAACTTGGCTTCGGAACTGGCTACCGCCGGGATTCTCGAAAAGTACGGTGTGCAAGTCATCGGGGTCAACGTGGACGCCATCAAGCGGGGCGAAGACCGGACGGCGTTCAAGGAAACCATGGACCGCCTGGGCATCGCCATGCCGCAAAGCGAGGCCGTGTATACCGTGAAGGACGCGGAGGAAGTGGCCGACCGGCTGGGTTACCCCGTAGTGGTCCGGCCCGCGTACACCTTGGGAGGAACAGGCGGCGGCATGGTGTTCAATGTCGAGGAACTCCGGGTGGTCGCGCAACGCGGGCTTAGCGCAAGCATGATCAATCAAATCTTGATCGAAGAATCGGTCAGCGGATGGGAAGAGCTGGAACTCGAGGTGGTGCGTGACGCGAAAAACCAGATGATCACCGTGTGTTTCATCGAGAACGTGGACCCGATGGGAGTGCACACCGGCGATTCCTACTGCACCGCGCCCATGTTGACGATCTCCGAGGACTTGCAAAAGCGGTTGCAAAAATATTCCTATGCCATCGTGGAGGCGATCGAAGTCATCGGGGGGACCAACATCCAATTCGCGCACGATCCGCAAACCGGCCGGGTGGTGGTGATCGAGATCAATCCGCGCACTTCGCGCTCCTCCGCCCTGGCCTCCAAAGCCACGGGCTTTCCCATCGCCTATGTCTCGTCCCTGCTGGCCGCGGGGCTGACCTTGGACGAGATTCCATACTGGCGGGAAGGCACGCTGGAGAAATACACGCCCTCCGGCGATTACGTGGTGGTAAAATTCGCGCGGTGGGCCTTCGAGAAATTCAAGAACGCTCAAGACCGGCTGGGCACGCAAATGCGGGCGGTGGGCGAGGTCATGGCCATCGGCAAGAACTACAAAGAGGCGTTCCAAAAGGCGATCCGCTCGCTGGAAATCGGCCGCCACGGCTTGGGCTTCGCCAAGGACTTCCACCAGAAAACCGCCGAAGAATTGATGGACATGCTGTACTATCCCAGCAGCGAGCGGCAGTTCATCATGTACGAATGCCTTCGCAAGGGGGTATCCGTCCAGGCGTTGTACGAAAAGACCAAAATCAAGCCCTGGTTCATCGAACAGATGAAGGAGCTGGTTAATCTGGAAGAAACCATCCTTCAACACAAAGGGAAATCCCTGCCGGACCCGCTGTTGATCCAGGCCAAAAAAGACGGATTCGCCGACAAATACCTCGCCCAGCTGCTGGGCGTTCCCGAGGCGGATATCCGCCGGCAGCGGACGGCGTTGGGCGTAACGGAAGGCTGGGAGCCGGTGCCGGTCTCGGGCGTCGAAAACGCGGCGTACTATTTTTCCACGTACAACGCCCCGGATCAGGTTTCGCGCAGTGACCGGAAAAAAGTCATGGTGCTGGGCGGCGGCCCCAACCGCATCGGCCAAGGCATCGAGTTCGACTATTGCAGCGTGCACGCCGCGTTCGCGGTGCGGGAGATGGGCCTCGAGACCATCATGGTCAACTGCAATCCCGAAACCGTCTCCACCGATTACGACACCTCTGACAAACTGTATTTCGAGCCGCTGACTGTCGAGGACGTGCTCAGCATCTATGAGAAAGAGAAACCGGAAGGGGTCATCGTGCAGTTCGGCGGGCAAACCCCGTTGAACATTGCGTCGGAATTGGAGCGCTGCGGGGTGAAGATCTTGGGCACGCCGCCCGCAACCATCGAAATGGCCGAAGACCGCGACAAATTCCGCCGGATGATGGAAAAACTGGGCATTCCCATGCCCCAGGCCGGCACGGCCAGCACGCTGGAGGAGGCTTTGGAACAGGCGCGTCAGATCGGCTATCCCCTGATGCTGCGCCCGTCGTTTGTGCTGGGCGGGCGGGGGATGGAAATCATCTACGATGAATCGATGCTGCGCGCGTACATCGCGGAAGCAGTGGGTGTGACGCCGGAATGCCCCATCCTGATCGATAAATACCTGGAAAACGCCCTCGAAGTCGAAACCGACGCGATCTGCGACGGCGAGGAAGTCTTCATCCCCGCCATCATGGAGCATATTGAATACGCGGGCGTCCATTCCGGCGATTCCGCCTGTGTCATCCCCCCGATCAACATTTCCGCTCCCCACATGCAAACCCTGGCGGAGTACACGGAAAAAATCGCCAAGGCCCTAGGCGTCATCGGCTTGATGAACATGCAATACGCCATCGCCGATTGCAAGGTGTACGTTTTGGAGGCCAATCCCCGCGCCTCGCGCACCGTGCCTCTGGTGTCCAAGGTGTGCGGCATCTCCATGGCCCGCATCGCCACGCAACTCATGCTGGGAAAAAAACTGGCCGAGCTGAACATCCGGAAAGGCGAAATCCCCTATTACGGAGTGAAGGAAGCCGTGTTCCCCTTCAACATGTTCCCGGAAGTGGATCCGGTGCTGGGGCCGGAGATGCGCTCCACGGGCGAAGTGCTCGGCATGGCCAATGATTTCGGGATGGCGTTTTTCAAGGCGCAAGCGGGAGCCAAGCAGAAATTGCCCACGGAAGGAACCGTGCTTATCAGCGTGGCGGAAAAAAACGAGACGTTGTTGAAAGTAGCCCGGAAATTCGCCGGCCTGGGTTTTAACATTCTGGCGACCCAGGGCACGCACCAGTTCTTGAAAGCGCACGGCATCGAATCCAAACCCGTTTATAAGATTCACGAAGACCGGCCCAACATCGTGGATTGCATCATCAACTACGAGATTCAGCTGGTGATCAACACGCCCATCGGCCGCCTGGGGCAGCACGACGATTCGTACATCCGCAAGACCGCCGTCAAGCATAAGATTCCCTATATCACCACGCTGACCGCCGCCTTAGCCACCGCCGACAGCATCCAGGCATGCCGCAACAGCACGTACATGGTGAAATCCCTGCAAGAGTATCACCAGGAAGTGAATCCAGTGTAAAACCGGAATCCCGTGAGCGATGGATATCACCACGCCACAAGACGGCACTCGGGATTAAAATGGGTACCATTCCGATCCCAGGATTTGGCGTACCAAATCGGCCCCGTGCCCTGCTCCGCGCAACCGCAGAGGGCGTAACAATTTTCATCGGAATCCTTGAGAAAGAAATGGCAGCCCGGCCGCCCGCCGGCTTTTTGTTCATTGCACGTGAAACCATGGATCGTCCACTGATTATTCAACAAAACCGACCGCATGACATGCTTGCCTTCCTCATTATAAAAACCCGTAAGAAAACAGCCCAAACAATGGATCGGTTGGGGGATCAGTTTGAGTCCGCTGGATTGGGATAACCGGACGGCCTCCATCTCCGCGTACACGACCGAGGTGAACACCGGCAACACCTCCCGGGCGCGGTCCACGTAGATTCCGTATTCTTCATAGATGCTACAGGGCACAAACGGGCCGTCTTCCTTCAAAAGCCCGGCCAGCCACCAATAATCCGCGGGGTGTTCAATGGAAGGGACTGGAGAACATAAATCGCTATTCAATTCTATTTTGAGATAGTTGTGAAACGTGTCCCACCGGCCATACTGATCGATCATCATCAAGAACCGGTCCGCAGCTTTCGCGAAGAAGGCGGCGATCTCCGGGTCCTGTTCCGTGATCGGCCAGATACCATGAATTTTTGACGGGGGATGCGGGAAGTAAATCCGCCCGATCCTCACCGTGCCCATCACCTTCGGTTCCCGGCTCAAAATCGTCTGGGACGTCTCTTGGGCGATTTTCGGTAGATCGTTTTCCGTTACCCCTGCCACAAAGCAAATCCCGGGCGCGGTCTTGTAGTACAGAACCAGTATCGAATCCACGAAGGACAAGTGATATAAATCGCTGGATACGGACTGAGACAGCCATTGGCGGTTTGCCAAAATTTTAGACATCGGCTTGGTCCTCCCCAGAATGAAAAATCCCGTTGGTTTATAGCCGAGACCACGTCAGTTCGATGTGGATTTCCGCGTTTGGATTTCCAGAAAAATCATCCCATATGATTGCATATCTCATTATAGCATGATAAATTCTATTTGTAAATTGAAAAATAATATTTTTAGTTATTTATAAAAGATAATCTCTGTATTTCCTTCTCATTCTTCATTTCATTCTTTAATGAACGGATTTGGTGAAATTGGAATATGGGTATGCGTTACCTGCCAGAGAACGGAGGCTTCATATGTCCATCACCGATCCGGAAACCGGGCGTGGATATCCCTGTTTGGAATCCATCGGAGAGGAAACCGAGCGGGAAATGAGGATTTCTTCATACTCCACCGGGTGGATGGCCAGCCGGAACGGGAGTTTGTCCATCGGGGGATACCGGTTCACCATGCGGTCGAACGTTTCCAGCAAAGCCTCATCCAGCGGAGTGGAATTCGCGTGGACTTCCCAATTTTCGGGCTCAGAGAGATGCATTACCGCGCTGCCCTCCTCGCCGGTTTGGAAAATATACCGGTCCGGCTTGATCCGGGACGCCGCCGCCCGGCGCGCGTGCCAATCCACGGGAACTTCCAGGGAGATTTCCTCCCACAAGCCCGGCCGTTCCTTCCGTTCCCGGCGGAACGCCAATAGGCAAGACGCCTCCACGTTTTTCACCTTGTTGTTGAAAACAAACACCCGGCAACCAGGAAATAAGGCGGTAAACCGTTTCACCGCAGGGCATTCCAATGCCAAGGCATAAATCTCTTCCCCACGCGCCGATACCGATTCCTGTTTCCGGGCCCAGCGCGGATACCAAAACTCCGCCACCGCCATCGGCGCGTACACTACTACGGCCAGCCCGCCTAGATACGCTAGTAAAATCCGATGCATCACTGAATCAGTGAACCAAGGGAGGAAACCCAGGCTCAGTCCGTACGCGATGGCCACATAACTCAAAAAACAACATACCACCATGGATTGAATCATTTGGGGAGCGGGTGAGGGGCGGGTGGGATCGAAATAGCGGTCCTTGAGAACCTTGAAAACTACGGAGAACCAAAAAAAACTGATCATGACCTCCACCAACCAGGCCGGCACAGATACTTCGCCTTTGGAAATAGAATAAAACAAGCCAAACATTACCAAGGAAATGGTTAACACCACGAAAAAGTATAACCACACCAACATGGTGCCGCTCCAACAAACCTCAATTTTGTAATGATGAATCCCGCGTGCCCCGGCTATTTCCTCTCACGGGCTATACTGGCTCTCTAAACCGCTTTCCGCCAACATTTCGTTGTACCGGCGGTAGATACGCGGATCCGGCGAGGGGGACATGCGCAGGGCTTTCAAGTAATATTTTTCGGCCTCTTCATATTCCTTCAGTTGATGATGCAGATCCGCGATACAGTAGAGGAAAAAAATTTCGTCCGATTCATTCAAATTGGGAATTTTCAGTTGGATCCGCGTGTCATACAGGTAGCGCAGGGCGGATTGGAGTTCGTCCAAGGATTTTTTCAAATAGGCGGTTTGTTTGATATACGACCGCTGCAGGTAGGCGCTCAGCCAATAACAGCGGCCAAGCTGGTAATGGGCCTGTGACAACGTCACCCCATCCGCGTTGGGATCGTTGATCACCAGGGTCCAGCGCACGAGTTCCCGTTCGATGGATTCTTCCACCGTCAGGCGGAAGCGTTCCGCCCGTCGGCTTTCTTCTTCCAACGCCTCTTCCGCGTGCCAGGGGATCTCCAACGGCTCGCGCCACCGGACCGAGTCGTAACACACCCATCCGAACAGGAGCCAAACCATCGTGAGCATGATCAATAGAAAGCGCATGGTGTATTCGTTATCCGTCCCCGCGTCGGTTTGGGAATGATTGTATCATAAATAGACGCCGTTCCGGCTGTCAGGACAATCCACCGATCCCACCGCCGTGTTGCGTGACCGCGCGGCTGCCCGGTATACTGATCTCATCCGGGAGAAAGCGAATGAGTTCAAAAACGATGGAATTGCCGGTGATCCAGCCAGTTAAAACGAAAGCCTTGACTTCGGTCCTGGTCAAACCGGCCGGGGCGGATTGCAACCTCGATTGCGCGTACTGCTTTTACCTTGAAAAGGCCGCGCTGTATCCCGGCGCGAAAATCCACCGCATGGCCACGGACGTTCTCCGCGAAATGGTCCGCCAGGTCATGGGCACGGGCCGGCTGGCGGTTTCGTTCGGTTGGCAGGGTGGCGAACCGGCACTCATGGGCCTGGATTTCTACCGCCAGGCCGTGGCCTTTCAACAACAATTCGGGCGCCCGGGACAAACCGTGGGCAACGGCTTGCAAACCAACGGCCTTCTGATTGACGAAGCATGGTGCGATTTCTTCACCGAATATTCCTTCCTCATCGGCCTCTCGCTCGACGGTCCCGCGCACATTCACGACCGCTACCGCCTCACTTCCGGCGGCCGCCCTTCCTGGGAGAAAGTCCACGCCAAGGCCCGGCTCATGCTGCGCCGGGGCGTGGCAGTCAACGCCTTGGTGGTCGTGAATGATTACTCCGCCCGCTTTCCCCGCGAAATCTATCATTTTCTCAAGGAAACCGGCTTCGAATACATGCAGTTCATCCCCTGCGTGGAGCGGGATCCCCGCGATCCTGCCCGGGCCGCTCCATTCTCGGTCACCGCCGAACAATACGGGCAATTTTTGTGTGAAATATTCGATTGCTGGAAAGCGGATTTCCGCGGCGGCCTGGCCACCACCTCGGTGCGCTATTTCGATTCCGTCTTTCATACCTATGTCGATCTCGCGCCCCCCGAGTGCACGCTGATGGAAGAATGCGGCTGCTATGTCGTCATCGAGCACAACGGCGATGTCTATGCCTGCGACTTTTTCGTCGAACCGGAATGGAAATTGGGTAACCTCATGGAAGGCAATCTGGTGGACTTTCTCAACCACCCCCGGCAAACAGAATTCGGCCGGATGAAAGCCCGCCTGCCCCCCGAATGTTCCGAATGCCCGTGGCTAAAACACTGCTGGGGCGGCTGCACCAAAGACCGCCTGCGCGATCCCGCCGACCAAAGCTCCAACCACTTCTGCCGGTCCTACCAAATGTTCTTCACGCACGCCGACTCCGAACTCCGCCGCCTGGCCACGGAATGGAAAACCCGCCAGGCCGCCGAGGAAGCCGCCACCCGCCGCCGGTGGGCCGTGGTGAATGCTTCCCGGGCCGGTTCCCCCGGCCGCAATGATCCGTGCCCCTGCGGCAGCGGCAAAAAATATAAGAAATGCTGCGGCCGGGGTACGGGATGAGTCGATTCCCACTCCGCCTTACCCCGCGGCCTTCAGTCCCTTCGGGACCAGCGGCAACGCGCGGAGGCGTTGGCCCGTGGCGTTGAAAATCGCGTTGCCGATGGCAGGCGCGATACCCACGATGGGGGTTTCACCGCCGCCCGCGGAGGGAATATCCTTGCGGTCGAGCAAAATGGTTTCGATGCGGGGTAGGTCATGGAAACGGGGAACGCGGTACCGCGAAAAGCGGGGATTGAGGATCCGGCCGTTTTCAAAATCGATGGACTCGAACAACGCCCCGCCCAAACCCATCAGGATCATACCTTCCACCTGGTTTTCCAAATGGACCGGATTAATGATGGCCCCGCACTCGAAGGCCTCCACCACGTGGACCACGCGGACCTCGCCGCTGTCAGGGCGGATGGCCACTTCCACGCAGGTGGCCACGTAACTGCCCTTCTCGAATCCGCCGGCCAGGCCATAGCCGCGTTCGGACGTGGATTTTTTCCCGTTCCAGCCGAAGCGTTCGGCGGCGGCCTTCAAGACGTTGATGAAGCGTTCGTCCGTGAGGTTCTTGAGGCGGAAGGCGAGGGGATCCATCTTCACAGCGTGGGCTAGCTCGTCCATGAAACATTCGCGCGCGAAATGATTGGCCGTGGCCGCCAGGGCGCGATACGATCCTTGCCGCAGTGGCGAATCGGCGGGGTGGAATTCGATGTGCTGGTTGGGGATGTCGTACATCGTGCGGATGGCCGCTGCGCCGGAGTTGTAGTTGTGAAATTCCCACGCGGTGATGGTGCCATCCGATTGGACGCCGCCCGAGATTTCGAACACGCCGGCCGGCCGGAAATACGCCCACGTGGACTCTTCCTCCCGCGTCCAGACCAGTTTCACCGGTTTCCGGGCGGCGCGGGCCAGGCGGGCTGCCTCGACCGCCGCGTCACCGGTATGCTTGCCGCCGTAGCCGGACCCCGTGGGGGGCATAATTACCCGCACGCGCTCCTCGGGCAGGTTGAAGGCGCGGGCCAGTTCAGACCGCACGCCGAAGGGGCGCTGGGTGCCCGTCCACACGGTCAGTTTTTCACCTTCCCATATGGCCAGGGCGGCGCGAGGCTCGAGCGGGGCATGGGCGATATAGTCCACCGTGTAGGTTTGTTTCCATTGAACGTCCGCGGCGGCCAGACCCTCGGCGATCGATCCGGCGGTGAAAGGCGAAGAACCACGGGACGCGGTCTTCTTCAAATGCTCGAACAATTCGGCGCGCGAAGGTTGTGGGGAGGTTTTCCATTCCGCCTGGAGGGCCTGAACGGCCTGAGCGGCGGTTTCTTCGGTGGGGGCGGCCACGCCTACGAAATTCCCATCCCGGACCACGATCACGCCCGGCAAGGCTTCGGCTGTTTTCGTGTCGAGCGAGACCAGTTCCGCCCCGAAGGCCGGCGGGCGGAGGATTTTGGCGTGCAACATGCCGGGAAGTTTCATATCCGAAACGAATTTTTCTTCTCCGGTCACGAAATGGCGGCCGTCCACCTTGGGAACCGCAGTCCCCGCGATCTGCCATTGCTCCGCGGGGGTGAGGGAAACGTCATCGTTGATGGTTTGCGTGATGTCCTGGCCCTGGGTCAATTCGCCGTAACCGATCGACCGGTGGGATTCCGGATGGGTGATCCGGCCTTCCGTGGCCTGGAGCGAATCCCGGCTGATTTGCCATTTCCCGGCGGCTAAATCGATTAGAATTTCGCGCGCGGTGGCGGCCACCCGGCGCAGGCGGGGTGCCATGATGGGTGTGGTCTGGCTGCCGAACGTACCCGCGTCGTAGGGGGTGAGATCGGTGTCCCCCATGATCAGGGTGATGGTGTCCATGGGAACCCGCAGTTCTTCGGCCACAACCTGCGCCAGCGATGTGCGAATGTTCTGGCCCATCTCCACCTTGCCAGTCATCACGGTGATTGCGCCTTGGGCATCGATCCGCAGCCACGCGGCGATATCGCGGGGCAGATCGCCCCGGCCGCCCCGCCGTTCCTGCGCCGCTTCTCCGGTTTCAGCAGGAGCCAGCGCGAGAAGTACCAGGATGCCACCTCCGGCGCTTTTGAGGAAATCCCGCCGGGAAAGGTCGAATTGATACAATGGACCGTTGAAAAGTTCATAACGCTCAGGTACCACCGCACCGCCCGCGTGTGGATTTTGGCTCAAATCAATGGATTTCGGTTTCATGGCTTGGCCTCCCGCAGCGCCTGCGCCGCTTTCATGACAGCGGCGATGATCCGCTGGTACGTGCCGCAACGGCAAATGTTGCCATTGAGTGAACGGACGATCTCCTCAGGCGTAGGATTCAGATTTTTGGACAACAAACCCACTCCCGCCATGATCATCCCGGGCGTGCAGTATCCGCATTGCAACGCGTCCGCTTCCAGAAACGCTTCCTGGAGAGGATGCAGTTTCCCATCCTGCTCCAGCCCTTCGATGGTGAGGATCTTTTTCCCCACGGTGGCGCTCATCGGCGTGATGCAAGCGCGCCGGGCCGTGCCGTCAATGAGCACGGTACACGCGCCGCACTGCCCTTCCCCGCAGCCGTATTTGCTGCCGGTCAGATCGAGATCGTTCCGCAATACACTCAGCAGGCTGCGGTCGGAGCCGGCTTCGATGGGATAGATTTTCCCGTTAACATCAATCTCCGTGATCGTGGGCATGGCGTCATTCCTTGTCTGGTACGGATTGAAATCCGCGTCCGGATTTCATGCCGGATCGAGATGTTATTTTATGATACAGTGATGAAATCATATCATAGCTCAACGGAGACCGTAAATTGCATTTTCATCCCTGTTTTCCAGGGAAAGCCAGGAGAAATGCCATATGGATGGATTCCCTCTCCCTTGGGAGAGGGCCGGATATTGAGCCGCTCTTTCGCGCGTTTCCCCAATTCCGCTTTTCTCCCTCCTCGCCCCTTTCAAGGGATCCCAAGAAAATCCAAGAAAATCCAAAAAAAGCCCAGGATTTTCACCCTGGGCAATTCGTTCAATTCCTGGCAAGCCTATTGGACCTATGTCCCCATTTCGAAGCTGTTGAGATAGTGGACTTGCTCCGGGGTCAGTTTGTCGATCTTCACGCCCATGGCCTTCAACTTGATGGACGCGATTTCCATATCGATTTCTTCGGGAATGACGTACACCTGATTCTCCATCTCCTTCCGGTTTTGGATGAGGTATTCGACGCTGAGGGCCTGGTTGGCGAAGGACATGTCCATGACCACGGCGGGATGTCCCTCGGCGGCGGCCAGATTGACCAGGCGGCCCTCGGCGAGAATGAAAACGGATTTCTCCTTCCGACCGTTCTTCAAAACGTATTCCTCCACGAACGGGCGGGTGTTGCGGACCCGAAGTGCCGCTTGGCGCAGACCTTCCAGGTCCAGTTCGACATTGAAATGCCCGGAATTGCACACGACGGCCCCGTCCTTCATCTTCTTGAAATGCTCCACACGGATCACATGAATGTCGCCTGTGACGGTGATGAAGACATCCCCCACCGCCGCGGCTTCAGCCATCGGCATGACCCGGTAACCGTCCATGACCGCCTCCAGCGCGCGCACCGGATCGACTTCGGTCACGATGACATCCGCTCCCATCCCTTTGGCGCGCATGGCCACCCCGCGGCCGCACCAGCCGTACCCGCAGACCACGACGGTGCTGCCCGCCAGCAGGATGTTCGTGGCACGGACGATGCCGTCGAGGGTGGATTGCCCTGTGCCGTAGCGGTTGTCGAAGAGGTGCTTGGTCATGGCGTCGTTGACGGCGATGATGGGATAGGCCAGCACGCCCTGCTCGGCCATGGCGGCCAGGCGGATCACACCGGTGGTGGTTTCCTCGGTTCCGCCGACGATCCCCTCCAGCAGGTCTTTGCGCTGGCCGTGCAAGACATTCACAAGGTCCGCCCCGTCGTCCATGGTGATGTGGGGCGCGGTGTCCAGGGCGGCGTTGATGTGGTTGTAATAGGTTTTATGGTCTTCGCCCTTAATGGCATAGGTGGGGATGCCGAAGTCGCAGGTGAGGGAGGCGGCGACGTCATCCTGGGTGCTGAGGGGATTGGAAGCGCAGAGAGTGATCTCAGCCCCTCCGGCTTTCAGAGTTCGCATCAGGTTGGCGGTTTCGGTGGTCACATGCAGGCAGGCGGCGATCCGATGGCCCTTAAGCGGCTTCTTCTTCTCGAAACGTTCCCGGATAGAGGCCAGCACAGGCATATGCCGGTCCGCCCATAGGATTCGTTCTTTGCCGGCTTTGGCGAGGCTTTTGTCCTTGATGTCGAACCCGGAGGTTTTTTTGCGTACCATTCTGGTTTGGCTCCTTTGATCGGATTTGGGGATTTCCGGAATATCAGGCGTTTTTCAAGGCTTCGACATAATCGAGCTGTTCCCAGGGGAATTCGGACCGTCCGAAATGGCCATAGGCGGCGGTGGCGCGGTAGATCGGCCGGCGCAGATTCAGGCGCTGGATGATCTTGGCGGGGCGCAGATCGATGAGTTCACGGATAATTTTGGAAATCTTGTCGTCACCGTATTTCCCTGTGCCAAAGGTTTCCACATTGATGGAGACCGGCTGGGCGATACCGATGGCATAAGCCACCGCCACCTCGCAACGCTTGGCCAGGCCGGCGGCGACGATATTCTTGGCGGCGTGGCGCACGGCGTACGCGGCGCTGCGGTCCACCTTGGAGGGATCCTTGCCCGAAAACGCGCCGCCGCCATGCCGCCCCACCCCTCCGTAGGTATCGACAATAATCTTCCGCCCGGTGACGCCGCAGTCGCCCATCGGCCCGCCCACGACAAAGCGGCCGGTGGGATTGATGTGGAAACGTGTCTGGGCGTGGATCAGATGGCCCGGAATGACTTTCTTCACCACTTCCTCCATGACCGCTTCGTGGATCTCCTTGGCGCTGATGTCCGGGGCATGCTGCGTCGCGACCACCACCGCGTCCACGCGTTTGGGCACATCGCCCTCATACACCACGCTGACCTGCGACTTGCCATCGGGCCGGACCCAGGGGAGGATCCCGGATTTCCGGACTTCGGCCAGGCGGCGGGTGAGATGATGCGCTAACGTGATGGGCATAGGCATCAATTCCTCGGTCTCATCGGTGGCGTACCCGTACATCATGCCCTGATCGCCGGCCCCTTGTTCATGATCGTCCCGCTCATCGACCCCCAGGGCGATATCGGGCGATTGGCGGCCGATCGAGGTCAGGACGGCGCACGTGTTCCCGTCAAAGCCGTACTCCGCGTTGTTGTACCCGATCTCGTTGACGATGGCGCGCGCGACATTCGCGTACGAGATATTGGCATGCGTGGTGATCTCTCCGGCGATCATCACCAGGCCGGTGGCCACCAGGGTTTCGCAGGCCACGCGGCCTTGAGGATCCTGCTCGTAGATGGCGTCCAGGATGCCATCGGAAATCTGATCACAAATCTTGTCCGGATGCCCCTCGGTAACGGACTCGGACGTAATGATGCGTTCTTGAACCATAATCACAACATTCTCCTGTTCTGCAAAATGTTCCTTTCGTGTTCCCTAACGGACCCCCGCTTGGCCTTGGGGAGAGAGGGATAGGTCCCGCGCGGGATGATGGATTGAATAGCCAACAAAAGAGCGCACAGCCGGAAAAGACGCTGTACATAATGCCGCGCCGCAGTGGATTGGTAAAGGTGTTCATCTTTCACCAGACCGGGCTGACAGCCGGGAGTCTCCCGCATGCACGGCCTCCTCGGAGTGTATCGGATAGTTCCAGCCTGGGGGAAAAGGGATGGGATGCCGGCGTGGGATCACGTCCCGGTCATGAAGCCGGGGCTTCGGGCGAGGCCGTGTCACCGGCTTGGAGTTTCCGTTCCAGGGCGTGAAGCCGGGCCACAAATTCCGGCAGTTGGTGGAGATAGTGATTGAAAACGGCGTAATCGGCTTCTTCCATCGCTGGGATCCCGCGGATTTTCGATCCGTCGGCCACATCCTTGCTGACCCCGGAACCGTTTTCGACGGTCGCGTAATCGCCGATCCGGATATGGCCGACCATCCCCACGCCCTGGCCGATCACGGCGTGGTTGCCGATTTTGCAACTCCCGCATATCCCGACCTGATCACCCACCGCCGTACTCTCGCCGATCACGGCGTTGTGTCCCACTTGGGTAAGCGCGCCCACACGGGAACCCTTGCCGATCACCGTATGGCCCAGGGTGGCGCGGTCAATGGTGGCGTTCGCGCCGATCTGCACATCATCCTCGATGATCACGTTGCCCACCTGGGGCACTTTGTAATTGACGCCGTCTTCCTTCTTGGCATAACCGAATCCGTCGCTGCCGATCACCACGCCCGAACTGATCAAAACCCGGTGGCCGACGATCGTCTTCTCCCGCAGGGTGACGAGCGGCATCAACACCGTGCCGCAACCGATGGAACAATCCTCCCCGATGTAACACCCGGGATGGATTTCCGTGTCCCGGCCGATGCGGGTTCCCCGCTCGATAACCACGTGCGCGTGGATTTTCACGCCTTCCGCCAACGTTACACTCGGATCGATGACCGCGGAGGGATGAATATATACTTCTTCGCCGGACTGGGTAGGATGTAGCGCAGAACCCCCCATCTTCACGGTAGGTGCCACTGGTCTCATCGGTGGTAACTCCCTGTTTCGTTCTCCTGCCAGGATCAAACCATCCTCAAACCATGGGCGCGAAAGGGCGCTGCGGGGATTCCTCCTGGCGGCTTCCCGGCAGGAAAGCGCCAATTTTTGTTCGCTGCAACGCGGGAACCCTCTTCGCACCGTCCATCCCAGGCGCATTTTCCAGATTTGAATCCCAGCCTCTCCTCACACGAACGCATACGAACCCCTACAAGCCCAAGACGGGGTGATCATCATTAGGATTGGCAACCATTAAATCACATAATCCCAAAAGAATCAACAAAATAATTTCCGCTCGGCGGTTCTTCCGGAATGGAAATCCGTCTTGCGGAAACCAGAAAAACCGCATTCAAAAAAATTATCATACCCGTCCGCCTGTCAACTGGAAAGAGGAGGAAGGGATTTATGCCCGAAGATCATAGGGTTTGGGAACCAGTGCCAATGCCGCATTTCTCCCTGCCATACGGAATTTTTCTACAAAAACTAAAACCATTACCCGAACACCTTCCGCGTGAGATCATTGGGATGTCCGGTACAATCCAAACGTCTGAATGAGCGGGCAGGCGCGGGATTGATGGATGGTGAGACGCACTTTGGACGCCGTGACCGGCTCGAAACGGTCCAACTTTTTGTAGCCAATGGTGGTTCCCTTCGCGATGGGTTTCCAGGCCTCACCCTCGAGGACCTCGATTGTATAGCGGCAAACGCGCTGGCCGAGGGCGATGTGCTCCTGGATCAGCGCGCGGTCGAAGACCGTGGGTTGGCCCAGATCCACTACCAGCGAGGCGGCCGTGATCCCGTCCTCCGTGGCCCAATACGTAGTGGGATCGCCGTCGAGGGCCTTTTCCGGACCAAATCGGGGATCCTTCTGCCGGATATTGGACGCGGTAGCCGATTGGTTCAACGCCAAATTGTTCTGGAATGTGGCGTCAATCACTTGCCGCAGTTCCAGCAGGCGGCGGGCGTCGTTCTCATGGATTAGCCCGCGCCGGTCCGGAGGGATATTGAGCAGTAATACGCCGTTGCGCCCCACCGATTTGTAGTAAATATCGAGCAATTGCTCCAGGGATTTGACCTCCCCGTCTTCCTCGGGATGATAAAACCAGCCGGGACGGATGGAAACATCGCATTCGGCCGGATACCACATGAACTCGATGGAAGCGTTGTTCCGGGCCGCTTCGTCCGCGTATCGCGCGCCTCCGCCGTCCATAAACCACCGCTGGTGCCCCACCCAGTCCCGCTTCCGGATTTCCTCAGTCACGGGCTGGACGCTCCACTCGGTTTCCCGCGCGACGCCCGACTCGTTGCCCACCCAACGGATGTCCGGTCCGCAGCCGAAGATGAGGGCCTGGGGCTGAAGATTCCGGATCACTGTATAATAGGCGTCCCAATCATACTCCTGGCGCTTGCCGTTGGGACCTTCTCCACACGCGCCGTCGAACCAGACTTCGGTGACCTCGCCGTAATTCGACAGCAATTCGCGCAATTGGTTTTGGAAAAAAGTGTTGTACGCGGGCGAATCGCCGTAGGTTCGTTCATGCCGGTCCCAGGGCGACAGGTAGATCCCGAGTTTGAGGCCCGCCTGGCGGCAGGCGTCGGCCACCTCGCGAACCACATCGCCCTTCCCGCCCTTCCAGGGGCTGTTTTTCACGGAATGCTCCGTGTATGCGCTGGGCCACAGGCAAAAGCCGTCATGATGCTTGGCAGTCAAGATGAGCATCTGGAAGCCCGCGTCCTTGAGGACCCTGGCCCATTGCGTGGCGTCGAACGCGGAAGGATTAAAAAGGGCCGGATCCTCGGTTCCCTCACCCCATTCCCGGTTGGTAAAGGTGTTCATGCCGAAATGGGCGAAGGCGATGGTCTCCATCGCCTGCCACGCGATTTGCTGCGGCGACGGCACGGGTGCCAGCGGCGCGGGCGGCCTTCCGCCCATGTCTCCCCCGGCTAAAACCGCCATGGGGAAAAGAATCAATCCGAATAATATAAAGAAACGAGGCCACATGAGAGCCGCCTTTCGATATCCAAATTCTGTGCCAATCCCGCGACTGGCCCGTCTTCGCGGAGAGGCACCCTTCTTCCTGATCATGCCGAAGACGGCAGAGAGAATCAAGCGGGAGGAGGGTGGAAGATGCTCGCTGAAAACCCCTCTTCTTTCCATTCCCTCTCCTCCTAGGAGAAGTGTTTAGCCCGGGTACATAGGTTACAGGTGTTCGGGGACATAGGTAACACATTTCAGGTGCATATTCGACACGAAAAAAGGAGGATCCGACTTTGCCCAGGAACGAGGTGAACCTCATGTCCCTGAGCCGAAATTCTCTCACTTCGTTTTACCCGTTATCCACAATCCCAATACACATACTATCTACCTGAAAAACATTGTATTATAGAACATTAAATCACAGGTTATATAACTTCCCTGTTTTCGCTATTCTCCGGGGAAACCGCCTCTGCTTCGGATAGCGGCAACCGGATGGTGAACGTAGTCCCATGCTTGGGGATGCTGTCGGCGGTAAGCGTGCCGCCCAGGCCTTCCACGATGGACCGGCTGATATAGAGGCCCAGGCCGGTGGATTCGGACTCTGGGCGGGTGGAGAAAAACGGCTCGAAAATGCGGGTTTGCACTTCGTACGGCATGCCCGGCCCATCGTCCGAAAAACTGATTTCCAGCCACGGCTCGCCCGCTTCTTCAGTCAACTGCGCGCCGATGCGGATGGTCCCTTCCCCTTCCAGGGCTTGAAAGGCATTGAGCAGAATATTGGAAAACACCTGCACCAACTGATGCCGTTGGGCGAATAGAAAGGGGAGGTTTTCGGGCAATTGCACGATCACTTCCACGTTGCCCTGGGCGTATTTGACCAACCGCAGCGACCGTTCGAGCATCTCGGCCACTTCGACGAATTCGCCCCGCTCGCGGTCCTTGCGCAGAAAGCCTTCCAGATGCAAATCGCGCACCAGGTTCAAAAACAGTTCGGTTTCGTCCTGGATGGTCCGTTTCACCTCGCCGTCGGGCAACGCTTCCGATTCCGCCCGGATGTTGAGCACTGGCTTCTTCAGGTCGTGCAACAGGTTGGCGGTGACTTGGCCCACCAGCGAGAGGCGTTCCAGGTGAATCAACTCGCGCTGCTTCTCTTCCAACAGGGACGTGGTCTTGCGCACTTCCTGCTCCTTGGCGCGGATAGCGTAATACCCCAACGCGCTGACCACCACCAACGCCCAGATGCTGCCGGCGATAGCCAGCATGAACAGACGGCTGCGCTGAGGACTGATTTTCACATACAGCGTGCCCACGGTGGAACCATCCTCGCCGGTCAAGACCATCGAACGGAATGTGGGATCGGTCTCCGGGGGTGAATCCTTGCGGTCAATGTTGTTGAAAAATGGATACACGATGGTGGAAGCCCCGTCCGGTGTCATCTTCCGGACGATCACCTCGTTGATGTAGGGATATTCACGCTTGATCTCTTCGGCCCGCTCCTCGATCGCCCCCAGATCGATCTCCGTCACCCGCTCCCCTTCCAAAAGCGGGCGGAAATCACGGGCCAGGATTTCGGGCAAACTCTGAACGGTCTCCTGATGCGTGCGGGCCGCCCAGATCAGCGCGCCCAGCACGCCCAACAGAACGACTCCTGAAAAGAAGTAAAGAAATCGATTCACGGTTTTTGTACCCGGCCACAGTCTCCTGTGCACCGGTTTTCAGGATTGGTTCCCCGGTCAGGGACTTTCGGATTCCCTTTGAGGTTCCGCCGGATATTATAGATGACCGGCGGAAGGCGGTTCACCCATCCATGCCGGGAAAGGGATTGGATCATCCGGAAAATGGGTGCCGGAGGCTGTGGCCAGATCAGGCCGGATCAGGACTTGTGGGTAAAAATCGCCCTACTGGATGAGGGGGAGGGCAAGAGAAAAATCTTTTCCCCAATGATCACTTCCCGGATGAGACGTATTTTTCTGATTGGATTCTCATTTCACCTCCATCGGGGGGACCGCCACCGTGTCACCGTCTACTTCCAGTGTGATGATCGCCGCGACGCCATCCCGGGGAGCCTCAGACAGGGTGATTTGGATTCCCTGGTCCGACGAACGCGCCTCCACAGCCTCGCCGGTCCGGACTTCATGTTTCAGGATGGAGCGGCCGATGGCGGGAAGATTCAGTTGGCCATCCTGGGTTTTCATGATGAACAGATGGATCCGGTTTCCCTGGCAGGTGGACGCGCCCCATTCGCCCGGTTTGAAGGGCCCGCCCCGCGTGCCGTAAATCGTATCGCCATATTTTTTCATCCACGCGCCGATTTCTTGGAGCCGCTCTACCTGCCGGGGCTCGATCCGCCCGTCGGGCATGGGGCCCACGTTGAGCAGCAGATTGCCGTCGCCGCCCGCGGTGTAGATGAGGGTCTGGAGGCATTGTTTCAGGGATTTCAGCTGATCGTTGGGTTTCCAAGACCACTGGGTGCAGATAGTCATGCAGGTCTCCCAAGGCGATTCGCGGTTGAAGCCGCCGATCTCCTGTTCGGGCGTGCCGTAATCCCCCGCGAATTCATCCGATTCCGACATGCCCTGCATGCCCCGCCGCCCCTTGTCCACGCGGTTGTTCACCAGCGCGTCCGGTTGCAGTTTTTTGCAGAAATTGTTCAAATCCACGCCCAGTTCATGCGTCCAGGGTTCTTCCCACTCGCCGTCGAACCAGAAGACCAAAAAGGGGCCGTATTTCTGGTTCATCTCGCGCAATTGATTCTTGAGATACGCCACGTGGCGGTTCAGGTCGGGCGGGCGGTCCAGTTTGTATCCCGGCCGCGCCCGGTGTGAATACCCGTAATCCGGCTGATACCAATCGCAGATCGAATGATACGGCCCGAAGAGCATCCCCTGGCGTTTGCATTCGTCCGTCAATTCTTTCATCACGTCGCGCTTAAAGGGTGTGGACATGATGTCATAGTCGGTATATGCCGAGTCCCATAGGCAAAAGCCGTCGTGGTGTTTCGAGGTCAACACGATGTATTTCATGCCGGCCTCCTTGGCGATGGAAACCCATTCAGCCGCGTCGAACCGCGCGGGATTGAATTGCTGGTACAACTGGTCGTATTCCGGCCAGGGCGTGGTGGTGTCCGTCAATTTCGTAGCCCGCGACCAGCCGATCTCTTTGCCGGTAAGGCTTACAGGTCCCCAATGGATGAACATCCCAAACCGCAACGCGCGCCACTGCTCAATTTGTTCCGGCTGGGCCCGGATGATTTCGGGCGTCCCGGGCGGTTCTCCCGCCGCGGCCATGACCGCCGCCGCCACCCATCCCACCCATACCACGCGAAAGCCGGATTGGCGCAGATTCCACTTATTTTGTCTCCTCATCGGAATTTCCTTTCTGGAACGAAGCGATCGATGATTTCATACAATAATCCGGCCCCATTCGAAAGAGGGGCAGGGGAGACGGGGTGAGGTATTTTTGCAAGACGGACCTGAGTATCCGCCCTTAGCCCGGAGTGAATGGAATTGTTTTTCCTCCGGTCCTCATTTCTTTTGTGCCACGGCGGCCCAGTCGGTGGCAGAAGGAGCGTTCAACTTGACGGTTCCACCTTGAGTGTCCTGTGGTGTGGAGCGTTCCCCGGAGCGGGGATCGATCCAGGTGATCGTATAGTTTCCCGCTTCGGCCCGGAGCGTCGTTGCGCCTCCCTCGGGCAGATAGACCAGATAAACCGTTCCGGTCTTGGCCAGGCAGAGAGCGTTTTTCTCCACAAGATCATTGGCTGGGTGCATCTCCGGGAACGGGAGTGTTTCAAACAGCGCGCGCAGATGTTTCAGCTGCGCGGGGGCTTTGCCTTGTCCCACGTGGCCGGTGTAGAAGGGAGTTCCCGCCGTCCAGTCGCCGTAGGTCGCGTAGCCGCCCGCCAGAGCGATGGCCCAATGGCATTTCCGCACGAGATCCGCGTTCTGGCCGTGGCCGGGCTGGCCGAGGGTTCCTTCGTAGCCGTATTCCTCGTTGACATAGGGTTTGGGGATGCCCGCGTAATCCAGCGCCCATTGGTTCACTTCGAACCAGGTACCATATTGCTGGGTGATGATGAAACCAGCCCAGGGCTGGTTGCCGTAATTCCACTCCTTGTAGCCATGGGCGGAAACCAGGCGGCCGTAGGGGTCCCATTCCTTCATCCAGGCGCCCATTTGGGGCGCCCATTCGGGCGTGCGGAACTCATTGTGTTCGTTGCCGAGATCCCACCACACGTTGGAGAAGCCCGCCAGCCGCGCGACGGCGTAACGGTAGAGGCGTTTTTCGTGATCCGTGAATGCGCCGTATTCCTGGGGCAGGTCCTGTTTTTCGATGGTGAGGATGCAAGTCGCCACGATGCCCCGGTCCCGGGCCGCCGCGACCGCCCGGTCCACCTTTTGCCAATAGGGAATGTGGAAGCGGGTGAAATCGTAGGCGTGCGGTTGGCCTTCCCAGGCGGGCAGGGGATTCACCTCGCCCGGCGGGGCTCCGTAGTTGGGCCGTTTCCACTGATCACCCACACCGTATTCGTAATCCTCGCTGCTGCGGGTATCGGTATCACGGGGGTAGCCGGTCAGCAGGAACCGGATCTTGTTGAAGCCATGCTCCACGCAGTAATCCAACAGGTTCACGATCTGTTCATCGCTGTTGGAGGGATCGAGGAGATGGTAGGCGGTGAGACCCAGGTGAAAGAATGGTTTCTTGGTGTAAGCGGTCTGGAAGTGTTTGGAATGCCCGGGATTGACCACCACGGGTTCGGGACCGATTTCCGCGGTGGTCCGGAACGATCCCTCGAAACGAATCGAGGGATCGGCGGAGATCGAAATGGCATAGCGGTACACGGTCTCCGGCCGCGAGGGGCAGAACCGCACCCGGTAGAGTGCGCCCCGGGGATCATCGCAAAAGCCGTCCACGGGGACCGCAGGCCCATTGGTGTACGTGAAGACCGCGGAGACCGAGACATCGAAGGGATTGCCGGCCGGCAGCGGATCCACCCGCAGGGCGGCCTCGTATAGGCCGAAGCAAGGAACCGATTCCGGCCCCAAGATGAGGGAGATTTCCGCCCGGGCGGGGAGAATCGAGACGAGAAGAAGCAAGAGAGTAGGGAGATTGCGGCTCATGAGTAGTCTCCTTTTTAGTGGATCATCCGGTGTGAATATACTAAATATATAAGAGTACGGGATCGGAATCCAACCGGGCGGATCCAGGAGAAACAATCCAAGTTCTCTCTCCCATAGGGTTGATCTTTACCCACAAGTTCTGAAAAGACAGCGGCATTGCATCCCCCGCAGGGGATGAATGTGAATAGCCGTAGGCGGCAGCCTGCGGTTGCGTAAAGAATTCATGCCAATCCCGCAGGGGTTGAATACTATATTCGACCCCTCCGGGGTCGATATCATTTGAACGGTACCGAGGGTTGTTACCCCCGGCTATTCACATTCAATCCCTTCGGGATTGTTGGCAGGCGAGACATCTGTACTACAATTTTCTGGATAATCACTGCATCCCGATAAGACTTTTGGGTATAAATCAGCCCAGAGGGAGAGGCAACCGGTTATCAAGATTGAATTTCTCGTTGCATCCAAAACGCCGAAGCCATTATGTTTGCCGGCGCAGGAACGACGTCCGAATCCTCTCCTCTCTTGATTTCTCCCTTCCTCCTGTGAGAAGGTTACGCCAACCCCATACTATATGATTCAGGAGGATGGAGAACATGAAATGGTATGACGGAATTCGAAACACCACCGTCCTGGTTCTGGCGGCGGTGGTTGTGGTGTGGCTGCCGGCGGCACAGGCGCAAGATTCGTTGGGGATGTTGGACAACCTGGCGGCCAAACGCGCGGACACCACCAAGCGCGTTTCCAGTTTCGACCGCACGGGAGGCAACGGTGACAACATCCAGATCGAGCCGGGCGCCACGGCGGTGATCGCGGAAATCCCCGGCGCGGGTATCATCAAACACATCTGGATGACCATTTCTCATCCCGATCCCCTCTTCCGGCGCATGATGGTCTTGCGGATGTACTGGGACGGCGAGGAGCATCCGAGCGTCGAATCGCCTATCGGGGATTTTTTCGGGCAGGGCTGGGGTGAGATTTACCTGATGAACTCGCTGCCCCTGGCGGCCGCACCGGGAGGGGGCCGCGCCCTCAATTGCTATTTTCCCATGCCCTTCGCCAAGGGAGCGAAGATCACAGTGGAAAACCAATCGGACCGGAAATGCGACGCGTTGTATTTCTATATCGACTATGAAGCGGCCAAGAAAGCCGATAAAGATCTGTTGCGTTTCCATGCTTGGTACAACCAGGAACTGACCGAGCCATGGAAAGGCGACGAAAACGAGTGGGAAGCCTTGCGCAAACCGGCCGATGTGAATCCCACCAACGAGCACAATTACGTCATTATCGACGCGCAAGGCGAGGGCCACTATGTGGGGGTGAACTACTATGTCAACTGCCCCTCACCCATGTGGTACGGCGAAGGCGATGACATGTGGCAAATCGACGGCGAGCCATGGCCCTATTCCCTGCATGGCACGGGGACGGAGGATTATTTCAACTCCTCCTGGTGCCCCAAGGAGGTGTTCCTGCACCCGTTCTTCGGTTATCCCCGGATCAACTCCGGCATGGGCTGGCTGGGCCGGACGCATTGCTACCGCTTCCATATCCAGGAGCCGATCATCTTCAAAAAAAGCCTGCATGGCTCGATCGAACACGGCCACGCCGACAACATGACCTTGGAGCTGGCCACCGTGGCCTATTGGTATCAGAAGGAGCCACACAAGGTGTTTCCGGCCCTCGCTCCGGCGGAACAGCGCAAGCCCCGGCCGGAAATCGGGGTGATGGAGATCCACCGCTGGCGGGACGCCTGGCGGCAGAAGATGGGCGGCGGCGTGCTGTGGGGAGACGAGAGAGAAGCCAAGTGAATCCGCACGGCCCAGCGCGTGCCCAAAGCAACGAAAGGCCGGGTAAACTCCCGGCCTTTTCTTTAGTTTGTTCACCCTTCGCCGATAATGGGGATGAACGCACCCCTTCATGGGGAGAAAAAATCATGTCCAGCCCTTATGATGTCGCCCGCAATGAATTTACTAACCTGCTCGATCACCTGACCCGCGTCGACACCGCCCACCGCTACGAGGGACACGACAATCCCGGAGTTCCTTGGCGCAAGCGGCGTCAGGAATCCAAATCCGGGGAGGAAAAGAAAGAACGCCCCAAGAGCAACAGCCTGATCGACGTGGTGGCGTGAGGCCGGGATAAAGCGGAATCATCGAGGATCTCTTCAGTCTCACCGCTCAATACAGAGACCACTCGCGTACCGCCACGCCTTCCGGGTCTTCATCGGTAATGGTCATCTTGTACATGTTGAACTCGATCGCGCCGCTGCCCGAGTTGTTGCCAATGCAAGCCAGATAATTTTCATCGCCGGCCCCATCGCCCGCTGGGTAACTGGTGATCGCCCCCGCGTAGGCGGCGTCGATGGTCCGGTAGGTTCCATTGTCATATTTTACGTCCACCGTGACGGTCGAATTGTCGCCGTTTTCGGTGACACGGATATAGACGGTCCGGCGGGTGAGGTTGGGCTGGTCACCGGTTTCTTCCACCAGCCGGTTCTCGTTCAAGTAGCCATCCTGGGATTCATCGGCGTTGCCGATGGCGGTAAAGAACATGTAATCCTCCGAATTGTAATTCCCCGCCACGTATTGAATCCCCAGACCGGTACCGTTGGAGGTCAAGAACGAGACCCAAAAGAGCTGCCCGCGGCTCCGGTCCACCGTGCCCGGCTGCAAATTTGCGCGATGGCCGTACTTGATCATCTGGTGGTCGCAGACCAGCCACAACCGGTCTCCCGGCCCCGACAAGGAATACAGATCGCGCACGGCGAAATTGTCCGAGGTCAACAGGCTCAAGTTGCCACTGATGGAGGCATCATCCAAAAAATGAAGGTAGCCCTGGCTGAAGTCCACTGCCAGGAACGCGCTGTTGTCGTAATTATCGGGATTGCCGTCCAGCGTCCAATCCTCCACGGTGCCGCCCAGGGTGCAGACACTGGGGAGGACCGGGGGAAAGCCGCCGGTAAGCGTCGCGGGAGAAAAATCCCATTCCACCTTGCCGGCTTGTCCCGGCTCAGTCAGCGCCATAACGCCCAGGCCCGTCATTATCATAAGCATTCCATATTTACACATCACAAGCACCTCCCATATTGAAAAAATTGACCCATCCCGCAAGGAATCGCGCTCCCCGCCGGAGCGCGGCCTAATTATAATCAAGAAAAAACGGCGGACACAAGAGAAAATAATCGATCTTTCAATTCTATTTTCGGCATATTGGGCCAATCGTTTTGTGAAGGAGAAATACGTATCCCGCCTTTGCCAAACGACTCGGATCCTGGTTCTCTCCCAATAGGAAGGGGAGTGGAAAGACCTAAGATTCAATCGCCCAGGATTGATATCCTGGACTGCGGCAGGCGGCTCTTTGAAAGGGGCGCGGGGGGGAAGAAGAGGAACACGCTTCTCAGACTCCGGATCGGTACTTGGTGAGGACCAGTTTGTTGCCAACACCGGCTTCGTGGATGTATTGCACCTCGTCCATCAAGGTCTTGATGATTTGCAGGCCATAGCCGCGTTTGCGGGTGCGGTCGGTTCCCTCGTGGAAGGGGAGGGCCCGTTCAAAATGTTCGGAAAAGTTGCGGCCGCGGTCAATGATGGCGATCTGGAGGCACCGTTCCTCGATGGCAATCTCAACGCGCACGCCGGGGACAGTTTCTTCAACCCTGTTTTCTTGCATGGCGGCGATGGAATTGGCGCAGGCTTCATCCACGGAGAGTTCGATCTGCAACGTTTCGGTTTCGGCGAAACCCAGCGCCTCCGCGATCAAGCCGACCATCAACCGCACAATAACCAAGTTGTCCGGATAAGGTGGCACTTCAAGTGTGACAGCCGGTTGCGTAGGGCAGGCGTGGTTCATGCTCCATTCACCCGGTCAGGAACCGCCGTTTTTCCGCTCCAAGGCCAACAGTGTGACATCGTCTCCGAAAGGGCCTCCGCCCGCCCATTCCGCGGCTTGGTGGAAGACGGCATGCAAGGCGTCTTCCAAGGGCGCCGAGGCATTCGTCCGCATGATCTCCGCGAACCGTTCGTATCCGAATTCCTGATCATCCCGCATGGCTTCCACAATGCCGTCCGAAAAAAGGACTAACCGGTCGCCGGGTTCGAGGGTGAGTTGCCGGGTGGGCAAGGAATTGTCCTCGTTTACCAGGTTGCTGATGCAGATGCAGCCGGGATCCTTGTAATATTCCGCGCGCGAACCGTCTTTTTTGACCAGCAACGGCGGAACATGGCCGGCGCGGATCCAGGTTACATCGGCGGATTCGGTGTCGAGGGTGGCGTATAGCAAGGTGCAGAATTTGGTTTTATCACCCGGGAAGCGGCGGTTGAGCATCCGGATGACCTGCCGGGGATCGAACAGTTCTTCGGAAGCCCGGTAACCGAGATTTCCGTCCTGCAGGAGTTGCCGGGAGACCGGGGTCTGGTCGATCATCCGGGTGAGGGAAACCGATAGCAGGGCGGCGGGCACGCCATGGCCGGAGACATCCAGGACATAAAAGGCCCAATGGTTTTTGTCGAGGCGGATGATGTTGAGCAGGTCGCCGCCGACGTATTCGGAGGGTTCAAACAGCCACGCGAAACGGTAGCCGGGAATCCGGGGCGGGATTTCGGGAATGAAGCCCCGCTGCACCTGGGCGGCGGCGATCAGGTCCTGCCGCATCCGTTCGTGGGCGTTCCGCAAGGCTTCTTCGGCTTTTTTCCGCTCGGTGATGTCCCAGAAAATGCCTTGCATGCCGATGATCTTGCCATCGGCGTCGTGAATGGGGGTTTTGACGACGTGAACATACTTGGTTTCCCTCTGGGAGACCTTGTTTTCTTCCACATCCTCGAGCGTGATGTTTTGCTCGATCACCTTCCGGTCGTCGCTGCGGTACTTGGCCGCCAATTCGGGAGGGTAAAAGTCATAGTCGGTTTTCCCGATAATTTCCTCGATCGGTTTTTCCAGCAACTGGCAGAAACGCTGATTGACAAAAGTGAACCGCCCCTCCAGGTCCTTACAGAAAATGTATTGGGGGATATTTTCGACCAAGGCGTAATAAAACGCCGCCGTGTCTTTTAATTTCAATTCCTTTTGCAAGGATTGAATAAAATTTTTCTGGAAATCGGATGTATGGGTTGGTTTTTGTTTCATCGGTGTCAACCTCGGGATGGTTCCTGCCGGATTCGGATTCAGCCCTTGGCCGCATCCCTCCTTCTCTATTCATTTTATCATAAAAAAATTCATTGGATCACAAAAAGCGTCAGTGGGCTGGTCCAGAATTTCTTTTGGGGCGGGTATGCCCTCTCTGGCCCTTCTTCCAAATCCCTACCCCCTGGGTTGGGAGGAAGGCCCTGGCCGGCCATTGACTCAAAGCGCCGGCATGGGGGTTTCAATCCATTTAAGATTGAAGGCATAGTGGTTCCAGCTGCTGATCAGGTGAATGACTCCATCCGCTCCCTGGCAGATGGAAAGATAACCGCGCGGCTCCGCCGAAGCCGGTCCCAGGGTGAACGGTTCGCCATTGGTAGTTGGGCATTCCCGGTCCGGCCCGCCGTCGCTGATTAAACGGGTGACAGTCCAGGTTTCCCCTTCATCCCGCGACAGCGCGGCGAACATTCCCCGGACCGTGCGGGATTTCCCCGACGCGTCCCGGATTTCGACAGGGATCTGATTCGGATTGGCGAACGAGACTAACAGGAGGGGGCCCTCCATGAGCCGCAACAAGACCAGGCGTTGACCGCCGCCGATGGGCGGGAAGGGGCTGGGGCTGTAGGTCCAGGTCCGGCCCATATCGGAGGAGACGCTTTTGGGCATGCGGCCATCGATGGTGTTTCCACGCCCGAAAGCCAGCAAACGGCCGTCCTGGAGTTGCGCCACGGCCGCATGGATCCCGGCGATCGCGCCCCCCGCGTCGTGCCACGTGTCGCCGTTATCCCGGCTGATGTGCAGAGCCGTTCCCCGGTTGTCTCCCGGCGTGGCGTCGCAGGGAAGGATCAGGTATCCCTCTTTTGTCCGGATGACGGATTCGATCACCTGGTTGCGTTGCTGATGCTCGGGTTGGATGAGGCGGGCTTTAGACCAGGTGGCGCCGTTATCGGTGGAAGTGCGCATGACGATCGCCAGCGGCCCCCAGGTGGCGGCCGCCGAGAGGCCATGGAAATGATACAGCGTCCGCCAGCCGTCAAACCACAGCGCGGGGGCGTGATCGTT
>JABLXU010000005.1 GCA_013177805.1 Candidatus Omnitrophota bacterium
GTGGATGACCTCCTGCAACACGCGCACCTGGGCCAAGCACGGATGGAGAACCAGACACACCATGGCTGCCGCCAAACCCCAAACCGTGAATCGGCACATGAGACACTCCTTGGATAGATAAATTCTTTATGCATACAACCGGAAATAAAGCAATATGAAAATATCGGAATTTTCAATAAACGTCAATAGGATAGTATAAATTTTTTTTTATGTAATATATCTTTACAAGGACATCAACATATTTTGAGAACTTGTCATCAAGGATTGCAGAGCAGGAGTATAGATATCGGCAAATGCCTGTTATTGTTGATCTTGCCGGGATTGAGGGAACCAGCCGTGAATGATCCGGGCGTTTGTACGGATCCGCAATGAGGGCCCCCTGCTCCTCGACCGGAAACACCGGGTCCAGCAAAGCCGCCACCCGGGCCCCTCCTGCGTCATCCATGTACTCCCAGTGTGAAACCGCCAGTGGCAGGCAAAGCGGCCTTGGCAGACGCGGGGTATGGAGGCCGCACGGTCCATCCCGCGGAGATCCTGCTCAATACGCCGGTACATCTTTCCACGAAACTCTAAGATACTTTTGCTGTTTTACCCAATCGGTGGTTTGTGGAAAGGATGTTCGCATGGTTCAACAGTGAACGCCGGTTGTCTAAGGATTATGAAGTCAATCCGCGGCATTCCGAAAATATGGTTCGGATCGTCCTGTTGAAGAAAACCTTCGGGCGGTTGGGCCCGATTGCATGAAGACAGGTACTAAAGCGGCTGTCCGGACCAAAATTAGTTGACAATATCCGGCTTTCACTTAAGAATAAGCACGACGACAACCTCGCGACGCACTGGTGTTCGGTTTCTGATTCGTCGAGGACCCACCTCTGGTTTCGCATGCAATTCGTACACCCTCCGATCGAGTCGTGAATAAAGGATAATCCCCTAAGGAAAGGGATCCTACAATGATCGCGATCATGGATACCATAATCCGTCCCGGATTTCCTGTCTTTCTGCTCTTGATCTCCTTGGCCATGGCCGGGAGCCTTCCCCAACGCGCGTCCGCCCAATCCACGCTCACCGAAACTCCGATCGTGACACCCGACGCAGGCCAGCCTCCGCCCGATCTTGAAATGCGGCCGGGCCGGAATCCCATGGAAATGGTGAAAGTGTTCATCCATTTTCAAGCAGCTCCGGGAGAGAACGAGAAGGCCCTGGTCCGCGCGGGGGGTGGAACAATCCGCCGGGCTTTCTGGTTGATCCCGGCCCTCTCCGCGGAGATTCCCCTGGCGGCCGTCGAGAACCTGCAAAAACTGCCCTTTGTTACCCGCATTGAGCCGGTCGTGCAAGCCTACGCGGTGGACGCGGAACTGGACAACACATGGGGTGTGAAGCGCATCCAGGCGGCGCTGTGCCACGCGGGGGGTAACAAGGGCGACGAGGTGAAGGTGGCGGTGATCGACACTGGAGTGGACTATACCCACCCCGACTTGAACCACAATTACGCGGGGGGATATGACTTCGTCAACGACGACACGGATCCCCGGGACGATCACGGCCATGGAACCCACGTGGCGGGAACCATCGCGGCCGAAGACGACACCTTCGGCGTGGTGGGGGTGGCTCCCAAGGCGAGGATTTACGCCCTGAAAGTCCTGGGCGCATCCGGCTCGGGCGGCTTCGACGATGTCATCGCAGCACTGCAATGGTGTATCGACAACGGAATCCAAGTCACGAACAATAGTTACGGCAGCAGCGTGGATCCGGGCACGGCGGTGCGCACGGCGTTCGCCAACGCGGCGGCGGCCGGCATCATCCACGTGGCGGCGGCCGGCAACTCGGGGCCCGGGACGAATACCGTGATCTTTCCGGGGCAATACGATTCCACCATCGCCGTGGCCGCGGTGGACAGCGCCAACAACCGGGCCAGCTTCTCCAGCACGGGGCCGGCGGTGGAAGTGGCGGCGCCGGGAGTCAACATCTATTCGACAAACAATGGCGGCGGTTATACGTGGAAGAGTGGAACATCCATGGCCACGCCGCACGTGGCCGGGGTGGTCGCCTTGATGATCCGTCATGGGCTGAGCGGCCTGACCCAAATCCGGCAGGTCTTGCAGAGCACCGCGGATGACCTGGGGCCGGCGGGGCGGGACGACCAATACGGGTATGGTCTGGTGGATCCTGATGAGGCTGCGCCGCCGCGGGCTAATCTTGCCGCGCCGGTGGTGGACATCACGCGGCCCGGTACCGGGGCGAAATTTTTCGCGGGAGAAGGCGTGCCGTTCACCGGGAGCGCGCTGGACCCGGAAGAAGGGGACCTGTCCGCCAATCTCGCTTGGTCATCCAGCATCGACGGCGGTCCCTACGTGCCTGGCAGCGCGTCCTGGATCGCGTTTTTGAACAAGGGCAACCATACGATCACGGCTCAAGTCAATGACGCGGGAGACAAACCGGGCAGCGATACGATCATGTTGATCGTGAAGGATCCCCCGGTGGCGCGGGACGACGCGGCGGCCGTGAATGAAGACACGGTCCTCGACATCAACGTCTTGGCGAACGATACCACGGACGCGGCGGGTGGCGCCCTCGGCGTAATCTCCCTCACGCAACCGGCCCATGGCGCCGCGGCCATCGTATCGAACCGGGCGCGCTACACGCCCAACGCGAATTTCAACGGCCCTGACGGCTTCACGTACACCATAAGGGACAGCCAGGGCCGGACCGACACCGCCGGCGTGAGCATCACAGTGAATCCGGTGAACGACTTTCCCGTGGCCAACGGCGACAGCGCTTCAACCGGCTTCAATGTCCCTGTGACCATCCCCGTGCTGGCCAACGACACCGACGCCGACGGAGACCCGCTCACTGTGTTGTCCGTCACACCCGGCGCGCACGGCTCAACCGCCATCAACGCGGACCAAACCATCACCTACACACCCAACGTCAACTTTTCGGGTTCGGATTCATTCAGTTATACGGTCAGCGACGGCCATGGCGGGACCGGCACGGCCCCGGTCTTGGTCACGGTGCGCGCGCCGGCTCCGACGCCGACACCAACCCCCGTTCCCCCGGTGACCGTTTATGAAGACGCCGAGGACGGCAGCACCGCGCGCTGGACGGTATACGACAACACTCCCCCGGGCGCGGTGATCCGCAACATCTTCGACGCCCCGGCCAACAGCCGGGTCATTCAATTCTCCGGCGCGGGGACCGACAACGGCTACCGCCTGCGAAGTTCCAGCCTGGGACCGTGGAACAACCGGGCCCAGTTCGTGGTGGAATGGAGTTCGAAGTTCTCCGAATATTTTGTGGTGTATATCGACGTGCAAACGGCGGCGGGACACCGGTACATGCAATACATCCCCGCGAACCGGAACGATCTGGGCATGGGAGAATATGTGTTCCACGGCCTGGGAGGAACAGCGCGGGACGGGCAATGGCACACCTTCACGCGGGATCTGCAGGCCGATTTGCAGGAAGCCCAGCCGGGGAACACCATCACGGAGGTCAACGGCTTTCTGATCCGCGGCAACGGCATGGTGGACAACATCCGGCTCCGCGCCTCCCTGCCGCCCAGTCCCACGCCAACCCCCACGCCCACGCGCACCCCAACGCCCACTCCCAAGCCGCTGGTGACCGTGTATGAAAACGCCGAGGATGGAAGCACCGCGCGCTGGGCGATTTACGACAACGATCCCACGGGCGCGGTAATCCGCAACATCTTCGACGCCTCGGTCAACAGCCGGGTCATTCATTTCTCCGGAGCAGAGACTAACAACGGCTACCGGCTCCTCGGTCCGGGATCGGGACCCTGGAAAAATCAAAGCCAGCTCGTGGCAGAATGGAGATTGAAATATTCGGAGTATTTCGTGGTGTATTTCGACGTGCAGACCACGGCGGGACACCGCTATTTGCAATACATCCCCGTAAACACGAACGATCTGGGTACGGGGGAGTACGTGCTCCACGGCCTGGGGACCACCGCGCGGGACGGGCAGTGGCATTCCTTCACGCGGGACTTGCAGGCCGATCTGCAGGAAGCCCAGCCGGGGAATGCCATCACGGAAGTCAACGGATTCCTGATCCGCGGCAACGGCATGGTGGACAATATTCACTTGCGCGACGCCCTGCCTTGAACAGAAACGGCGGCGGCGCGGCGGTGTCCTCCTCCCCGAATCCTACTCCAACCCCCTCCACGGTGCAGTCGAAGTCCGCCCAGGCCCGCCGCAAGGCCCGCACGATCAAATACGCCAGCATCACCACCGGCATGTGCCCCCGGGTGCCGGCCTCGGTGCGCACAAACACCGGCCGGACTTCCCAGTGCGTGGTCTTGCAGGTCCGGAACGCCCGCTCCACTGCGGCCAAATCCTGGTAGCGTTCATGCACGCGTGGGCATCGGCCACGGCGGCCGGCCAATCGGTTTTAATCACGTAACACCCGTCCAGGCGGGTGATCTCCTCGGACGCGTCTTCCTCCCGCCGCAGGGTGATCGTCCGTTTCCGCACGGCGGCCGCGAGCCGGGCCTCCACCCGGAGTTTCGCGATCCGGTTGTGCACTCGCTGCCACACCTTGTCCGCGCGGGCCCGCGGGTGGGCTTGCAGGTTGGCGTATGTCAAGAGTTATTATAAAAATATTCGTGACTGCATTTGGGGATCAAAATGGACTTATATGGTTCATTTTATTGAGTTAGTGAATTCGGGGGAGGTGAAGATCCGCTACAAACTAATATCCCTCACAAGGGCTCTCTTGCGGACATAGAGGAAGAGGTCTGAATCAAGATAGTCAGGATATCCAGGATGACCAGGAGTTGTGGGCTATGCTGGGCTTTGAATCCACCCGACGGACAGCCAGGGGTGATGCCCCTGTCTAACTAATATAGGATCGCCCCTGTGGGGCGTAGACCAACATGTATGCCTGCACCAAAAAGGTTTTTCTTCATCCATACCCTATTCGGGGGGGGAGGTGAGGGGATACAAGATCCACGTCATGTATTGATCAAAAGAGTGACCACTCCTCGACCCGTGTGGCCGCAGGGGGGAACACTTCCAGATCAAAGCCGGCCTGGTTGTTCGATAAATCCTTTTCCTGAATCGTTTTATCCACAAGTTCAGCCATGGCGGACAGAGGCATCGTTCCCGCAACGGGATACAGGATATCGAAGAGAATATCCTGAACCTGATTGCCCAGGGCGCTGAAGGTCTGGGAGCCCAGTGACTGATTGGTCCGCATGTCGAGGAGTGTCAATTGGATCTCTTGGCTATCACCCGCCAGAAGCACACTCACACCCACGCTTGCGGATTCGTTGGCGTGGATTTCACCGGGAACCGTCCATAGAGAGACAAGTTGGAGATCGGGTGTGTCCGCCGGCGGCAGGACGGAGACCTGGACGGATTGTTCCGAGGTGTTTCCCTCTGAGTCGTGAGCGGAAAACCTGAGGATATGGTCTCCCGGCGTGAGGATTTGCGCGGGGAGCAATTCACCGGTCCCCAAGCTCCCATCCCGGTTGGAAGTCCACGAAAGCGCGGAATCCGGTAAAACGCCGTCTTCGATATCATAGGCTTCGCCTCGAAGCACGATGGGTAACCTCCCGGCGTAGCGTAAACCGTTTTGTGGTTCCAGAACAAAGACTGAGGGCGCATGCCCGGGCACCGTGAAGGAGGGAGAGAGGGCGCGGGCGGTGTTGACTCCATCGGTAACCAATACCTGCACGTGTCCATCGGCGCTGCCCGGAAGGGGGGACGCGTCGAACTCGAAGACCGAGCCGGGGGTGATCCATTCCACGAAGAGCGGCTCGGCCCGGGACGCGGTGGCGATGTATGAGGCGGCATAAGACAGTGCATCGCCGTCGAGGTCGGACGCGGTCAGCGTGACCCGGAAGCGGCGGTTTTCCAGGGGAAGGATGGAATCGACGCGCAGATCCGGCGCGTTGAGGCTGACCTCGCGTTCGGCCAGGATCTGCTGCCGCCGGGTGATTTGGATTTTCCGCGTCCCGGCGGGATAGGGCAGATAAAAGGCGAACAGGCTCGTAAACTGGTCATCCGGACTCTGTTCATCAGCCAGGGCAAAGGATTGCGAGGCGAGAAGTTGGTTTTGCGCGTCCCGGAAATCAACCTGGTATTCACCGGCGGTCACAATATCCGGGATGGCGCGTTCCGAAAGAAAGAAGGGATCGAGGACCACTTGGCCGTCCGGCAGCAAGCGTCCGGAAAGGAAGACCGTCTTGTCCGTGGAGGCCGCCGGGCGCAGGCGTTTGCCGGCGGGTGAGGAGGTGGAGGCGGTCAGTTTTTCGAGCAGCGTGGCGTATTCTTCCTTCATGATCCAGCCGGCGCTGTCGCCGTTTTCGGTGGCTTCCATCAAGGCCCGATGGGAGGATGGCCGTTTGACTGGACGCCGCCCGGTGACGTGGCGCACATCCCAGCCGTCGGTGGCGGGTTCGTCGTTATGGCCGATGCCGATGACCTGATGGCCGTTTTCATGCGCGGTGACAAACGAGGCGGCGGTTTCGGAAATGAAGACAAACCGGCTCACGGTGAGGGGGGCGTATCCGGCCACCTCCGCGCTGTCGAAGATAGTGCGGGTCCAGTCGGTCAGGAAACTGGTGCGCGGGGGCCGTTGGCTTTTGCCTGGGGTGATCCAAATGTAGCGGTCGATGTATTCCTGGCCGGGGACATCCAGCGAGCCGGCCAGCAGCCACATGGCCAGCGTACTGAAGGAGGAAGGATATTTAAATGTGTCACGGGTGAAATAAAACTCGGCCTGCCGCCGGGGAACGGGATAGACGGCCACTACCCGCTCGAATTGCTCGCGGGCGACCTGCTGGAGTCCATCGTCGGATTTCAGGAAAGGTTTCGTATCGGTCTCCAGGGTCCGGAACGAAAACGTCATGCGGCTGTCGTTGGCGTCCTGGTACCGGCGTAATTCGTACGCTTCCTGGGCGCGCGCCACCGGCGATCCCGAGAAATCCAGACGCGCGTTGACGGTCATCGTGGTCCCGGGCGGATGGTGCCCCCGCGTGGCGGGAAACTCGAAATTGAAGGCTTCCAGGGCTTGCCGGTCCAGGTTAATCGCCGACCGGCCGGTATTCGGGCGTGATTTAGGGATGATGTACGTCACCCCCCCCTCGTACCAGATGTCGGCGGGGATCGAGTCGGTCACGCCATCCGCGTCGATCACACACAGCGCATCGGGGATATGGGTGGGATCGGGCGGCGACCAGATCAGGAAGACTTTGATCATGGTGGATTTGTTCTGGATCAAGGGGACGGTTTCCTCCAATTCAGCGCCTGGGGGATCCTGGATCACCTGGATGGGGTGGATGTCCAACTCGATCCCCGGAAAGAGCGTGGGAGTGGGTGGCGTAACCACCACCGGCGTGGGGGTGGCGGTGGGGTAAGGCGTTACGGTCAGCGCGGGTGTGGGAGTCGGGGTGGGGGTCGGCGTGGAAGTGGGCGTAGGAGTGGGGGTGGAAGTCGAAGTGGCCGTGGGCGTGGGCGTGGCGGTCGGCGCGGGATTATCCACGAATAGGACTCCGGTTCCCGACGGCACAGTGGCGGTGGTGAAAGACCCCACGATGGCCTCCACGCACTCGCACGACACGGTGACGGTGTAGACATTCTCCTGCGAGGATTCGGTCACAGCGGAAGCCAGGCATTGGTTGAGGCCGGCAGCGGCCAGGGCGTTCTTGAGCGCCTTGCTGATCTTGAAGGCGACGGTGGCCGAGAGATCGCCGGTTTCGATGGCCGCCTCGGCTTTCACCACGATGGGCGCGCCACCGCCCAGCGGATAGATCGTCAGTTGGATGCCGATGGTTCCCGCCTCCCGCGCTCCCGTGCGTTCGGCGGTGACGTGCATCCGCAGGGTGGCCTTGGTTCCCGGCGGGCAGGTGGGGGTGGGTGTGGGCGCCGAGCTGGGGACTTCGACCATAACCTCGATGATGTGCGATCCCACTTCCGTGCAGAGTTCGGTGTTGCCCTGCCAGGAGATGGCAATGATGGTGGATCCTTCCTGCTTGGCGGTTACGGTGTAGGTTTGAGTGACCACGGGGCCGGTGGACATCGGATCGACGGAAATGATATTGGGATCGCCGATTTCGATAAAGGTGACGGCCGTGCATCCGCTGCGGTCCAGAATGGAGAAAGTACTCTGGCTGCCGATCCCGGTGAGGGAGATGAAGCTGGTGTCGAACTCATGCGCGGAGGGAGAAACCGCCATCCCGGCCAAGAACCATCCCCAAACACAAAGGGAACGAATTATTGTTGGTAAAACAGAGGGAGTGTACATAAGGAGTGCTCCTTTACAGCGGTTGGCGGGGGAAATCCAGGATGCGGATGAATGGTGGAGATTATACACTTCCAACGCCAATTTGGTCAACACATCCCCGGGTGAAATCCAGGATGCGGATGAATGGTGGAGATTATACAGCAAAAGTATATAAAATGCATAAATATTATTGAGAAAAATTGAATTGAGGCGTAAATATGTGGTTCATCCGGGAAGTGCGTACCTAATGAGGTAAAATCGATTTCATTCACTCCGGGATGAGGGCGGACACCAAGGTCCGCCCCTACAAAAATACCCTCACCCTAGCCCTCTCCCAGAGGGAGAGGGGATTTTGGGGTGGTTTGCATCGATTTCATCAAAGAGATGTGAACCGGCCATCGGAAAAAAAGTACACACTTACCGGATGAACCATATATTATTTACTAACTTAAGTGGACATAGGCGGTTTTCCCGGATTAAAATCCGGGGCTACTCACGTGCGGCCCTGGCCTGACATTAGCCCAAGGTTGAAACTCCGGGCTGCTTTGAAGCCATCCCCTAAAGGGGATCCAACTTATTGATTAACAAGGGTTTATGAGTTTTTTGCAAGGTAAACGCATAACGAAAAGCCTACCCTCACCCTAACCCTCTCCCAGAGGGAGAGGGGATAGTGTGAGTTAGTGTGAGTGAGGGGTGGCGAGAGGGGAGCGTATCCATCCCGCTGATAGTTTCCGGATGAACCGGATTTATCAATTCAGCGGTTTACGCGCCGGGGAAGCCGCCGTAGGGGCGGTCGATGTTACCCGGGCCGAAGCGATTGATATCGCCGTTGCTGACCAGGCCGTTGGTTGCGTCATAGCGCATGCCGTATTCGTTGTACCGGTTGGGGCCGATACTGCGGATCTGGTAACGGACCGTTCCGGCAAAGGTCATGTCGTCCTGGCCTCCTGTCCAGTGATTGGGATAGCCGGTATAGATGTTGAAGTCGCCGAGCAAACTAGTATTGAGGACATCCGGGTCGGGCTGCGTGGTGATAAAGTAAAAGGGATCATACAGATGGATGAAATTGAAGCGGCCGGGGATGGCGGGGGCAAAGGGATCGGGATTCAAACCGGCGATGTAGGCGACCGGGGTGGTAATGCGCCAGATCTCATCCCCGAGAGGGAAGTGATTGTTGTTGTCCATCTGGTACATATCCATGGCCGTCGAATAGGCTTTCTGATCCGATTGCACCCGGGCGATCTTGGCGCGGATTTGGGCGTTCATAAAGTTAGGCACCGCGATGGCCGCCAGAATGCCGATAATGGCCACGACAATCAATAGTTCGATCAGCGTAAAAGCGTTTACGGCGGAGTGACGTTTCATCATGTGGGATATCCGTTCTTGGATGGTCTGAAATCCCATCCCGTTTTGGTGACTGTTTGGCGGCGCTTCAGGAATGGGAAATCGAATATGAAACAATGTAATCCGAATTCCGTTCGAGTCAATTGTATTCAGTTGTAGAAGCGATTGTAGGGATGGATGTAATAAATAGTAACCTGTTTCCGTGAACCTAAATCCTAGTAAAATCCTCACAACACATTGATAAATAATGACTTATATAGTAAAATACAAATACCTTGCTAGCCCCCCCGGCGGGGAATCGTTTGCCGATGCTTTTTTACATCAAACGAGGCGATGAATTTCTCACCAGTCCCAGCGGCCTGGCATTGATCAAATTGCTGGGTTTGGGCCAGCCGGATTTTGCCGCCATCGAAGCCTTTCGCGCCGATTCCTTTTTCCGCATCGCCTTGCACCTGGACCAGGTGCCCTCCGAAGCCACGTTGTGGCAACGCCTGGACAGCGCATGCGGCGGGCGGGCTTGGCGTTTGGGAAAGGCAATCTGTGGTATTGGGTCTGGCGGCGGATCTATTTCCGTTTCGCCGCGGTCACCGGCTACCCTCCGGAGGAGGGGAAAGGCAGTCCATAAAGGCCCGTCGCATTCTTCCCAGTTCCCTGGGGACAGGAGAGTTTTGTGCGAAAAGCCAATAGGGGGGAAATCCGGCGGAAATTCCGCAGGAAATTCGACCGAAATCCGAAGCCGGTACTCTGGAAATAATGCCACCGTGGGCAAAACCCGGTTCACCTCGATCATTATTCGCGATGTAAGTTCCGCCGTGACTTTTGGGGAATCTTAGTTCCCGGATTCAAGGTATACAAAAACCACATATTCCTCCGCGTTCATTGCGGAACAAGGCATTACCTTCTGCAAATGCAGGTGTGACGATAGAATTGCAGGCTGGATCTTATGCCGCGATTTCACGGCCCAAACGTGTTATGAAAAAACAATTTAACCTTTGTTGGGCCTATTCAAGGTTGCCGCGATGATTGATCTTTTCCCGCCTTGGCCGCTGTTCTCCGCTTTCCTTCTAGCGAGCCTCGTCCTCGCGGTCACGCCAGGCCCCGGTGTGCTCTACATTGTTACTCGCACTCTTGTTCAGGGGTGCCGTTTCGGGCTGGCATCAGTGGCTGGTATCGCCCTCGGCAACCTCGGCAACGCGCTTGCCGCCTCCGTAGGCCTTGCCGCCCTGTTCGCGATCTCAATCCTTGCGTTCTCTGTCGTCAAGTATGCCGGTGCGCTCTATCTCATATACCTCGGCGTGCAAATGCTCCGCTCAGCCCTAGCCGCAGATCCGGACATTGCCAATCCAGTTGTTTCGTTTGGGGGTGTCTTTCGAGACGGTTTCGTGGTTGCTCTCCTCAATCCCAAGACTACGGTCTTCTTTGCCGCCTTTCTGCCGCAGTTCATGAGTTCCAACGCGTCGCCCATGTTTCAAAGCATGGCGCTTGGCTCCCTCTTCGTCGCAGTCGCCGCTGTAACTGACAGCGCCTACGCCTTGGGTGCTGGTGCAGTGGCACCGGCATTGCGCGGCGACACTGTTCGCCGCATTGGTCGCCGCCTCAGTGGCGGTGTATTCGTTGGCCTTGGTGTCTTCACGGCGCTGTCGGGGTCGTGCGGTCCCAAATAGGCCCAATCCCTCCGTCAACCGGACCGTCTGCGCAGGTTCGCTCCGGCCTTCGGCCTCCGCCGGCCGGTTACGTCGAACGTTAGTAACAGGTCACTCTTCTGAATTGTTAACTGGAGGGAAAGGAAACAAATGCCCGGCGTGGATGTATTTCCGCAGAGCGGCCACAAAGCTCGCGATGGGATTTTTGCCGCGCCGTTTCAAGGTGCGGAATATACTCATAAAAAAACCTTGGGTCAACGCGCCCCTCGCCGCTGCGGTTGCCGTACATGATCTTGCGGAGCAGCACCGCGAAGCGGACTTCGCGCTCCCCGTGGTTGGTTGCCGCGGGAACCTCCGGATGGGGAAACAGGTAAAAACGAGGGGATTTTTTTTCGTCCGGGTGTTGGCACCCTGTTAGCACGGGCGATTTGGGGAGTTGAAACGGATGAACGTAAGTCTAATCAAATCAGATTCAGGCGTGGAGGGACTCGAACCCCCGACCTGCTGATTTGGAGTCAGCTGCTCTACCAATTGAGCTACACGCCTTTTTTTCACTTCATTCTAAAATCAATTTCATTCTAAAATCAATATTTTTGAAACCAATGGAAATCCCCCATCGGGAATCGTGTATCGGCGACGTCTAGCATGAAGTGATGAAATCAATATATCTTTCCTTCGGTTTCCGTCAATACCTGCCGGAATCCGGGCGCGTTTTTTCCGATTCGCCGGCGAAATCGGGCCATTGGCGGCTATTGAATAAACGCAGGAGAAGGAGAAAACGGATTTATCCGCGGAAAACCGGAAGAGAACCGGATCAGACCAGGAAGGCGCGCGTATTGACAGATTCGTATTCTGCTTAATAAATATATCTTTATTATCCATCTTATCCGGGAAACGTTCGCAGAACGTTCTGCGTCCGCCGCCACCGTTATGACCGAACCATACCAATTGACCGCCTGGCAAGCCGCTGAAGCCTTGCAAGCCCGGGAATTGTCCGCGCGCGAACTCACCGCCTCCGTTTTGCACCGAATCAGCCAGGTAGAGGACCGGATTCATGCGTATCAACACGTGATCGCCGAGCCGGCGTTGGCCCTGGCGGAGGACATTGACGCCCGCCGCGCGCGGGGCGAGGCCCTGCATCCCTGGGCCGGCATTCCCATAGCGCTCAAAGATAACCTGTGTCTGCGGGATGTTCCGGCGACTTGCTCCTCCAAAATGTTGGAGAAATTCTTCCCGCCTTACGACGCTACCGTGGTTGAAAAACTGCGCGCGGCCGGATTGATCCCGATCGGAAAAACCAATCTCGACGAGTTCGCCATGGGATCGTCCACGGAAAACTCGGCTTATGGGAGGACGTGCAATCCCTGGAATCTGGATTATGTTCCCGGTGGTTCCAGCGGAGGCTCGACGGCGGCGGTCAGCGCCGATGAAACCATCCTGGCATTGGGGTCGGATACCGGCGGTTCGATCCGCCAACCGGCCGCGTTTTGTTCGGTAACGGGCCTGAAGCCGACTTATGGGCGGGTCTCGCGGTGGGGGCTGATCGCCTTCGCCTCGTCGCTGGACCAAATCGGGCCGATCACCAAAGACGCGCGGGATGCGGCGGGGCTGCTGCGCATCATCGCCGGGCAGGACCGGCGCGATTCGACGTCCATCGACGCGCCGGTTCCCGATTATCCGGCCGAATTGACGGGTGAGATCAAGGGCTTGCGGATCGGCATTCCGAAGGAATACATGATCGCGGGCCTGAACGCGGAAGTGCGGGCGGCCGTCGAGAACGCGGCCCGGTTTTTCGAGGAACAAGGGGCAATTTGCCGGGAAATCTCTCTGCCGCATACCGAATACGCCATTGCCGCGTATTACATGATCTGCACGGCGGAAGCCTCCAGCAACCTGGCCCGGTACGACGGGGTAGTTTTTGGCCACCGCGGGGCGGGGCCGTTCGATAATCTGATCGAGATGTATTGCCAATCCCGCAGCGAGGGATTCGGGCCGGAAGTGAAGCGGCGCATCATGCTAGGGACCTACGTGCTCAGCGCGGGGTATTACGATGCCTACTACCGCCGGGCGCAGCGGGTACGGACCTTAATCAAACGGGATTTCGACCAGGCGTTCACCCGTGTCGATGTGATCCTGTGCCCCGCGACTCCCACCCCGCCTTTTCCGGCCGGAGCGAAAACCGGCGATCCGCTGGAGATGTACTTGTCGGACGTATTCACCGCGCCGGTTAATCTGGCGGGCTTGCCGGGCATCGCCATCCCCGGAGGCTTCAGCGCCGGGGGCTTGCCGATCGGAATCCAATTCATAGGCCCGGTGTTGAGTGAAAGCCTTATCCTCCATGTTTCGCATTGTTTTCAATTGGGAACCAGCCATCACCGGATGAAGCCCCGGTTGTAGAACCAATTCCCCGCAGGCGTTGTAAAATGATGCTGCGAATGGAAATGCCCGGGAGAAGGATGGGATAACTGTTGTTTCTGAGCCGATTGCTGGAAAATCACGGCGGCGCAGGTGGGATAATGCAGGCGGACGGGTACGATATGGGATATATTCTTCAGGGTGATAGTGGTTGAATGATGGTTGATCCGATGGTCATTCTTTTTGTATGTACCGGGAACACATGCCGAAGTCCCATGGCGGAAGCGATGTTCCGGAGAAAACTGCAGGAGAGAAAATTAGACGCGGACGTGATAACCGTATCGGCTGGGATTGCGGCCGTGGATGGCGCCCCCCCGGCGGCGGCCACGGTGGAGCGGCTCCGGAAGCAAGGGATCTCCTTGGAAGGATTTCGTACCCGGGTGTTGACCTCCGCCTTGTGTGAAAAGGCGCATTTGATTCTGGTCCTTGATGAAAGCCACGAGGATTTTATCTGGGAAAAGAAGCCGGCCCATGGGGATAAAATGCGTTTGTTAGGCCAGTTTTTATTTTCCGGACCGCCGTACGGAATTCCCGATCCCCTGGGCGGCGGTTCAGCAGAATACGAGAAAACTTATTATCTCATCGACTCCGCAATCGAGAACCTGCTCCATCGATGGGACAGCCTCAAGGCGCGTTATTATTCTCCCGGCCAGAAAGTCGTGGCGTTGGGGGCTGATCACCGGGGATATGCGGTCAAAGAGTGGTTGAGCGGTTGGTTGACTTCCGCGGGGTATCAGATCATCGATTGCGGAACGAATTCAGAAGAATCCTGCGATCACCCGGTGTACGCCCTGCATGTGGCGGAGCTGGTGAGCCAGGGACAAGCCGACCGGGGGATTCTGGTTTGTTCCACGGGGCATGGCATGATCCTGGCGGCCAATAAAGTTCCCCGGATCCGGGCCATCCTGCCGTTGAATGAAGAACATGCTCATCTGGCGCGTTCCCACAATAACGCGAATATTCTGGCTTTCGGCGCGGGATTTCACAAACGGGAAGCCATAGAGTCCATAACCCGGGAATGGCTGCGGACCGCTTTTCTCGGCGGGAACTATCAGCGGCGGGTGGCCATGATTTCCCGGTACGAAAATTCACTCCGGTGTTGAAAAACCACAACGCTTCTTGGAATTCAAGAAATTTATTCATATGATTTACGCGGACTCAACCCGGTTGGGAAATCCGCAGGGGGCAGGATTCCAGGTTATTCTTCCGCTGATTCCGCGTTGGAGATGACGAGCCGGAGCCGCCGGGCTGGATTGATACCCGAGACCGAGAGACAAGGAGACTGGATTGTGTTAGAACACCTGCGAAACGCCGATCCCGAAGTGTATGACGCGATTTTGAAGGAGGCTAACCGTCAGCACCAAAAACTGGAGATGATCGCCTCGGAAAACTTCGTTTCCGAGGCCGTGCTGGAAGCGATGGGATCGCCCCTGACCAACAAGTACGCCGAGGGATACCCGGCCAAGCGGTATTACGGCGGATGTGAATTCGTGGACATCGCCGAAAAACTGGCCATCGAGCGGGCCAAGCGTTTGTTCCATGCCGGGCACGCCAACGTGCAGCCCCATTCCGGCTCCCAGGCCAACCTGGCGGCTTACTTGGCGTTGATCAAACCCGGGGGCAAACTCATGGGTTTGAATCTCTCGCAGGGAGGGCATTTGACCCACGGCAGTCCCGTCAATTTTTCAGGCAATCTCTTTCAAGTCGCGGCGTACGGCGTTCACCCGGAAACCCACCGCATCGAGGCGGATGAATTCCGCCGCGCGGTGGAGGCGTTCCAGCCCGATTTGGTCATCCTCGGGGCCTCGGCGTATCCGCGGATCATTGACTTCCAAACTCTGGGCGAAATCATCCATGGGGCGGGAGCCAAGGCCCTGGCGGACATTGCCCACATTGCCGGGCTGGTCGCCGCGGATTTGCATCCCGATCCCATCCCATACATGGACGTGGTGACCACCACCACGCACAAGACCCTGCGCGGCCCCCGGGGGGGGATGATCCTGTGCGGGGAAGAATATCAAAAGGCCGTGGACAAGAACATCTTCCCGGGATGCCAGGGAGGTCCTTTGATGCACGTGATCGCGGGCAAAGCGGTGGCTTTTCACGAAGCCTTGCAGCCGGAGTTCAAGGAATATCAGAAACAGATTCTGGTGAACGCCAAAACCCTGGAAAAAGTGTTCAAGGAACGGAATGTGCGCCTGATCTCCGGTGGGACCGACAACCACCTGCTGCTCCTCGATGTCAGTCACAACGGCCTGACCGGCAAAGAAACCGAAAAAGCCCTGGACCGGGCTTCCATCACCGCGAATAAGAACATGATTCCCTTCGATACGCAATCCCCCATGGTCACCAGCGGCATCCGCCTGGGAACTCCGGCTTTGACCACGCGGGGAATGGGGACGGAGGAAATGATCCGGATCGGCAACTGGATCGCGGACATTTTGGAATCGAAACTCGATGAGGCGGTGATCGAATCGGTGAAGCGCCAAGTCCACGAACTGGTGGAAGCGTTTCCCCTTTATCCCCGCTGGCGGGAAAACGTGCTGGTGAAGGCTTGATTCGGCCCAGGGAGAAACGCCGTGAAGTGTCCCTACTGCGGGGCGGACAAAGACCACGTGATCGATTCACGCACCACCGCGGACGGGTACGAAATCCGCCGCCGGCGGTCTTGCCAGGTGTGCAACAACCGCTTCACCACTTACGAGCGGGTCGAGAACATCCAATTGCAGATCATCAAGCGGGACGGGCGGCGGGAAGATTATAGCCAGGAAAAAATCGCCCGCAGCATTCGCATCGCCTGCCAAAAGCGGAATGTGTCGGAAGAGACCATCCAGACGATAGCTAAGCGGATCGAGCACCGTCTCTTTTCGCGCGGAGAACGTGAAATCCCCAGCGAAGTCGTAGGCGAGGAAGTGATGAAGGAACTTATGGATCTCGACCAGGTGGCGTATGTCCGGTTCGCCTCCGTCTACCGGCAATTCAAAGACCTGAATCAGTTTGTCGAAGAACTCGCGCGCCTGATGGGTACCCCTCAGGCCCCGAAAGATCCGGCGCCGGAATAATCCAACTCCCCTGGCATAAAGGCTTGGGCAATCCGCATGACGAATTTTTGGGAATCCAACCTCCGGCAACTGCAAACCTACGATCCCGCGTTGGCGAAGCGTCTCCACCAGGTTGTCCCCTCCGGCCGGGTGGAAATCTTCCAGACTCCCCACGATCAACTCTCCCTGCGCGTCAAGCGGGATCCTAAGCCTTGGTTGCTGCACAGCGGCCAGGATCCGGCCCGGGAAGCGGAACGGTGGGCGGCAGGCGTGGCGGTGCCGTCTCCCTACAACTTGCTGGTGATGGGATGCGGTTTGCTGCACCATGTGTACGCGCTGGTGAAGATACACCTGTCCACCTTGCGCAATCTCGTCATCGTGGAAAAAGATTGGGAGGTCGTACGCCTGGCGTTTACCCACCTGGATCTCACTCCGTATTTGCAAACCCGTGGAACTTTTTTTCTGGTGGATCCCACTCCAGCCGAAATCCGGGCCTTTTTCAACCGCCACCTGACGCCGTTTGTATTGGACGGGATATCCCTGATCGAACATCCCGCCTCGTGTCAACTCTATCCGGCGTGGTATGCCGACACCCGCCGCCTGATGGAGGAATGCCTGGAAAGCGGAGAAATGTTGTTGCGCACGAAGGTGCAACTGGGCGGGATGATTCAGGAAAATATCATCCGTAACATCCCCCATCTCCTGGCCGGCCCCTCCGTGGCCGTGTGGCAATCCCTGCTGGCCGGCGTTCCCGCCTTTGTGATCGGTGCAGGGCCTTCGCTGGACCGGAGTCTGGAGGCGCTGGCGCCCATCGGGAACCGGGGAGTGGTGATTGCGTGCGACACGGTGTTGAAGCCGCTCCGCGAACGCGGCATCGATCCCCATCTGGTGGTGAGTACTGATCCCACGGCCCTGAATGTCCGGCATTTCGAAGGGATCGGGGATTCGCGGGGAACCGTCTTGGTGTATTCGCCGTCGGTCAGTCCCGAAATCCCACGGAAATGGAAAGGCTCCCAGGTTTCGATTCCCCTGGCCACCTCGCGTCTGCTACGGCTGCTGTATCCGCCGCGGAACGCGCCGGAATGGCTCAAACCGGGGACCAACGTGGGGCAGACGGCATTCAACCTGGCACGATTCATGGGGTGTGATCCTATCGCGCTGGTAGGGCTGGATTTTTCGTTTCCCCGGGAGGGAGGAACGACTCACGCTTCAGGAACCGCATGGCGGAGAAAAATCGTCCCCTCGCCCACGCCGGGCAAGATGTTCGTGGAATTGATCTCGGAACAGCCCACGCTGGAAGAATTTGAACCAATCTTGATCCCCGGCAACCGGGGAGACACCGTCGCCACCAACAAGTTTTTCCTGGCCTATCTCCGTTCGATGGAAGAGGAGATCCGGGCTACTCCATCGCGGGTGGTCAACGCCTCCGATGGGGCACGAATCGAAGGCGCGGAAGCCGTGAACCTGCCGGAGTTTATCCGGGAAACCTGTATCCAGGATTGGCCGGTGGCCGATACCTTGCGTAAGGCCGTGGATTTTTATTTCGGCGGTCCGGCCGATGAAAGCTGGCAAGTGTTGACCCGGTGCCTGGAAGTCCTGGAGGAGGCGGTTCAGCAGGCCGGCAGGGGGTTGCGGCTGGTGGAAGCACTGGAAACCGTGGCCCGCAGCCCCGCGCCCCGGCGGGAAAATCTGCGCGAGATCCTGAATGAGATCACCGAGGCCCACCGGGCATTAATCCAAGAACACCGGGTGTACGCGATTCTCGACGAGGCCGCTGACCGGGTTTTGCATCCCTTCCTGCGTCAGGACAGCCGGCCTTTGGGTGAACCCACGGATCTGGCTAACGTGGCGAAAACTGTGGCGCGTTATCGGCCCTTTTTTCAGGGAATGGATGAACTCTGCGGGCATTATGCGCGCGTGATCCGCGAGACGGTGGAACAATTGCGGCGTGGAGCCGGCATGGGAAACTCAAAGCCGCCTTTTGGATGATTCCGTACGTGGGTATGGGACGAATTCAAAATCCGCGCCCGCTTTCCCATCCGCCTTTGTCGAAGCGGGCTGCCGGTTTATAATCCCCACGGTGCAATCACCGCGCGATCATGAAAATACACCGGGAAGATCATCACTCCGTCACGGTATTGAAACCCCAGGGCGAAATCGGGCGGGCCGAGGCGGCTCAGATGTGGCGGTGCCTGGAGGCACTGATTGAAGAAAAACGCTACCAGGTGGTGTTGGACCTGGAGGACGTGAAATTCATCGGCAGCCCCACCATCATGATGTTGCTGCGGATGAACCGGGAGTTTCTCGGCCACGGGGGAAAAATCATACTGCTGCGGCCTCAGAACGGCGTCAAACGCTTTTTAAGCATCGGGCGGGTATTGGAGTTGTTTGACCGGTACGAAACCAAGGTCGAGGCGGTTCAGTCGTTCGCCAACCGGGAACGGGGAATGCCGGAGGAGGCGGCCCTCCAACCGGTGGACACATTGCACGACGTGGCCTGCAAGCAAAAACAGGTTTTGCTGCGGCTCATCGGCATTCTCCAACGCAAGGGCTTCTTGGATATGGAGCGGTTCAACTCGGACATGAACCGCTCCGCCCAACTGGTTTTCCAGATTTTCCGCAAAGAACTCGGGAAAGAATTTTCATCACGTACTTCCCTTGACTCATAAACATCTTCGATAGAACGGGATCCATTGCTTCATGAATACCACGTCTTTCCGTGTCCGTTTCGCGCCGAGTCCGACCGGCTATCCGCACGTCGGCAATTTCCGGACGGCGCTCTACAATTTCCTGCTCGCCCGCCATTACAGAGGGCAGTTCCTCCTGCGCATCGAGGACACCGACAAGGAACGTTCCCGTCCCGAATACGAGGAGGCGATTTACGAAAGCCTGCGCTGGATGGGGCTGGATTGGGATGAAGAGCCGGTTCATCAAAGCCGGAATCTTGCCCGCCACCAGGAAGAAGCGCGCCGTTTGGTCGATACTGGCCATGCCTACCGCTGCCGCTGCCCGGCCGAACGGATCGACGCCTTGCGGGAGCGGCAGATGGCCGCGGGGCTCAAGCCCATGTACGATGGCATGTGCCGTGATAAGAATTACCCGGACGACGGCACCCCGTTCTGTGTCCGCTTAAAAACCCCGCGTACCGGATTTACGCGGATTTCCGACCGGATCCGGGGCGAGATCACCGTATCCAATGAGGAAGTGGATGATCTCGTGCTGCTGCGCACGGATGGGACGCCGACATTCAATTTCGCCGTGGTGGTGGACGATCACGACATGAGGATCACCCACGTCATCCGGGGCGACGATCATTTGAACAACACCATCAAGCAGGTTTTGATTTATGAAGCCTTGGGGTATCCCCTCCCGCAATTCGTGCATTTGCCGCAGATTTTGGGGAATGACAAAACCCGCCTTTCCAAACGGCATGGCGCGACTGGGGTGTTAGAGTACCGGGATCAGGGCTACCTGGCCGACGCGATGGTCAACTACATTGCCCGTCTCGGCTGGGGCCATGGCGATCAGGAATTTTTCACGCGCGAGGAGTTGATCCGGCTTTTTTCTATCGAAGAGATCAACAAATCCGCAGCGGTTTTCGATCCCCAGAAACTGCTGTGGTTGAATGGCGAACATATCCGCGCCAAATCGGTTGAGGAATTGGCGGATCTATTCGCGGAACACATGCGCCGCAAACAATACTTGGGAGAGCAAACCGAAGCCTTTTTACGGGACCGCGGGCGCATTCAACAAATCGTGGCGTGCACGCAAGTCCGGGCGAAAACCTTGGACGAGATCTACCAAATGGTCCTGTTTCTGTTCCAGGAGGATCTAACCTATCCCGAAAAAGAGGCCCAAAAGTTCTTCCGGCCGGACGCGCTTCAAGGCCTGCGCGCGTTAGCGGCTTTCGCGGCCGCCCATCGGGATCAAGACCTCCCCCCTGAAGCCTGGGAACAGGTCTTTCAACGCGTCCTTAACAAACAGGGGCTCAAGATGAAAGCCCTGGCCCAAGCGGTGCGTTTGGCGTTGACCGGCACCGTGGTCAGTCCGCCCATTTTCGACATCATCGGCCTGCTGGGCACGAACCGGGTGGAAGCCCGGCTGCGCGCGGCGGTGGAATACGCCGAAAAACATGCGGGGATTTGAGAGAAAAGCGGGCACCTGTCTTCCGGATAAATTCAGGATAAGGGAAAACTCCATCCGCCGCGATGAACCAACGCGTTTGGAGTCGGCCCGGCTAGGTGTCCTTGCGTCCAAATTCCCTATCCTGTATCAACCTTCTTTCGCCTGGATCTTGCTCCAGGAATCCTTAAGCGAAACCGTGCGGTTGAAGACAGGGCGGCCGGGAGTGCTGTCGGGATCCTTGCAAAAATAGCCCAACCGCTCGAACTGGCAACGGAATCCGGGTTCCGCCGGATCCAATCCCGGCTCCACGTAACAAGGGGAAAGGACCACCAGCGAGTTGGGATTCAGGTTCTCTTTCCAATCATGGCCTTCCTCGACGGCCATGGGATTTTCCTTGATGAAAAGATAATCATAGAGGCGTGCTTCGGCCGGGACGGCGTGGCGGGCCGAGACCCAGTGGATCGTGCCTTTCACTTTCCGGCCGTCGGGGGCGTCGCCGCCGCGGGTGGCGGGATCGTACGTGCAGCGCAATTCGGTGATCTCGCCGGCCGCGTTCTTGATGACCTCTTGGCAAGTGATGAAATAGGCATACCGCAGACGCACTTCCCGCCCCGGAGCGAGGCGGAAAAATTTCTTCGGGGGATCCTCCATGAAATCGTCCCGCTCGATGTAGAGTTCGCGGGAGAAGGGCACCTTGCGCGTGCCCGCGGCGGGATCTTCGGGATTGTTTATCGCGTCCAGTTCTTCTTCTTGGCTTGCGGGGTAATTGGTGATCACCACCTTGAGCGGATTGAGCACGGCCATGACCCGTGGAGCGGTCCGGTTAAGATGTTCGCGCACGCAATGCTCGAGGTTCTGGATTTCGACGACGCCTTCGTTTTTGCTGACTCCGATGCGCCGGCAAAACTCGCGGATGGCTTCCGGAGGATAACCGCGGCGGCGCATCCCGCACAGGGTGGGAAGGCGCGGGTCGTCCCAGCCGGAGACGAAGCCGCCTTCCACGAGTTGGCGCAAGTAGCGTTTGCTAAGGACGGTGTAGGTCAGATTGAGGCGGCCGAATTCGATCTGCCGGGGGTGGAAGACACCCAGTTGGTCCAAAAACCAGTCATACAAGGGGCGGTGGTTTTCGAAACTGATGTCACAGATGGAGTGCGTCACGCCCTCGATGGAATCCGATTGCCCATGTGCCCAGTCGTACGTGGGGTAAATGCACCACTGGTTGCCCGTCCGGTAGTGTTCAGCATGCAGGATGCGGTACATGACCGGATCGCGCATGTTGAGGTTCGGATGCGCCATGTCGATCTTGGCGCGCAACGTCTTGGCGCCGTCCGGGAACTCACCCTTCCGCATGCGCTCGAAGAGATCCAGGTTCTCTTCCACGGAACGGTTACGGTAGGGGCTGTCCTTCCCAGGAGGCGTTTCGCGGATACCGTCCTTGCCGTACCGGGCGGTGCCGCGGTATTCCCGGATTTCCTCTTCGTTTAGGTCGCAGACATACGCCTTGCCTTTTTTGATCAAGTCCACTGCCCATTCGTACAGTTGGCCGAAATAATCGGACGCGTAGAATAGGCGGTCCTCCCAATCGAACCCTAACCAGCGGATATCTTCTTGGATGGACCCGACGTATTCGTCCTTTTCCTTGGTGGGATTGGTGTCATCGAAGCGCAGGTTGTATTTCCCGCCGAACTCTTCGGCGACGCCATAGGTGATGCAAATCGCCTTGGCATGGCCGATATGCAAATACCCGTTCGGTTCCGGGGGAAACCGGGTGTGAACACGGTCGAAGCGTCCGGATTGCAGATCTTCCTTGATGATCTCGCGGATGAAATCAGTAGATCGGGTGGTTTCGATGTCAGGCATGCCTCGGCTCCCTGCGGACTGGTCCTCATGGATTGTCTATTTTTTGAAAAATGGTGAATTTCCCGTTAATGGAACCATGCGCGCAAAGAAAGGTAAAAAAAACTGAACTAAAATCAGCGCGCATAATTCATCTTATTGGTTTACCTGCGAAAAGAAATCTTGTCAATCATCAGGAAGTGAGCGGGGCGGCCAAGAAGGGTTTGATTTTCCGGCCATCCCAGCCTCATGATTTCAATGCAATGCGGAGAAGAAGAGAAAGGAAGCATTCTGAACCGGGCATCATTCAATTCGTATCCAAAATTTCTTCTAGTATCCGCCCATCGGCATCTTTCAGTATAATCCCCAAAAACCGCGCGATCGTAGGGGCTACGTCCACCGACTGGATGGTTCCCAGCTGGACTCCCGGACGAATGCCGTGGCCCCAGGCCACAAAGATAGCGCCCATCCGGGGATGATCCGGCAGATATCCGTGCGTGCCCGCAGTTTGGTCCAGCACGAGAACCGGCGCCTCTCCTGTGGCCTTCTCAGAAAAAGCGTAATGCTCCTCGGGGATCAGCATCAGGTCGCCTTGTTCAGGATTTTCCTCCGGCGTGGGTAATCCCAGGCGGTGGAAGTCCTCCGGCCCCAGGATTTGCTTAATGCCTTCTACTTGCGAAAGCACGTCCCGTACTCGCTGAATGCTTGCTTCTTTGTGTTCCGAATCCAGGATATACACGGCGGCGGATCCCCCGTTCGAAAGAGAGTACGCGCGGCTGCCGGGCAGGATTCCCGCCTCGCCGAATTGCGCCAGGCCGGCTCGGCGCAAGGCCAGGTTCGGCAGGATTTGATGGGTGACGGATTCGAAGCCGTGATCGGAGACCACAAAGAAGGCGGTACGCTCCAGCAATCCCGCCCGCCGGACATGTTCCACCAGGTAGTTCAACCGGGAATCGATATAGTTAATGGACCAATATGCCTCCGGGGATTGAGGACCGTATTCGTGTTGGTACGCGTCGGGACAGACCAGGTGAAGCAGCAACAGGTTGGGCCGTTTTTGGGTGAGCAAATAGGCCGCCAGTTCGCTGTATTTCCAATCCCTCATGGGACCGGGATTGACTCCCCAGCGCCATTTCGCGAAGGCGGCCACGGGATTGCCATAGGGCGGGCCTAGATCCCGGTTGATCTCAGGAGTGGTCTCTTGCAAAATCAATTCTTCGCTGTTCACATCGGGTGTGAGCCAATCCAGGGTTTTGGCGCCGCGCACCGCCGGCCAGATCACCGCGGCGGTTTGGAGTCCGGCCTCATGCGCGGCGTCGTAGAGGGTTTGCGCTTTGACTGCCTCATCCTTGGTGAAGATGGGATCGCCGACGTAGCGGATGGGTTTCAGCGTTTCCCGGTCCAGGACGGTATTGGAGATCAAGCCGTGTTTCCGGGGATAGGCGCCCGTGACCAGAGTGGTATGGCTGGTCCACGTAACACTGGGGAAGCAGACATCCATCCGCCGGGCCGATGCGCCCTGCCGCGCCAGCTGCCGGAGCGTGGGCAGGTCCACTTGGGGATCTTCCAGATAATCGGACGCAAGGCCGTCCACACTAATCAACACCGCCATGCGGTTGGATCCGGCGTCGGAGGCATTGAGGCCCCCGGCCAGGAGAAGGACGGATAAAAACCATGGCTTGAAGAGAAGATTCATGAAAGCACCTCGGAGAAGGAGGCCCGGAGAATGAAAACGGCCGCTGAGAAAAGCCGGCCGCGCGTCCTTCGGGTAAATCAACGGGAAGGTCGGAGACAATGAACCGGTTGGGTTTCCATTTCAGGGACCCCAGACATCGATATCCCCGTTGCTGATCAATCCGTTGGTCATATCGTAGGGAAATCCATAATCCAGTTCCTTGTCCGGACCCACGGAGCGGATGTGCCATGCCAGACCCCCGGGAACATCCAAACTGGCATTCGCGGACGTTTGCAGGTTGCTATGCGCGGAATGCCAATCGGACCGGAACCAGGCGTCTTCCGACTTCTTTTCGACATAATGGAAAAAGCCCAGCGACGAGGCCTGCGCGGGATCCAACGTATCACTGAAGATATCTTTGGGCAACGTGGCGATATACGCTATGGGAGTGGTCAAGCGGCGCAAGCGGGGCGCGGGAACATTGCTGGGGGGATAATTGTTGTTATCCAGCCGGTATTGTTCCAACGCGGTTCCTTGGGCCTTGATGTCCGCGTAAACGCGGGCAATCTTGGCCCGGATCTGCGCGTTAAGGAAGTTCGGTACCGCGATAGCCGCCAGAATTCCGATGATTGCGACGACGATCAAGAGTTCGATTAAGGTGAAGGCATATGATCTTTCCATGCGGTGGCTCCAATCCCAAATCATATACAAGATATGTGATATACCTCCACAACGGCCGGTTCATGCCGGATACAATATTACACGATGAATCCTCAATTTGTCTACCAACCGGATGAATCCCCTTTGAATCCTTTATTTCCCCACCAAAGAACTATCGCAGGGGTACGAAGCCCGGGGGCCGGTCCGGACAATGTCGCCCCAGCTGTGGAGACCATTGCTGGGACTAAAGGAAGGCACCGAGCCGTAGGTCATGGTGCCGTCCGGGCCGGCGCTGGCGATCCGCCATTCCGCGCAACGGAACGAGTTGCCCAGCGTCGTGGCGCCTTGGTATTTCACCGTGGCCCAAGCGTCCACATAGTCATATGTGACATAGGCGGGATCTTGCGTTTCATTCACCCGGGCGCCGGGAGGGCCATAGATAAACGGATCCTGTGGCACGGAGGACATGTAGGCGACCGGCGTGGTGAGAGGGATCAAACGGCGGTTGACTGGATTTTTATTGACGCCCTGCGGGGTGGCCCATTGGGGATAGAGATTATTGTCCAACCGGTAGCTTTCCAGGGCGGTGCTCAGGTTGCGCATGTCGGATTCGGCCTTGGCGACCTTGGCCCGCATCTGGGCATTTAAAAAGTTGGGAACAGCGATAGCCGCCAGGATGCCGATGATGGCGACGACGATCAGCAGCTCGATCAGGGTGAAGGCATGTATGCCAGGATGGATTTTCTCCATGGTATGGCCCCCGGATGGAATGGAATGGCTATCTTTCACTGTTGAAGATTTTATCGATTCACGCGGATGTAATTGTAATGCCGGGTTAGGGATTTACAAGGATGGATACACGGAAAAGGCGGCCGCAGCCGCCTTGGAGTGATTTGGCAAGAAACATCCAGCCTTCGCCGGTCAGCGTTTGGAGAACTGGAAGCGTTTGCGCGCGCCGGGACGTCCATATTTTTTCCGCTCGACCATCCGCGGGTCGCGGGTGAGAAAACCGGCCTTTTTCAAGGGAGCGCGATACTTGTTGTCCAGCTTGAGCAGGGCGCGGCTGATGCCATGCCGCAAAGCACCTGCTTGGCCGCTCAGTCCGCCGCCGCAGATATTAGCGTACACATCAAATTTTCCCTGGGTATCCGTGACTTCGAAAGCCTGATTGACGATCATCTGGAGGGTTTTCCGCATCAAATACTCTTCCGACGGGCGGCCGTTGATGATGATTTGGCCTGTGCCGCTTTTCATATACACCCGGGCGACCGAACACTTGCGCCTGCCGGTTCCGTAAGAGAGATAAGGTTTAACCATGGCTGAGGTCCTGTCCTCCTTTATTCGATCGTGAGCGGAACGGGTTTATGGGCGGCGTGTGGATGCTCCGGACCGCTGTACACCCGCAGTTTTTTCATCATTTTACGTCCCAGGCGGTTTTTCGGCAACATGCCCCATATGGCTTCTTGCACGGCCTTTCGTGGATTTTCCGCTAAGGCTTGCCGGAAGGTTTTCTGTTTTAATCCCCCAGGATACATCGTATGGTAAATGACTTTTTTCTTGTCCAGCTTTTCGCCGGTCAACCGCACTTTGTCCGCGTTGACGATGATCACGTGATCCCCGGTATCCAGGAACGGGGTGTAAATGGGTTTATGCTTCCCCATCAAGACAGTCGCGGCCTTGGTAGCCAGACGTCCCAGGATCACCCCTTCCGCGTCGATTACATAAAAGTGATGCGTGCTTTTGATATGTTCCGGTGTGGCAATGTAGGTTTTCATTTTTGTTCCTGTATGGTTCATGTATGCATGGTTCCATCCGAACAGAGCTAATAAGGATAGCTTCGCGTGCGGCGATGGTCAAGGGATTCATGAAAGGGTTGATACGAAAAAATGAGCTTCCATCATGAAAATTTCCGTTCATCATGAACTATAAAACAAGGGCCACGGATTCAGTACCCTGTTTCATTCAAACCGTTTATGGACGCACCCGAAATCTCTTCTTCCAGGGAAAACGGGAATTGTGGATGAATTCGGAAATCCAGGGGAATACGGTCTGTCTTCCGCGGAATTCCGGGCAGGACCGGTTTGCTTAGAACGTATATCCAATTCCCAGCATGTACTTGGTGTCCGCCCGTTCGAAGCCGGTGGCCGGGGTATTGTCGTATTCAAAACGGATGCCGGCCCGGGAGGACCATTGATCCGTCCATTTCCAGATCAGGCTGGTTTCGGAAATTCCCAGCCAGTCGTTGGTGTCTTCCACGCTGAGCAGGAATTCCGCGTTTTCCTCAAACCGCACAATATCTTTCACGATCCACCAACCGAATCCCAAAGCGAAACGGGCGGCGGCATAGGCCTGGTCGTCCGGATCATTAGAGAAATCTTCGTTGACATACGAAAAACCCGCCTCGCCGAAGAGATCGTATATATCGGTTTCGAGGAATTGGTATCCGAGACCGGCGCCTCCTGTGGTCCGCAATTCTAAATCTTTTATGGCATCGCGGTCCAACCGGGTATTCAAGTAGCCGAACAGTTTTTCCGTGAAGAAATAGTCGTATTTTCCCGATATAAATTGGTCGTCGCGGGTTCCCTCGCCTTTATCCTCACTGTAAAAATAACCCCCTTTGAGGGTGATCCGGTCCTCGGCGGTCCGGCGGGACATCTCCCCCGCAACTCCGATCCCCTTGGTTTGGCTGTTGCCGTCGGTGATGGCTAAATCCCCGATCAGGGAGCCATGCCATTTGACCGGTGAGGGCGGGGGTGGATTGATGGCGGCGATCTGCGAAGGCACGACAGGCACACGGGTCTGATCCTCGGCACGGATGACTTCCAACCGCCCGGGGGTAGACGGTTGAATGGTTCCTGGGATCACGGTTCCGTCGCTCAGGTGGATCGGCATGACTTCGGCAGTCTCCAGTTCCACTACTTTATCGAGAGGGATGATGATCTCCCCCGCGAATTCCGTTTTAAGGACTAGTTTCCCATCCGACAGGCTGGTGACAGCGCCATGAAGGATACTGCCGTCCACGGTTTTCACCGTATCCGGCAAAGCCAAAGGACAGCCGGCCCAAGTTAACAAGCCGATAAACACCATGGCCTTAAGGATGAAATGCGAGAATCCTCTCTTTTCATGCCAATCGCGGGCTTCGTCAACCATGATGGATCTCCTTATGATGTATAATTATATAGATTTATATTTATACATGGATATTAAAGGGGGTATCGGAAAGAAAATCAAGGAGGGCCGGGAAAATGGGATCAATATTTATATCCAATATTATCAGTAGGTTATAAAAATTATTTAAATAATAACAAAAATTGCTAGGTAATTGATTTCGAATATGAAATATTTATAGGATGGAATCGAAGGCCATATTCCTATCCAATCCGCGTCAACAGTTCACTGGTGGCCCAGTGCTTCGCGCAGGAGTGAGGTAACCAGATTCTCGGGGAAGATTTTCACCAGGCTTTGAAGAGCGGATTCCATCTGCTGGGTGTTATCGGCCGCCAGGAATAGGCCGTAGTAAGCCAGGGGAAGAAATTTGGACCGGGGATAGCGTTCAATCCATCGGATCAAATCGCGCTGGGCCTGCGTTTTGTTTTCCGATCGGAGCATCGCGTACGCCAACGCCAGATCGATTTGATCCTGCGCGTTTTTGGCTTTATCCGGAACTTTCTGGGCTAAGGATTGCACCCGGAGGACATCATTCCGGTAATGGGCGAGTTGCAGGAGATTGAAAAAGACATCCGCGCGGAGAACTTGCGGATCTTCCCCCAATTCGGCCGCGTCCTTGGCGGGCGACAGGAGTACTGCCTCGTGTTTCCAGATCAAGGTTTCCACGGATCCGCCCAGATGGCCGCGGCTCATCAGGATCAAGGGGACCAATTCCACCACGGCCTTCTGCGCCCAGGCGGAGGAAGTCCATTCGGCAATGATGGTACTGTACAGAGCCACCAAACTGCTGGCGTTGGTTTCGCTTTGGGCCATCTGATAATAAATCTGGGCCAAAGGCTTGATATAGCCCGACCCTTGAATGATCCGGTTCAGTTGATTTTGGACTTGTTCCCGGTCGCCTCGTTGAAGCAGGCGCCGCAATTCCTTGAGTGAATTTTCCGTGGCGGGATCGTATGCAGGGGACATGGTGCGTGGGATTTGCGCGTAAGAAGGCCAGGACGCCAAATCGCATCCGACGGCCACGAACAGGCCCTGCAAAGCGAGACCAATCGAAGACCAGGCCAACCATTTACGCCACATGGATTTTCAGACCGCCTTGTGTGGATTCTCCGGAGGAGAGGGGGTCTCCGAACAACGTGTACGATGTGCAGCCGGTCAGGAGAACTTGTACCAAATCGCCCGGCGAGTAGGCGCCGGCAGGAGCGGATAATTTCACAATCCGGCCGGTGCGCATCCGGGATTCGTATTCCATCCCGCCTTGAGAGGAAGGGGTGGAACGTTCAATCATCACTTCCACCCGGGATCCGGTCAGGTTTCGGTTCATTTCCCCCGCGATTTCGTGTTGCAGTTGGAGTAACGTGTCTAGCCGCCGGGATTTGGTGTACTCATCCACCTGATTGATCATAGCCGCCGCCACCGTGCCGGGGCGGGGGGAATATTTGAACATGAAGGCCGCATCGAAACGTACCTCACGGACCAGATCCAAGGTCTGTTGAAAATCCTCTTCCGTTTCTCCCGGAAAGCCGACAATGATGTCCGTGGTGATGGCCGGCGGCAAGGCGCGGCCTTCGTACAGGGACCGGAAATAGCGGACCTGGTTGAGATACTCTTCCCGCGTGTAGGTACGCCGCATCGCTTTGAGAATCCGGTTGGAGCCGGACTGCACAGGCAGGTGCAGCTGCTCGCAGACCTTATCCAGCGAGGCCATGACCTCGAACAGAGCGCGAATGGAGGTGCTGGGATAGGAGGTGGTGAACCGGAGGCGCGCCAATCCCGGGATCTGATTTACCCGTTCCAACAATTGGGGAAACCGGATGCCGTCATACCGATAGGAATTGATGGTCTGCCCAATGAGGGTGATTTCCTTATATCCCTTTTGGACCAAGGTTTCCACTTCCTGCAGAATGATGCGTGGATCGCGGGAGCGCTCCGGCCCGCGAGTGGAGGGCACCACGCAGAAAGTGCATTTTTTATTACACCCCTTCATGACGGAGACGAAACAAGGGTAGCTGACCGCCTCATTAGGGGCGGGAAACGGTTGGTCGTATTCGTCCTCGATACCGGTGATATCCACGAGGGGGCGGTTCCCTCGTTCCAACTCCTCCACGAGCCGGGCGATGGAGCCGATCGCCCCGGGCCCTATGACCAGATCGAGGTAGGGAACGGCGTCCGTGAGCCGGGCACCTTCCTTTTGGCCCATGCATCCGCACACGCCCAAAAAGCGCAGGCGGCCTTTGTCTTTGTAGCGCTTCAACTGGCCGATCCGGCCCCGCACCCGCTGTTCCGCCCCCTCGCGGATGGAGCAGGTGTTGAGCAAGATCATCTCGGCTTCCGCCAGATTGTCGGTATACTCATGGCCCGCGCCATTGAGCAGTCCCATCATGGACTTGGTGTCATACACGTTCATCTGGCAACCGAAGGTTTGAATATGGTATTTCATGGCGGATTGGTGGTTGTTGGATTTTCCTGCCAGGCGTTTTCGGGATGCACTCCGGAACCGGTGTGATTATTTTTTTCTTTATTGTAGCGGGACGGAGTTAGATTGGAATGGATTGAGGCTCTCCTGAAATGTGAATAGTTTGTAGCCACGCTCTGGAGCCGATACTTTCAGGAATTCCAAGGACTTGCCGATAAAACGGGGAAGGGGAATTTGTGCCTTTCGGCAAGTATGTTTTCAATAAATAAAATGAATTGAGAAAACCATGGATGATTCCTGCAGGATCGATTCGAGCGCATTGGACCATTTGGTGGCAATTGGCGGGGCGGCGTTCACCGTCCGGATGATCGATCTTTTTCTGGAAGGCGGGAGCAAACGGATGGAGGAGGCCTGGGAGCGGGAGAAAGCGGGTGATTGGACGGGAGTGCAGAAAGCGGTGCACGCGATGCGGTCCAGCGCCGGGAATTTCGGCGCACGGCGCCTGTTTGATCTGGCAGGGGAAATCGAACATCTGGCCATGTTGGGACAGACCAGCGCTCTGCCCGGTCTTTTGCATACCTTGGAGGAGATATTGAATCAAGTACAAAACCAATTGCGACAGGAGAGGGAACGATTGCGGTTATGAAAAAAATTGCGGTGGTGGAAGACAATCCGGATAACCGGCTGCTGGTGCAAGCCATCTTGGAAGACTTGTATGAAGTGGTTGAATACGAAACCGGCCCGGAAGCGCTGGAAGGAATGGAGAACGATCCTCCCGATCTGGTTCTTCTCGATATTTCCTTGCCCGGGATGGACGGCGCGGAAGTGTTGCGCCGGCTGCGGGAAAGCCCCCGGTTGAAAACTCTGCCCGTGGTGGCCTTAACCGCTCATGCCATGGCCGGAGACCGGGAGAAATATTTGAAAGCGGGATTTGACGATTACGTCACCAAACCCATTTTGGATGAAGGAATTTTGTTGGAGGTGATCGCAAGCGGCTTGAAGCATTCCGCGCAGGCGGAAGCTGGTGAATCCAATTAAGGGAGGATCCCGCGAATCGAGATGGGTGGCGATCATGAAAATGCATGTGGTTGAATAATCGATGAATATCAAATCCCAAACGCCCAGCCATGCGGCAGGGGAATCACCCTTCGTCGTGGAAAAATTGCCACCCCGGGAACTGCGGAAATGGCTGGATGGAGTATTACACGGGTATCTCCAGCCGATATGCCTGGGATTGGGCATTTTCTATTCCGCCTTGACCGTGGTTCATGTGTTCAAACTTCCAGATTTTATGAAGGTTCGTATGTCCCTCGTGGCGCTGGGAACCGCGGGGATTATTCTGCTTTTGTATATTCTGCTGGGACGAAGGCGGATCCCCGCGCGGTGGTCGCATCCCCTCAGCGCCGGTATCGCCGGTCTGGTCTGGTTGAATTCCATCCTGCACTTGTACCTCTCGCAAGACCCGATGCAATCCACCAACTTGGCGGTGCTGATTGCCGGGGCCGGTTTTTTCTTCCTCTCCACCCGCTGGCTGACCGTGGTAGTGGCGGCTTCGTTGTTGGGATGGTTCGGGGTGGCCGTAACCGCGGTGAATCCGGACGGCTGGGATCATTACGGTGTCTTGCTGGTGGAATGCAGCCTGCTGGCCTATTTGGTGCACACCATGCAAATCCGGACCCACCGGCGCACCATTATCACCCTCAAGCAACTGGAAAAAGCGCAGGAACATCTGAGCCACCGGACCCGGGAGATGGAGAAGACGCAGCAAGAGTTGGAAAAACAGATCGCCGGGCGCCGCCAGACTGACAATCTCCTGCGCCAATTTGTCCAAAACGCCCCCGCCCCGATCGTCATGCTCGACCGGGACAGGAATTACTTGTTGTATAGCAAACGCTGGCTAAGCGATTTTCACTTAGATGAAAGGGATTTGGCGGGCCGCGAAAACCGGGAATTCCTCTCCTGCCTGCCTCCCCAATGGGAAGCGGTCCATGCCCGCTGCTTGCAAGGGCATATTGAGCACGGTGAAGACGAACCCCTGATTCGGGAAGACGGATCGATTGATTGGATCCGCTGGGAGGCGCATCCCTGGTACGAATCCGAAGGCCAAATCGGCGGCACCCTGATGTTCGTGGAGATGATCACGGAACGCAAGCGCGCGGAAGAGGAATTGCGGAGCCGGGAAGAACGCCTCCGTTTGTATTTCAACCTGTCCTTGATCGGGAACGCCATCATCTCCCTGGACAACCGGTTCGTGGAAATCAACGACCGGTTGTTGGATATCTTCGGCTACACAGCGGCCGAACTGCGCGGGATGACCTGGACCAGCTTGTTTCATCCGGACGATCTGGCCGAGAACGTGGATCAATACGAGCGGATCATCCGGGGAGAAATCGAAGGCTATTCCATGGATCAGCGGTTTCTCCACAAAAGCGGCGAGGTGATTTACGCCTCCATCTCCATGCGTTGCGTGCGCCGGTCCGACGGCCGGCCGGAGTACCTGTTGTGCAACATCGAGGACATCACCGACCGCTACCGGGCAGAACAGGCGTTGCGCGACAGCGAGGAGCGCCTGCAGGATTTTCTGGACAACGCCAACGACCTGATCCAAAGTGTGAGTCCCGATGGCCGGTTTCTGTACGTCAACCGCGCCTGGAAAGAGACCCTGGGATACACCGATTCCGAAGTGGAACGTTTAACCTTGCGCGATATTCTGCATCCGTCCTGCCAGGAGAGTTGCCTCGAGATCTTCCAGCGGGTATTTCAAGGAGAATCGGTGAACAACCTGGAAGCGGTGTTTGTATCCAAGGACGGCCGCCGGATCATCGTCCAGGGCAACGTCAACTGCCGGATGGAAAATCAGCGGCCGGTGGCCACGCGCAGCATCTTCCGGGACATGACCGAATACAAACGGGCCGAGGAAGAGTTGAAAGCCGCCAAAGTCCGTGCCGAGGAGGCCAACAACGCCAAAAGCCGTTTTCTGGCCAACATGAGTCACGAATTGCGTACCCCGTTGAATTCAGTCATCGGATTCGCCAACATCCTCAAGAAAAACAAACACAACCGTTTTCAAGATCAAGAACTGGTCTATTTGGACCGGATTTGCCGCAATGGAACGCACCTGCTCAACCTGATCAACGACATTCTCGATTTGTCCAAGGTGGAAGCGGGTAAAATGCAATTGGATCTGCAAGCCGTCCATCTTCCGGATCTGATTCAGGATATTCTCTCCCAATTCGAGAGCCAGGTGCGTGACAAACCGGTTCAGTTGCTGGCGGAAATTCCCGCGGCCTTGCCACCCCTGCGCACCGATCCCAGTAAACTGCGGCAAATCTTGATCAATCTGATCGGCAACGCCGTGAAATTCACACCCCGGGGTTCGGTCAGGATCAAGGTCGTACCAGGCTCCGGAGAGCATCCGGTGCGGCAAATTGAGGTGATCGACACGGGCATCGGGATCCCCAAAGACCGGCTGGATATCATTTTCGAAGCGTTTCAACAGGCGGATTACAGCACCGCCCGCAAGTTTGGGGGCACGGGCCTGGGGCTGGCTATCTGCCGGTCGATGTGCAAGATTTTGGGTTATTACTTGGATGTCAGCAGCGAAGAGGGGAAAGGCTCCACATTCCGCATAATTTTGGGTGAGACGCCCACGGCCGGATTGGCCGTCGATGCTAGAAGCCACACGGAAGGATAAATATTCAGGGATTGGGTATAGGGATTGGGCATTTGGGGCTATCGTGGCCGTGGATTGAAACGGAGAGGGTGGGATTCGAACCCACGAAGCCCTTTTGAGGCTTACACGATTTCCAGTCGTGCTCCTTCGGCCAACTCGGACACCTCTCCCCTTATCTCACGGACTGGAAACAGGGCAAAATTACCGTGATTTATTGTAGCCAAACCGTTCGGGCAGGGTAGGGGGATGTCATCCCCCGCCTGGCTTCCCAGGCAAATAAATTTTATGAGATCGCCCCCGCCAGGAAATCATAAAATGGCTGTGAATCAACGACGGACCGGTGCGGCCGGAACCATTAAGGGTTGGAAACATAGCCCAGCGAATGCAGAAACTCCTTCATCCGGGAATCGACGGGTTGGATGAACGAAGCCTCGTCACCAAACAAACCGGCCAGGTCTGGGAAATCCCTGACTCGTTCCCGGACCGGGACCGGATTGACACGCCGCTGAAGCGTATTGAGCAATGTGGACACACGGATTAAAAATTGATCATCATTGACCAAATCCTCCCGCAGATAGTCACGGCCGTTGTTTTCTTGGAACCACGCACGCAATTGTCCGGGAGAAAGGGCTGCGCGATCCGCAGCCTGTTGTTTCACCTGCAGAATCCGTTGGTAATCGATCACGGGTGGGGGGAGATGAATCAATTCTTCCCAAGAAGGGGGAGGGCAATCCGTTGCGCGCCAATAAAAACAGCCGGCCGGCTGGGTTTCTCCGGGATCGGACTGCAGGTCGTAAATCCAAACCCGATCCGGCAGTAATTGGTAGTCCTCGTGATACACGAAGCGCTGCATCTCCCAAATGACTTTGCAGCGGTCATCCCATCCCGCGATGTTCGTGTAGTACACGCCGTCCGAGGAAAGCACGCGCGGCTCCCCATCCACCGGGAATTCCCACAACGGGCGCAATGAACGGCCTTCAAAGAGGTTCCGGGCCAGGATATGGTTGCTCTCGCCGGTCAGATCCAGTACCGTCGGCGCGATGTCCAGCGTGGAAACCGGGGTGGAAATCCGCCGGCCAACCGGTACCGCGGGGGGGCAGGAAATTATCAGCGGCACGCGCAAATCGGTGTCGAATTGAGTCCAGTGGTCAAAATACACGCCGTGTTCGCCCAGGCTCTCTCCATGATCGGCCGTGAAGACAATGACGGTGTCGCGGTCGAGTTGGAGACGGCGCAGCGCATCAAGAAGCCGGCCCACCTCCGCGTCCGTGTAGGATACTTCGGCGGCGTATTCGGTCTTAAAGTAGTCCAGATCCCGGATGCCGTAGATCCAGGAATCGGGTGAATCCGTCTTCCAGCTGGTATGAAAGCGGGCCTTAGCCATGGAATGATGCGCGGGGTCCGCCGGATCTCCTTGATAATACATGCCATGATACGCGCCCAGCGCCTGGTAGGGTTGATGCGGATCGTAATAGTGAATCCAATAGAAAAACGGGCGGTCCATGATCCGCTCCAATTCCCGGATGGCGGCGCTGGTGGTGATCGATCCAGGGCGGATCTTCATGGGCAATGGCTTATCGTACTGGTCAAACCAGCGGCCCAGACCGGACATGACATTCTCGAGATGATAAGCGCTCAGGGCGGCGGCGGTGGCGTAGCCCTGCTCTTGCAAAATCTGGGGAAGACATGGCAATGGAACCCGCAGACGTTGTTCATTGCTGATCAGGCCATGCGCGAAGGGTGACAACGAGGTAAGAATCGAAACAAAAGAGGGATTGGTATGAAAACAGGCGCTGCGGGCCTGCTCGAAGAGAATGCCCGCGGCGGCCAATTGGTCGATGGCCGGAGTTTGGATAAACGGGTGACCATAACACCCCAGATAGTCCGCGCGCAAGGTATCTACGGTAATCAGCAGGATATTCCGCCGGGTAGCCGCCGGGCGGACCACTTCGCGGCCAGCCGATCGCAACCAGGGGTTGGCCCAGAAAGCCCAGTCGGAATCGGTGTCGGTGTCACCGGGCTGCTCCCCCGGCGTGGTTTCAAATACGATCGCCGCAGTGACGTTTTGAATTCCCGATAGGGCTACGGATTCCGGCAGCCACGCACGGTGCCGCGCGTCATGCTTGGGATCGATATACCGGCTGTATAGAATCTGAGGCGTCTGCCCGGGCCGCACGGCCGAAATCTGGAAGCGGACGCCATCGCCGCCATGCCCCCACGCCCCTTCCAGGATACCGATGGCAAACTCGAGGCGGGCGTCACTGCCGATATAGACATCCGGGAATTCAATCCGGTTGGGCGCATGTTCAAAAATCCCCCAATGGCGGATTCCTCCGATGACAGCGGTGTCGGCTTTAACCAGACCGGGATTGGACGCGGTGTAGTGATTCTCTTCCAAGCGCAGAAGAAAATCCGTCTCGGTTTCGACGAAGACAGACACCGGGAGGGGTTGATCCGGTTGCCCGCACGCGGAAAAAAACACCGAAACCACCAGGCATCCAATCCATGCCCGCGGGATCAACCGTTTCACCAAGACCTTTCCTTTCCGTGAGGATTTCGTTGGAGGAAAATCGGGTTTCATCCTCTGCCGCATAATGTGTATATCTTGGCGTCGATCGCCAGGCTGGAGAAGGGAAAGAAAAACCGGCGGGGCGGTGTCTTAATTCTTTCCCTTGGGGTAACCGATCACCAAAACGTACACTGGGTCTTCTTCGGGAGGAAGTCCCAACGGCTTTTTGCTGGTGAAACCGAGGATTGTGCCATTCGGGACCGCGCCCAGTCCCAAGGCGGTCACTTCAAGCAGCACGTTTTGCGCGGCATGGCCGGCTTCCAGGTAGATGTAGGGATAGGCGTCTTTCCCAAATCGCGACACGGTGCGTTCAAAGACCGCGGTGAAGATCATGACACAGGGCGATTCCTGCGCCGCCCCCGGACCAAGACCGGCCTCCTTGAGAATTTGCCGCATCTCTCCCGAAACGGTTTTCTGGACGGCGTGTTCCTTGGGAAGATATTTGTAAATGCCATCGGAGACAACTACGTATGTTTCTAACGGATACGTCGCGCCCGCGGAAGGAGAAGTGCGGCCGCCGCTCTCCGGCCGGTTCACCCCCTGCGCGGCCCAAAGGAGTTGGCCGATCTGCTCCCAGGTGAGTTTTTGATCCGAGAACGAACGCACGGAGCGGCGCAGCCATAAGGTCTCTTCCAGGGAGAGGCGGCCTTTCGTTAATGGCTTGTCGAACGTGATTCTTTCGCCGGTTACCGCCGCCTTCGGGTTTTCCGCGGGACTGGCGAACCCGCCGCCGCCCACTAACAAAGAAAAGGCCCATGTGAGTACCAGGGATGTTTTCATGATCGGCATGCCTCTTTTTCGCTCGGCTGGATGGATGCAATATCATCGTATCAAAATCCGACGAACAGGAATAGCGGTGGGAATGCTGGCTGATTGAGTAAATTCCGATATCATTCCGCCGCGTCCGGCTACTCTCTGCGCGGGAGCGACGAGGCCCCAAATATTACCAGATCACCGAAATAATCAGCCCATCCGGATTCATGACGGTCTATCTTCTATTGGCTAATCCGATTAAGAGCATGGTTACGGAACACTTCTTGACGAGGCGGTTCCAGGATCACATCCTGGAATCCCGGAGCCGTCAAACCCTCCAGACGGAATGCCGGACGGTATTCCGGAAAATGGCCGCGAATGCCTACCAGGTCCAATTCCCATAAAACACGGATTGTTTTTTTCTCGGCCTGACATGAGGCAGAGCATGGCTGTTTCTTTATCCTTGCGAGGAAGTGTGCTGAGAAAAGTTCAAAGCAGGGAAAGAGTGTTTCCAAGCGTATTTCAAAAGAGGGGTAGGGATTTCGGGCTGAACATGTCTCTATTTTCTGTTGAAACCTTTGTTTTTTTCCCAAAAACCATTACAACTAACTTTTAGGAAGCCATCCATCCTTCGAGGTCTGCCATAACTATGGAAGAACGAGGATCCCAACTCCGGCGGGACGCACACCATGGCGGCTGGGTCTTACACGCGTTTCAACCAGAGCGCGAACAACTGCTGGCCATTCCCCGTGATCAGTGGATGAACGGCGCGCCCAACGCGCTGGCCGATCCCGAAGCCGCGGGCGCGCATGTCGTGTGGCGCAAATCCGCCACCCTGCCCGACGGCCGCGATCACACCGTCCAGGTCATCGCGAACCGCTTTGCCCTCTACCGGGTGGAAGGCAATGAAGACCGCGAGGGCGTGGGCCTCTATGACCTGATGCGCGGCGTGGGGGCGCATGAAATCATCATCGAAAGCCCCCATCCCCGCGACACGTTGATTTCCATGACTCCCTATCAGTACGCCCTCGCCATCCAGGCCATGCAGGAACGCATTCTCGACCTGCGGCGCGATCTGCGGCTGCGCAGCTTCGCCGTGTTCCGGGAATGGCTGTGCGGAAACGATTCCATTCACCCCCACTCGCAGCTCATCGCCAACGCCACCGTTCCCCTGGGGCTTAAAAACGAATTGGACGCCGCCCGGGGGTATTTCGATTACAAAGACCGCTGCCTGTTCTGCGACATGATCCGGCAGGAAGTCAAAGACAACGACCGGCTGATCATGGCCACGGATGACTACGTGACCTTCTGTCCCTTCGCCTCGCGGTATCCTTTTGAAGTCCATCTCTTCCCGCGTCACCACAATTGCGATTTCTGCCAGGAACCGGGCGAACGCCTGCCCGCCCTGGCCGCCGCCATCCGCGACACCGCCTTGCGCCTGGAAGAATCCATCCCCGGCTGGCGCGTCCTCATGGCTTTGCACACCTCGCCGGTCTTCGGACGCCACAAGGCGCAGCCTCTGACCATCACCCATGATTATCACTGGCACATCGAATTTATGCCCATGCCTCCGGGTTACATTGATTGGTATTCGCGGACCGGCACGCATGTGGAATACACGGCGCCCGAAAGCGCGGCGGCCTACATGCGGGGTCTTCCGGTGCCTCCGCATTGGACCTGACCAGGGATGGGATCAAGTCATCCGAACAACAATTCAACCGGACGGGATGACTCAATCTTCATGAAACCACTGTTTCGTTACAGCCTCGGTGTTTTTCTCCTCACCCTGGCGATTTTCGGCCTGCGGTCCGGATTGCCCGGTTGGCTCAACGAGTATTTCGTAGGCGCGGACGGCTGGTACATGGCCCAGTTGGTGGAGGAAAATCCTTTCCCGCTCTATTACCGGTCCTTGCTTACGATCCTCATCCACAAAGCCGTCTATCTTGTAGCCCACCCTCTTGGCCTGGACGGCTGGCAAGCCATATCCTTGAGCAGTTCGCTGGCCGGGGCCGCCGCCATTCTCGCGCTCTGGCGGATCCGGCCGGATGGCTGGTTTTTGGCCATCAATGTACTCTCTGGATCGTTCCTCGTGCTGTTGGGCCATGTGGAAAATTACGCGTGGGTGAACGCGTTCCTGATTCTCAGTTTCGCGCGCGCGCAAGCGTGGCTGGAACGGGACGCCCCGCTGTGGCCGGCCATGGCGTATTTCATGCTGGCCGGCCTTTCTCACATGCTCGGCCTATTTTACATTCCGGCTTATGCGTATCTCTTGTACAGAAACCGAAAGTACCATCCCCTCGAAATTCTGATCCCGGTACTTGCTTTTACCGGCGTGATGATCAGCCTCGCCCTCGTGTTCCCCATGCTGGGCACGGACACCGGTTGGGAACGGCTCGTGCCGCTATTTCAAGTCTGGGCGGATAACCATCATTTCACCTTTTTCGCCAAGGAACATTGGATCATTTTGCTCTACTTCCACTCCCGGACCGCCTTCTTGGGGATACCGGCCGAATTGCCCCTTTTGTTTCTATTGCGCAAACGAATACAAACCTTATACTTGAAATTTCTCTTGGGATGCGTGTTCTGCGGATTGGCATGGACCACAATCTGGCATCCCGACTGGGGCCGCCTGGATTGGGATCTTTTCAGCCAGTTCGGGATTCCCCTTCACGTTTTATTGGGACTGTTGATTCGACCCCCATGGCCGGTTTGCAAGGCAAGCGCATCATAATCACCCGGAGCCGGGAAGATTGGGACGAGACTGCCGCGGCGGTCCGCCGGCGGGGCGGCCTGCCCGTCCCCTGCCCTATGATTGACATCCTGCCGCCTGAAGATCCCGCTCCCTTGGACCAAGCGCTTCGGAACCTGGCATCATACGATTGGATTTTTTTTACCAGCGTCCACAGCGTGCGGTTTTTCTTCGGACGCGCAAAGAGTTTGGAGCTGAAGGATTTTCCACCGGCGCGGTGCCGCATTGCCGTGATCGGCCCGGCCACCGCCGCTGAACTGGCCCGGTACCAGATCCACCCGCACTTCTCTGGCGAACGTTTTACAGGCGGTGAATTCGTGGAGGAATTTCTCCGGATGCAGGAAGCCGCGGGGAAACGGTTTTTGTTGCCGCTTTCGAACATCGCCCGGACCACCATTGCCGATGCCCTGCGGTCGGCCCGCGGCGAGGTGACTGCCGTCACCGCCTACCGCAATGCGCCGGTGACCACTCTGCCAAAGGAGATCGTAACCCGGTTGGAGCGGGGTGAAATCGACTGGATCCTTTTCACCAGCTCATCCACCGCCCGCCATTTTTTCGAGGCGTTGAAGAAACAGGCCACGCTCCTCCGCCGCTTCCGCGCGGCTTCCATCGGCCCCCTGACCAGCGATACCCTGCGCGAATACGGATATCCTCCCGATGTGGAAGCCGCGGTCCACACCCTCGAAGGTTTATTGGACGCGATGGAACAATTCGGCCTGGAATCCTGAACGATAGCGGTGCGTCCGCAACCCCGATTCAAGGTATCCTGGCCGCTTCCTGGAAGATTTCCCGGAATTGCGGGTCCACGATCTCGCCCAAATGCCCGCCATACCGGAAGAGGTACAGGCGGTTGTCCGGCAACACGGTTTGGAGAAAGGCGGCCGATTCCGGACTAATCAAAGGATCGTCTTGGGTATGGAACACAATAATAGCCGGCGAGTTCCGCAGGGTGTCCGCGATGGCCGCCAGGCTGGTTCTCCTCAACATGGCCTCGGGGGTTTCATCGGCCTCCCAATCCACCGAATTGTACTCCCGCCCGATCTTCATCACCACATCCGTCACGTAGCGGGAAAACGTGAATTGGCCGGCTTCGTCATAACAGGGCTGCTTGCGGAAAAAGCCGCACGGGTGAGATAAAATCCCGGATTTCTTGAATTCCTGGCTGGCCATGATGAATTCAGTCAGATTCCGCTTCATCAAATATCCGATCGCCAAGGCGGCCTCTTGTGGATTTAAATTCCGCAAGGCCGATGGATCTCGCCGTTCTTGGGCTTCGGCCAGGTTGTAAAACCAGATTGACTCGTTCCACCGGTCCGGCCCCAGCGCGCGGAGATTCCGGAGGGAATCGAGATACATGGCATCGATTTTCTGAATACTCTCCCGCATATCGATCAACGGATTCACGGCCAGGAAACGGTCGAAGCCGATCCGACGCTCTTGGGCTTCGTGATCGGCGGTAAACAGGGTATGCAGCGCGCCGAATGATTGTCCGGCGAGGCATTTGTACGTGAACGGCCTCTTTTGCCGGGCTTCCAAATCCTCGACGATCCGGCCGATCAGGCGGATGGCGTCCCGCGAATCGTGTGGTACATAGCCGGGCACGGGGAGGGAAAGCGCCGACCGGATGAACGTCCAGTGCATGGGCGAGGAAATCTGCGCCACGGAATAACCATTCGCGTACAACAACATGCCCAGAAAGGCAGTGGTTGAATCCTGGCAAGAACCGTTCAGCCCCGGTATCACCACCGCCAAGGCGGATGAATTCGGGTTCGGCCAATAGGTATAGGGATATTTCGGCAGGTCAGGGCTGACCCGCAGGAACCGGGTTTTCCCGTAGCGCTGAAAGGGATCCGCCTCGCCTTGGACGTTCAAACTCAGCAAGGTAGCGTGGTAAGGATCATGCGCCGGATAGTCCACATTGGTTATCGTGGCGGCGGCCGCGTCCCAATCCGCGCGGGCCACGAGAAGGCACAAGCCTGCCGGAATCATCCAACACAACGGTTTCCAATTCATTTCAATACCTTGGCTTCGCGATACGCGTAATACAGGTCCCGCGTGATCGCGTAGGGATCATACTGCTGCCCGGTCATCCGCTCATACTCCCGGACCGAAGTCAGCGTTTCGTTGAATTGCAGGACGGTGTCGGGAAGGATCAGATCGTCACTGATGAATTGCAGGTACGTCTTCAAATCGGTGGCGGCATCCAGGATCAGCCCGAAACCGTCCCGGGCCGACGAGGGCCCCAGCAGGGGCAGGACCAGGTAAAATCCGTGGTTCACCCCGTGATAGCCCAGGGTTTGCCCGAAATCTTCCGGATCGGTCCGGATCCCCGTGTAAGCCGCGACGTCAAACAGGCCCCCGATACCGGCGGTGGAATTGATCACGAAACGCTGTGCCTCTTGCCAGGATTTGCCGAATTTCCCCTGAAACAGCGCGCTCAAAAAATACTTGGGAAATGCCAGGTTGGTAAAAAAATCGTGAAACCGGTTCCGGACAAATCGTGGAAACACAATTTCATAAACCCGCCCAACAGGGGATATGACAAACCGGTACACCTGGGCGTTGAAAAAAAACAGGCTCCGGTTCACCGGTTCGAGAGGATCGTCGATCAGATCGAGACGAGGGACCGGTTCCGGGGAAATTAAGGAGCCGGGCGTGCCGGCGGCCGGTGCCTCCACTGATACCGGTGGCGTCTCTCGAGCCGGAGGGACAGGCGAAGCCTCCGCGTACAACGGAATAGAGCCGTCTGAAGTCTCCATCCGGGATGGCATGGAATGGTTGCCGATTTTTGTTTCGAGCGTTTTCGAATAGATAGGAACCGGGCGGGAATATTGATGCGCAGGACGCGGGGAGTTCAGCGCCATCCGCTTCTCCCCGGCCGCGTGGCCGCTGGAGGTGAAAAGCCCCAGACACATCGCACATGCCATCAATCTCAAAATCACAGGAGAGGGCATCACATTTCCATTCAACCAGCATGGAATCGGATTACAAACCAGATGGAGCCGGATCATGGCATCGTAAAGTCCATTTCCTATTTAATCAAGTTATAGATCTAGATACAAAAGCGGGGTGGCAGAACCTACGGTGTGGAACTCCACAGGAAACCTGGATACGCCATTCCGGGTTCAATCCGGTACACCTCAAGCCGGTCCACCCATACGGTCACAGGTCCATTATTCCCCGTGGCGGCCACTTGGATCACAGGCGTGACCCGGTCTCCCGTATCCAGCTCATACACCAGCACCAGGAGGCGTTCCTGGTCCACAAAGCCGGAAGCGGACATGGGCATATGTGTGGCAATCGAACCATCGGTTTCGCTCATCGCACCCCGCAAAGCGGCTAAAGTGACCGAAGCCCCCGGCGCGTCCGCGCGGACGCTCAACCGCAGTAAAACCGGATTCCCTTCCGCCGCAACCGTCTGGGACGCGTACGTAAAAACCACTTCCCCAGGCTGAACCGTGATCCCCATCCCTTTTTGATCGACGGACGACGGGATCGGATGTCCCTCCCAGCGGCCACAGGAAATCGATCCAGGTGCCGCGCCCGTGAAACCACCCGGAATCTCGCTCCAGCCGCAATCCTCCAAGGTGGATTGATCGTATTCATAGACCAATACCGGTTGAACGCGGTTCCCGTCCGGGAGTGTGGGGGTGAAGGCCGGAACCGGTGTGTCCGTAGGTCCGGGAGTCTGCGTGGGAGTGGCAGTTGGCGTAGGCGGGGAAGGCGTGGGACTTCCATCCCCAGGGATCACCTTTCCCAAAATGGCCATCCGCAAATTGGAGGATAAATCCTGTTTTCGAATCCAAGCGGGTTTTGTACTCTTGCCGGTGAAGGTCAGCTGAGTCAGTTCACGGCCATCAGAGCGGACCTTGAAGATATCAAAACGGATTGGTACGCCAAATTCGGCCGCCTGGGTTTTGGTGAACGCGATCCATTGCCCGTCCGGACTCCAGACCGGTTTGTAGAGGCCATGCGCGATGGCGTCGATCTCGTATTCCGGTGTAATCAAGATCCCTGGGGCATCGGAAGCATCGGCCTTCACGACCCGGATGGAATACGTGTGCTTGTTTGTGGACATGTTCCAGATGTGAGAAACATAAGCCAGGGACTGCCCATCCGGTGACCAGGAGGGAAATTCATCCTTTTCGGTCAAGCCGCTCATCAGGTTGAAGGAAGGTTTAAACAATTCCTGAATGAAGGATCCATCGGGTGAAATCAGGTAAATGCTTGAGGTGGGGTACGAGTACGGTTGACCGGAGACAGATACCGCGACGCGATTTTCATTGGAGGGATGCCAATCCGGCATGGTCCAGACCTGCATCCCGCTTTGCAAAACGAAATCGCGATGCGCGGCATTCAATGCATCCGAACCATCCGCCTTGGCGAAGGCGATATACTCCCCGGATAGAGGCACGGCCTGCGGCTCGATGGTGGAGAAGGGGCGCGAAAAGGGGACCCGGCCGAATTCGGGGGTGGGAGTCGGGTCGGGGAGAATGATCCCGCCGCCCGTGGGAGGGATGTAAACCCGATAGACAATCCAATCGTTGTTCGGTGAAAACGATGAATCCAGCGACCAGCCGATGGCTGGAGTCAAAAGCACCCGCACGGATTGAGCGTCCAATGGCACCCGGTAAATGGAGAGGCAGGTGGCTACGGCTGGATGTTGCCCCACATACAGCAAATGTTTCCCGTCCCGGCTGACGGATGGAGTGGAGTAAATCCCGCTCACGATTTCCCTGACATCTGTTCCGTCCGGATTCATGACATACAGGCCGGTCCCCATGTTCCCCGTCCCTACCTGGTCATGCAATAAGGCATACTCATCCTGAGCCCAGCCCGGTAAAATCCCAGTGAGAATCAATCCCAACACCCATCCGCGGCCCGAGAATACCTGATGAAACCATCCCATGATTGTTCTCCCTTCCTAGACCGAATCGCTCCGGATCCCTTGAGTGGGAATCCGGTCCTTCTCCTCTCCCCGGGCAGTCTCTATCCCTGTCTGATCAGGAGTATTCATAGCCAACCATATAACTTGTTAAGTATATCATTACTCTCAACACTCAATCGATAAATCATCTCCTCCGGCCCAGCCACGCGGGTGGTTCAATCGGCAAGGGCGCGCTTTTTCCACGATTGGTGATACGCAGGAATTATTGAGTTTTATCTGCCATAGATCCAATTATCAAAACGGTACGCGTTTCTCGATTTTACAAAAAACCGGAATGGCGCCTTTCCCGGGCTTCCCTCACCCACCCTTTCTCCCAGAGAGAGGAATTTGGTTCAAGAGGTCTCCGTCTATTGCGGGGCGGCGATCTGGGACAAGACGCAAAAGCTGTTGGAGCAGGCACAGCCATCCCGCTTTTTAGTCACTCAGCCGTGAAAAAACTCGAGTGAACCTGAAAATGCGCAATTGGGCCGGCAAAATCCGCGGATGCACTATAGTTTGCTGGGTTTTTATGTTAATTAAAAAGAATCGCAAAAAATTTCGAGGCCAGAGAGGGGAATCTCCATGTCCATGATGCATCGATTCGCGCTTGTTTTTGGGATCGCCTTGCTGGTGATTTATGGATGCGCGACTTCCGGGAAAAAAACGGAGACCGTTACCGGAGCCCATCCCCAGTTTGAAACCCTGTGCTCCAAATGTCACACCCTGGACCGCGTGGAGCAGGCTCACGAACATTTATCCAAGGAACAAATGCGGGCGTTAGTCGAGCGGATGGCCCAGAAACCCGATTCCGGCATCGATCCCAACAACATCGACGATATCGTCCGCGAGTTGTATTGATCAACCACTCAGCGGCTGCGTTGCAGCAAGAAGTGCGTCAACAGGCGCACGCCCGCGCCGGTAGCCCCGTTGTCAAAATAGGCGATTTCCTTACTGGGCTTGGCCGTGCCCGCGATATCGAGGTGGGCCCATTGTTGATCAGGGGAAACACATTGAGCGAACTGCCGTAGAAACTCGCCGCCCGCCAAAGTCCCCGCGCATTTCGGCTCGCCGATATTTTTGAGGTCGGCAATCTTGCTTTTCACATGATCCTTCAATTCCGGGTAGAGGGGCAATTCCCAGGCCCGGTCGTCGGTGAATTCCGCCGCGTTGAGCAGGTCTTCGGCCAATTCCCGGTGAGAGGCCATGAGGCCGGTGTACTCGTATCCCAGGGCGATAACCACCGCGCCGGTGAGCGTGGCGATATCAATGATCGTTTTGGGCTTGTATTGGGTGGCCATATAACTCAACGCGTCCGCCAGCACCAACCGCCCCTCCGCGTCCGTATTGCCGATTTCCACAGTTTTTCCGCAATAACTGACGATGACATCCCCGGGTTTGTAGGACCGGGCGCTGATCGCGTTTTCAGCGATCGCGCAGACAAAATACGCGTTGCAGGGGATGTTCAATTTCAGGGTGTTGTAGAGCGTGCCGATGACCGCAGCCGTTCCGCACATATCCATGCGCATGGTTTCCAGTGAACCGGTGGGCTTGAGGTTCAGGCCGCCGGTATCGAAGGTGAGCCCTTTGCCCACCAGGGCGGTGTAGGGCTGCTTGGAGCCGCCACCCTGATACGTGATAATGATCAACTTCGGTTCTTTCTCGCTGCCTTGGTTGACCGCCAAATGGAGCCGGAGGCCTTTTTCCTCCAACTCGGTCTGGTTCAGAACCTCGATCCGGCAGCGGGAATCGTCCCCCACGATCTCGCGGATTTTCCCCTCCAGAAATGTGGCGTCGGCCACATCCGCGTTTTCGTTGGCCAGATCCCGGGCCAAGTTAACTCCATCACCGATCAGCGACGCTGTTTCCACCATTTCCTCATGTTCTGTCAGGATCAGGAGTTTGTAGGCAGAATAATCGATCGCGTCTTCTTTCGAAGTCACATATTTTTTCCACGCGTAGAGTCCCAATTTCGCGCCGTCCACGATGCCCCGCACTGCTTCCGGATTGTCCACGAGCGGTTTGATCACCACCGGTTTTTTGGGGGTAAGCGGTTTGGTCTTCAAGGCTTGTTTGGTCAAGGTGGCCATCCGGCGCATGGAGATGGATTCAGGATTGTTGCCCAGGCCCACCAGCACGCCGACTCGTTCTCCCTTGATCACAGGCAAGATCTCTTCTTCTTTCGCTAGAAACAGATTGGCCGACATGGCCTCTTGCGCAAGGGATTGCAAATCTGGGTCGGGTATCTCCACTGATTGATTGGGTTGGCAGAAGATCACCCATTGCCTGATTCCCTCGAGGGGCATGGGGGAAGAAGTGATAATCATATGATCTTGGCCCTCATGAATGCTACGGAGATAAGGATCGGTTCCGCATTCCCAAAATGTCCGGAACCGGCCGCGGCGAGCCGTTCACTCCGCGGCGTGGAAAACGCCATCATCATATATCAGCGATCTCAAAGAGGTAAGTTTGAAAGCGGGATGGATTCGGAATGGAATCTGACGGCGGAGTCATCGGGGAAGGTTTTCTTTCACCCAGGCTTATTCCCAGTGCGAAAGGGCAAAAGTTGAGTGCGCCCAGCCTGGATTGGTCCAGGATGCATACCAGCGGGTCATTCACGCGGAAAAACATCAATACCGGACCATTAGCGCCGGACCGGGGAGCAATACTTCGATTCCGTGATGTTCCGTATCGGAAAACACTTCGAACCGGTTCTCCCCTTTCCGCAGGATGGATGGATCGAGGGGAAGTACTTGGTACAAGACATCATGCCGGCCGTTCCCCGCCACCGCCAAGGGCACACCATTCAAGGTGAATGGGGATTTGACGGTTCCGGACCCCCCATCCCAAATCACGATGTGCAGCTCCGCCCGCTCAATGATACTTGGATCTTCATCCAATAGGATCACGCAGGATTTTTTTTGGCCGGCGCGTGACCAAAACGGCCGGGGGAGAGATTCGGAGGGTAGAAGTTTAACTGTTTTGCCTCCACTCGCGGGCTTTTCGATTTCCGCGAGCGGTGGAGTGATATAAACCAGGTTTGGGTGCTTGTGAAAGTGGATCACGGCTTTTACCGCCATGGAATCCTGCGCGGGAAGCATACGGGTATCCCACTCCATCTCAAAGGGCGAAATGTTTGACGAACCCAGAATCGCCTGCGGCTCCCGGTTTTTGGTGAAGCCATGCCAATCGAGAGTTTGGGTATTTCCGTTTTCGTCATACCCTTCATAAAATCCCCAATAATCCACCCGGGCAATAACGTCATGGAACGATCCCGGACAATCGAGACGCAAAGGGATCTTTTCCTCACCCGGAGGTGGAGGCATGGCCAGCACGTCCGCTTGAAAATCCTGAAAACCCGCCGCGGACAAATCAGGATGATCCGGTTGCAACACGGCCATCAGGCTAGCGTTGTCCACAATGAAATGCCCCCAGAAGGAAGTCCCCTGGCCGCAGGCAAACTGGATCGCGTTATACCCGTTGACAAGATCAGTGAGTTTCAAGGGAATCCTAGGGTAGGAATGGGTGCAATAGCCACCTGCGGTACCCACCTCGGGCAAGAGATAGGGGGTTCGTCCATTGAGAGTAACCCGCTTGTCCGAAGTTCCCGGATGGCCACCCCAAATCTCCAGATAGAGCGCGGCTCCCGTTATCAATCCGAGATTCTCTTCCATGAGGATTTGCATCATCCCATTGCCGCGCGCCTCCGTGCGGTCCATGACGCCGGGAAGCAACACCGCTTCCGGCGAATTCACCCGAAACCGGTGGTTATAAAAGGGATTGCCGTGCTCGATGCCTTTTTCATACCAATATAATTTCACGAACCGGCCTTGCGGCCACTCCAACGATTCACCGGGGACGGCCCGGCCATCGGACAGGCCCAAGGAAAGCAATCCGGCAAGGAATATTGAACTCGTCCCTATGTTCTTAATCCGTTGTTTCATTGTATTCTCCCGGAGATAGTTGAAACCCGGTACCATTCTCTTCAAAGGATCAGGCCATTGCTAGCGGGACATCTATCGTGAAAGCTCCCCAGAATGCGTGGCGAGGAAGCAAAAAAAGATCTGTAAAGTAAAATGAAACCAGGGATAGACGTCCCTTCAATGGGTTTTAAGTTAATTTGCCTTAGGATACTATCTGCGGGTGGATGCCTGAATTTGACTCCCGATAAGGCGTAATGCCATGCCAACGTATCTCTTCCAGTTGGGTCATTGTCCCGACTTGTCTTACGCGGAACTCAGTGCCACGAGCCAGCGAATGCCCGAATATTTAAATGGGCTTCGACGAACCGGCGGCCTCGCGTTTGGGGATTGTCCTTCCTCGGAGGCCGTCCGGGCGGTATGCGCCGAGCTGGGAGGCACCATCCGGGCTTGCGAGTTGTTGGCGACAGGGAAAGGGCTGAAAACCAGTCTTCTTGAGCCGGAAATCCTGATTGAGAAATTGGCGGAAATCCAGGCGGCGGATTGGCTGCTCGAACGTTCGAAGCGGCCGGTATTTGGTCTTTCAATCCTAGGGAAAAGCGAAGAGACCGGTTCGGACCGGTATATGCACACAGTCTTACACATTACAGCATCATGGCTCAAGGAGCAGTTGCGGGAGAAGGGCGTTTCCAGCCGCTTCGTGTTGCCCGGTCCGGAACGCCACACGGTCTGCCTGAGCGGAGCCCAGGTCGAAAAGAACCGGATGTTGGAGGAAGGCGCGGAGTTTTGTTTTCACGTGGCGCCGGAACAAGGATTGTGGACCGGCCGCACGGTGTGGCTGCAGGATTATGAGGCATATTCCCAGTTGGATTACGGGCGGCCGAACCGGGACACGCGCAGCGGCCTGTTGCCTCCCAAACTGGCTCGCATGTTGATCAATCTTGCGCGGACACCGGAGACAGCAACTGTATTGGATCCCTTTTGCGGCAGTGGCGGGATATTAACCGAGGCAGCGCTTTTGGGGTTGTCGGCCACCGGTTTCGATAGCAGCTCCAAGGCCATAGAGGACGCAATCCGCAACTGGCAATGGTTCCAGAAGCAACAACCCACGCTTACCGGGAAGGTCCAGATCCGGGAGGGTGACGCGCGGGTGCTGCATACCTTATGTGAACCGTTGTACTTCGACGCGTGCGTCACTGAACCATACCTGGGTCCTCCACTAAAGCGTCCATTAAGCCAGGGACAATTCGAAAAATTAGCGGGCCAGTTGATCCCCTTGTATTTGAGAGCGTTAGGAGAGATCCGGACGGTGGTCAAACCGGGCGGACGGGTGGTGTTCATCGCGCCGCGGTTTCGTTTATCCGGAGAAGAAAACAGCGCTACCTTGCCGTTGTTTTCGGAAATCAAACTACAAGGCTATACGGTGCTGGATCCCCTGGCGGGATTCACGCCGGTAACCGGAAGAAAAACGCTGATCTATTCAAGGCCGAAGCAATTCGTGCAGCGGGAAATATTCGTCTTGGAGGCATAACCCGGGAATTGGATTGAATCCATGATGGAAATTACATATCAAAACGGAATTTGTCTCTATCTCGAGCAACTGCGGGCGCTGGGTATCGACCGATTGTATATTTCAGAAGAGACGTTGAGGCAATCACTCCCCGCCAGCCGCCAGGAACTCCTGGACCGGTTGTATGAATCCATCAAGGATTGCCGGCTCTGCCGCTTGTGTGAAGGACGCACTCAGGTGGTCTTCGGCGCGGGAAATCCTGACGCGGAGCTGGTTTTTGTCGGCGAAGGACCGGGCGCGGACGAAGACGCCCAGGGAATCCCCTTTGTCGGGCGGGCGGGGAAACTGTTGACGGACATGATTCAAAAAGGCATGCGGCTGAAGCGTGGCGATGTCTATATCTGCAACGTGGTAAAATGCCGGCCGCCGGGCAACCGCACTCCCCTCCTGGACGAAGCCGCCACCTGCGAACCGTTTTTGTTCCAGCAGCTGGAGATCATCCGGCCGAAATACATCGTGGCCCTGGGCAAGCCCGCGGCCCAATCCCTTTTGCGGACACAAGCGCCGATCAGCCGCCTGCGCGGCCATTGGCATGAATTCCGGGGGATCAAGGTCATGCCCACCTACCATCCCGCGTATCTGCTACGGAATCCCGAAGCCAAACGCGAGGTATGGGAGGATTTGCAAAAAGTGATGAAAGAGATGGGTTTGCCGGTGAAGGGGCCATGAGATATTCCCGAAATGAGATGTTACCTATTTTGTTCCACCGGGATATCAAGGCAATGCCGCATCGCCATCCGAAAATGTGCCTTTTCTGTGTTCTTTTCTTCTGGGAGAGGGCAGAAGAGAGGAAAATTCTCCATAAGGGAAGAAATCACTATTCTTTAAATCAAGAAACCGCTACTAGGAAAGGATGTTTGCTTGCCGATGTCCAGGCCGGTCAGTATCGTAATTCCCGCGTATAACGAAGCGGAATCCATCGGAGGAGTGGTGGAAAATTTCCGGGCGGTGTTGCGGGATCACGAACACGAAATCCTCGTGGTGGATGATGGTTCGCGGGATGATACCAAATCCCGGGCGGAGGCGGCCGGCGCGCGGGTGATCCGGCATCACGCCAACCGGGGCTATGGGGCTTCATTGAAAACCGGCATCCGGGCGGCCAAGCACGAATGGATCGCGTTGGCGGATGCCGACGGCCAGCACCAGGCCGATGACCTCCTCCGGCTCCTGGCGGCATTGGATGAAGGATATGACACGGTAATCGGAGCGCGCGATCCCCATTCGTTCCAATATGCCCTGCGGATGCCCGGAAAGGTATTCCTGCAATGGTTTGCAGGGTACCTGGTGGCCGAAAAGCCTCGGGATGTCAACTCCGGATTTCGCGTGTTCCGGAAGGAGGATGCCCTGCGTTATTTTCCCATTCTGCCCAATGGATTCTCGTTTACCACAACGTTAACCTTGGGGATGCTCAAAGACGCGTACGAAGTGGGGTGGATTCCTATTCAGACGCAGGCGCGGCAAGGAAGGCCGAGCAACGTCTCTCTTCGGGATGGATTCCAGACGATCCTGCTGATCATCCGCATCGCCATGCTGTTCAATCCGCTGAAGGTTTTTGTTCCAGTCAGCGGCTTCTTGTTCGGCATCGGATTTTGCTACGCGGTTTGGAACTTGTTCCGGGAATGGAACATACCCGACGGCGCGGAGACCATGATGACCGCCGGGATCTTGATCTTTGTGTTCGGTATGTTGGCGGATCAGGTGGCGTCTATCCGCCGGGGTGGATGAGAGCCTCAATATCCGCCCTTTGCTCCAGGGGCCAGGGATGAAAAGGGACTAAAATCCGAATGGAAGCGCTTTCCTCCGGCTGGAGTTCCCGGACCAGGCGGGTATGGCCGAAGAGCGAATCGGGAGTGAGATCACGGTACGGAAGTTCGGCTTGCCGAACCTGGGAAAACCGGTCCCATCCCGGACTGTGATCCACGCGGTACACGATCTGCCGTCCCCGGATGAACATCGCATCCAGAAAATACCATGTGGCCGCCGGATGCCAAACCGGCGTGGAAGAAAGAATCGCGCCGGAAGCGGGAGGCTTGCTTGAAAGCAACACCCCTTGAAATCCGGAAGGCGTAGGATCCCCAGGCGTGGTTTTCCAGGATACCCACAGATACGACTTAACTTTACCGGAGGTAAGATTGACCGCGGTGACCTCGATCACTCCGGCCTTGGCAACGGGGTTGGATACTTCTTCCACTTGATAAAAGCGGAACTCATACTCGCATCCCTTCTCCCGGGTGCTAGAGGTGATCACCCCCTCGGCGGCCGCCCGCCACGCGGGAAGGGTCAATGGCATCGGGGGATTGCCGATCCGGATATGTATCTCGCCGTCCATGCTTCGCAGGGTGGCGTGGGGAGTCAAAAGCAAATCCCCGGTTTTTTCCGCTTCCCCAGCCTCCAGGAAGGATCCCAGGAACAGAAAACTCAACAACACGGCAATTGGAAAAATGATCTTCCCCGCTTGTGTCCAAGATTGCATCCTGCGGGAGTCAATAAAAAACCCTGGAACCTCCCGCCAGGGAGTTTCCAGGGTCCCATTTGGTTCGAAATCCACCGGGGGTATGGGGATTGTCTCCATGCCCATAGAGGGAACCGCCCGGCACGCTTGCCGATTGGCGGCCGGTATCCCGGATTTAATTTTCTTCTTTGACCACCCACACTTTGAGATGGGCGGAAATGTCACCGGAAAGCCGGACGGTGACAGTGTAAACACCCAACGCGCGGATGGGATCCTCCAGAATGATTTTCCGGCGGTCCACATCGAATCCTTTCTGGGCCAAGGCTTCGGCGATATCCCGGGAAGTAACGCTTCCAAACACCCGGTCTTCCTCTCCCACCTTGACCGGGATATTGACAGAAATCGAGGACAACCGGTTGGCAAGATCTTGTTCGGATTTGATCCGGCGTTTGTGCAGGTCTTGCACCTGGCGTTGCCGGTGAGCGATCTGAGCGGCGCTGGCGCTGGCCGCCGGATAAGCCAAGTTTTTCGGAATCAAATAATTCCGGGCGAAACCGCCTTTAACCGTGACCACCTGTCCTTCCTGGCCCAGGTTGGGAATGGTTTCAGCTAAAATGACCTGCATCGTGCTCATGATCGCCAAATGCGCTCCTTTTCAGGGATTAGAACTGGAGACAGCCTCGAAATGGCCGGCTTCGCGCGCAAACAATATCCCACCCGGATGCCATCGTCCTTTTCCGGGCTTGGGAGGGAGGATATCTGAATTTCCGTTTTTTTTCCAGCTCTTCAAAAGACACAAAAAACAATTATTTCTCAACGCTTGTTTCTGGCAAGGGGTATAACTCAAAGAGACAGAGGCTGAAGGTGATATCTTTTTACAAAATTTATAATAAAAAAATTTCCATTCTCAATTCACAGCCGCTCCCCGCAGTGCCTCGGCAACCCGTTGCGTGATTTCGCCCAGCCCTTCCACCACGATAAAGGGGAAATCGGCTTGTTTGAGGATTTCCCGGCCCTCCAAGGCGTTGGTGCCTTGCAGGCGGACCACCACGGGGACATTGACTTCCACCTGGCTCATGGCCTGGACGATCCCCCGGGCGACCCGGTCACAGCGGACAATGCCCCCAAAGATGTTGACCAGCACGGCCTTGACATTCTTGTCGGACATGAGAATGCGAAACGCGGCCGCGACCCGGTCCACGTTGGCGGCCCCGCCGACATCGAGGAAGTTGGCCGGCATGGAGCCGGAGAGTTTCACCAGGTCCATTGTAGCCATGGCCAATCCCGCACCGTTTACCATGCATCCGACTTCGCCGTCGAGTTTGATGTAATTGAGGTTGTGCATCCCGGCTTCGATTTCGAGCGGCCGCTCTTCGGACAAGTCGCGGAGTTCAAGGTACTCCTGCTGCCGGAAAAGGGCGTTATCGTCGAATACGAACTTGGCATCGAGAGCGGCCACCCGTTCATCCCGGGTAATGACCAGTGGATTGATTTCGGCTAACGAGGCGTCACAGGTGGAAAAGGCATCGTACAAATTCAAGAATAAACGGGCGCAACGGACCGCCACCCGTCCCTGGAGACCCAGGCCATACGCGAGTTGGCGGGCTTGGAAGGGCTTCAGGTTGCCGGAGCAATCGACGAAAACCTTGAGGATTTTTTCGGGGAACCGGGCGGCCACCTCTTCGATTTCCATGCCCCCCTCAGCGGAGGCCATGACCACCGGGCGGGCGGCGGAACGGTCGATGGTGACGCCTACATACAACTCTTTTTCGATGGGAAGCCCTTCCTCAACGAGGAGTTTGAGTACCTCTTTCCCCTCGGGTCCAGTCTGGGGGGTGACCAACGTCATGCCCAGCATGGCGTTGGCGATTTCCCGCGCCTGCCGGGGGGTTTTGGCGATTTTGACTCCGCCTCCTTTGCCGCGGCCCCCGGCATGGATCTGGGCTTTGATGACCACTGTATCGGTCCCCAATTCCCGGGCGACCCACTCGGCTTCCTCGGCGGTGGAAGCGACCTGGCCCTGGGGCACCGGAACCTGAAATTGACGCAGGATTTCCTTGGCCTGGTATTCGTGTATTTTCATCTATTCTCTCCCCCGGCCCGGTGGATTCCGGAACCATTGAATGATGATTTCAAGATCCATTGTTTCCGTTCGTTTTTTCCTGAAGCTCAATCAGCCGTTTCAGGGTAGATTCCATTTCCTCCAGACGTTTTTCCAAATCCTTATTTTTCTTTTCCAATTCATCAATCCGGCCAGCGTTTTCCGCGCTCTGATGGCTATCCCGGCCTTTCCGGATTTCCGCGATGGCGTTCTTGGCGGCTTCGCGGAGGGTTTCATCCACATCATTTTGCACTGTCCGCTGGAGATGGGGAATGGCGTCCTCCATCCCGAGAGATTGCAAGCCTTCGACCGCGGCCCGGCGGAGATGAGCGGATTCGGATTGCAGAAGCGGAACCAGGTGGTCGAGCACTTCCTGCTCGTGTTGCTTTGTGTCCCCCGCCAGCCTCCCCAATCCCCGGAGCGCGGTGGTTTGCACGTCCCGGGGGTACGGGTCCTGGGAAAAGCGGACCAACGCGGGATAAATCCGGGATTCTTTCAACTCAACCAAGGCGTCCATCACCGCCGTGCGGATCGTGTTCTGATACGAATCCCGCTCGAGGCCCGGACTCAGGATTTCATAGGCGTTATCGCATTTCACACGGGCCATGGCCCGCGCCGCCGCGGCTATCACCCGAATGGAGCGGTCATTTTGGAAACGATCCTTCAGAACGGAAAAAACCTTTTCATTCTTATAATAATTCCCCAAAGCCGATACCGCCGTTTCGCGCAACTTGGGCTCGGAATCATGACTGAATTCCATCAACAAATCCACGATAGGATCTCCCGGAAAGGCCGCCAGCGACTCTACGCAGGTGGTGCGCAACCGGAGAAACAATTCGTTCCGGACCGCTTCGGCCAGCGCTTCGATGACCTGATCGGATGGATGGTCTTTCAACGCCCGGGCGGCACGGATTTTGACAATGACCGTGGTACCGTTTTTAAGCTCTCGTAACAACATATCCACCGGTTTCTCGTGTTCCAACTCCATCAACACATTCAGGGAGGGATCGACGCATACGCTACGGGGCGGCGCAGGGCAATCGATAAAAGCGGTTTCCTCTTTCTTGGTGATTTCAATGGTTTCCCGGATGGTTCGCTCCTCCGTTTGGATTTCTATATCGAGCGGGAAGGCGAACGCCGGTTCTCCCTCCTTCACCTCCTGGGTTTGGTTGAAGATTAATTTGACTTGCCGGCGCCCGGGAATCCACTGGTGTTCTACTTTCAGCTTGGGATGGCCAGGGCGGTAGATCCATTGTTCGAAGAAGCGGTCCATGGGCCGGCCGGTGACTTCCTCGACCACTTTGGTGAAATCCGGCGTGCTCACCAATCCAGGCGCGTGTTTGACGAGGAAACGGTTCAAGATTTTGCGGAATAAATCCTCCCCCACTTGATGCCGCAGCATGTGCAACACGCTGCCCCCCTTGGGATATGAATGCGAATCAAACATTTCCGCGTATTTCTCGTATTCGTTGGTTACAATGGGACGGATGTAACCCCGGCTGGCCCCGATATACCCTTCCATCATGTCCAGCACTGATTCCCAAAACGCGTCCTGGCCTTTTTCGTGCCGGGTCCAGAGCGGCTCGCTGTAGGTGGCGAAACTTTCGTTCAGCCACAGGTCATTCCAGGATTGGCAAGTCACCAGATCGCCGTACCATTGATGGAACAATTCATGCGCCACAAGGCCGTCCACATCATGATCGAGCCGCCCCTGCTCGTCGATGACCGCTCCCTCGAAGAGTGTGGTGGCAGTGGTGTGTTCCATGCCTCCCGCGGGGAAATAGCGGACCGCGACTTGAGCATACTTTTCGTAGGGATAAGGATAATCCAAATAGTTGCTGAAGAACTCGATCATGGCCGGGGTCTTGCCGAGGCTGGGGCGGGCGTCGGCCTCCCGGCCCGCCTCCACGTAATACTCCACGGGAATGCCGCGCCAATCATCCCGCACGACCGCAAAGCGGCCCACCGCCAAACTGACCAAATAGACCACGTGGGGGATCTTCTGTTTCCAGTGATCCGTAAGCCACTCGCCGTCCTCCCGTGAATCCACAAGCCGGCCGTTGGAGAGCGTGACAAATTCCTTGGGTACGGTCACTACCATTTCGGTAACCATGCGGTCGTTGGGGTAATCCACGCAAGGAAACCAGAATGCCCCGCCGAACGGTTCGTTAAGTGTAAACATCTGATCCGCGTTTTGAGCCACCACATGCCGGGAATCGGTGAAGAACATGCTGGTGTCCCACCAAACGGGATTGGATTGAGGTGGCTTCGCGGAGTAGGTAATGGCGATGGAAGCTGTGGCGTCCATGGGCAATGGCGCGGGGAAATCCACGTGGAGCGCGTCTTCGGAATACGTCCACTTTAACGAGGGCTGGAAAGTCGAGGAAACGGAGACAATATCCATCCGCATGGCATCGAAACGGATGGATTTCACCTGGCCATGGATGGGCCGGAACTCGTAATGGGCCACGCCTTCCAACCGCTGTTCGTTCATGAAGATTTTCAGTTCCAGGCGCAGATGTTCGAAATCCACCGTGCGGTCTGGCCGGTAGTGGCGGGGGTAAACGCCGTCTTTCAACTGCGGGGGAAACTGGAACAAGCCGTCTATCGAATCCAGTGAAAAAACCGGAAACGAACCGAGCCACAGCATCCAAACGGCTGTCATCACGATTTGCCGATAGTACAGTTGAAACATGAGAGGACCTCCCACCAACAAGTTGCGTACGATTATAAACAGCGAACACACGCGGGCTAGGCCATGAAAATCCCCTTCGGCTTCATCGGTTTCCCTTTATTCTTTCGTCCAGGATTGGCGATAATTACGGAAACTCGAAAGCAAGGAGCGGACAATCATGCCGAACTTGTTCGGACAAAACTTCACACGCGCCCAGCTGGAACGCTACACAGGGGCCGCCTGGCAAGTGGGGGGTGTGCGGCATTTGCGGTTCGTGGAGGGGCCGGAGGACGGGACGGAGGTGGTGCAGTTCGACACGGGCACAGGCTTGACGTTCAACGTGCTGCCCAGCCGCGGCCTGGATATCGCGTCGGCCAAGTTCCGCGGCGCGTCGCTCTCCTATGACAGCCCGGCGGGCGAAGCGCACCCGGCGCATTTCGAACCGGAAGGCCTGGGCTGGCTCAAGACGTTTTTCTGCGGACTGCTCACCACCTGCGGCATGACCTGGGCGGGCGCGCCCTGCGAGGACGAGGGTCAGGCATTGGGACTGCATGGGCGCTATTCGCATCTTGCGGCGCGTTATTTGAAAACCGGCGACGAGTGGGTGGGCAACAACCGGAGGTTATGGGTCTCGGGCGAAATCCGGGAAGGCTATCTTTTTGGTCCCAACGTGGTGATGCGCCGCACGTTATCCACCGAGGTCGGTTCGAACACCATCCAGATCGAAGACGTAGTAAAAAACGAGGGCTTCACCAAATCACCCCTAATGCTGATTTACCACATCAACATCGGCTTCCCCGTGTTGTCCGAAACCACCGAATTCGTGGCCAATTCCAAAGTCCGGCCCCGCGATGAAGAAGCGGCCAAAGGCGTGAACGAATACACCCGCTTTGACAAGCCCATCGTGGGTTTCAAGGAGCAGGTTTTTTATCACGACATCCGGCCGGACCGCCGGGGAATCTGCCACGCGGCACTGCTGAATCCCGCGTTCAACAACGACCAGGGGCTGGGAATTCTGGTTTCGTACCGCAAGAAGGAACTGCCCTTCTTCGGCCAGTGGAAATTGACCAGCGCGGGAGCATACGTCTGCGGATTGGAACCGGCCAACTGTTCCGTGGAAGGGCGCGCTAAAAACCGCCAGGCGGGGACGCTCGTGTTTCTGAAGCCGGGTGAGGAGCAGGCCATCCGCATCGACATTACTGTCTTGCCTAACAACGAGGCGATCCATCGGGCAAGGATGAACCTGTGATCTTGTGAATTCTCCGATCCCTACGAAAATCGAATTAATCCGGATTTTCGGGATGGACTTTCCACCACGTGTCGCAACCGTTCAGAAGCAAGAGCGCGTTATGTGGGATTCCGCAGCAGATAACCGGTATTTGCAACAAATCCGCACCGCAGGTCAACGCGTTGCCCAGGGTCAGATAAAAAACCAGGGGGGAGAACACTCGCGAAATTCCCCCTACTGTCAAGGGGAAAGCGGTCAACAGGATAAAGGGAGCGGCCAAAATCACCAGGAAACGGATTTTAGAGAGTGGCTCGGTGTAATAAACATAAAAAGCCGCCTTGGGCAGCCACAAACCCAAAATGGTGTGGGAATATAATCCCCATATCGGAGTCAAAACCGCGTGCGCTAATTCGTGAAATGGCGCAACGAAAAATATCGCTCCGATGATGATAATCCAGTTGAGATCCAGAATTTCCCAGTTGAGATCCAGAATTTCTCCGGTAAACAAAAGCCGCCAGCCGAGATAGGTGAGTAAAAATACAACCAGGGTTATCGGCAAAGACCATAGAAACAAGCGCCGCACCGGCGGGGTCGCGATTTTCTTCCAGCCTGCGTTCTCGAAATCGCGGTCTGGAGCCTCGGGGGGTGGCCCATAACGGAATCTCATGCGGCTGTCTCCTTGGGAAGTCTCTCCCGGGGACGCGGGCGGTTGTAAAAACAACCCATTGATATCCCCCCGAGATTTTATACTCATGGAATCCATCGGGATAGAATTCAGCTCGCTCAAATGAACCCCCCCGTCCAGCGGGGCCGGACGGGGGGCGGATTTGCCGAAGGAGGATGGCCGCGGATTAGTGCAGCATGTAATCCTCGACCCGGGTGGCGTCATTCCCCAGGGTGATCGCAAAGATACTGAGGAACGGATCGCTCCGGGGGATATTGTTCGGCATAACCAGCGCTGTCAGCGTCTTGGTCTCATCCAGCAGGTATTTTTTCTTGATCAGAATCAACCCGCCCTGAGGCGCGTTGCCGTCGGTGCGGACCAGACCCGGCCACAGGCGTGCTCCCAGGCTGCTGCGGACCACATCGCCCTTGAAGATACCCAGCGAGCGGCACCGGGCACCCCAGGGATTATTCGTCTGTCCGGCGGCGTTGTCAGGAGCGGCATCTTCGAACTTCAGGAAGAGGCTCGTGACATTGCCGGCGGCCAGAATGGGGGCCAAGTCAAAGCTGCGGAGCTCGCGGTTGGGGAAAAATCCGTCCAATCCGGTTTCTGGAGCCGTGTACACCTGGTCCATGGTGGCCGAATTGTACAGTTCGGTGTACGTCACATCATCGGTGGAATACGACAACTTGACGTTGCCCCACATCTCGGTCCACAGGGTACCCTCGGTCATGCCGGCGGGAATGGGCAGATTATAGATAAAATAATTATCCGCCCCGTTGACATAGTGGTATTGGCCGTAATCGTGGTTGCTCATGCCGACATAGTCCCACAGGTACAAGACATCATCCACGTCCCCATCGTAGGTGAGAAAATCCACCACGATTTCGCTGGGATCCCCGCTGGCAGGCGCCACCCATTCCGGCACTTTCCAGAACCAATCGTTGACGATGCCGATGGGAATCCAGGAACCTTCCCCTTCTTGGTAAACCGGTTTAAAACTGTTCACCTCATAACGGGGATCGATGACTTCCTTGGTATTGATATCGACGATTGCGGCCCAGTCGGAATCACTGCCGGGCCAGTTGCCGTTTCCGGACATGCAGGCGATATAGACATACTTGTATTTCCCCTCCGGAACCGGAATGGTATCGCCCGTGGGATAGTAAATGTCCAGGCTGCCGATTTCCATCGAGGGCAGCAAGAATGCCACTTCGCCGTCCTCTGTCACGTTCACCTGGCCCGGGATCACATTGGCGGGTAGTGTGTTGATCCGCACACGCTGGCCTCCATCATCCAGTCCCCACGCCGCGCCGGCTGCTTCCGGATGGTTGGAGGGGACGATTGGATCAATGTCCGCGCCGGCGTCATAGTGATACCACCCGTCCGCGTTCCAGAAAGCGGACAAATCCACTGGCGTGCTGACTACGGTTTGCGCGGGGACCGGCGAAATCGTGATCCCCACGCAAAGGGCAAAAATCACGGTTACATAAAAGAAACGTATCATGCTTTTTAGCCTCCTTTTGGTCCGGATCTGTTTTGATCCGGCCTATCCTAGTGCCTTTCATGGATGCCATCCATGAATCCTTCGGTGACCTCCTTCGGTGATTGCCCAATCATCTTATCAAACATCCATTGATAAATAAAGTGAATTTAAAAAATTTCTAAAACTAAAATTAAATCGCACAACTGATTAATCGCATGTAACTGCCTCTTGTGGACCTTATGGGGGTGGAATCAGGGGATTGATATGAAATCCCCCCGTCCAGCGGGGCCGTACGGGGGGATTGAAGGATAACCGAAGGAGGATGGCCGTGGTTTAGTGCAGCATGTAATCTTCGACCGCGGTGGGGTCATTCCCCAGGGTAATGGCAAAGATGCTGAGGTACGGATCGCTCCGGGGGATATTGTTCGGCATGACCAACGCCGTCAATGTTTTGGTGTTATCCAAAAAGTACTTTTTCTTGATCAGGATCAAGCCGCCCTGCGGCGAGTTGCCATCGGTGCGGACCAGACCCGGCCACAGGCGCGCGCCTAGACTGCTCCGGACCACATCCCCTTTGAAGATGCCCAGCGAGCGGCACCGGGCGCCCCAAGGGTTATTTGCCTGTCCGGGAGCGTTGTCGGGCGCGGCATCTTCGAATTTCAGGAAAAGATTCGTGACATTGCCGGCGGATAAAATAGGCGCCAAGTCAAAGCTGCGCAACTCACGGTTGGGGAAATACCCGTCGATATTGCCCGCGGGCGCGGTATATACCTGATCCATGGTGGCCGAATTGTAGAGTTCCGTATATGTTATGTCATCGGTGGAATAGGACAGTTTTACGTTACCCCACATTTCGGTCCACAAAGTCGCCTTGGTCAGGCCGGCCGGAATGGGAATATTATAAACAAAATAATTACCCGCCCCATTCACGTAGTGATACTGGCCATAATCGTGGTTGCTCATGCCGACATAGTCCCACAAGTACAGGATGTCATCCACATGGCCGTCATAAGTCAGCCAATCCACGACGATTTCGTTGGGATCCCCGCTGGCGGGAGCCACCCATTCCGGCACTTTCCAGAACCAGTCATTGACCGTCCCGATATAAATCCAGTTCCCTTCGCCTTCTTGGTAAATCGGCTTGAAACTGTTCACTTCATGGCGGGGATCGATGACTTGTTTGGTGTTAATATCGACGATGGGGGCCCAGTCAGATTCGCTGCCAGGCCAGTTGCCGTTCCCAGACATGCAGGCGAGATAGAGGTATTTATACTTTCCCGGTGGAACCGGAATGGTATCGCCCGCGGGATAGTAAACGTCCAGATCCCCGATTTCCATTTTGGGCAGCAAAAAGGCCACTTCGCCGTCCTCTGTCACGTTCACCTGGCCCGGAATCACATTGGGGGGCAGCGTGTTGATCCGGATCCGCGCGCCTCCGGTCATTCCGTCCAGTCCCCACTGGCCGCCGCCCGCGTCAGGATGGGGCGAGGGCACACCCGGATCCAAGTTGGGATTACTGGGATCATAGTGATACCAACCGTCCGCGTTCCAGAAGGCAGACAAGTCCACCGGGGTGCTGACTACCTTTTGCGCGTGGACCGTGGGTATCGCAATCCCCGCGAGAAGCACGAAAATCCATAAGATATAAAAGTAACGTCTCATTTTGTAACCTCCCTTACGCATCAGGCACGATGCTTGCCTTCATCAACAAATTTCCTTTCATGGATCGCTTCCATGAAATCCAAATTCCTCCTCCGGTCCGATACCGGAGTCCATACTACCAAATTTCTAGCCGGAAAATAAGGGGAAGAATCGATTAACCGATGAGAGAAAATAGAACAAGATTCATCATTCGATATTTTGATAAATCGAATTATTGAAACCGGTTTCCCGATTTAGTCCTTGTTTCTGATTGATTTCGAAACCTTGGAGAGGAATGGGATTTGGCGCGCGCGTTCCCACACTTCAAGGGGCACGGCTCCATGAGCGGCGTCGGTAATCCGGCTCATAAGGTTGGAGGGATCGATCGAAGCGCGGCGCTTGCGCAATCGGGCCAAGCGCTGTTCGCCCAGTTTGCCGCGGTCTTCGGCGAGTGATCCGGTATAGAGGCGTAATTTCCCTTGAGCAAAGGACTTAGCATCCAAAAGGTGAATCTGCCGCCGCCGCAGCCGCAGGTGGAGAAGATCGCCGGTCTGGAGGTAGAGAATTCCTCCCCGGTTGAAGGATTCGGGGGTGACATGCCCGACGGCCGCGCCGTAAGTGACACCGGAGTACCTCCCGTCACTGATGATGGTGACGATTTTCTTGAGTTCGCGGTTATGGTTGATGTGCTGGGTGGGGGTGAACATTTCGGGCATGCCGAAGGCTTCGGGGCCTTGCCCGGCAATGACCACGGCCAGCCGGAGGGCGTTTTCATCGAGTATCCGCTGGAAGATCATCTGCTTGTTGCGCAAACGTTCCAATTCCGGATTGTTCTTCCCGGTGTTGTGGCGGTAAAGGCCAAGCAGGACATCGCGGGGGAATCCGGCTCCCCGCGCCACATCCCGCAGGATGTTGACGTTCAATAATTGGGCCGTGGCCTGCTCTTCGGTTTCGAAATAGAGGACCACGGCGACTTTTTCATCGAATTCATCCACTTGTTCATCCGGCAGGCCGCTGATTTTAACCACTGCCGATTCGAAGAAATTGCCGGAAAGAACATCCACGCCGCTGGTGGCGCGCCGGGGTGTGGAAAGAATGATGGGATTGTCTTTGACATTCCCAGCGGCGAGGCGTCGGCCGTTTTTTAAGCGTTCGGCCCAGGTTTTCCCAGCCATGGTGGGAGCGTCGGCCGTGACAGGGACCTGGTTCCGGCGGAGTTCATGGAGGACGGTGTCGATGCCCCCGATGCGTCCCTCACAGCATTGCCGCGCCCAGGCAAAGATGTCGCGGCCTTCGGTGAGACTGTAATCCATCAAGTCGGGAACCGGAACCTGCCGGCGGATCCGGTCATAGTCATGGATGCTGAAACGGCAGCCGGCGTAAATCGCGCAGGCCACCAAATGGAGCATGATGTTCGTGGAACCGCCCAATGTGCTGTGGACACGAACGGCGTTTTCGATATTTTGGATCACGAGGTTGGAGACGCTGTACGCGGGATCATTGCACACGGCCAACAGGGCGGAAACAGCCTGATCGACCTGCTCGAACGTGGGGGGATTGGTCAACAGTTCGACGGCGGGGTGAACCAGGCCGAGGGACGACACCAAGTCGCGGCTGCTGTTACCGGTGCCGTGGAAGGCACAGATACCGCCACGGGGATCGCAGGTGTTCACAGCAAGGCGTTTTTCGAAATCTTTGTGTTTTTCGGGGGTCAGGAGGCCCGCTTGCACCGCGCGTTTGAAAACTCCTTGAAAAGCCTGGTTGGAGGAACATTGGAGGATATGCCGCAAGGTGTGGCGGATATCCTCGCCGATAGAGCCCAGATTATGCCGGTCGGCGGCATCGGCCAGTTCGCTCAGTTCGCGTTTCAGATCGTCCGGGATGGTCCCGCCACGCAGCACATGGGCGGGAGCGAATGTGGCGAAGACCGGCGCCTCGCCACGCGCCCGGCGGGTGACATCGAGCGAGGCGAGGGCGCTCACGATGGCCGCGGGGGTTTTGTCACAGCCCTGGATAACGAACGCGCCGTGATATGAATGACCTTCCATCTGGTTGATGACCATGGCGCAGACCAGGTTGCGCGAAACCAAAGAATAGCACATGCCTTGCGTGCTTTGGGCCGTTCCGTCACAGATCACGGGAATGCCGAAAGCGAAGGGCACACCGCCCCGGTTCCAGATGGCCGCCGCGGCCTTGAGCACGGTCTCGTGATCCATTACGTGGGCGGGATGGTCGGGCGAACCGGTGATGACGGCGACGCGTGGCGCGTTGTATTCGAGGCGGTCGTAGATCTCTTCGAGCGTGGCCTCAACCGGTAAATTCAATTGCATCCGGGCGCGGTCGAGCAGCATGGCCACGCAAATCGGTTCGTTGGCTTTGCCTTGCACCTCCTGGGCATACGGATTGGTCCCTTGAAGAATGCGCAATTCTGTCCGCCGGGTGGTTCGCATTGGATTATCCCCCCTCGTTCAACATTCGTTTATCAAACCAGATTATCCTGAAAGAGAGCATGAGAACAAGTGAACGGGGGGCGGGAGTCTGTTGAATGCCGTTGATAAGTACCTCGAAAACACAAAGGTTATCTGATTTCATCCCTCGCAGGCTTCGGCGCGAATGGCATTCCACCAAAAAACCATTATGCTATGTTTATTCCATCTAATTTGTTTGACCCACAGAGGATCCGTGCGAGTTTTTTTGTTTTTCACTCACTTTGGGCTGATTTATTTCTTGACGATGTTCGTGCCGCTTCCCTCCCCCGCGCCGGTATGGGTGGCTTTGCATGATTGGAACGAAGAGTGGGAAACGCGATATGCCCGGTGGATCAGCACGTCGGTGGATATCGATTTGCTGCAGCCCATCAACCTGGCTGTAGACTGCGCCGATCTTTGTTATGTCGTCCGGGCTGTCTTTTCCCGGAATTCCGGATTGCCCTTCCTGGCCAGCGACGCCAACGGCGTGAAGATCGGCCATGCCATGGACACCTGGAACAGGGAACCTAGCGCCGCCGATTGGCGGAAGGACCGGCGTTTCCATGCGTTTTTGCGTGAATTGGTCCGGCATGTCACGACCCGTTCCTTCCCCCACGACACCTATCCCGTGGGCCTCAACCACCGGACCGTCCAGCCCGGGCTGGTGGTTTACGAAAACCTGATCGCCAGTCATGCCAGTTTCATCGGCCGGGTCGATCCGTCCCAAATCATCCCCGTGGTGTTTTTCGAGGCTTCCGTGCCCCCCAGCGTCCGCTTCAAGCGCTCCACCACCCTGGATGTGTATATCTACACGCCCGAAGTGCCACGCCATCACAGCGGCGTGGTCCGTTGGAACTGGCCGGTGGAGAAAAACGGCCGGTGGCAGCTGATCCCGGACGAACAGATGCCCCTCTATTCCGGAGAGATCTACGATCCTTCCTTCGCTTTTCGCACGCAGTTAGCCAAAGCCTTGAATCGCGTGGCCAAAAGCGCCGCCCACACGACCGATATCCATCATGATGAGATCATTCCCGAGCTGGTTCATTTTTTCCAGCAAGAGATTCAATTCCGGGCGCGGGTGGTCCAACAGGCCGAAGCCCTTCTGCGGCAAAAGGGCTCCGGCTTCCGGTCCGAATCGTTCGATTACACCTACAATACCGATTCGCGCGACAACCGGTTGTTCAATTTGATGCAACAGATCTGGGCGGGTTTGTATGATTACGACATCCCCCGGGACCGGTTTTTCGCGGCGTTGGAAAGGATTCCCATCGTCCTGTCGTCCCATTGGCCGCCGGCCAACCTGTTCTATGTGTTTATCGCCGTGGACCAGCGTTGGATCTCTTCCGATGCCTATGTATCCACCGAAAAACGATGGGGCATGCGGTGGGACGCTGTCCAGCAGGATTGGATCTTCAACGGCCGCCTTACCTCTGGTGAAGTGGCCGAATGGTATCGTTCCGCCAAGGATAAAGGAGACGTGTTCGATGCCGCCATGCGCGCTTTATATCCAGAAAATGATTAATCGTCTTTCTGAGACAGGGAAATGGGGGTGTTTCCTCCTCCTGACCGGATTGGCGCTATTCTCCGGGGCAGCCGGGGCGGATGTCTGGATCGCCGATCAGGTGTGGGACGCCACCTGGGAACAACGATATGCGGATTGGCTGTTCCAGGAGGTCGACGAGGATTTTCTCAAACCCACCTCCCTGCGGCCCGATTGCGCTGATCTGGTATACACGTTACGCGCCGTTTTTGCCCGCGATCACCGGTTGCCCTTTCTCGCCAGCGCAGCCAGCGGACGGCGGGTAGGCCATTACAGCCAGGATTGGGACGGGAATCCCACTCATCCCGAATGGCGCCAAGATGCCCGTTTCGTGGCTTTCCTTGGCGATTTGTATGGCGTGGTGAGCACGCGGACATTGTATTTGGACACCTATCCTGTAGCCCTTAACGCGCAAACCATCCGGCCGGGATTGATGGTTTACGAAGACCGGATCGCCGCCCATGCCGTGGTCTTGGGCCGGGTGGGGGACAAGACTTTGCTTCCCATCACCTACTACGAAGCGTTCCGCCCGGGCCAGAACTTTGTTACTGTTTCTCCAACGACCAGCGTGCAACTCTATGGGCCGGAGATCCCCCACCGGCACAGCGGCGTCGTCCATTGGCGCTGGCCCCGGATCGAAAACGGGACCTGGGATTACGCGCCCAAGGAAACCATGCCCGATTACTCCCTGGAACAATACGATCCCGCTTTCTCATACCGTACTCGAATCGGCGGCTTGCTGAACCGGTTGGCGTATGAACGTCTGCGCGGCCACGCCTTTATCGAAGGCCGCTTCATCGCCGAAATTCTCCAGCCCTTGATCCACGCCTTTGAAAAACGCATCCGCCTCGATTCCCACGCCTGGCAGAAACAAGATTCGCCGGTCATGCAAATCGACGGAGAGATCTTGGACCAGTTCAACCGGATATGGAGTTTGCTCAACGGCTACGCGGTCCCCCGAGCGCGATTCGAGGAACAATTCGGCCTATACGCGTTTCTGTTGGATAAAAACCGGCCGCCTATCCCGGCCTTGTTGATCTTAGACGCCTTTCAGGCACAGCGGCATTCCATGGTCGCGCAACTTCCGCTTGAACACCGTTGGGGCGTGGCTTTCAATCCCCGGACCCGGGAGTGGAATTTGCTACATCCCATCCGGGGGGAATGAAATCTTCCCCCCCATGAGGCAGTTTATCTTTGCAAAGTGTACGAAAATCTGATTTAATAGGATCCCATCTCACCCTAGGTGAGGAAGAATCCCCCGGAGGATGCCGGATAACGAACGAAACACTCAACCACCCTGCCCGTCGCGGCATGGAAATCCCCGGGGCGGGATTGATTCCCTGAAAGAAATCACAAAGGAGCCTAAAATTATGAAATCGGATTATACTCGAAGGCAATTCATAAAATCCTCCCTAGCGGGAGCCGGAGCATTGGCTTATGGACCGGTGTGGAGTTGGGCGGAAAGCCAGACGAAATTCAACGCCGCCGACCGCGTGCAACTCGGTAAAACCGGTATTGTCAGTTCCCGGCTGGCCATGGGAACCGGCATGCGGGGCGGCCGGCGCGAATCCGACCACACCCGGCTGGGCCAGAAAAAGTTCACCGAACTCATCCGTCATGGTTTCGACAACGGCCTCAATTTTTTCGATATGGCCGATCTTTACGGCTCGCATCCCTTTATGAAAAACGCCCTGGCTGGCATTCCCCGGGATCAGTACGTGCTGCTCACCAAAATCTGGTTCCGCAAGTCCGATTGGAATCCTTACTCCGGGGGGGCCAAAGTGGAAATCGACCGTTTCCGCAAGGAACTCGGCACCGACATGATCGATGTCTGCTTGCTCCATTGTGTGACGGATTCCAAATGGGCGGACGATTGCGAACGCGCGCGTGATGAATTGTCGGAACTCAAAGAGAAAGGCGTGGTGCGCGCCTGCGGCGTATCCTGCCACGATCACGGCGCGCTGAAGATCGCCGCCGAACACCCCTGGGTCGATCTCATCTTCGCCCGCATCAACCACGCTGGTAACAAAATGGACGGCTCGCCCGAGGAAATTTCGAAGACCATCCAGCTGGCCCGGGCCAACGGCAAGGCGGTCGTCGGCATGAAAATCTTCGGCGAAGGCACCCTGGTGAAACCCGACGAGAAAGACGCGTCCCTGAAATACGTGCTGCGCAATGACTTGGTGGACGCCATGACCATCGGCATGCTCAGCCTCGAAGAAGTCGACGACAGCATGAAACGCATCAGCACGGCGTGATGGTCACAGTCATCGCGCTATTTTGCGGAAATTGAGATTGCAGATCAGGGAGACAGCCTCATGCGGCGCAGAACATTTCTATCGCTTCTATCCGTCACACCCTGGTTGGTCACCGCCCGGCACACGTCCTTCGCGGTCAGCGATGAACCGCTGAACTACGATGTCGTCGTCTATGGCGGGACCGCGGGCGGGGCCATTGCCGCCATCGCCGCCGCCCGGGAAGGGCTGAAAACCGCCCTGCTCGAACCGCGCGATCACATCGGCGGCATGGTCTCCGGCGGTCTGGGCCGCACCGATCACGCCAACAAGACCGTCATCGGCGGGATGTCCCGGGAATTCTTCCTGCGCGCGGGAAAGCATTACGGCGAGCCGATCTCCTGGTTCTTCGAGCCGAGTGTAGCCGAACAAATCTACCGCGATTGGCTGGCCGAGGCGAAGGTCGAGGTCCTCTTCCGCCACCGGGTGGAAACGGTGCACAAGACCGGCCGCCGCATCCAAAACATCCGGATGGACAACGGCCGGGTCTTCACCGCCCGGGTCTTTATGGATTGCTCGTACGAGGGCGATCTGCTCCCCCGGGCGGGCATCACCTACACCTGGGGGCGCGAAAGCCAGGACGTGTACGGCGAATCCCTGGCCGGGCGCATCGCGCATAGCCCCCAGCACCAGTTCCTCTTTCCACTCTCGCCTTATGACGAAAACGGGAACCTGCTCCCGTTGGTTTACAGTGGAGATCCCGGCCGTCCCGGCGAGGGTGACAAGAAAGTCCAGGCGTATAACTTCCGATTGTGCTTGACGAACCGCAAGAGCAACCAGGTTCCCTTCCCCCGGCCGCCGGGCTACGATCCCCGGCGCTTCGCGTTGCTCGCCCGCTATCTGCGTGAAGCCGAAAGGCGCGGCATGACCTTAGGCATGAAGCAGATGATGATCGTCTCGCCCATGCCCAACCAAAAGACGGATATCAACAATTCCGGCCCCATTTCCACCGATTACATCGGCGGCAGTTGGAACTACCCGGAAGCCGATTACGCCACGCGGGAGAAGATCTGGAACGAACATGTCCACTACGTCCAGGGTTTTCTCTACTTTTTGGCCAACGATCCCGCGGTGCCTGACCGCCTGCGCAATGAAATCAACGAATGGGGCCTGGCCAAGGATGAATTCACCGACACGAACCACTGGCCACATCAGCTCTATGTCCGCGAGGCACGGCGCATGATCGGCGAAAACGTTATGGTGCAAGCCGACTTGCAGACCCACCGGACGAAAAGCGATTCCATCGGCATGGGCTCGTACAATTCCGATTCGCATCATGTGCAACGGATACCCACCCCCGAAGGGACGGTGGTCAACGAGGGAGACATGCAAGTCCCTGTGCGTCCCTATGAGATTTCCTACAGCGCCATGACGCCTAAAGCGGAGGAATGCGAGAATCTGCTGGTGCCGGTGTGCTTTTCGGCCTCGCATGTCGCCTATTCCTCGCTGCGCATGGAGCCGCAGTACATGATCTTCGGTCACGCGGCAGGACTCGCGGCCGCCCAGGCCATTCGCAGTCACGTTCCCGTACAACAAATCGATATCCCGAAGTTGCAGGAGAAATTGCGCGCCCAAAACGCGGTCTTGAACCTGCGCGACGCGGAGGAGAACGCCAAGAATCCGCAGTGAACCATCCTTGGCTGGGTGAAAAGAAAAACAAAGCGGTCCAGGGGAAGGATTGTTTTACTTAGCCGATGACCTGCTTCCTATCGTAAAGAGGCATAAAAAAGTCAATGCGAAGTGGATTGCGCATTACGAAATCCGCCTAGAACAGGTACCATTTCTACCCCATTCCCCTACCCGCAACCTCCGGTCTTTTCATTCTCCCTCCCTCGGGGTGAGGGCCAAAGTGCGGGTTGTTTTGGATAGGCGGACCCTAGCATCCGCCTTTATCCCGGAGTGTTTAGAATCGATTGAGATCCACGGGTCCGCATTTCCCGTATGAATCCAAATTATTCTCTCCAAAATACCGGCCGGACTTCCCAGATTCAATTAATACCATTTTCCGCTTCATTTCTCTCATCCTGTCTTGACAACAGGGTTCACTCTATATTATAAAGAAAAATCGATTTATTCATTGAATGAAGGGAGAATTACAATGACAAAACGAGTGGCATATGTGGTTATTGCGGTATGTATGGCTTTTACCAGCATTACATACGCGGCAGGCCACTACAATCTGAGGAGCGATTGGAAGGTCGGGGAGTATGGAGTGTATATCATAACGGATGAATCCGCTACCAACCGGGTTCTCTGCGCGGCGTCTTTGGACAATGGCGACCCCAAGCATGCGTGGGTTAACAAGGATTTCGGCGATAATTACACCATCCGGTGTGATGTCAACATTCTGACCTGGGCGAATGACCAGGACCTCAGCCGCGGCGGGATCGGCGGCCGTATTCAACCCAATGGGACAGCCGCGGATGGGGCGCATGACCGGGGTGTCAATATTCTGTTCCACGATGACATCAACACGGTGCAGTTTTTGAACGACTTGCGTGCCTGGGGAGACGCCGTCGCCTTCACCTGGTCGCCCCGTACCTGGTACACCATGGAAATCACGTTTGAAGGGGATGTGGTCACGGGATCGATCACCAACCGGGCGAATCCAAGCGATACAGTGGACCTGCCGGCTTGGTCCATACCGGATCCTCAAAACCGCCGCGGCGGCTTTGCGGGCGTAACCGCCAGCACGGCACCGGGATTAGTGGTCTATTTTGATAATTTCCAAATTATTCAGGACGGCCAAGTGGTCTTCTCGGATGATTTCGAAGGCACGGCTCCGGCGCGGTCGGCGGTCGGTGTCAGCGATAACTGGGTTGCCGGACAGGCCGGATATTACGTGGTTTACAACGGCCAATTGTACGCGATTGCCACCAACGCTGTCGATCCAAAACATATGTGGTATCGGAAAGAGTTGGTAGGCGGTGGCGGGATATCGGCCGATGTGACCATGTTGTCCTGGGAGACGATTCCCTCGACGCATGATCACAGCCGTGCGGGCTTGGCTCTGCATATTCAACCCCATGGCTCCGCGCCCGATGGAACCGGGGACCGGGCCATTTGCCTCCTGTTCCATCAGGAACTCAACCGGGTTCAGTTTTTGAATGACCTCCGCGCCTGGGGTGATGCCCAGACCATGGCATGGGCGGTGGGCACGAAATACCCGTTCAGCATGTCGGCGGATAACACGACGGTGAAAGGATCGATCGGAACGTTTACTCTGCCGGATTGGAATTACCCCGATCCGCAAAACCGCTTGGACGGTTTCGCGGGAATCACGGCTTCCACCCGCGCAGGGCAAATCGCGGCGTTCGATAACGTCGTAATCACCGACGCGGCAGGCAAAGTGGTCTTCACCGATGATTTCAGCACCTTCTACGGAACCTCAGACACCCAGAATTGGGAATTGTTCAAGTAGTGAATGACCGAGACTAAATGATTAGGGCGATGAATCGTGTGATTCATCGCCCTGTTATTTTTCCGGCCATCATAGACCCCTGAACGTCAGTGGCGTACAAGAAGCAAACCCGGCGCGCCGTGCTCCGTGTTCACCCTTCACTCTCCAGGGGCTCAATCACCCCTTCAATAAATTCCTCAATACATAGTGCAATATCCCGCCGTGTTTGTAATATTCCAGCTCATCCACGGTGTCGATGCGGCAGAGGACGGAAATTTCCTCCGAACGGCCGCCTTGCCGGGTGATCCGGAGGATCAGATCGGCTCCCGGGTGCAGTTGACGTTCAATTCCTACAATGTCGTAGGTCTCTTCTCCGGTCAAAGACAACGTTTTCCGGTTTACTCCTTCCTTGAACTGCAAGGGCATGACTCCCATGCCGATCAGGTTGGAGCGGTGAATCCGCTCGAAACTCTCGGCGATCACCGCCTTCACGCCCAGCAGCCGGGTGCCTTTGGCCGCCCAGTCGCGGGAGGAACCAGTGCCGTATTCCTTCCCCGCGATGACCACCAGGGGAACACCGTCTCTCTGATAGGCCATGGCCGCGTCGTACATGGTCATGAGCGTACCCTCTGGCATATGCAATGTGTAGCCGCCGGTCTTACCGGGCGTCATTTCGTTTTGGATGCGGATGTTGGCAAACGTGCCGCGCATCATGACTTCATGATTGCCACGCCGCGAACCGTACGAATTAAAATCGGCCGGCTTCACGCCATGGTGTTGCAGATACAGACCTGCCGGGCTGTCCGGTTTGATGCTCCCTGCCGGGGAAATATGGTCGGTGGTGATTGAATCGCCCAAAATCGCCAGGGGATACGCGCCCCGGATGTCAGTCACCGGATCGGGAGTCTGGCTCATCCTCTCGAAATACGGCGGTTTCTTGACATAGGTGCTGGAATCATCCCAATGGTAAGTCATGCTTTCCTGGACCGGGATTTTGCGCCAAGCCACATCTCCTTCGAAGACATTGCCGTACTCCGATTCGAACATCTCTTTCTTGACGGACCGCAGGATGGTTTCCTGGATCTCCCGGTTGCTTGGCCAGATGTCCTTCAAGTAGACCGGATGCCCCTCCGGGTCCATTCCCAAGGGATCCTTGACCAGGTCCACCGCCAGTGAACCGGCCAGCGCGTAAGCCACCACGAGCGGCGGCGAAGCAAGGTAATTGGCTTTGGTCTGGGGATTGATCCGCCCTTCGAAGTTCCGGTTCCCTGACAACACGGAACAAACCACCAGATCTCCTTTTTCCACCGCTTGGCTGATCTCTTTAGGCAAGGGACCGGAATTGCCGATGCAAGTCGTGCAGCCGTAGCCCACCAGATGAAACCCCAGTTGATTAAGGGGTTCATCCAATCCGGCGGCCATCAGGTAATCGGTCACGACTTTCGAGCCGGGTGCCAGCGAGGTTTTCACCCACGGCTTGACCTTCAGGCCTTTTTGCACGGCGTTGCGCGCCAATAGCCCTGCCCCCAGCATGACCGCGGGATTGGAGGTATTCGTACAGCTGGTGATCGCGGCGATGACCACGCTGCCGTCTTCGAGCTCATAGCCGTCCACGGATACCTTGCGGAAATCCGCCGCCCCACCGCGAAAGCCGCTGCAGGCTTTTTTGAATTCCTCGGCCGCGCGCGACAAGAATACCCGGTCCTGAGGCCGTTTGGGGCCGGCCAGGGAGTGTTCCACCTCGCTCATATCCAACCGCAACGTGTCCGTGAACACCGGATCCGGGACACCCGCTTCACGCCACATGCCTTGCGCCTTGGCATAGGCTTCCACCAGCGCGGCCAGATGGGGATCGCGGCCGGTAAATTGCAGATATTTCACCGTCTCGCGGTCGATTGGGAAAAATCCACACGTCGCTCCGTATTCCGGTGCCATGTTGGAGATCAACGCGCGGTCGGCCAGCGTCAAAGCATCCAGGCCGGGGCCGAAAAATTCCACGAATTTGCCCACCACGCCCTTCTGGCGCAACATCTGGGTAACGGTCAGGACCAGGTCGGTCGCTGTGGTTCCTTCCTTTAAAGCGCCGGTCAACTCGAATCCGATCACTTCGGGAATCAGCATGGATACCGGTTGCCCCAACATGGCCGCTTCCGCCTCGATCCCCCCCACGCCCCAACCCAGAACCGCCAGGCCGTTGATCATGGTGGTGTGGCTGTCCGTCCCTACCAGGGTATCGGGAAACGCCAGCGTCCGGCCGTCTTCCTCCACTGTCCACACCACCTTGGCCAGATATTCCAGGTTGACTTGGTGGCAAATCCCTGTCCCCGGCGGCACGACGCGGAAGTTATTGAACGCCTTTTGCCCCCAGCGCAAAAAGGCGTAACGTTCATAATTGCGTTGGAATTCCAGATCCACATTGACACGAAACGCGTCCGGCGTGCCGAAATGGTCCACCATGACCGAGTGGTCAATCACCAGGTCCACAGGATTCAAGGGATTGATTTTTTGGGCATCGCCCCCCAGGGCGGCCATGGCATTGCGCATCGCCGCCAGGTCCACCACCGCCGGCACACCAGTGAAATCCTGCATCAGCACCCGCGCGGGGCTGAAAGCGATCTCATGGCTGGATTTGCGCTCCTTCAGCCAACCAGCCACGGCGCGGATATCCGCCTCCTTCACGCCCCGGCCGTTTTCGTTTCGGAGCAAGTTCTCCAACAATACCTTCAGCGAATACGGAAGGCGGCTGATGCCGTTAAGACCCGCCTCTTCCGCCGCTTTCAGGCTGTAATAGGCGTACGGCTTCCCGCTGACATTCAATTCCCGCAAGGTTTTCAGGCTGTCCAAGCTCTTGAATCCCATGGTTCGTTCTTTCTTATCCGTTTGGTATAGGAAATTAATCATTATAGATCTGCCCATGAAACTTGAAAACACATGCCTGTTGAATGCCGCTCCCAGATGGCAAGACAGATATGGTTCAATCCTGTGGTGGATCACCAGCAGGGGATGTGATATAAAACATCCCGGGAAAAATAAAATTACGAATTCTAAAGGAAAGGCGGTGATTTCATGCGCCGACTCAGATCCTTTTACCGTGAAGCATCTTCCAATCCGTTGTTGACTCACCAGACAAACCGCCGGGGTTTCATGCGAACCGCCGGAAAGAGCGCCGGCTCGCTGGCGTTGTTTCACGCCATGGGATCATCTTTCGGTCGTGCATCTGAATCCAGAGAAAAGCCCCGGAATATCATACTGATTCTCAGCGATGACCACCGCTACGATTTTATGAGCTTTATGGACCATGGGCCGCGTTTCCTGGAAACTCCCAACCTGGACCGTATGGCGCGGGAAGGGGCCCACCTGGTCAACGCCTTCGTCAGCACCTCTCTTTGTTCCCCAAGCCGGGCATCGATTCTGACCGGGCAATACATGCACCACCATGGCATCGTGGACAACCAACGGCCGGAGCCGGAAGGCACGGTATTCTTCCCCCGCTATCTTCAACAGGATGGATACCAGACCGCGTTCATCGGCAAATGGCACATGGGGCACGAGGATGACCATCCCCGGCCGGGCTTCGATCACTGGGAAAGTTTCAAAGGCCAAGGTGAATATGAAGATCCGGTGCTGAATATCAACGGCCGGCGGCGGAGTTTCGAAGGATACACCACCGATATCCTGGCCGATCGCGCGCTGAATTGGCTGAAAGAGGGCCGAAACCAAGAACGTCCGTTTTTTCTGTATCTCTCCTTCAAGGCGGTCCATTTCCCCTTCCAACCCGCGCCGCGCCACATGGGCCGATATCAAAACGCCGAAATCCAACGTCCGGAAACCATGGCCAACACGGACGAAAACTATCAGACTCAATCGCATTGGATCCGGGAAAGGCGGTACAGCATTCATGGCGTCGACCACATGGAAACCGGACCGTATGACAACGATCCCGTGCCCTCGTATGAGGAGCTCTACCGGCGGTACTGCGAGACCGTTCACGGTTTAGATGAGAACATCGGGCGGATTTTACGCTACCTGGACGAAGCCGGCTTGAGCCAGTCCACTCTAGTGATTTATATGAGTGATAACGGTTTCGCGCTGGGCGAACATGGCTTTTATGACAAACGCGACGCCTTTGAGGAATCGATCCGTGTGCCGATGCTGGCCTACGCGCCGGGATGGATCCAACCGGGATCCCGCGTGACGCCGATGGTGCAAAACATTGATATCGCTCCTACCCTGCTGGAAGCCGCAGGCGTCCCCATTCCCCCGGAAGCGGCCATGGACGGCCGTTCATTTCTGCCCTTGTTGCGGGGAGAAACAATTCCCTGGCGGGATCACATCTTGTACGAATATCATTGGGAATGGAACTTTCCCGCGACTCCTTCGTTGTTCGCTATCCGGAACGAACGATATAAATATATCTTCTATCACGGCGTGTGGGATTACGATGGATTTTACGACCTCGAGACCGATCCGCACGAGCAGCATAATCTCATCCGCGTGCCGTCTTACCGCGAGCGGATCGAGGCCATGCGCAATCAACTCTTCGACGAATTGGAAGCCAGCGGCGGATTGCATATTCCCATCCGCCGCCCCCAGGGAGAACGTCTCGATCAACGCAAAAACAAGCGATAGAGCGCAAGAATCATGACAATTTACTTATTTTTATCACCTTTTTAATCACCCATACATCACTTTTATTCCAGTGGATTGAATGAACCATCCCCCCTATTTTACGTTTCCTACCCAAATACCAGATGTTCGTCACTTCGCCATCGCACCCCGCTGAAAATCAATATACTAATTTACAATACCTCCTCCCTTAGTGGGAAAAGGCAAGGAGGGGGAGGATTGCCTAGCATCCTTCCCTTCCTTGCCCGATTTTTTCCGAATTCCCATATTGGCCACTACTTCATATACCGCCTGCCTTTAACGGTAATCAATATATCATCCACGCGGCCACGGAGGTGTTGGGGTTGCTCCGGCCCGGCGTAGGAACATCCGCCTGCCAGTTGGATGGATCATTCCCCGGCCGCCGGGTGGAAATCCGCTGCAAGACCTTTCCGGTGCCATCCGCCTCCCGGGTCCAAGGTTCCTTGTCAAAGTAGATCACCTCATCCACCACCGTCCAGGAAAGGGGAAATCCCGATGGATCATGCACCAACGGTTTTTCGAGGACAATCCGTTCACCTTGGTTGGATAAATTGCCATTGAATGGCCCCACCACCAGCGCGTCCATCGCGGGGATGTTATACAAGGCCTGAAAAGTTTGCATCGCCGCGATGTCCGACGGATCGAATTTCACTAGCAAAATCCTTCCCTGGGGCGGAAGAATCAGATTTGGCATAAACGTATATTCAATCCCGTCATATATCCGCCAGACGCCGGCCTCGTTGAACAGGGGGATCTCCTGATCCGAGGGATTCCATAACTCGAGGAATTCCCCCCATGGATTCTCGTCCCGGTTCGGCGGCACTTCAGGCGGATGATACATGATCTCGTCGAGAATGATCCGTTCAGCCAACGGAGAATTGGCCGCCTCCCGCGAAGGGATCATCGGCACCCAATACGGCCCGCCGTCCCTGCTCCGGCCCCAAGCCACATTCATCTCCTGCCCCGCGTATTTCACCGCGTCCACCACCCGGTCCACGCCGAAGATCCCAGGCAGATAGGAAAGATACAATGCGCCACCGAAACGGTTTAACGTGAATCCGCTCCCCGCCGGCTGGTTGAAATGGTTTTTTTCATCGAAACTGAGGAATCCGCCCGGCGGGATCTCCACGGCCGGCAACGCCCATTTCTTCAAGAGATTATGGTCATCACTCATATACCAATCGGCCAAATGGACCCTTTCGGGTGACGGGTTATACAGTTCCACCCAACCGTTGCCGTCCGGGGAATCCGCCAGGAACTCATTCAGCATGACATGGCGGACCGGATCGGAATCCGCCCGGCCGGGCGAACCGCCGATCACCGCGCTCGCGCGCCAATTTCCACCGTAATTCAGCGATCCAATATCCTGATCCTTCCCCGCGGCGGCCAGGGGAACCAATGAGTGGCCGGCCCCATCCACGGCTGCCGGCCATCCCGGACCAACGCGATACTCGAACGTCACGATTTCCGCTCCGCCATCCGGCCCACGCAGAGTCACCGATTCTCCCTCGTTAGCCAACTTTCCAGTGTACGGTCCGGCAAGGAAGACTTGATCATCCAACCGGTACTCTTGGCGGAACGCGGCCTGTTCGGCCTCGTTTTGGGTTTGGGTCACCAGAAGGTAACCTTGGGGAGGAATCAGTGTGCCTTCGGGGAAACGGTATTGGATACCGTTCGTGAACTCCACTCCGCTGAGAACCACCGGAGCCGAGGGATGGTCGTTGTGCAGTTCGATGAATTCGAAATTCCCTTCCGCGGCTGGGTTGAACATGAGTTCCGTGATTTTCAGATTCGTTCGCAAAAAAGCCAAGTCGGACACGGGCAGATTGACCCGGAAAGAGGCTTCACTCAAGGCACTCCAGGTTTGCCCATCGTAGGCCCGGGCCTTGACACGCGTGTTTTCGGTCAAGATCACCGGCCCCGTGTACCGCTTCGCCCGTTGGCTGTCGACCGCTCCACCGGATAATCGGGGATCGCCGCCATCCACGGTGTAATAAATCGGTATCTCTTGAGGACCAGTGGCTGTCGCAGGGAGATACGCGGTCAATGTCATTCCCCACACAACATCCGTGCTGCTCGCGTTGGTTTGATGAACCTCCGCCGCCAGCACATTGGTCCCTTTTTTCAGATAGTGAGCTGGAACCAGGAACGGCCCTTCCCATGTCGCGTCCCCGACGGTCGAACTCGAAAACGTGGAATAATTCACCGGACCGTCCGGCATCCGGATCCGCAAGACTTCGATCCCGTTGAGGTAGATCACCGCGCCGTCATCGAGAATGGTGGAAATCTCCAATGCCGCGTCCGGCAACGAGACCTCATCTCCCACATCGAACGCAGTCCGGAAATAGTAGGTGGTTCTGCCGATTCGGAGGGAGGTGTTTTTCGTCTCCGGCAAGACCGCATCCTCGACATGAAACAAGGCCTTACCCAGGGGCCATGAAGTATCATCAAACTCCGGCCGCATCCATTCCGGCCCTGGGTCCACGCCCGATTGCTGGTATTTCCAGAAATCGTTTATTGGCACAAGAAGAACGGCCATTCGTTCCGGTTGCGGGGTGGCATCCACCTGCATGGTCAATCCGAATCCGGGATCCACCACCCCGCCCGGATGGTTGAACACCGGCGCGGGAAGCTCGGGATAAAGATTGGCCTTGCGCAGCTGCTCCAGAACGATGCCGCTACGTACAGGCAGGTACTGATTCAGAATCCGGTCCCGCTCCTTGATCCAGTCGTCATCCCGGGTGCGCGCCCGGCCGCCGGGAGCATCACCCCAGCGCGCCGATTCTCCCACAATGGCCCGGTCAATGAACTGGGCGATTTCACGGTACCGGGCCATGGACGCTTCCGGGGTCAACGCCCCGCCGTTGAAGAAATGCTTTTGGATCCGGTCGGCCACCCGCAGCCGGAACTCCGCGCTGGACCGCAATCGTTGGAAAATCCGTCCGGGGTTGTCCCGCCCATTGTGAAAATCCACGACATTGCGGGTAGGTTCTTCCAGCGTCCATTCCGAATCCCACGCGAATGTGAACAAGCCGGCCCCCGGCAGCCGCCGCCGGGCCGTATAGAAATTCCAGGGAGTTCCACCTCCCCCAATCACGGTCGGCGCGTCCCGGTTGCCCGTATAGATAATGGTCAGCATGTAATCGATCAGGTTGTCGACATCCAAATAGGCCTGGACTTGCCGGTATCGTTCTTCCGCGCTGAGGGAATTCGATTCCACGATCGCCATCATGGCGTTCCAGGCCTGTTTGTTGCCCGCTTTGACCTGCGTCCCGCTGATCGACCGCGACCCGCCGGTGACCACATCGTACTCTTCTTTCTCGCCACCTAGATAGGCCGCCGCGAAACTATCATCCGGCCGCTCCACAAGGTTGTACAATCCCCAATACAGGCCGTTCAGATACAAATGCACATACGTTCCATGCGAAGCCGGTTGCCCCAACGCCAGTTGGGTCCGGCGGGAAAATTCGTCCCGCATGTACTCCGCCCGGCCGATGGTGCTTCCAAATCCCCCTTCCTGCCCATGCCACGTGTAGTTGTAGTTGCTCCGGAAGACCAGCGTATCGAACTTGTCTACCGGGGAATCATCGAAGACCCGGTACCGCAATGCGGGCGGTCCATGTTGCCGCTTAAACATTAACCGCAGCGAATGTTTTTTCAAACTGGGAATCCGTCCATAGCCGCCCTGGATCTGGATGCCGCTGTTGATTTGAAATCCCGGCCGCCCGTCCGGGTAGATGAACTCCGCTGACGTGGGCCGTTCCCAGCGGTCTCCCTTGCTTTCCGGATGCGTATAAATGCCGTCCCGCGCGCCGAACAGATCCGTGGGATCCATGATGATCGAAACGGTTGGAATCGATTTCAAGTCATCCTGGATCGTGTTCCGGTACCGGGGATCGTTAACCACATCGGGATCCATCTCGTAATCCGCCGCCACTCCCCCGCCCCACCGGGTAGGATATTCCGCCGGACGGGTTTGCCGGATCACGTCCTTCAAAAAAATATAAGTCTGCCCGATAGGCGCGCTCGGTTGATGATCCGGTTTAAAAGCGGCCGCCCGCAAAGTCGTGGTACCTTGGATGGAGAGCGGTCCCGTGTAAATCACACCCACATTTTCAGCGGGAGCCCGGCCGTCGGTGGTGTAACGGATCACCGCACCCGCCGTAGGAGTGGTCAAGGTGACCATGAAAGGTTGATCGTAAAATCCCCGCTCCCGGCTGAATTCGGGTGGATCAACCAATCCCACCACTCCTTTGCCGTTGGCCGTTCCAGGCGTCGGATCCTTGAAATAGCGTAGCGCGCTCTTATCTACCGCGACCGCCTTGAACACGGGCTGAATCAAAAAGTCTGGATCATCCTTCGTGGCGTTCAAACCCTGAATGGCAAGAATATTGGTCCCCATCCGCAGATAGGGCGCGTAGTCCGTCAGGTTGAATCCTTCCGAGTGGTATTCTTCCTCCGGGGAGGGTTTCGTAACCGCGCTGGAGTTCCAGGCCGTTGTTGCCGGCGCGTTCCGGCGCGCCACTTCGTGCCCGTTCAGATAAGCCACAAAGCCATCGTTGTACTTTATATCCAAATAAAGGGAATACGGCGCCGAAGGATCGGCTATCGGGAACGGGACGCGCAGATACACCGAAGAATTGATGCCTTTCATATCCACTTCGGCGTTATACCGGATCCATTCGTTGAATCCACCCAACGATAGCCCTCCCCCGGCGGTATCGCCCACCAGCCGGAATCCGCCGTCCTCCACATCGGTCCGTTCCCCAGGAGCCGCGAAAAGTTCCAATTCCGCTCCCCCGCTCCGCTCGAAAAAGACCAGCTCGAATTCGTGCATGCCAGCCGTCAGGTTCACGGTTCCGAACGCGTCTTGCGGGCTGTGCAGGGTATCGTCCACGATCACGTCCTGTCCATCGATCCGCAGCCGTGCCCCGTCGTCCGAATTGATTCCAAATGTCCACGTCCCTTGCGCCGGAATCAGAACATGGCCCACCGCCCGCACGACGAAATCATCTACGTCCTGATCGGGTGTGTGACCGGGGAAAGGCTGGTTATTGGGAAAATGCCCCTCCGATCCATTGTCGAAAAAATTGATCACCTCCACGGTGGCCTGGTCGATCCGCTCCTGCCGTGCCGGATCCCGGATTACCAGATCCGCATCCGCCAGCGAAGTAACCTGGATGTTGGCTTTGTATGTGGTAACCGTGAAAACTCCCGGCCGCGAGCCGAATCCCACCCCCATTGGCGCCGGTTTCCAATTGGAATCATCGAAATCCGGCTCTGTCCAGGAATTTCGCCAATCGCCGTTTGCTGGAACCGACAACTTGGCGGGTGTGCCTAACTCGACCAGGGTAAGGATGTCCGCCACGAGACCATACGAAAATCCGTCCCGGGATCCGGTCATATCCGGGTACGAGGGATGGTACGCGTGGGCAATGGTTTTCCCATCCGGCTGGATTAAGCCCAAAAATTCGCCCGCTTCGCTCAACTGAAAATTGGTATGCAAGGGTTTTCCCGGATTCCTCCGGTTTTTCCCCGAGGCGAAAATCACCATGAAACTTCCCCCGGGGAGAGTCACATCGGGAAATGCCCATTTGTTCAAGGCTAGCGGATCGTCTGTCAGATACCATCCCTGCAGCGGGACCGCCGTTGATCCCGTATTGCATATTTCGATCCAATCCGGGTAGTCCTTGTCTTCATCCGCAAGGACCGTGTTGCCTCCGGCCTGGAGTTCCGTGATCAGCACCTTGCCAGTTTGCGCCGCGGCCATTCCCCCTGGCATGACCAATAAACAGAAGATCAACCAATTGAATCGAGCCAATTTAGATTCTTGCTTATAATCCTGTGCGCGCATTAACGCCAAACCTCAAATGGTTTTTTCCTGATCTTGCCCGGCCGGCATGATCGATCCATATCGAATTCCGGTGATTCTTTGGATTCTTTGTTTAATATATAGTACAAAAAATCGAAAATAACCCGCTCCGCGGCATGTAATAAGGTCAATTGACAGGTTGCTGGTCATACCGCAGATGGACACCAACCAGCCCATTCAGTTGAGCGCATTATATTTCCCTCGCCCTGGCCTTGAACGTAAAGAATCTATTAGACTAAAGCTGAATTGTTACCAGAAGACCCATTCGAACACCATGAAAGGATACGCCCATGCCCCGGCCAACTCGCCGCGCATTCCTGAGAACCACCGCCGCCCTGACTGTCGGCCGTCTATCTTTCGCCGCTCCGGAGAACCGTCCCCTCCGCATGGGATTGATCGGCTGCGGCTGGTATGGGATGGTTGATCTCAAGGCCGCCCTCCAAGTGGGCGGTGTGGAATTCATCGCACTTTGCGATGTCGACAGCGCCCATTTAGATTCAGCCATCAAGGAAACCGCTAAACTCCAAGGCGGCCAGGCGCCTCAAGGCTTCAAGCACTATCAGGATCTCTTGGCAACTCCCGGCCTGGAAGCGGTCATCATCGCCTCCCCGCCCCAATGGCACGCGCTCCAATTCCTCGCCAGCCTTGAAAAAGGACTCGATATCTATTGCGAAAAACCCCTGGCTTACGATATCCGTGAAGGCCAGGCTATGCTTGCGGCCGCCCAACAATCGGACCGGATCATCCAGATCGGTTTTCAACGCCGTCAAAGCCAGGCCATCCGTGAAGTCCGGGATTATATCCAATCAGGAAAAGCCGGGAAAATCGTGCAGGCCGACGCCCAGATTCATTACACCGCCGGAACTGCCGATCCCACACCGCAGGAACCTCCCGCTTCGTTGGATTGGGACTTGTGGTGCGGCCCCGCGCCCAAAATCCCCTACAGCCCCCAGGCCGGCCATTTCAATTGGCGTCTTGAAAAAACCACCGGCCACGGCCACCTCGTCGATTGGGGAATCCATTGGATCGACGCCTGCCGTTATATCTTGCGGGAAACGACCCCCCATTTTGTGACCGCCGCCGGGGGACTCTATCAGCTGAAAGGCAAAATCACCACCCCCGATACCCTGACCGCCCATTTCGAGTTTGACTCTTGCCCTGTGGTCTGGCGCCACCGGATCTGGGGATCCGCCGAGTACAATCCCGAAATCAACAATGGAATCCTCTTTTTCGGCGAGAAGGAAACTGTGTTTGTGACGGATCAACAATGGATCACCATCCCTCGCGATCCCAAACAAGACCGGACCGCGCGCAAGAGCGACACGAACATGGGAAAAAACCACATGGCCAATTTTCTGGAATGCGTGAGGACCCGGCAACAACCCGACTGCCCGGCCGAGGAAGGCTATCAATCCACGGTCACCGTGCAGCTCGCCATGATCGCGTACGAATCCGGTGTGAACGTGAAATGGGACCGGGAGCAACAGCGGATACTCGATCCCGACGCCGCCCAACTCATGAAACGCGAATACCGCCCGCCTTGGAAACATCCCTACACGGAATAAGGGGATCAAGTCGGCGGATTACACAAGCGGGGGCACGCGGCCGCGTGCCCCATTTTTTCATTGTCACCTCTTCTATTCACCTTCGTTTCGAGGGCAGGCATTAGGGAAAAGTCCGTCTTTACCGATGCAGTTCGCCCGCCGCTTCCGGCTGGTACAGAAGTTCCTCGATCCGGTATTGCCGGACGCCGGAGGGGACCTTCACATCCACAACCTCGCCTACCCGGCACCCGATCAAGGCACAGCCGATCGGGGACAATACCGAGATTTTGTTCTCATCGATATTAGCGTCATGGGGATACACAAGGGTATATACCGTACTTTCCTTGGTTTTCACGTCCATCACGCGCACGGTGGAATTCATGGTCACTACATCGGCCTCGATCTCTTCCGGGGGAACCACCCTCGCATGGTGCAATTCCTTCTCCAGGTTGTTGACATATCCGAACAAGCGGGCGTCCCCTTGAAAACGGAAATTCTGGATGTCTTCCTTGATCCGCTGAAAGTCCATTTCGCTAAGCACAATCCGGTTGGTGGTTCGTTCCATCCCGGCCTTGGTCTTGGTTTTGTTCTTCATGACCCAATTCTCCTTCCGGTTTTATTCTCGCATACGCAAGAGGAATAAATCCTCCCAGTGACCTTCCACGGAGAAAAAATAAAAAAACCTCCACCGAAACACGTTCCTCGATGGGGCCTCTTCGTATCCGGTCCGCGGATGGTTCTGCTCTATGCTACATACGGAGTTCTATCGATATGACTTATAGATGAAAATCACCGGCTGCTTCAGGTTGATATAACATCTCATCCACTCGATACCGTTTTTCCTCCCACTCCCGGTTTACGGTGAAATTGTCACCTACACGATACCCCAGCATGGCCGTCCCCAGCGGATCCAGTACGGAAATCTGATCCGGCCGGGTTGCGTCTGCGGGAAAAACGACGGAAACAATAAGTCGTTCGCCGGTATCCAAATCCAGCAGACAGACCCGGGAATTCATCGTGATGACATCCGGCGGGATGGCGCGCGATGGCACGACCTTGGCCCGGTTCAATTCTTTCGCCAAATTTTTCAGATGTTGATCTGAATACCCTTGGCTGAAGGACCGGTATACCAGGATCAAATCCGTCAACCGCGCCAAATCATACCGGGTGATGTGAATCTGCCTCGAACCCGCATCCTTCGAGATAACGGGCGATTTCTTATCCATTCCTTCTTTCAACTGCATCGATTCGATCCACATCCGTTTTATGAACCGGCTGATCCGGGCCAGGGGCCGGGTTTGCTCCGTATACGCTTCCAATCCCATGAAGGCATGAATGAATCCTTCGAGACTCAAGGCCAAATAAAACGGGTAGTACTCCGGGCTGCCTTCCGGGAAAATGGCTCTTTGAAAGAATTCACCCAGCCGTGTGAGATAGTTGTAATACGAATCGAACACCTCCTGGGGTAACTGGTTGAAATCCCGCGATTGGGCCGGAAAACGGTTGTAAAACAAATGAAAAAACAACTGATACCGTTCATACTCCGCAATCCGAAGATGAATCAGCCTTTCGATGGCTTCCTCGGCGGATTCCTGCGTCAGGACATCCTCATCCAACCGTTTCAATAAATCCCGCGCGATTCCCAGGATGACTTGGAAATAAAGTTGCTCCTTGCTGCCGATTATGTTGTAAATCGTCCCCACCTCCACGCCAGCCTCTCGCGCTATCTCCTCCGCGGTAGCGGAATGAAATCCCTTCGCTCGAAAAATCCGTCCGGCCGCCTGGAGGATTTCTTCCCGGGTTTGCTCCCGGACTTTCCGCTTTCGCGAAAGGGACGGCGGATTCGGGAGAGATGGCATAGAGCGGTCCTGAATAATCATTCAATAAATGATTTTATATTCATATAATAGGAGCGAAACCGAAAACTGTCAAGTAAAATACTGTCATGAAACGTCAAAGCCGGTAGGCAGTTCCATGCAATAGGAAGCCTGTCCAATACCGGGCCACTTTATGGATCACCGGCACACCACGGGCAAAACTAAATTGTCAGTAGCAATGCCTAATTCCTGACCATCATCATCCATGCCACGGGGATTTGTCAGGCGGATTTCTCCCTGCCCATACGAAGTCACCGCGAAGAAGAGACTAACCAACGCATCCGCCCGGTCCAGGCACGCGCCCGCTTCTTCGGCTTCTATCCGTTGCCCTTCCAGCCTCCCTTGCTGGTTGGCCCGGGAGGGCAGATCGAACCGGGGGACTACGGGAACGTCATCCCGCCAGACTTCGCCTGGAGTCATGCCCAAGAATCTCAAAAAATCATTTGGAAATTGAAAACCAAACTCAAAAGTACGAATACGGCTTCCGTTTTCCACTACAATATCCGCCCGGATGACCTCGCCCGGCTTTACCGTCCATTCTTCAGTGAGATGCTCTTGCTCACCGGTATGCCAGGCCAGTTCCAAACGGGGCTGGATCGGTGTGATGACCACCGTACACGCATTCACGATGCGAGCCGCCCGGTCCACGCTTTCCAGCGAGGCGTCGCGGAAATAAAACTCGGTTAATTTTAAAACGGTTACAGCGGAGGTGACCCCTTTCACCGGCGAAGCCATTAGCTTCACCAATTCTCCCCCCCCATTCACTCCCTCGTACGGGGAAAAAGAGCCCCCACCCCGCAGGGAAAAAAATCCATCGTGGGGATCCATCGAAATATCGATCGGCGCGCCGCGCATGGACCGCTCCCACCAGGATCCCAGATTGGGCTCAAGTGTTATGATATCGGCATCATACTGGAGCTGCGCGTAAAAACCCGTGAGTTGCTCCGCGTATTGAATGTCAAGGGAAATGGCTTTATGCGGTCCTTCGGGATCAAGCATGATCATGTCCGGCCGGAACGCCACCTGGGTATGCAATCCGGGAGGATCCCATCGCGGAATAGAATCACCCGGAACGATTTCCAAATCCATAGCCTCCGGGGAAGCTAGCGGTTCGCTGGTAAGCACCGGCGGGGCGCCCGAAAACGCGTGAATGACCCCGAACACATCCAGCAAGTAAAATCCTATCCCATCGGGAGGAACTTCCAGGTCACAGACCAGTCCCTCTCCCAGATCGGGATCATCGTGCACAAGCACCGCCTGATTCTGATTCACCTCGAAAACCTTCCCCTTTTCTGTCAGCACATAGTATCCAAGAGGGGCGGCCTCGATATCGATCGCCCGGCCATCTTCGATAGGAATGGGATTAAACATCGCATATTCCCGGCGGCCACAGAGAGAAATCACGCCGTTTTCATGCACTACAACCAACTGCTGGCCGCGCTCGTCATATTCCAGGTCGGCGATGGGGCCTCCCTGATAAAACGCCGGAAAAACCAACTGCGGCGGACGTCCGATTTTTTTGATATAATTTTCCGCCGCAATCCACCCACCCGGGATATCGGGAGCCATTGCCAACCCCCGTGCGTCGCGGATCGTCCCCCAGGCGGTGTAAGGCATCTTGGCTGCTCCCAAGGGCAACACCCGGCCGTTGGCGGTTAATTGATAACCTCCCTGAGGAACCGTTTCGAGATCGACGACAGTATACGCCACGTTTTCCGGATTTGGACGCACTACGACCGGCGGGGAGGATTCCAAGTTGGCATTCAACGACAAGCCGGTAATCCCTCCCCGTTTACTCTGGATCAGAAAAACCATCCCTCGGGATTCAGCGCTCCACCCCAACGAAACTAGGAATGAGAAAAACAAGGCCAGTCCGAAGCCCAAGCAGACAACCAGCCGGGCAGGCAAGAACCGTGCATGATTCTCCATCGGCCTGCGGTATGCAGTTGACCGGTCTTTCATTCTCCTCATGAAATTAGTGGAATTGATATTCGTGAATCCACTTAGTATCATTCGTATCAAGTAATCTCTCCGCGGGCGATCCGCTCTTCCAAATCCGTCAAGACCATTATCTTGACACTCTCTATATCCCCTGGTACCGTCGCTCCGGCGGCTTGCTTATGTCCGCCACCTCCAAACCGGTGGGCGGAATCTGCCACGCTGTTGTTCCCTACGGTCCGCCAGCTGATCTTGACAGCCTTGTCCCGCTCTTCACGCAGATAGACCCCGACCCGCACCCCCTCCACCGATTTCACCAAATCAACGAATCCATCATCATCCGCTTCATCCGCGCCGAACGCCTCGAACATGGCCCGGGTGGTGTACATTATTCCCACCCGGCCTTGACAATGCAATTCCAGGTTGCCGAAGGCTTGCGACAGGAGTCGGACGCGGGAGATCCGCAACGTCCCGTATACCGGTTTATGCACTTTGTCCGGTTGAACTCCGGTCCGCAAACAGGCCGCGGCGATGGTATGCGTTTCCTCGGTAGTATTGGGCAGGTGAAAATTCTGCGTATCCACAATGATGCCCAGGTAGACCGGTTCAGCCAGATCGAGGGTCAGTTCCATATTCAAATATTGCAGGAACCGGTAGATCAAGACAGTGGTGGAAGGCGCGTGGATATCGACTATTTTGAGCCCGTTGAATTCGTTCTGGGGAATATGGTGATCGATACATATCTTCGGCCCGGGTTGTTGGCGCATGAAATCCCCGACCCGGCCCAACCGGTACCATTCTCCCGCGTCCACCATTACCATCACCTCGCGGCCGGGATAAGCCAGGGTCTGGGAATCCAGGATTTGAATTTCTCCGGGCGCGAAAAAGGAGGTATACATGCGGCCGGGATCTTCATCCATCACGCAAACGGCATCTTTTCCCCGGTGTTCCAGAAGCCTCTTCATGGCCAGGGCGGAACCGATCGCGTCGCCGTCCGGCCGGATGTGGGTCGAGATCAAAAACCGCTCATGCGATTCGATCAATTCCGCCAATGGGGCCCATATGGGTTTATTCGAATCACCTGGCAAATTATCGCTCCATTTTCATGATTAGGGTATTCACAAAGTATGATTCGATCCGACTAAGGTAAATCGCGGATATTGCTTCCATGAATCCAGCCTGCTCTAAACCATCCCGGCAGGGCACTGTCACCGGGAATACATTAAGGTTTGCGGCGGGATGGTCAGGCCGCGGGAACCGGCGCGAGCCCCTCCCACAGTAACCGGTTCGCTGCTCAAGTTGACATAGACCGTGCTGCCTAACAACGGCTTCAAATAAACTCGATTGGGCGCGCCGTCGAGAGGTATCGTAAACCGGTAACGAGGATCGAGCAGGGCGGGATTCGCCACAACCGCGTTGAGGATTTCGCGGAACACGTAATCGTTAATCTGATCCCCCGGCGCCAGCAAAGTAAATCCGCGCCCTATTTCACGCAACAGGGTGCCGCGCAGCAACGGCCGGTCAATGGAGGGGACCGGGGGAGTCGCCGGAGCTCCTGCCGTATTCATGGCTGCAGATTCTTTCATCGGAACCAGGCCGATCCGGCTGACCGCCATGGTAACCCGGTGCGTTTGCGTGGCTCCCAGGATTTCTCCCGTGCTCCATTCCTGGCCCCGGAGGGTGATTTCCATTTCCCTTTGCCGCGGCCGCCATGCGCCCCGCAAAACCTGACTCCATACGAAGTGGCCGTCCCCCTCGATCGTGCCAAATGGCTGCCGGTTGATCAACACTTGAGCGCGTTTGCCTCGGGGTAGAAAGCCTTCGATATCCAGCCGATAATCCTGGCCAGGCTGAATGATGAATGAAACGCGGCCACGCTCACCTAGCCACCGGAACGAGGAGAAGGGCAATCCATATTGTCTGGCGGCGGCTTCGTCTTGGGGCAAGCCCCATTGTCCTGAAAGAAATGCCTCATCCCCGGGCATTCCAAGAGTCAAGACACCGCTGTGATGTGCCGGAGCACCCGTTACGTTCGTGAGAGGGGATGTATCCCGCAACGGCTCATAGCGCAGACTGCCCCCTGTTTGGATCAAGCGCGCGGCAAACAGGCGTTCATTGAATGCCGCGTCACCGCTCAATGCCGTCCACGGTTGTTCAGCATGTACGATTAATGCCGCGCCGCCGCGCACGAGGTTTTCGAACGCCGTGATGGCCCGGTCGGTCCAAAGGGTTCCCCAAGGGACGAAGAGCAACGGATAGCCGGCCGCGGTGATCGAGGGTAAATCTTCTTCGTCGATCACATCAAACCCGAAATATTCCCGGTATTCGCTGACCAGCCGCGCAAAAGTTTGCGGTGATTCCACTGAAAGCGAGGTCCGCGGGAAGACAACGCCCACCCGGGGTTGGGGCCGCGAAACGGTCAGGCGGCCGATCGCGTTGGTGTAATTTTGCCAAGCGTTTTGCCCAGCCAGCAATTCTTCCGGAAAATAGAATTGGGTTCCGCCTTCGCTGGCCAGCGAAAACAGGCATCCCAAGACCGCCTCGCCGCTACCCCGGCCTGTATAACGCAATCCGCATTTCACGCCCATCCGGTTGGCAGCGCCGGCTAACCACAGCCAATATACCGACGTGGCCGGAAGGGTCTCCTCCGTAATCATGAGCAGTGCCGATTTCGTCTCGGCGGCGATGGCCGCCAATAAACGGGCATCGGTGGCGCCATATAGAAAATCACCGCCGGTTTCGATGAGGATTTCCGCTTGGGGAAACTGGATCCGTGCCTGTTCCACGATTTGTCTCACAACCGCCGCCAGAGTGTTCCGGTACCACGTAAGAGTATCGAGTTTCCGGGACGGAGTAAGATCGGAAGACAAGACCGGAACGGCGTCCTGCCACCCGTTGATGTTGGTATGCCATGCGGCCCGCAAGGCAGTAGGACTGCCATACCGCCTGCGCATGGCTGCCTGAAAATCGGCTACCGCCCGCGCGTCACCGGCCCAAAAATCGGGCCAGCCGGCTTGCTCGGAGTCTTCCGCGGACCAGTACAGCGGCCCCCAGTCTCCCGCGAACGATAAAATCACCCGGGGTATCGGCGGTACGTTGATGGCCAGACGCATTTCCGAGAACAAGCGGCCGTAGACTTGGGGCAGTTGTGGATCCCAGATCGAGGCCATCGGCCCTTCACGGGATTTTTCTGTGCCCACGGCCCGTTGCAGGCCAGCCGCTGCCTTGGGAGGAAGTGCTTGAAGATCACCGATCTTAAATCGGGGAACCCATCCCAAATTCCATTGCGCCAATTTTTTCGCCCGAGCGGCGTATCGCGAAAAATCCACTTTCCCTTGTGGGGTTTCGAGTTCTGATAAGTCTACCGTGGTCACAACGAATGGCGCTCCCCACGTGTGGTAGAGCTTGGCCTTGCCTTCTAGAATGGAATCGCTCTCCCACATCGAATCCGCAGGGCGGTCTTCCACGATCACTCCCACCGAATACCCGGCGGGAAGGTTTACTCCAGACTGGCGAAAAGCCGGACTGATGGCCTGATCGGCATTGGGAGTGGGAAAGCGGGTAATCGACACCGAGCGGATCGGCACGCCAGGACAGTAAATGCGAAAATCGGTCTCGGCGGGAAACGCGTGGTTCAATGCCGCATCAGTGAGGGTAAAGGTGTGTTGCAGCCAGTATCCACTGTCCCCTAAAAAAAAGCGTTCGCTACGGCTTTGCGGCTTACCTTCCTTATCTACCCCATTGTAATCGATCCGCACGGCTCCCTTCCCCCGGTCCAGGTACTGGATCGTCACATAAAAGGTCCCTGTGGCCAACACGATCTGATCACTCGCCGTTTGGAAATAGAGACATTGATCTCGGGAATCCTCAGCCGGCATAACCCCTTGAAATCCTTGAGCGGTCTTTAGGGTATACCCACTCCCCTCAGGATTGATCATGGCCAAGCCGTTGGTTTGTTTCAAAGGACTGAATAAAACGTAGGCAGCGGGTGAACCATTCCTCAGCATGGGCAACATGCCCCGGCCGGGAGATGCCACCGTTGGCGCTTCACCGCCATAGAGAGGCAGACTCAATAGGATAAGAAAAAGGACGAACCAATGAACACGCATAATCACCAAGATTTTCACCAGCTGAATCATGAGATTTTTGAAACTATCCTTAAATTATAACTACCGTGGTTCGATTTGTCGGCACTTGCCCCATCGGATCACCTGCCACCCCTCATTTGCCACCCCTCATTGACCGGAGAAGTTGGCTTTGGGAAAGAACGTCTGTGTCACCTCAAAAAAATTGAAATGAAAATCATTCCGAAATACGAAATCTCCCTCAAAATCACGAGCGAGTGAAGATAAAATACCACTTCTATAATCACACGAAATACGGGAGGTAAAACAGATGAGGAATATGTGGGTACTCTCAGTTCTGTTGATCGCGGTGGCCGGAATGATTTTGATGTCCCTTCCCCCTTTCGCTCCCGCGGCAGCTCAAACAGGAACACCAATGGAAATCAAGCCCCCCTTGGGATTGCCCCCGGTGCCAATTCCCGCGGACAATCCAATGACCGTGGAGAAGGTGGAATTGGGCAAGATGCTATTCTTCGACAAACGTCTCAGCAAGGATAAGGACATCTCCTGCGCTACGTGCCACTTGCCGGAACACGGTTATGCCGAACCGCATGCGGTTTCAACAGGTCACAAAGGCCAAAAGGGCAACCGCAACGCCAATCCGGTAATCAATTCGCAATACGCCACGGCCTTGTTCTGGGATGGAAGGGCTGTATCGCTGGAAGACCAGGCAGGCGGCCCGGTGGAAAATCCCATCGAAATGGGTCAGGATATGAATGTCGTCACCAAGTTACTGGCTGACGTCCCCGAATACAAGAAACGCTTCATGGAGGTGTTCGGCGAAGCCCCCACCAAAGACAACATCACCAAGGCCATCGCCGCGTTCGAACGGACTTTATTGGAAGGCAATTCACCCTTCGACAAATTCCAAGCCGGCGACGCGAATGCGATCAGCGAAGACGCCAAAAAGGGCTGGGAGCTTTTCAATCAAAAACTGTGCTCCACCTGCCACACCCCCCCGGTGTTCTCTAATTGGGGCTTTTATAATTCCGGTGTCGGCACGGATAAACCGAATCCGGACATCGGGCGCATGGAAATCACCAAACTGCCTTCGGACAAGAGCGCGTTCCGGGTTCCCTCCTTGCGCGGGGTGGAAAAAACCGGCCCCTATTTCCATGACGGAAGCGTGGAATCTTTGGAAGAAGCCGTAAAGTTCATGGCAAACGGTGGCAAAGATAATCCCAATCTGCATCCCTTGTTCCGGGCCTTAAAAGCGCAGAAGACGACCGATCAGGAAATCCAACAGCTGGTGGCGTTTTTGAAATCACTCACGGGTGAACACCCCGTCGTGAAAGAACCTGAGCTTCCTGAATAAACAATAAGTCACTGGACTATTCTTTCGGAGGCGGTTTGCATGAACAACTTATTCTTTGGAATAGCCCTTGCTGGGGCTATTCTTTTTTCGGTTTGCGGCTTACTCGTCTTGTGGGCGCTATTCAGAGGAAATCCCCGCGGCCGTCAAGTGGGATTACTTCTGATCCCTTTGATTGGTCCCATGACCTTGGGGGCTATGTGGATCGCCCAAGTCCAATTCCGCGCCACGGAAACCCTGATCTGGGCGCGCCTCATGTCGGGTGATGCCTCCACCCTTTGGGCATTGGGCAGCCTGGGGCTGATCGCCGGCAGCGGCCTGGCCTTAGGAGCCTTGTCCTTGCAAGACAAGGCCAAAGGCATTTTTCTCGGAGCCATCGCGTACGCCTTGTCCTGGTACGTGGTGTATCTGCATCCCACCCCGCATTACGTGCCCATTCCCCCGGGCGTGGACCGGGATCTCGCGGATGACCTGGCCTGGTTTGTCCTCATGGCCGGCGGCGCGGCCTTTTGCGTATTGGTGTACCTTAAGTTCCAGCCGTATCTCAAAATGTTCGAATATCCCGTGACTTTCATCGCCGGTGTGATTCCCTTGCTGGGAATCCTCATGCCGGCATCTTGCCTGATGGCCAGCCAGCCCTTGGACCTCGCCGCCCTGGATGCCCGGGCGCGGATCGAATCCCTGGGTTGCCTCTCCTGCCACACGATCGGCGGCGTGGGGTATCCCGATCCGGGTGAAGGTTTGGAGTCGGTGGCCAGCCGCAAGGAAGATACCCTGCGCGCTTTTCTGCTCGATTCGTCCGCCGGGAACACCAAACGCCTGGGGATCCGTGAAGAGCCTTCGGGGGATATGGCCGGGCTGCGCCTCACCGAAGAGCAAGTAGACTTCGTGATGGAGGCGCTCAAAACCTTGTTTCCCGTCCAACCGCCCTCGCAACTGGGACCCAGGTGGGAACGCGTGGAAACTGTGCTCGCCGAAAAAACCTGCCTGGCCTGCCATACTCTCAAAGGCCAGGGCGCGCCGGATGGGGGAATCGGCGGCCCCTTGGAAAATTCCGCTCAGTTCAGCGAAGAAGTATTGGTGGAGTGGTTGATGGAGCCTTCCGCCGCGAAGGCCGTGGAACTAAAAATCCGTGAAACGCCGATGGGCGCGATGGTCTCCTTTGCGTTGCCGGTAGATCTGGCAAAAGAAGTGGCGGCCTGGCTCAAGACGTTGGGCGAACCGCCGGCCAATCCATGATGGGTTACACAACCGGGGCTGAATAGTCACGGGGGCACGTGGCCGCGTGCCCCCTTTTTTCAGCAATGCATCCACCCCGTCTCCGCTAAATTCATCCCTTATCCGCCTCGTTCATCTCCAGCCGGATATTTTCATACTAAGTGGGTTGAAACAAAAATCATTGTAACTATTTGCCGGTTTGCAGCGCTGTTTTTGAACGCCAACGGCTCGGCATGAGCCCAGGTGTAAGCCCTGGGAAAAAGATGACAAAAGGATTAATTCCCTCTCCCTCCGGGCGGTGTGTAACTTTTTTCCGTTTTTCAGGCGGCCTGAGCTCACGGTATAAGCGGCGCATCGTTACGCTTATTTTCATAAACACGCTTCCGCTCCTTCCACGTTCCACCGCTCGCCCTCCCCTTCCATCCGCTTCTTCACCACCGCGCCGCACGCCGATTCCACCCCCCCGTCGCCACCGGCATCCCCGCCGCCAGATATTCATCGTAGCGCATCCATTTCTTTAGTCTTTCCAAATAGGTAATCGCTTTCTCCAACGCCATCCGCGCGCTCCCTTTCAACCTCCGCTTGGTGATCGTTTGCTTCAACCCGCCGATCACATATCCCACGCCCCCTTTCAAAATCTGCTCCATGCGTTCTTGCACCCAGATCCGCCCCGCTTCACTCCCCTCCCCGTGCAGCGCGTGGGCCGCTTCCCACAAGTAACCAGGGCGGCCAAGCCGAGGGGAAGCCGCTTCCGGAATATGAGCGCTTCCATCTCATGCGCTTCCAACGACGCGGCGTTCTCCCGGATATCTACACACTCGACAACCATCTCCCCTCGCGCGCGGCCGGGTGGAAGGTGTATCCGTGAGGGGACTGTTGACCCGTTACGCCCCTCGGTCACATCCATTTACAGACTACGCTTTTCTACTCTGCAGGGGAGCCATTCGCACCCTGGTCGATCCATGCCCGCAACAGGCCGATCTGCTCGGGAGTCAAGGGGGGGATGCCGGCGCGCACGGGGGCGGGTGGCATTTCCATGTCCTCCTCGAGACCAGCGGCGTAACGCACCAGCAAGCTGTTCGCGCTGTCGCCGGGAATCACATTTTTATGCCCTTGCTGGCCGGGCTTGAACAGGTTGTCTAACGTATCCACCTGATATTTGCTGCGCGGGTTGTTGGGGCCATGACAGCCAAGGCACGATGCGGATAGCATCGGCTGGATGTCGGACACGAAATCAACCTGCCGTCGCGCCGGAGGCGGTAAGCGGTCCGAGTCCCCCGGGGTTTGGGCAAGGGGCGGTTGGCTCTCCCGGTTCGTGCCATCCTGAGGACCGGCAGCCGCCACGAGGGCCAGGACCGCCCAGCTGGTTGCCGCGGCAGAAATCCAGCCGTCCCGGCCATGGGGGAAGCCGCTGTGCATAGTGGGCTGGAACGGAAACGCGCGGCGGCGGACGAACCAGGTGCCATCCGCCAGTTGCTGCTTCAGCAAGAAGCGGATTCCACGCTGATAGGCAGGAACGTCCGCCGCTATCCCGGCTGCCTCATGCAAGGCATATAGCGCCGATCCGGTGGCGTAGGCGTCGCTGTCCAATCCGGGGAGCTGCGCCCAACCGCCGTCCTCGCGTTGTTCGGCGATCAAGGCCTCCGCCAGCGGGTTGAGGGATTCCGGCGGTTCACCGGCCCAGGACAAGCCGAGCAGTTGCATCACCCGATCGTCGGTGAAACGGGGCGGGACCGCCTTCAGCCAGCGCGCGGCCTTTTCGATCCGTCCCTGGAATTCCTGCTGACGGCCGGGCAACGGATAGAGTTTCAGCGCCTGCAGGCCCCAAGCCGTGGAACCGATATCGGAAGATTGGATCGGCGGGCGGGGCAGGTAGTTGTACCAATGACCGTCCTCCGCCTGGTTGGCCGCGACGAAGTTCGCGTAGGCATCGGTATGGCGGTTGGGGGAAACACCTTCTTGAGCAAGGCTCATCAAGGCGTATCCGAATTCCGTGGCCGGGGCGGGATGAAACACCGGTTCACATATTTCCCTTCCCAGCTGAATGAAGGGGCGGTTGTAGATATCGTCCCGCAATTGGCGCGCGACGGATTCATCACGGGGCAATCCATGCTTCTTTACGGCGCTCAAGGCGATCGCGGGCAAGTACTGGTTATGGCAGGACGCGCAACGCTGTCCGTTCGCCGCAAAGTTCCCGGCCGAAACGATCGCCGATCTCTCCAGAGAAGGGACAGCCGCCCGCACGGCCTGCTCAACCATAGTGGATGGGATCCAGCCTTCCGGCAACTCGCGGGCAGGGGGGATGGGATGGCGCAGCGCCCAGGGATCCTCTTTATCCTCCGCGCCTCGTAACCGCAGCAAATCAATGACGTCCTCCCGCCCGTGGCGTTTCATCCACAAAAGCGGAGTCTGGGGGAATTCCATGAACGCATCGAGCAAATCCCCTCCCGTTTTATTGACATCCGCGCCCCGGTCGAGGAGCAATTGATAGTACGACAGGTCTACCTCATCGGAAATACAGGCCCATAACAGCGGCGTAAAGCGGCTGTAGAACGGATCGGGCAAATTCACCTTCGCACCATGATCGAGAAGAAACCGCGCCACGTCCGTGTGGCCCCGCCAGGCGGACATCGTCAAGGGAGTGCCAAACAGGTGCGGCGCGTTGACCTCCGCGCCATGGTCCAATAATAACCGGACCGCGTCTTCATGCCCTAACAAGGCTGACCACATGAGAGCCGATTGCCCGCCACTGAACACGGGATGCAACGGTTGGCCGTTCCGGTCCACCGGATGCAGGGGCAGATCCACATCGGTTTTCGCGCCACGATCCAGCAGAAGTCGGAGGGTATCCACATTACCCGAAATGGCAGCCGCGATCAACGGGCTGTCTCCATAACAGTTGCCAAGATTCACATCGGCGTGATGCTCGAGGAGTAATCGCACCAGCGGCATCCCATCCCAAAAGACCGCAGCGCGGATCAGCGGAGTGTTGCCGATACCGGACTGGGCATTCACCTCCGCGCCGGCTTCCAGCAACTCCCGGGCCTTGGCCACCGAGTTCGTGACCTGCATCAAAGCCGTAACTCCCGTATCGTTCTTGGCGTTGGGATCGGCGCCCTTCTCCAGCAACAACCGGACAACTGCTTCATCCCCATACATCGCCGCATGGATCAGGGGTGTGGAACCTTGATCATCCCGGGCGTTCACCTGGGCCGGATCCGCTTCCAGAAGCCGCGCCACGCGGTTCACAGATCCATCACGAACAGCCTCGAATAACTCCCGCGTTAATACAGGATAGGATGTGGCGGTATCATTCGACTGAGGAAACGAACCGAACATCAGCATGACTAAAAAGCAGTAAAGCAGGGGGGCAGAAAACAACCGAAATGAGATCATAGGATACACTCACTGAAAAACAGGGCAGGTATGGGATTGGTGGAATGATCAAGATGAGCACAAATAATTGTTGACTAAATTAGTAAACATACATAATTTCACCATGTGATTCAAGTGGAGATTGCATTCGCATGGAAACTTGTCCAAAAATTTAAATACAGCGTAATCATCCATCCGAGGGACATCAATAGGATCCGCCTGCCGTGAATCCAGGCGCCAACCCCTTGGATTCCAGAATTCCGCCCACGATTTCAAGTTTACCTCGGGTTCGTTCCGGCTTATAATTCTTTAGATATAGAGAGAAAAAATAATGGAAGGCAGGCCTCATGATTGTTTCCGTGACCAAAAGGCGGTTTACAGTGGAGGAATATTACACCATGGCCCGCTCGGGCATTCTGCGGGAGGACGACCGTGTGGAACTCATCGCGGGAGAAATCAACCAAATGACTCCCATCGGCTCTCGGCACATGGCATGCATTATGAGATTTTCGTCATTTCTTCATCGGCATTTGACGCCAGAAGAAGCGGTTGTCAGCGTCCAGAATCCCATCCGCCTGGATGAGTTCAATGAACCAGAGCCGGATGTGGCTCTGCTCAAGCCCCGTACCGATTTTTACGAGAACCAGCATCCCAGGGCGGAAGATGTTTTACTGATCGTGGAGGTTTCGGATACGACCCTGGCCTACGACCGGGACGTGAAGGTGCCTTTGTACGCCTGGTTCGGCATTCCTGAGGTGTGGATCGCCGATGTGGAAGGGAAAACCGTCACGGTTTACCAAACTCCCTCTCCCCAAGGATACGAGGAGATGAAAACGTATCGCGGGGATCAAACGTTGTTTCCCTCGGCGTTTCCTGAAATGAACATTTCGGTCCACGATATCCTGGGCTGATTCTCCTGCCTCATGCCTTCTTTTTCCTGCCAGGCCGCGGGGCGCTTTTTTTTCAATGTTTGAAACAGCGCATGGCGGTAAACACCATGGCCGCGCCGTGTTCATTGCAGGCCTGGACGGCGTCGGCGTCGCGCAGGGAACCTCCCGGTTGCACGATGGCCGTGATCCCTTCCGCCAACAACGTATCCACGCCGTCACGGAACGGGAAAAACGCGTCCGAGGCGGCCACCGCGCCCTTCAGACCGGCATTGTCCTTAGCGGCTTCTTCTTCGATCCGGTCCAACGCGTGAGGGGGAACGATCCCCTTGCTGACCTCAAGCGCCAAGGCATCAAACTGCATGCCATGTTTTTGGATGGAGATCAGCGATTGACGTGAAAGATAAGCCTTGCTGACACATTGCTTGGCCATCATCACGCGATCCTGTCCGCCCACCCCGATGGAAACCGTCGCGCCGTTCTTGGCGGTCAGCACCGAGTTGGAAGTCACCCCGGTTTCCACCATCCAGGCGAACCAGAGGTCTTTCATTTCTTGTTCGGTGGGCGCGCGCTGGATCGAGACGGTTTCACCCGTTTTCACGACTTTGCCGTCCCGCGTTTCCCGGACCGGCACATCCTTGGGAATCTCCACTCCGGCCTTGAAATCGGCATAGCACCGGATCACTCGCTGGTCATTGCCCACTACGGGCACGTAGGACCATTGAGGCAACACCGATCCGTCCGACAGCGATTTAAAATCAACGAACCGGCGGCCGATGTCCTCATGGAGACGGCCGATGTCCCGGAGGCGGATGATGCGCAGGTTCTTACGGCGGGCGAGGATATCGACTGTGCCGTCTTCGTATTCGGGCGCGCAAATGACTTCGTAATATTGTTCGGCCACGGCCTCGGCGGTTTCCCGGTCCACGGCACGGTTGAACACCAATACTCCGCCGAAGGGAGCAATGGGATCGGCTTCCCATGCCTTGGTGTACGCGTCCAGCAGGCTTTCGCCCAGCGCCACGCCGCAGGGATTGTTGTGCTTGATGATGACCGCGCAAGGCTCCTCGTGGAAATATTTCAGGATGGAGAGGCCGCTGTCCACATCGGTGAGGTTGGTTTTACTGGGATGTTTGCCGAACTGAATAAGCGATTCGTTAGTCAAACCGCCGATCACGCTATCACCCGCCCCCAAAAACTGGATACCTGCCAACACCAGGTGACCGTTGACGGCCCGGTACAGCGCCGCTTCCTGGCCGGGATTTTCACCATAGCGGAGGCCCTTCTTTTCCAATCCGTCCGCGCCGCCCGGCAAGGTCCAGGTAACTTTTTCGTAGAGGCACACCTGCGCCTGGGTGGCCCGCAACAGGTCCACATCATCCGGATGATCGGTGAAGCCGGCGAAGAAGTACCGGGGAAAATGATCATCCAAGACTGTTTGATAAGGCTTTGTGCTCATGAGACAGGCTCCACAGCTCGTAATGAATTTTTCTTGGGACCTTATGGATCGTAATAAACCAAGATTATGTTACCCCCTGCCAAACCAGGTTCCAGGTATGATCCCCCGGGGAAATTGTATGATCCCCCGGAGAAATTCGGCTAAATGTATTTATATCGTTCTATATTTTTAATTGTATAAAATATAAGATCTGATGAATCAACCCATTGGCGTGAATCTCAAGACAGGAATTTGCATCCACCAATTCTATCCGGTAGGATAAAAGAAATCCTGGACTTTTTAACTGGATCATCGATCGAGGAGACAATGCGCAAAACATTCATGTTTTTGTGGACTTCGATTTTCGTCCTTTCCGTTTCTTCTCAACAAGCGGACTTGGACCAACTGTTCCGATGGACGGTTTCCTTGTCCCAGCCGCAAATCACCCAAGGCGCGTCCAGTTTCATTGACCTGACTCTTCAAGTCGCTCCGGATCATTTCGCGTATCAAAAAATGACCTCCGTCACGGTCTCCGGACCCGAGGGATTCCAGGCGTCCGAGCCGATTACCCCCACCCCGGTCGTGAAGCGGGATCCCACTGACGGGGAGGAAAAACCTGTCTATGAAAACACGGTGCGGTTCCGCATCCCCTTCTCCGCAGCCGTCAACACCCCCGAGGGGGAGATGCCCCTGACCGTCACCGTGCGGTATCAGGGTTGTTCCCAAACGCTCTGTTATTTTCCCCAGACCCGCGAGTTTCCCCTAACGCTTCAAGTCACCGCTGGCACGGGCGCGCCTCCACTGGACGTTGCCGTTTCGTCCACGCCGGTTGCCGGGGGAACATCATCCGCCTCCTCGGATTTCTTTTCGCGGGGGTACTTGCTGACCTATCTGATCGTGTTCGGCTTCGGAATCCTCACCAGTTTTACGCCGTGCGTGTATCCCTTGATTCCTATCACGGTGAGCATCTTCGGCGCGCGTGACACCCAGAGCAAAATCCAGGCGTTCACATTGGCCTTCACCTACGTGATGGGGATCGTGGTCATGTACTCCGCCCTAGGATATCTTGCCGCCTCGACGCAGATGGTTTTCGGGCAATTCATGACCAATCCGTGGATCATCGGCGCGATCTCCCTTTTCTTCGTGGTTTTAGGACTCTCCATGATGGGGCTTTTTGAGTTTCAACTGCCATCCTCCCTGCAAACCCGTCTCAGCCGGGTAGGCGGCCACGGTTATGGGAGCGCGTTTCTGATGGGCCTCGTGGCCGGAATCGTGGCGGCCCCATGCACCGGTCCCATCCTCGCGGGAATCTTGACGTACGTGGCCACGGAAGGGAATCCGTTTTGGGGTTTGACGCTTCTCATGACCTATTCGTTCGGCCTGGGGATGCTGTTTTTGGTGATCGGCACTTTTTCAGGCCTGATCACGCGGCTCCCCCGGTCCGGCGGATGGATGGAAGGCGTGAAAAGTGTATTCGCGATCGTGTTGTTTGTTTGCGCGTTGTATTTCCTGAAGAACGCCGTACCTTTCCTGCGGCTTCCGTTTACCCTGACTGCAGGGGTGTACGCTTTGGCAGCCTTGCTTCTTGCGTCAGGGATCGGTTTGGGCGCACTGCATTTGCCGTTCCATCATGGGGGTGCCATGACCCGGGTCCGAAAAACATTGGGCGTACTGTTATGCGTGGCCGCGGTTTATCTCACGGTAGGAACGCAAGCCTCGGTGCGCGCCAGTGAGTTGAACTGGATCCATAATTTGGACGAAGGGCTGGCGTTGGCGAAACAAGAAGGAAAACCGGTGCTCATCGATTTTTGGGCGGAATGGTGCGCGATCTGCAAGGAAATTGATCATTATACACTGCGGAATCCCGCGGTTGAGGAAGCCCTCAAACGTTTCGTCACCATCAAGATCGACCTGACCAATCCGAACACCGAAACCAATCAAGCCATCATGCAGAAATACTCCATCCCCGGTCTGCCGCTGATTGTATTTTATGATACCCGGGGAACGCTGTTGGAAAACAAAAAGATCACGGGATTCATCAATACGAAAGATTTCCTAAATCACATAGCCGATATTCGTTAAAGCCCCCTTCCACATCATTTTATCGATCAATCTATTCATATTTCATTGACCACTCCCCCCATCCTATCCATAATGACGCGATATCCGCACCCCGTGCGGAACACCAACCATGGAGTGGGGAGGTTATCATGCTGAAGACGATTATTCAATCGCTGATGGTATTTATTGGTGTCATAGCGAGTTCCGCAGCGCAAAATTTGCCGCTCAACCTACTGGCGGGCGGTAAAGTGATTGCCTCGGGATTCGAAGGTATCCCGCAGTATATCTATGAAGGTGATTTCGATGACACACCGTTTCTGACCCGCAACGGGCAATTGCAGGATCCCGCTTACGTGGGAGTTTTGTCCAACCGCCGAATGACCATCACCTCAGCGGTGTTCTATGGCGGACCCGTCTATGAAGACGGCGGGTGGTTTGATTCCGCAGCCAAGCCAGTGGAATTTCAGATCATGGCCAATCCCGGGGATCCCTGGACTACGGCGGCCGTGATCACCTCGTATCCCACCCTCGACGGTACCGACATGACGGCGGCAGCCGCGCACACGGATGGGCGGTTCGAAGTCACATTCAACACGCCCGTCTCCTGCGTGGGACTCCGGGTGGCCGGTAAAGGGGCATCAGGCAATACGGACGGGCAATCGTTTGTCTGCATTAATGAACTGCGCGCCTTTGGCACATTAGGCGATGCGGTAAACACATACACCCCGCCCCGTCTGCACGGAGCCCTGCCCATCGCCTCCAATTTCCGGCATCCCTTGGAACGAGGCATAGCGCCGGGGGATATGCTGATCGACGAAAATGTGGATACTTACGTGCGCTGTGAGGAATTAGAAGCGTTTGATTTCAAAACCTTTTTCGGCTTTTACAGCGCCAATCCCCTGACCTTGAATTCCGTCTCGTTCATCCACGGCCCACTGGCGGTAGATGGGGGATGGTTCAACACCGAAGCCGGCAAACCCGCCGTGGAAATCCGCCGGTCATTGAAAGGCAATTGGGAACCGGCAGGGACCATCGACAGTTATCCAACCACCAATGTCTTCACCCTTCGCGAAGATCTGCCCCCCGGAATTGAAACCACGGAATACAAGTACACCTTCACAACCCCCACCCTGGTTTATGGTGTGCGGATTATGGGCAACGGATCCTACAATATCGACGAAACGCCGTTTGTGCAAATCGGTGAGCTGCGGATCGAGGGGACCGGCAATCCCGCGTTCACGGGTGCGGCGGGCACCGGCTTCGACAAGGCCGGAAATCCATTCAACCCAACCAATCAGGGATACATTTTTATCGAGGCGGAATTCAGCCGCCCCTTTAACAACGGCTTTACCATCATGCCCCACGGCGACGCGAACAACGGGTACGTGATCCAGGGGGCGTTCGGCCCGTCTTTCAATCAATATTCGGGACAAGGCGTCGAGTTCGAGATCGAAGTGACTCAAGCGGGAGATTATGGCATTTTCGTGGCCGGCGACGCGCCCAATACCTGGGGCGATTCACTCTTTGTTTCGTTCGACGAAAATCCCGGAATCAATCCCGACAGCATCGCCAGCGGAGACATCACCTGGCGTCCCCCCGTGGGAGACAGCCCGGTCACCTTCGAACGGGATTGGGTCACATCGGACACGCTTGGACAAGATTTCCAGGAGATCTACACCCTGAGCGCCGGGCGGCACATTCTCCGGTTCGGTTTGCGCGAACCCCGGTACATCATGGACTGGCTGGTCATCACTCCAAACCTGGACGAAGATATCGCCGCCTTTCAGCCACCGGCCGGGGATGTTCCTGTAGGGATTCAAGATTTTTCATTGTATTAAGGCGGGAATCGGGCCATAACGAAAGGCGCATCCCCATGGGACGCGCCTTTTTTATTTGAGGGCCAGGGCTATTTCAATCAGTTCTCAAGCCCGGACACCAAAACGCCATGAACGATAATCCCTCAACCATTCTCTCGATGCTTCATTGACTTCCATCGCATGATTTGTTAGAACGGGACCGGTTTTATGGTTGATCGCTTTTTGCATGGAATTTCAATTCCATCTTATACAAAGGAGAAATCGGATAATGACAAAACGATGGAACGCAATTTGGATGGCGGTTTTGGGTCTCATCTTGATCCAGTCCACCGCCATTGGAGTCGGAGAAGGCTATTTCAAATTCGACACATTTGCGAACAACATCCAATTCACCGATGACAGCGGGATGGGGATGAAAGGCCTTTTGGGCCGTCCGTTCTCCACCCCCACCAGCACCGGTGGTGTATCGGGCGTGGCCACCGACATGGCAGTCCACTTCGATGGACGGGGTGCCCTGGTGGTGGATGATTCCGCCGCGCAGGCGCTGAATATCCTGCAACCTCCCATTACTCTGGAATGCTGGGTCCGGTCCTCGGTGGAGCAGGTCACGGGGCATTTGGGTTTAATCAGCTATGGCATACCCGGCGGCCAGCCAGGCGGAGGTGGATACAAATTGGGAATTCGGGACGGAAACCTTCTGTTCACTTTGTTTGCCGTCGTGGATGTAGGAACGAATGTCCCCTTCCCCTTTGACGGCGCTTGGCATCACGTCGCAGCGGTTTACACGCTGGACAGCGGTGGTGTCACGTTTTACCTGGATGGGGTGGAAGTGGCATACGTGGCGGAGACCCGGAATATGACTGCTCCAGGAGCCAACGAATTGGATATCGGATCGCAATACACCGCGCTGGGCCGCTTCCAGGGCGATATCGACCGCGTCCGGATTTCCAACGCCGGCCTGACCCCGGACCAGCTCGATAGCGAGGCCGCCACGCCGAAACCGGTGGCCTCCTCTACCCTGGCCTATTTTAGTTTTGATGAAGGCGCAATTCCCTACGCGAATCAGGGTGCCGCGGCCGGCCTCTCGGCGATATCCGTGGTGGACTGGATCAAAACCCATCCGCCCAAGCGCTCGGATGGTGTGCCCACGATTGCCACCGATTCACCATCCGGCCAAACGGGCGACACCTCGCTACAGTTTACCGGGACACAGATGGCGTTTGTAGAGGATCCCAACGGTGTATTGAATCTAACCGGGGATTGGACCCTTGAAGCCTGGGTCAAGACGGATTTCAACACCGACGAGAACCGGATCATGATCTTTTACTATGGCAATCCGGGACACGGCTATTCCATGTCAATCAACATCGAGGCAGGTTACGTGCTGCAGGTAACGACTCTGGGCATCGCCGATCTGCCCTCGACCCTGGGCGTGATCGATTCGGATGTCTGGACCCATCTGGCCGTGGTCCATCGGGCGGGCGCCACGATTTCGTATTACGTCAATGGGGAAGAAAAGGAAACGATCGATTACACCCGCAGAACGAACGCGGCCGAAATTCAGACCTTATACATCGGCGCGGAATGGAACGGCGGATTGCCTTTCACGGGATTGATCGACCGGATCCGGATCAGCACCTCCGCGTTGGAACCTAGTCAATTCGATTCCAATCCCGCTCCCACCGGATTGGGAGGGTGGGAATTGCATTGACAATTTCCCGTATACATCAACCATGAAACCAAGGGAGGCGCTCAACGCGTCTCCCTCTTTTTTATGGATAAATCGGTTGTTATGGATCAATGGATTAGGAGATCATTGTGTCAAGAAAACAAGAATATTTTTAGGGAATATTCCCTCCTCGCCCCCCCTCAATCCCCCACTTGCTCGAGCACGGCGAAATCGCCGGGATTCCATGCCTGCAGCACAATGTACAACTTGCCCTGGTACCGGGTAAGCACGGCGTTATGCACATGCTGAAAGCGATCGAGGCCCAGTTCCTCTTTCGGCCGGATGGTCGAAACGACTTCCCCCCCTTTCAGAAGATACACCGGAGCGCCTTGATCTTTCACGGGGCCTTGCAGGCAGGGAACCAGCGCCAGATCCTCGAGGTAATCGATGTCACAAGGATAAGATCCTTCCGGCAAATGGATTGTGCCGCGATGGTGGCCGTATCGGGTGTAACGCTCGATTTCCGCTACCGGCCGGTCGGCCACGTCCAGCCGCTGGCCGTTCATGCCCACGGTGATCCCATGGCCGGTTTGCAATTGTCCCAGTCCAGTTCCCTTCCCGCCAAAGACCAGATCATGCCACATGGCTTGAAGCGGCGGCTCGCTGACCCGGGCCGTCAAGACATAGTCCAGATCCGAATATCCAGTGGTGATGTAATAAAGATGATCGAGATACTCCACATCCGTGGGCGCGAATTTCCCTTGTTGCTTGAAATAATCGTTCACGTTGGTTTCATCGAAATCGGTTTCGGCGGATGGAGCGTCCAGCACCGACAGCAGTTCGCCTTCGAGCGATGTGGTAAAGACTTTTCCTAGGTCATTGGCGGGAAACACCAGGCGCGGCGATCCATTTTCCGAGTACCAGATGGTGGTATTGTGGAGATTTGTCCTCTTCAACTCATCCGGTGTGGGAAGCAATTCGGCGGTTTGGCAATCCGGACTCAGGCGGATAATTCCCGCGCCGGGCAGAGCGAAATAGACTTCTCCCTTTCCCTCCCGGCGGTCGACGGCAAATCCGCCGTGGGCCCGTTCGAGAACCGCCAGCGCCTCCGGCGGCAAGATATCCCGGCGGACCAACAGCCGGAATCGATACTCGCCTTGTCCGCTGACCGGATCCGCGGCGGATGCCGGTTCCGCCATGGTCAGGGCCATCTCATGGACTTCTGTTGAGACAGCGGACGCGGACACAACACCATGCAAATCATGGGCATCAATTCCAGAGGGTAACGCCAGGACTACCCAAAACCATGCGCGCATGATCCATACAACCCATTTCGATTTCATCGGAATCCCCTTTTTAATTATGAAACTTGAGACGAACCGGCGGGAAATAACACGGGAATAAAGCTGAGGATGGGATTGCCAGCGTCTAATTGAAGGGATAGTTTACTGGGATTATCAATCGAATCAACATCGTATCGAGAGCAAGGCCAAGGAGTCGTGACAAAATTCGATTGACGGCCGGCAATCGAACATGAGAAAATATGGTTCCGGGATGGCAGACGAGAGGTGGCAGGTTTCCATTTCTAACAAAGAATGCGCAGGAAAACCAAAGGAGTATATGATGCGGAAGGGATTCACGCTGATCGAGTTGTTGATCGTAGTGGCCATCATTGGAATCCTGGCGGCGATCGCGGTACCCAATTTCCTCAATGCCCAGGTCCGCGCCAAACTGGCCGCGTATCAATCCAATGCCCGCAACCTGGGGCAAGCGTACGTCATGTACAAAATGGACCGTAATGAATGGCCGCCGCATATCGATGGCGATCCCGCCCAGCACCGGTTCGTCACCACGCCGGTTTCGTATCTCTCCACCTCGATTTACGATCCCTTCCAGGTCGGATTGACCAAAGAACAAGAACCCACCGTAGTGAATACACGCAACCAATATCACATGGAGCCCGCCGCCCTGCCACTGAGCTGGTTCGCTTCCACGAAAAACCGGTACCCGCGGTTTTATCAAGAGCTGCAGTTCTGCCAATATACCGTGCTCTCCTATGGACCCGACCGCAAATGGCAATCCAATGAACTGTACGACGGCACCAATGGAACAGTCAGTCTGGGGGATCTCTTCATGCCGGTGTATGGGAAATGAAGGGAAGAAGCGATATCGTGCCGCTGGCATAGAATCCTTCGTTAGGGGCAAAATCAGTCTTATTTTCTTCCCGGGCGCAACCATACACGAATCACCTGTTCTGTAGTCAGTTCGAGATTCTCTCTTGTCGTGGCCATGGCTTCCCTAAGGGTCATAGGCCCCGGGGTGATGGAAAACAGCGCGATCAGGGACTCGGACAGCAGGGAACGGACATCACCCGCGAGATGCCCCGCCAACGCCACCACCGGGACACCCTGCTTTTCCGCGCGGCGCGCGACGCCGGCCGGGACCTTGCCGAACCGGGTGGAGGCATCGATTTTACCTTCTCCCGTGAGTGCCAGCGACGCGCCCTGTAAAGACTCGTCGAGTCCGGCGTAATCGGCGATCAAATCGAATCCGGACCGGATTTCCGCGCCGCAAAATGCCATCAGACCCGCTCCCAGGCCGCCCGCCGCCCCGCCGCCCGGTTGGTCAACGACACGAATGCCAAGTTCCTTTTCCCAACATCGCGCGACGTTAGCCAAGCCCATTTCTAATACTCGAATCATTTCCGGAGTGGCTCCTTTCTGGGGACCGTAGACCGGAGCCGCGCCGTGAGGTCCCAGCAACGGATTGGTGACATCCGACGCCACCCGCATCTTGACCTGCCGCAACCGGGGATGAACCTGGGAGGAATCAATGGAGGCGAGTGAGGTCATCGCCCCTCCCACGGGCTCGATTTCATTCCCATCCGGGTCAAGCAGGCGGAAGCCCAGCGCGGCTGCCATGCCGAGGCCGGCGTCGGTGGTGGCGCTGCCGCCGATTCCCACGATCAACGTATGCACGCCCCGGTCCAGCGCGTCACGGATCATCTCCCCGGTACCGTAGGTCGTTGTACGCAGGGGATTTTTCTCGTGGTCCTGCAGATGCCACAAACCGGAAGCCGCGGCCATTTCGATTACGGCGGTCCGGTCTTCATCAATGAGTCCATACCGGGCCGGAACAGGACGCATAAGGGGATCCCGCACGGTTATGTCGATAAAGCGGCCTTGGCGGGCGGACACCAAGGCTTCGGTGGTGCCGTCGCCGCCATCGGCCAGAGGAACCTCGAGGATTTCCAAATCCGGGGACGCTTTCCTCGCGCCGGAGGCCATGGCTTTGGCCACTTCCGGAGCAGACAAGCATTCCTTGTAGGCATTGGGGGCGATGACCAGACGCATAGGCTTCTTTCCTTATCGGTGAATATGGAATCGATGCTAGTCAATCGCACGCGGAAGGGAAGAGAACAAGATTGCGAAATCCAAGTGCGATAGTGGACGGAAGAAGGAAAGCTGGTCGATCCAATCCTTATGCGTTTGTCAGGCGGGTATTACGGGAAGCAGAAGCTTGCGCCAGTTTCAGGGATTCATCACGATAAGGCCGTTCGATACTCTCCAAGGCCACCATCGTCAAAGGATTCACCACTTCTCCGTTTTGCCATATTTCAAAATGCAAATGCGGCCCGGTGGAACGGCCGCTGTTCCCGGACAGACCGATGGAATCCTCGAAGCCTACCTTGTCACCCGTTTCCACGAAGCGTTCGGAGAGATGGGCATAGAGGGATTGCATGCCCCCGCCGTGATCGATCTGCACCACTTGGCCATATCCATCCTTCACGCCCGAAAAGGTGACCCGGCCAGGCTGGATGGAGCGGATGGGTGTCCCCGCCTCCACGCCGATATCGATTCCCCGGTGAAACCGTTCATACCCCAGGATGGGATGTACGCGGTTGCCGAAATTAGAGGTCACCAGGCCCTGCACGGGAGCCTGCGTTTGGTCATTCATGGCAGGGACCGCCATGGCTTGCTGATCCGGTTCCTTGGAGACCACATCGTCTTTCTTCGCCAAAAAATCTTCTGAATACAAAGGAGTTAAATCTAATTGATGGCCCGTGTAAATCCGGTTGGGATTGGGGATGTCATTATATTGGGCCACCACGTTTACCAAACGGTATAGTTCACCGGTGGTGTACGCAATCCCCTGCTGTTTGAGCGTGCCGGCCACGATATGCGAAAGCGTGTCGCCCCGCGCAATGGTATAGATTTTTTGCAGAGATGGAGACTGTTCCCGACTTTCTGAAACCGGCTTTGCTTCCTCGGCCGGAAAAGATAGAAATGTTTCTTCCTTTACCGCTTCCGTCCGCAGCCCCAGATGAGGGATGTCGCCACTGGGTACAGCGAGGTTGAGCAATTCCGCAAGATTTTGAGGCGAACTGTCAACGGCTTCAGGCATGACGTCCGGCAGATTCTCCTTCTCCGGTTCGGGGAATAGGGCGGTACCGGACGAATCCGATTCTTCCTGCCCTTGAATCAAGACCGGATTGAATTGGGTGTTGGAGAGAAGCGCGGGTGGTTGCAGCGCCTCGGTGGTAAGCAAGGGCGTGGGTTTTTCCTGGACAGTTTCTTCTTGAATTTTTTCTTCCAGAATGCGGGAAAACGCGCTGGCATGACCCGCGGATTCCGCTTGAGTCATGAAATGCGACTGGAGTGGCGATGGGGGCCGCCGGACCGGTGCTGTGTCCAAGGGATCCACAAAGGGGTCAACCATTTCCTCTACTCTCATTCACCAGGGATTCATTTCACTCCATCGTTATAGGGAACAATCGTTTTTCCGCTCCATTCAGCATTCATCCCCTCTCCTGCCGGGAGAGGGCAAGGGGAGGAATTTCAAACCGAAAACCGGAATTCGATCACGTCTCCATCTTGGACAATGTATTCTTTGCCTTCCAGACGGAACTTGCCTGCTTTTTTGATCTCCTCCATCGAACCCAGTTCCCGAAGATCGTGATAAGCAACCACTTCGGCCCGGATGAAACCCCGCTCGATATCGCTATGAATCTTCCCCGCCGCTTGCTGAGCCGCCATGCCGACGGGGATAGTCCAGGCACGGACTTCATCCGGCCCGCAGGTCAAGAAAGAATGGAGATTGAGCACGCGGTAGGATTCACGGATGACCCGTCCGCGGGCGGGGCCATCCAATCCCGAAGCGGTGAAATAATCGTTCCATTCCTCGGGGGGAAAATCTTGCAAATCGCGTTCCAGTTGCGCGTTCATGGGCACAATGGGGATGTTCCAGCGCTGCCCGGCTTCCTCCAACTGCCGCAGCCAAGCGGTTTCTTGGGGATTGGTCAAATCGGACAGGTTAGCCACCCCCAGCATTTGCTTGCCCGAAAGCAATCCGTAAGGCCGGATGTATTTGTTGACTTCATCCGGCGTGGGAACCGTGGAAATAATGGGCCGGTTGTTTTCGAGCGCCTCATGGAAACGGTGCAGGGACTTTTTCTCGATATCCAGTTCTTTCCGCATGGCCGGCTGCTTGCTGTATGATTCGTCGATGCGCTTGAGGCGGTTTTCGACGATGACCAGGTCGGCTAGGATCAACTCGGTGAGTATCAGATCCAAATCACGGGCAGGATCGACAGTCCCTTCCGGATGCGGCACCGATTCCGATTGGAACACGCGCGCCACGATCAGCAGGGCTTCCATGTCGCGCAGATGACCGAGAAAGCGGTTGCTGAAACCCTTCTCCTTTCCCGCGCCCTTGGTCAGTCCGGCCACGTCGGTAAATTCCACGGTGGCATAGGTGATTTTTTTAGGCTTATAGAGACTGGCGAGAAAATCCACGCGCTCATCTGGGACCCTGGCAATCCCACGATTGGGATCTTTCTCCCCGCCGCCCAGCGAGGTTTCGGCATGACCATGCGTCAAGGCATTGAAAACGGTGGTTTTCCCCGAAGTTTGCAGGCCGATGATTCCGATTTGCATGTTGTTTTCCGTAATGGTTTGATGATGATTCAGGCAATCACGCGAACACCCTGGTTAACTCTTTACCCGAATGCGGAACTTTCTTAAGCCGAATCCGCCCTACGCGTTCGGATGGGAAGGCTAAATTCCTCTGTACTCTGCATTCTAGTAAACAGTGACCTGCCTGGATTGTAATAGCAATGTCAGAGGGAAAAAACGTTCATGCGCCATATCATAGGAGGAAAAATATGCCGGAGGGAATACCGGATGGAGAGCAAGTATCCTGGGGAAAAAAGTTGCCAAACTGTTATTACGGCCGCGGACTGGTCTCCACCAACGGACGGAGACACCATCGGTTCGCGGAGTCCCGGGCGCAGAGATAGGTTTTGCCGCGGGAGAGAGTGGTATTCCGGTATGGAATTTCGCATAATCCGGTGACGATTAAGCCCATGGTCTCCCCGTTGTCCAGCAGTTGTGGATCGGCGGGAACCAGCCGGTAGCGGTATGATGCGGTTATCGCGCGGCCGGAATTTTCTGCGTCCGCCGATTCTTCCAATGGATCGGCATCCACAAAAACCGGAGCGATGCGTTCGGTGAAATCCTTCCCGGTCACGGCCGCGGGATCCTGGGCCTGGCTGAGCTCCACGAGAGCGCGTTCCACGGCGCTGCGGGCCAGCCAATCGGCCTGCTGAACGATGAATAGGCGTTGCGTGCCCCGCGCCATGAACACTGTCCGGGAAGCGGTCACCGCCACCAGCAAGGTAATGATTACTCCCAGCACCAAAATGGCTGGGAACGTCACCATCCCGCGTTGGGTACCGGTCCGGAAAGATCTGGGACTATGGGGAGAAGCGATTTTCGAATTCATGACGCCGCCTCGATTCCGCTGATGAAAGTGACAAACCGCCGGGTATCGATGTCCAGGGGGACTTGGCGTGAACGCCGCCGCACTTCCACCCGCACCCGGTTGTCCTGCATGAACGAGATTTCCAAAAACGTGTTTTTCACTGAGCAAATCTTCACCGTCCGGTGATTCTCCTCACGGGTGCCGTCTTCGCGCACCAGTTCGTCATTCTCGATACGATACACCACCTTCCGGGGGATTCCTTCTATGGTTTGTTGATCCAGAATCATCAACGCCTCTTCGGACCACGAGATGTTTCGCGAACGCTGGATATCCTGCCGGAGTTGATCCACGATCCGCTGGGACCTCATGGTGAAATCGTAATTTCTGCGCAGGCCGTCCGCCATTTTTTCCATGCCGATCCAGGTTTTCGAGACCACCCCGGTCATGATCATGAGCATGGCGATGACGATCAGCAATTCGACCAACGTGAACGCGGCACGGTGTTCTTTCATGATGACGCTTCCTCCTTTCCTGCCCGGCGGTAGGACACCAGGCGGAAATGGCGCTGGACAGGCGCGTCCATGGCCTGCTCCAGGCGCACGGTGATTTTCACCAATCCCTCTTCCCCGGCGTTTTCGACCAGATAATGCCCGGTCAACCGGTAGGGCGTCACGAATTCGGCCATATCGATGGGCAGAGGCTGGGGCGCGTTCGAAGGCGCGGGCAGATCGTCCTTGGCCATCAGGACATCCATCTGGGAGTTGAGAATCTCCACCACGTGGACCCGTAATTCCACTTCTTTCTGAGTCCGCAAGGCGGTGGACCAGACATGGACCAGCGAGCCGGTCATGATGCCGACGATCGCGACGCCGATCAGGAGTTCGATCAGTGTTACGCCGCTGTCATCCTCCTTGCGGTTGATAAGGAAAGCCGGTTTCCACATCGGGAAGACATATCGTTTCCATTCCACCGCCCGGGGAAAATAGGCGAACGCAACCAGGATCGAGCCGATTGCTATATACAACAAACTCATGTGGGGAGGAATGTTGAACCAACTACGGTTTCCGACGGAAGATCCAACGAACGACAGCATGATGGGAATAACGATCCAGAAAAATCCTAGAACGATCAGGGCGCTCAACAGAAGAAAGAGCAAGAACGGCATCCGGTACAGCATGACGAACAAAGTCAAAATCACGGCGAGAGGCGCTCCCCATGCCAATCCCAGTCCCGGTTCCCAAATGGCCAAAACACCAAAAAAAACAATTAAGGTAAACAAGGCGGGAATGACGATCAGATCGATCCGGCGGTAGCGGAAGACAATGAACAATCCTGTAATCCCGAAAATCAAGGCGAGGAGGATGGCGGCCGGCAGGAGTTCGCTGGTCCCGCCGTAGTGGTGGAACAAATCGTACGTGGCATAAACCAGCAGGGCGGCCAGACCAATCCCAAAGATTGTCAACAAGGCGACGGCGATACGGATGACAGAGATCAACGGGAGGAGCGGCCTGGAGAAGCGCAAACTGCGGTGTGGTTTCTGGTACATAAGAACCTCACGCCGGAGAAGCCGGGAATTCGCGGATCAAAACCGGATCCCGCTCGACATTTGGAAAAAGAACAGGTAGAGGGCGATCACCGCCATGCCGCCCAAGACGGCGACGGTGAAGAGCAGAAACGGCTCGATGATCTCCCGCACAATACCCGAAAGCAGTTCGGCCTGGCGGCGGTGGTATTCGGCGATGCGTTGCAAGACCTGGCCCAGGTCGGGATGGCCGCCGGTTTCGGAGATCATCCACAGCGAGGTTTGCGGTATCCAGGTCTTTTGCCGCTGCGATGTGAAGGACGTGCCCGCGGCCAGGGCGGTGTCTACTTCATCCAAGGCCATCTGCAAGGAGATACTGTCCAACGCCCCCTTGGCGATGCGGACCGCCTCGCGGCCCGAATGCCCGCCTTCCACCAACACGCCGAGAATTTCGCAGACTTCGGCGGCTTTGGCGTGGCGGTGCAGCGGCCCCAGGAACGGAACGTAGCGAATCACCCGGCCGGCCCAGTTGGACAATCCGGTCCGTCCCTCCACGTCCGAGCCGATATAGCCGATTACCAGCCAGGCGAGAAACAGCAACAATCCCTCGGTCATAATGAGAATGGACGGTCCCAGGTTGATCAAATACATAGAAAAAGGATGGGGCGTGATATGCGCGTCTTGGAACATGCTCATGAACCTGGGAATCACGAAAACGAGCAGGATTCCCAGGTTGATGAGCAGCAGGGTCCAGACCACCATCGGGTAGATCAGGCATTTCTGCAGCCGGTGCTGGAGTTCGCGGGCCGCCTGGAGATACCGGCTGAGGCCCGCGAGCATCCGGGGCAGCACGTTGCCTTCCTCGCCCACCCGGACCAGGCGGCGCATGGAGACGGGAAAGTACTGGGGGTAGTTCTCCAAGGCCTCGGACAGGGGGGAACCCAGGCGCACCAGTTCCGACACGCTTTCCTGGGTTTTGGCCCAGCCGCGGTCCAGCGCCTCCCGGCTCATCATGCCGATGCTCTTGTCCAGGGGCAGCTGCAGTTTGCTGGCGACCGCCAGATGTTCGACAAACAAAATCAGATTGTCCCACTTGAATCGGGCCATGGCGCACCTCACTCAAGGTCCAAAGGTTGTCAAAACACCATCTGAACTCGTTCCATTGCTCGGCGTATAGGAAATAAAGTTATCCGGAATCATCGGATCGTAACCGGTCTTGAAACTCGGCCCCAGGCCATACACCACATAGTTCGCGCTGCCGTGGCGGCCGTAAGGCGGAAGCGCCGCCCGTTGCCCGGTGGCTTGGATGAAATTCAGATAGAAATAGGTCATGTTCCCGGAGCGTTCGGACTCCACGAACTCATGCCGTTCCCGGTTGGCAGGATAGAGAAAAACGTCTTCCGGGATGGAACTCACATAAGGAACGGGTGTGGATAGGCGATTGAGATCACCCGGTAGCGATTTGCCCGGTTCGCGGTTGACCGGATACGCGTCCCGGTCCACGAAATACATCTCGAGAGCCCAGGCCAGGATCTCCTGTTCTGCCAAAGAGCGGGCTACCTTGGCGCGGATGAGGGCGTTCAAAAAATTCGGCACGGCGATGGCGAAGAGCATGGAGATAATGGTGGCTACCGTCATCAACTCAATCAATGTAAATCCTTGATTCCTTTTATTTTTCATGATCTGCCTCATCCTTATTCTCGATTCTCCCGCTGGGCAGGAATCAATAATGGATCTTGGTGAGGATTTCTTTTCCCCTCTCCCTCTGGAAGAGGAAATTTCAAAGTAATGGCTTTTCACATCCTGCCTCTCTCTCAAAGGCAGAAACACCGGCATTTCATGATGGTTCCAAAGTCTTGGATTTGATGCCGTTTCCAAGAGTATCGTCCGGCGCGGGGTTCCCGGCGATGGTTTCGGCGTGGATCTCCTCTTTTTCCATGAGAATGCCCTGCTTCCGGTAGAGTTCCAACGTCTTTGAATCGTAGAAGGTGCTCAACACGGAATGCTGGATAGGATGGAGCAGATTTTGATTCACCGTGTTCGTTCTCGTTTGCCACACGACTCCCATCAGTCCTCCCGCCAATATCAGGCAAGCGGCGGCGGAGGCGGTCATCCAGCGGCGGAAATGGCGCTGCATCTGGTTGGACCAGTCATTGAACAATCGGATTTGCCGCTTGACCCGGTACACCAACTCAGGCGGGGCGTCCATGGTTCCGTCCAAGCAAGCCATGGAGTCGAACTGCTCGAGCAGCGCGCGCCAGGCCTGTTCTTCCCGGCGGCAGGCGGGACACTCGGCCAAATGATTCACGAACCGCGACTGCTCGGGCTCGGCAAGCTCCCGGTAGAAGTATTCCGGCCACCGTTCACGGATATCATCACAAGTAAACGCCATGGTTTTACTCCGTTATGGCTGCCCGGCCATTTTGGTTTCCGTGGTGGGATTCGTTTCTAAATCCGATATCCCCATGATTCCCCGCAGTTTGAGGAAGGTTTGATGCAAAGTGGCTTTCACGGTACCCACCGGGGTGGAGAGGATTTCGGCGATATCCTGGATCTTCAGATTCTGAAAATGGCGCAGGATGAAAATGGCGCGTTGGCGGTCGGTCAACTCGGCCAGGGCGTTTTTGACGTGGTTGAGGTCTTCCACTTTTTTGGCGTAGTCGCGGGGATTCATGCCTTGTTCCACGAGCGACAGGAGGATCAGATTATCGTAGGTGACACGCTGTTCATGGACGGCGCGGTTGCGCAGGCGGTCGAGGCAGGTATTGACCGCTACGCGGTACACCCAACGTTCGAGCATGACGGTATCGGACAGCTGAGGAGCGAAGCGCCAGATTTTCAGGAAGACTTCCTGGGCCACGTCGAGGGCATCATCGCGCCCTCCCACCATGCGCAGGGCGGTGAAATAGATCCTTTGCTGATACCGGCGGACGAATTCTTCGAAGATTCCCGGATCTCTTTGCTTGATGCCACGCACCAAATCCCGTTCGGAACGCATACCCTTCTCCCCGGTATAAACGTTTTCCCCCTCAATTGGACATTCAGAGCCACCCCATTATTGAAATTAGGTATTTCTAAAAACGGTATCGCGGAAGGAAAGGTTTAGTCCAGGAAAGAAGAAAGGATCTCGAAAAAAACCGTGGATCATTGGAACTGGTGACTCGATTGCAGAAAGGGAAAATTCAATTTCCCCCTATCAGAGCCTCCATCCCCCAGATCTTCTTGCAGAGGGAGAGGGAATCGTTTCGCGTAACCATCCCTCCGCCGATCGCGGATAGTCCCGTGAAAAAGTCCGGCATTCAGGTAAGCAGGTATAAAAAACAGGGAGGTCATCCCACGCCTGAGCGGCATCTTGACGGATGCCGAAGTGCAGGCTACTTCATCCTCCCGTTGGGTTCGAGCACAGCCTTAATCAGACGGGATTCGCACATAGCCTCGAATCCTTCCTGCCACCGCTCGATTGGCAAGCACTCGGGCGAGAGGAGAGATAGATCCAACTTGCCGGCATCGAGCAGGCGCAATACCCGCTCCCACATCTCCCAATTGTGACTGAACACTCCCTGCAGCCGCACCCCTTTGTGCACCAGGGGATCAAGCGAAAAATTGTAGGCCCCGGGTCCCCAGCCAGCCCGGATGATCTGGCCCGCCGGGCGGACAATATCGATTGCGTCTTTCAATGTCCGGTTGCGGCCCGAAACATCGATCACCACATCGATCCCGTGTCCATCGTGGATCTGGCGCACCAAGCCGAACAAATCATCGTGATCCATGTCCACGATGTGCGTCGCTCCCATCTGTTTCCCCACTTGCAGGCGGTTTTTGTCCCGGGCCAGGCCGGTGAGAACGATCGGGCCGCCTCCCTGCATTTTGGCCATGCGTACACAGATTAAACCTACCGTCCCACAACCCAGCACGGCCACGCTCATCCCCGGCTTGATCTCTCCCGCCACCGCCGTGGCATGATACGCCACACAACTGGGTTCAGTGAGCGCGGCAAGGTGCAACGGCAGATTTTTGGGCACCCGGTGCAGACAGCGCACCGGAACCTGCACATATTGAGTGAATCCCCCATCCTGTAGTTGGCCGAATCCTTTGCGGTGTTCGCAGAAATGATAACGGCCGGTGCGGCAATAATAACAATCCCCGCAAATGACAGCCGCGGTTTCGCACACCACACGGTCCCCTGGCGCGAAGGATCGCACTCCTTCGCCCACTTCGTGGACGATCCCGCTAAACTCGTGCCCCATTACTACCGGCAAATTAACAGGCCAGGAATGTTCGTTCAAATATTGATGCACATCCGTACCACAAATGCCCGCCGCCGCGATTTTGAGCAACACATTGCCCCGGGAGGGTTGGGGAATCGGTATTTCCCGCAATTCCACGGAACGTTCCTTCAAGGCGTATTGCACAACGGCGGGTTGAGACACAGAAAACCTCCTGACGATAAATTTATGGTCTATATGCGGATCAAGTGACAGATCTTCCGCCATATGGTGACAGCACTTCCTCCAGTTGACAATCCTTGACCATCCAGTCGTGGATCTTTCCGGGCATCCTTTTTCACGCCCTATTCCGTTCGATAATCCTTACTCAAAATCTCCCCTGGAAGCGGCGGTTTCGGGACTGACACCCAGCTTTCTTCCAGCCTTCTTTCCACGTGATCCTGCCCTTCTTGATCCATCTTTCCCGCGAGAATTACCGGAAAAACCTATACCAGTCTATTTTTCCTTAATATACTTCTTCTTCTCCAATTTTCACGATAGAATTATACATAGGAAATTTGTAAATTATTAAATATATTATTAAAGGATCTAGAATGCCGGAAAAGCGGAACATTTTATTAGCGGATGATGAAGAAATGGTCAGAAGCGTGGCCAAAGCCATGTTGAACCACCTGGATTTCGACGTCATCCTCGCCACGGATGGGCAAGAAGCCCTCGATATTTTTTTATTGCGCCAGAACGAAATCTCGTTGGTCATTCTAGATATCAGCATGCCAGGACTGGATGGATTTGAATGCTTGAAGCACATCCGCCGGAATTCGGACGTACCCGCCCTGATCGCCAGCGGTTACGGCATGGCGATCAGCGAGGAGGTCATGCGCGAAACCAACGCCCAAGGGATTCTGCCCAAACCGTTCACTCTGGAAATTTTGGCTGAAACTATCCGCAACATCCTGCCTTAATTTGACGATCCGGAGACTGTTTTCTACTGGCCTGCAAGATCCATGCGGCGCCTGCGCTGGGCCGATCCTGGCGCAGTCCACTCCGGCCTGGTATCACGTTTTCTCACGGCCGCCCTTCAAATCCTGGCATCGGGAAACTAAAAAAATATTGATCTGGCCTATCGGAAGAGGTCCATGTTATTGTTTAATAATTTCCCGCTCTTCCGAGGCGCTACTGCTTTGACGCGGAACAAGCCATGATCCATGATCGGCTTGCAACCACCGGATTGTACGTGACAATCCGTAATCCAGGAGGAACACATATGAAATATCCATCGTTTGGTTTGGTTCTGTTGATGGCTATGGCAACCCTGGCTCTCGGCGCGGAGATTCCCCCGGCGAGCGATGGGTATTTTCATGGAGATCCGCCTTACCTGTTGGAAGAAGGGTGGAAACCCCTCCTCAATGGAAAAAATCTCAACGGCTGGCGGTTTTCCAGCGGAGCAAAAGACGACTGGCAAACGGTCCGGGGCGTTTTTTGGGGCGGACCCGACAATCCCCGGGAACTGACCGGCCGTCCCGCCCCCGGTGACCGGCTTCTGTTTATGGGTAGACCCGGGAAAACCGGATTTTCCAACTTGTTCACAAACGAGAAGTTCGGGGATCTGGAATTGTATCTGGAATTCATGATTCCCGAAAATGCTGCCGCGGGAATATTCCTCCAGGGGTTGTATGGGATCCAAATCCGTGACAGCTACGGAGATTACGAAGCTCCCGTTTCCGAACTCAGCGGCGCCTTAATGGAGTATGAAACCACCCGGCTGGGCGGTATCGCCCCCCGGGAGCAAGCGGAAGAACCGGCGGGGAAATGGCAATCCCTCCATATCTGGTTCCAAGCTCCCCGGTTCAACGCGCAAGGCCAAAAGACCAGCAACGCCAAGTTCGTCCGGGTGTTGTACAACGGGACCTTGATCCATGAAAACATCGAACGGGAAGGGCGGAGCGTGGGTGCGTTGGATCTTCCAGAAGCCGCGGAGAATCCCCTCCTGTTGCAAGGCGGGCAATCCCCCATCGCGTTCCGCAATATTTATGTCCGGCCGCTGAAAGAAATCCCCCTCTTCGCCAGCCAGCCCATGCCCGAGCTGAAGGTTATCCGCACGCCGGATGTCATTTTCGTGCCGACGCCTCAGGAAGTGGTCGAAAAAATGTTGGAATTAGCCCAAGTCCAAAAAGACGATGTGGTCTATGACCTGGGATGCGGCGACGGCCGGATTGTCGTCACGGCGGCCAAGAAATACGGTTGCCGGGGCTTTGGATTTGATATCGATCCCGAACGGATTATGGATTCCTTGGAAAACGTGAAAAAAAACAAGGTGGAACACCTGGTCACCATCGAACAACAGGACATTTTCACCTTGGACCTAACCCCTGCCAGTGTCATTACTCTATACCTGTTGCCCAGTTTGAACGTGAAATTGATTCCCCAGTTGGAGAAATTAAAACCGGGCACACGCATCGTCTCGCATGATTTCGATATGAAGGGAGTCAAACCGGATCAGGTTGTGGAAGTGGAGTTGGAAAATAACGGCGGGAGCCACACGATCTATTTGTGGACCACACCCTTGAAAAAAGAAAAGGAAAATTAAAAACCGGACCGGAAGATTCTTAACCTGCGCTCTCCTCCCTCCGGCTCTGCCTGCCGGGGGGAGTTTTCTTTATGTCATTTTCCCAATGGCTGATTGTTTCCATGACAGTTTCCTCTTCACGATGAAAGATTGATCTTGCCTTTTTGTTTGATTTTTTTGATAATGATTCCACGAAAGGGCGTTGTCGTTGATCCTCTGATAGAGCATAAGGCTTTTCCATATCCGCCATCCGGTGATGCAGGAGAGAAAGCCATGAAACCGTCCACCAGTCCGCTCGCGTTCGCCCTATTTTTAATCGTCCTTTGTCCCAGCGATGTATTGGCGCAAAAGATCGATACGGATGGAAGCCAACTCATCGAAGCGCCGTTCACCCACGTGCCTCCTCTTATCGATGGCATTCTAAGCCCCGGGGAATGGAGCCGGTCGGAATCCAACACAGTAGACTTCATGAACCTGGGGGTTGCGGGGCCCGGGCCGGCCACAGTCGATGACACGGAGGATTTGAGCTACACCTTCTCCGTCATGTATGACGATCAATTTTTGTACATCGCCGTCTCGGTGAAGGACGATGTTTATATCAAAACCAACTATGGCCAACGCTTGCAATGGAATTGGCCGGTCACATGGGAAAACGATGCCGTGGAATATTTCTTCGACGGTGATTTATCCCGTACCGAAACAACGTGCCGGAACGATATTGAAACCCAAACGGGCGGTCAATGGATTTTCGGCTCGGATACCGAGGATACCCCCCTGCCTTTTGTCTCTCCCGAAATATTCGGCAACTACGCGCGTCCTTATGGCACGGGAGTTAACGATGTTTGGTACGCCAAAACCGTGGCCGACGCTGTGAGCAACGATTGGAGCCAGGAAGCCCGTTTCGCGTTGAGCGTCATTGGTTCACCGTCCGCGGGCAGTGATATCGGTTTCAACATTGCGGTCGATGACATCGATTCTTACGATCCGGTCACCTTGGAACCGGATCAATATATCGACCTGCGCGAGATCCAACTCTTCTGGACGACGTATGGTTATGTCTCCGGCACCCAAACGACCGAGAATACCCACGAAATAGAAAGCCTGTGGGGAACGCTGCGATTCTTGGAAAAAACCAGCTGGATCGACTGGGCGTTGTTCTGAGGGGGTATTGCATAATCCAGGGATTGGATGAATCCCGCGTGGCGCGGTAAGTCAGCCCGCTTCTTTCCTATCGCAAAAATAGCCGCTCATGGACTATCCTTTCATCCTCTGTCATTTTAACCAATAAAAAGTCCAATATCGATGCGGCTCCTCCGAAAGGAAATCCTCATGCTTGCGTTCCTCTCCCGCCGCCGGTTCCTGCAATCCAGCCTCGCGGCCGCTCCGTGGATTGTGCGGCCTGGAAATTCATTTCTGGAGACAGAGCAAACCGATCCGGCATCCAAATCAGCCTCATCCCCATCCTATCCCTTCGGCGAACGCCGGATCTATTACAACAATTTCGCGGAACATTTGCTCAACGCGTACAATCCCAACATGCTCTATCCCCGCCTGCGCTACCGCTGGACGGACGAGGATTGGCGGCGCCTGATCGACATGATCGCCGGCTTCGGCTTTAACGTGTTCGAGTTCTGGCTGGTGCCGCGCTTGTTCTCGCGCGCCGGCCTCGATTCGGATTACGGCCGCGAATTTACCCGGCAGATGAACGCCGTCATCGAACATGCCGCAACCCGCGGGGTGAAAGTCTGCCTGTTGGCCGCCCTCACCACGGTGGGCGATGACTGGAGAACCTATTGCCCCAACGTGAAGCCGGAGTGGGACGAAGTTCGTTATCTGTGGGATACCTGGACCAGGCTCCTCCCGGGGATCGGACTCGTCGACATCTTTCCCGGCGATCCGGGCGGTTGCTCGCGCAACGGTTGCACCGCCGAGACGTATATCGATAAATCCCTCGAGATCGCCGCATTGATCCAACGCAACCAGCCTCATATAGAGATTCAATTCAACACCTGGGGTCCGCCGTTTTGGGGCTGGGGGATTATCGAGGGGCCGCCGGATTGGCAAGGTGAATTTTTACCGCAATACCAAGCGACAGGATGGAAATTCGATCCTCAACGCGCCGAACAAGCCATGCGGTATTGCCTGAAACGATTGCCGGATTTCCCCGACGGAACCTCCGTGTTCATTAACCTGGGTTTTAACGGCAACGGCAATCCGGGCGGCCAAACCGACGCGCGCGCCTGGGCCCGCGAAATCGCCCAAACGCACCGGATTCTCACCTGGGATTTCAGCCTCACCGAAGGCGAAAACGCCATCCTGCCCCATTACCGCTTCGACCGCCTGTTCCGCCGCCGCCGCGAGGAACGGGAGGCCGCCCCGTACAGCGGGGGGATTTGCTTCACCATGACCCCCTTGTTGAATCAGCTGTCGCTCTACCTGGCCGCGCGGTCGTTTCTGGATCCGGATGGAGATCCAAACACGTATGTCCGGCAGTTCTATGAAAAACTGTTCGGCGCGCCGGGGCGGGCCGTGGCCGATTACTTGCCTCTCTTCGAAGCGGTACCCGACTGGGGCAACGAGCAGGCCCTCCGTCTGCCCCGGCAGGAGTATCACGCGAAGATGAAGGAATTCGCCGGCCTGCTGGAAGCATTGAAAAACCAAGCGCCTGGCGATTGGGCGTTTCATCCCGATCCGGAATCCTACCGCCAGGAACTGCTCTTCTTCGCCAATTTCTTTTCCCGGCTGACTGCCCCGTCACCTGATTACGACCAACTGGCCAAGGAATATTGGAACCGCGTGTACGCGATCTATGACGACTTGCCCGAGCACGTGGATCCCCGCCCGAAACGCGCCGTGGCCAATCTGGTGCAGTATTTCAAGACGCTGGAGTAAGTATCACAGCGGATTCATCCCCCGGCCGCGCCCCAGGTATCGAGGATCTTCAGTTTTTTCTGCTCCAATTCCCGGTAGCAATCCGGCAAGTCAAAAGAAGCTAAAACATTCGGCAGCAGGCACGATAAAGGCCAGTTATAGGTTTCTGTTTCGGCGATGCCGGTATACGACGTCAACGCGTTCTTCAATGTCACCTGGACCACCTGTTCCGACAACACGGCGGCCAGGGTGGCGGGAATCACGCCCCAACCCGAAGCCACCAAATGGATACCGGTATATCCGCTATCCGCCAGCCAATCCAGCACCCGCAGGATATCGAAAGTCTTCTGGCCTACATAAGGCCGGTCCAGCATGAGTGAATGAGCCGCATAAAAATAATCGGGGCCGTAGGGATCCCAAAAATCGACACCGCACGTGTTGGGCATGGATTCACCAATCCCCCGCGGATCACAAGCGAAGCACGGAACCCCGGCTTCTTCCTGGATCAGTTGCCGGAGCCACGTTTCCTCCCGGAGTTCAGCGTCGCTGGACAGGTGAGGCACATAAAGCAGCGCTCGGGAACCGAGACGCGGCGGCCGGGACATCCAAGGTTCGCCGGACAAGTAATACACCACGGCCCAGATGTTCGGCTCGGTTTCCACCGCGTAGGAAAGGGTGCGTTTGTACGGATGATTCCGGTTCGGCAATGGGCGCAGAATCCGGTACTCGAGTACTCCCGTGCGATCCGGCATTTTTAAAATATCCAATAGCGCGTGCCGCAACGCGTCCCCCGTTTTTTTCTCCCGCCGCTGGGCCAAGGTCTGCGATTTCTCCCGGGTAAACGAGAAAACAGTCCTCGAAGACAAATTGGCTACCTGACCGCCGGGCGCGCACCACAGGGTCTGGTCCTCTTCGATCACCAATTCCGGTTCGGCGGCGGCCTGGGACACACGGGTCACATCATTGAACCAGCGGTACATGGCCTCGCGCAGTTCCTTCGAATAGCCATGATAATCAGGCCCGATGAACAATCCGATATTTTCTTCGGCTCCCAGCAACCCATACAACCGGCGCAGGCGGGCATGGGCCTCTTTCAAGCCGCGGACATCGAAATAATCTTTTTCCTGTCCCAGCAAAATGACCGGTTTAGGTGCCATGGCGGCGATGAAATCGTCATGATCGAGTTCCAGCGCCAGGGCCTTCGGCGGGCATTGTTCGATATCGGCGGGCAGCTCGTTCTCCATATTGCGGCGGAACGTGATCACGAAACAACTGGGCGCGGCCATCGCCCAGCGCGGCTCCACCCCGCATAACCAGGTGGTCATCGTGCCGCCGCCGGAATTGCCGGTCACACCCACGAAGCGGGAATCCACCTCCTCGCGTGTCAATAAGTAATCCAACGCCCGGATGCCGTCCCAGGCGCGCCACGAACCAAAGAATTCCCCCACCAGGATCTGCTGATTCCCGGCGTATAAATGTTCCGGGACACCGATTCCCACGCGTGAGCCGCCCCGGCCATCTGGATACTGCAGCCGTTCGCCTTGGCCAATGGGATCAAAGATCAAAGCCACATATCCCAGGCGGGCCAATCCCTGCGCGAACGCTTGATACCCCGCGTAAGCCTTGCCATTGCTCGAATGGCCGCAAGTGCCCACAACACCGGGCGCGGGGGCCGTCCGTCCCTTGGGCAGATAGAGATTGGCGGTCACCCAAAAATTGGGACGGCTTTCGAAGATGACCTTTTCGATCGTATACACGTCGCGCTCGATCACCCCCGTGACGCGGGGATTGAGCGGCGTTTTTTCTGGGAACGGCCCAAAGCAGGCTTGAATCTTCTCACGGATGGATGCGACAAAGGCTTCCGCATCGGCCTTGGTTTGCAATCCGTATTTACGCGCGAGGGACCGCTCTTCCACCTGCCGGACTTGTTCCGTGAAAAACTCCTGCATCATCCGGGGGAAGCGGTTCAACGGGGGCATCGCGGGCGGCCTTTCACCCGCCTCTGCCGCTTGGCCAATTTCCGGAGATAGTGAGGAGGCTGTCAGCCCTCCGAACATCCCGAGTCCCGCGATCTGGAAGATTTCCCGGCGGTTCATCAATAAATCGTGGCGTGTGGTTTCGATCATGAGTGGATTATCTCCTGGAAGAACGGGTAGGAACAATCCGCATTGAAATAATCCCATCCGTTGGCTTCTTCAGACCTTAAAAAATATCTTGTGTTTGTAGAAGAAATACAACACATACCATTGCGCACCCAGTACCAAAAACGCCTGCACGACATGGCCATACGCGCCCAGCGCCTCGATCAGCGGACGGGAGAACACCAGGATGGAATTGTCGATCCAGCCCCGGAAGAGTTGAAAGATAATGTACGCGGTGATGGAATTCATCCCCACCACCACGAAGACGAAAGCCCATCTCCGGAAATTAAGAACTTCGATGATCCAGTAGAACAGGAGCAAAAACAAAATCGCCCATCCCGTCGAGTAGAGCGCGAACGAGGCGGACAGAATCCGCTTGATGATCGGGATGCGGTAACTGAGCAGCCAGCCGGCGGCGATCAGCGTCACCGCGGCAAAGGCTAAGATCCTCATGACCTCGGACGGCCGCCGGTTCTCAGCCAGCAGCCGTCCGCACATCGCCCCCGCGATGATCTGCGAGGTGGACGGAATCGCGTTCAGCGAGACCCAATATCCCGGGTTGTATTCACCCATTAACCAGTATTCGAAATCGGAACCCATGTTCACGTTGCCCATCGCCCACGCCCCTTCCGGTCCGTTCCCCGGATACAAAATCCAGGCGGCAGTGTAACCCGCCAGGATGATCCCGGCGGTGACGCCCTGCGCCCAATAGCTCCGGTGCAGCACGAAAAAAGTCATGAGATATCCAAACGCGATTTGCGGCAAGACATTCACGAAGTTGTAGGTAGGGTGGCCGGCATGGATCGAACTGAAGATGCAGGTGATCAAAAACAAATTCACGGCGCGCCGCACGGCATGCCATACGATCCGCCCATGCGATTCCCCCAATGACACACGCCGCGCATAAGCGAACGGCATCGCCACGCCGACCATGAACATGAACGCGGGCTGGATCAGATCCCAGTATACGCATCCGCTCCAGGGGACATGCTCGGTATGCCGCGCCAGAAAATCCAGATAGGGATGCCCGGCAAAAGCGGAAAAGCCGAATCCCACCGAAATCAGCGAAATCATGATCGCTCCGCGATACGCGTCCAGCGAAACCAGGCGTTGCGTAGCTTGAACCGGTTGGACCTCAGGCATGGCGTCCTCCCCGAGTGAATTGAACATTGTGAGTACTGAAGTTTCTTCACCCTATCACAAACAAATGTCCGCCAACAGGCAGGGCCAGGGGATTGAGGGCGGCTCTCTTCCTCTCCTCCAGAAAAGAGGCGCACCCGAGCTCTGGACCGAATTCCGCTTGCCTCCCCTCCAATCCATCAGGTACCATGCTGGATCGATCTTATCCTGGGGAGAACCATCATGAACTTCAAACCATTACTCAACTTCGCGTTACTGGTTGTTTTTGGTCTGCTTGGCCTTTCCGCTCACGCCCAGTCCGCGATCCAGGCCGGAACCGCCCAGGTGGAAATCACTCCGCCCCTCGGCTGCCCGATGTGGGGATACGCCAGCCGCCAGGAAGGAGCCAACGGCGTGCATGATCCCTTGATGGCTAAGGTGCTGATCCTCCATTCCACCGAAACCACCATCGCCTTGGTTAGTTGGGACGTTTGCGAATTTCAATCGCCCGGGCTGCACCAACAAATGAAGACCCGGGGGATCGATCATCTCTTGCTTCTCTGCAGCCACACCCATGCCGGCCCGGCCCTGGATGCCCCGTTCCCTTCACCGGAACAGCCCTGGAAGAAAACCGTCGAGGAACGCATTCTGAAGGCTATCGAAGAAGCGCAAAAGAATATGTTCCCTGCCTGCATCGCCGCCGGTGAAGGCTCCATCACCCTGGGCTACAACCGTCTGCGCCGCGATCCCGACGGCTTGGCCACCACGCTGTTCAACAATCCCGAGCGCATCCCCTTCGGGCCGGTCGATCCCACCGTCGGCGTGATCCGTGTTACCGATCAGGCCGGCGTCATTCGCGCGGTGATCGTCCATTATGCATGCCATCCAGTGGTGCTGGGTCCTAACAATTTGAAAATCTCGGCGGATTACGTGGGAGCTATGTACCGCACGGTGGAGAAAGAATTGGGCAATCAGGCCCTGTGCCTTTTCGCGCAGGGCGGCGCGGGAGACATCAATCCCTTGTTCATGTCGCGTGAAGAAGGCCGCGAGGAAGACTTCGGGCCGGTCGAAAAAATGGGAGAACTCCTGGCCAAAGAAGTTCTCTCCGTGCTCGAACAAATGAAAAAAGTCCCAGGCGAATCAGCCCAATTGCGTGCCTCTCTGGACACCGTGCAAGTCCGCCACCGCTGGGAACCGGACAAGGACAAACCGTTGAAATTCGGAACCACCGCCGTGCTGATCAACAGCACGATCGGCATCATCACCCTGCCCGGCGAACCGTTTCATAAGTTTCAAGTGGACGTGCGCAAGCAGGCCGGGCTGCCCCACGCCTATATGTTCGGCTATTGCGACAACACCGAGCAAGATTGGCCGGACTATTACTTGCCGGACATCGAATCCGCGGCGCGCGGCGGGTATGGGGCCGGCGATTCGGGTATCGCGGAACTGGGAACCGGCGAACTGCTGGTCAACCGGGGTTTGATTCAACTGTACACCCTGCGGGGATTGTTGCACGACCGCCCTCAGCCATTCCGGGTCGGCAGGCCGTACTAAGCCGCCGGCATCGTGGAGGATTCACAACGTTTCTTGTTTCAGCCCCAGGACCTATTTGGACCCCTCCTTCAAACGCAGGCCGGTCTGCAAAAAATCATTGGAGCCGCTTGACAGAACTATTTGATTTGCTAACATAACATTCGCATTCATAACAATGCATAGGGTAAGAATTCCGATTATAATTCATGCAAGGAAAACATGACTTTCATGAACCGTTGTCCTACTAAGCACCGCACAACATGCGCTTCCACTCCGCGCCGCGCGTTTACCTTGATTGAATTATTGATCGTCACCGCCATCATCGGGGTCTTGAGCGCCATCGCCGTGCCCAATCTCCTGCAAGCCCGCCTCCGGGCGCAGATTGCCAAAACCAACGGCGACATGGACGCCGTGGCCAAGGCGGTGATGATGTTCCGCCTGGACCAAAACCACTTTCCTCCCGCCACGGACAACATCGGGGAAACCTATGTCTCGGGGACCGTGGATTTTACCTATATCGAGGAATTTGTTACATTTCAAACCTCGAAAGCGGGGAGGTTTGTCGCCCACCTGACCTCCCCGGTAGCCTACATCAGCCACGCGCCGCTGGATCCCTTCTCGGCGAATCCGGTCCTGCCGTATGGCTACGCGGGAGGACGGATTGGTTACATCATCACCAGTTTCGGCCCGGACCGGGATCAGGAAGAAGGGATCAGTGATTTGAATCACCGGGGCGATATCGATGAACCCACCGCTTTCATCCTGGCCGAGGGCGAGAAAACCGAGTACAGCCTGATGAGTTCATTCTTGGGTACCCATACCCGGCAGAAATCCCCTTCCTTGTTGCGGAATTACTTGAACGCCAAGTCGTACGATCCTTCCAATGGATTGTTATCCAACGGCGATCTCTGGCGCGGCAGCCATTGAACAATATCGCGGGATAGGCCGGCACGAAGCGCGCTACCCAGCCTGCTTCGGATCCCCCCATGTATGTTGGCCTTTCTGAAGCAGAACCTTCTCCCCCCGGGGGAGGTGAAGGGTACAAGTTTTTTTTACCAAAAAGGAGCAACAATGAGAGATAAAAGTCTCTCTTCATTACACAAACTGTTTCTCATGACTAGGAGGTAGTCGATGAAGTCAGCCATTTCCATAAGTATGGTGGCCGCAGGGATGGTGTTGTTGGCCGCGCCGGGTTGGGCGGACCGGGCCTTGTTCTACGAATCATTCGAAGACGCCGACACCCGGGCTGAGGGCATCCTTCCTTCAGGCATCGAACGTATCCGTTACCGGGGACGGCTGCTGGCCAGTGAGATCGAAATCGAAGCCCCCGCGAAAGATGGCGACACCCGGCCGGTGGCGCGTTTCGTTCCCGATCCCACCGGCTTGAGCCTGGCCGTGCTGCGGTTGGAAGATGCCAGCACCGATCCGGGAGACGGAACCTTCGGAGCGGATGGCGGCATGTCCTTGCTGGAATCAATCCTGCTTGATCAAGGCGACCTGTCAGGGAAGGCCGTGGTTTCGTGGATGGCGGTGCCCTATCAAGAAAACGAACCGGGCGGCGCGATGTTCCCCGAAACGGACACGATTGTGGATGCCGGGCCGGAAGGCTTGAATCTGCTGAGCTTCGGGGGTGTGTACCGCGAATTCGACACGGGAAATCCCATTCCAGGAATGGATTTTTCCGGACGGATCACAATCAATCAGGAGGGGGGAGCCACGATCGACGATCTGGGCGCCGGTTACCGGGCCAACCTCCCTACCTTTTTCGTGTTGGTGTTTGACTTGGAGCGATCCGTGTACGATGTGTACATCAATGGCATCAAACTTCAAGAAAGCCTCCCCTTCTTCGAAATCGGTGGCGCGGCGGGTCAAACGTTGCGGGAGTTGGAATTGATTTCCTCCGCGCGCGGCCTGGGAACCTTCGCGTACGACAATGTCTTCCAATTCGATCCCGATGCGCCATACCAACCCATCGCGTTCCGCCCGCCCGTCGTGGCCGAAGACGCGGATCTCATCCCGTTGTTCATGGAAGATTTCGATGACAACCTCCTTGGCACGCTGCCGGCTGAGACCAACGGCGATCTCTACGGCACGCGGCTGGTCACCACGGGTACAGTCCACGTGGTGGAGGATACATCCTATCAATCCTTGGCGCGGGGATGGCTCGCTGCCACTAGTACTTTTGGATTTCATATTTCCAAACAAAAACCATTTTCAAACGAAATCCGCCTCTCCTTCAGTTTGACTCCACGGGCGGGCAGCCAACTGCAACTGAAGGCGGCCAAGGGTGAGACCATTCTGGACCTGAAAGCCGATGGCCTCCTATCGCTCGATGCCAACGGAGACGGCATGGCTGAGGATACAGCCATCGCCCTCTTCTCTGATCTGCCCCATTGGTTCGTGGTGACCTTCAATACGGGGCAGAAAACGTATCATGTCACACTGTACCGCGCTTCCTCCGCCACCGTGGCCGATACGGCCCAATTCGATGCGGAGGGGCAATGGAATGGGGATTTGGATCTCTCGGGATTCTCTTTCCAATCCCTCGCCGGAGAAGCCGGAATCGACAACCTCCTTTTGGTCTCGGTCAATTCCAATCCCCAAGGGCAAGAAGAAAACCGCTACCGGGCCGTAATCCATGAATCGTTCGAAACCTACGTGCCTGGGACCGTGGATCCCGCTCCTCATTTCTCCGGCACAGTGGCCGCGGATCCCACCGGCTGGAGTGGGAACGTATTGGAAACTTCCAGCGCGGCGAAAATCACTCTCGGGGAAAACAATCTCCATTTGATCCGCACCGCGCGGATCGCCTGGGCCGCGATTCCCCGGCAAGACAACGTGGAATGCGGCCGGTTGACGCTATCAGGCAAGGCGGGCGAGGCAACGTATGAACGGATCGTCACCGGATTCATGGAGAATGGCTTCCTCGGTGTGGATACGGATCTCGACGGAATTCTGGAGGCTACGGATATCCCATATCAATCCGGACGGCGGTATTCCTTCCGGCTGGATTTGGATATGGAGCGGGCGGAATGGCGTTTGTATCTCAATGGAAAACCGGAGGCAGTCGCCGAGGGGCATCTCTATCCTGGGGCCAAAGAGAATTTCCAGCCGGGTACCACTCTGCAAGGTGGAAAACTCGGCGGCAATCCGGGCGGTGTCATTCTCTACGACGATATCCGGCTGGTAAGCGATATCCAAGGCGGATTGTTCGAACCGCATCCGTTTACGCCGCCGGTGGCATCCCCCGGAAGCCGCCTGCTATTCGTGGAGGATTTCGAAAACAATCCGGCGCGGTCCGAACAGCGCATTGACGAATGGGATCCCCGCGCTTCGGGCTTGCCCATCGAAACCCGTTCCCCGGGATTCTCCAACAAATCCGAGACCGATCTAGAGGGAACCGACCTATGGATCGGCGCGCCCTCGGCCGAAGCCGCTTATGTGGAAGCGCCGGACGGCCACAGCCTGTACGCGCTCCTGATCGCGGACCGTTTCGCTCCCCAGGAATTGGCCCGCTTCGAGCAGGCGGTGGTGCTGAATCCCATCTCCACCCTCCGCACGGTGCCGTACGGTTTCGTGGTTCCCGAACTGGCTGCCCCGGCGGATCCGTCCTACTTGAGCCTGCGGTGGTCCGCTTCGGCCTTGCAGGATGATCAAACCGGTCTGGCGTTGTTTCTGAGCGCGCGCGAGACCGACGTTCCCCTGGCGCGGGGCAGCATCCGTGTCCCCGCCCCTGCCGGTCCGCCGATCGTGGCGTTTGGAAATCAAGGCGTGATTCTGGCAGATCTGAATGGCGATGGGATCTTGGATGTCACAGCCATCCCCTATGTTCCTGGCCAGATGTTCCAATTCCGGGTGGACATCGACCAGCCGCAAGGGATGTATGAGTTGTTCATCAATCAGGAACGGATCACGGGGCCGGTTCCACTGAACCTTGGTGATGCGGCGTTAATGGAAGGGCGCCGGTTCGGTTGGTTTACCACCTTGGTCCATACCGGAGATGGCGCGGCATTGCAGCAAGCCACCGATGGCGGCGGGCGGTATGTGATCGATGACATCCGTCTCATAGGCGCGGATCAATCCACCGGCCTTGAGGATTTCAGGCTGCATTGATTTTTAATTCACATCTCCACCGGCTCCACGGAATGCCAATGATGGATCTCCTGCGGCATTTCGCAAAAGTGATCAACCACCCCGGATAGTTTCACCAGTGTGCAGCTGAATGAAATAAATCCCCGGGGGACCGCAATGGTGAATTCATGCCCATCTGGACGGCCTTCCTTGATATAGACTGTTAAAAATCCATGCGTGGCGGCGCCGCCCAAGGACAGAGGATCGACATACACCCGGACCTTATCGCGGCCTTCCACGCGCACCAGGTCTTCCCCCGGCTCCATGTCCTTCAAAGAGTCCACAATCATCTCCGGCGTCAATTGCAACTCCCGGCAAATCCGCCGGATATCCCGCGGCAAGACCTTGAAGGCCGAAGGAAGAAGGGACAACGGAACGGAAATCCTCACAATGTCGCCGTTCTGGCTTTCGACCTCAACCCGCAGATGCGCGTCGCCCCAAATGGGAGCGGCGGAAACCGCGAATCCGAGGATGACAAGGAACACCAACATCAGGCAGAACATCAAAGCGTAGCGGAACAATTTCCGTATCCGGCGGAACATGATTTTCGACTCCTTGAACAATGGAATGGAGAAAGATCGTTCATCTCTTTTCCATCAATACGAAAACCGGGGTGGCAAATTTCAGTGGAAATGAAAAATTCCTCAGAAATTATTCAGGCAAGGATAGGAGAAGGGAGTCATCATCAAATAGCCCCGTTTAACTCGACGCTTGAGAACGGATGCATTTCACCACGGATTTTGCTCTGTCCCGGCGGAATGCTCCGCGCCGCCGAAAATCGCTTTCAGGGCTTCCTCGAAAGGGGTGAATTTGACCGCGTGAGCCGCCTGGACACGGGCGCTATTGAGCGAGACATCCTTGGGCCGCGGGCAGCCGGTATCGGCCTCCGCTTGGGTGACCGGCCGCAAAAGCGACGGATCATACCCCCGGAACGCGGCCAGCCGCCGGCCGATTTCCAGCCGCGACATCCGTTCAGGACCGCCCACGTGATAGATCCGGTGTTGGCCGATCCGCTCCACCAGCGAGGCGACCGCCGCCACCACATCGTGGACATATACAGGAGTCCGGTACTCATCCGTAAATAAGCGTAAGGGTTCTCCTTGGCTCAAGGCTTGGTCCATCCATTGCAGAAACGATCCCCGGCCGTTGGACGTGGGCGCGCCGTAGAGGATGGCCGGGCGGACAATGACGTGATTTTTCCACAACCGCTGTACCGCTTGCTCGGCCATGCGCTTGGTCTTGCCATAAAAATTCAGCGGATCGGGTTCATCGGTTTCCGTGTACGGCGCCTGGAGGCCATTGAACACCAAATCAGTCGAAATATAGATCAACAGCGGCTTGGTATCGGGCAGGCAGCGGATCAACCGTTCCGTTCCAGTGACATTTACTCCGACGGCCTTTTCATGCGCGCGCTCGCATTCGGCGGTGTCCGCCAGGGCCGCGGCATGGATGACGACTTCCGGATCGGCCTCCTGAACGCACGGTTCGATGCTGGAGGGATGGAGAAAATTGACGTGAAATCCGCGGCAACGGGGAATTTGCACCCGCCGCGTGGCGTAGGTGTATGATACATCATGCCGCTTCGACAAGTGTTTCACCAAGTGCCATCCCAGAAATCCACTCCCCCCCGTGACCAAAATCCGTTTGCGTTGGCTGGTGTAGATCATTGCGTTTTCCCCGGTTCCGGTTGTCCGGCGGCCTTCCGCTCGAGGCGCTTAGCCTCCTCCCATAGGGCATCCATTTCTTCCAATGTGGCCTCTTCCAGCCGCCGGTTCCGTTTTTGCAGTTCCTGTTCGATGTATCGGAACCGCCGGATGAATTTTTGGTTGGTTTTTGACAGCGCCTGGTTGGGATCGGTATCTACATAGCGGGAGATATTGACAAGGGCAAAGAAGAGATCCCCCAGTTCTTCCTCCGTGCGCTGCCGGTGTTCTTCATTGCGCGCCTGGCGGAATTCCTTCCACTCCTCCTCAAATTTCATAAACACTTCTTCGATCTCCCGCCAGTCGAATCCGACGCGCGACACGCGCTCCTGAATCTGATGCGCCTGCATGAGGGGCGGCAGGCTTTTGGGAACACCGTCCAAAATGGAGGTCCGCTCGGGTTTTTCCTTTTTTTTATTTTGTTCCCATTGGCGAAGAACATCTTGAGCGTCCTCGGCAGTCTGATCGCCGAAAACATGGGGATGCCGGCGGATCAATTTCTCGCAGATCGAATCGAGCACGTCGAGAATAGTAAAACGTCCTTCTTCTTCCGCGATGCGGGCATGGAAAACCACCTGCAACAAAACATCCCCGCATTCCTCGATCAAAGCCTTGTCATCACGGCTATCAATGCTGTCGATCAGCTCATAGGCTTCTTCGATCAAATATTTTTTCAACGAATCGTGGGTTTGTTCGTTGTCCCAGGGGCAACCGCCGGGGGAGCGCAGACGCGCCATGATCCGGACCAGTTCGAGGAATTTCGCGGCAGCCGCTTCGTGATGGTTATCCATATGGTTTTCCTTCGCATCGTTTCGCTATATAATATCCTAAGATTTATTTCCACTCACAAGTCCCGGCGGAGAGACAGGATTCGTGACCCCAACCAGCCGGCGCAGATGGTTTGTTCTCTGTTTGTGGATTTTCTTCTGGATTCCCCTTCCAGGTCTTCCACTTCCAGCATGGTCCGACCTGGTGATCTTCCACAACGGCGATTTCCGGTACGGCGACGTGACCGAACTCCCCAACCAGGAGATTGCGCTGATGGAAGACGGCACGACCCGCCAGTACAAGAGGTCCCAAATCCGTGAAATCATCAAGGGGATCAACCGGCCCTCCCCCGGGGAGATCGTCACCGCCACCGGCTTCGTCCATGCCGCCACGGCAGAACTCCTGGCGGTTACGGGAGCGATCACCCATCGCGTTTTGCTACAAGCCGCACCGGGAAAAAAACTTGTGGTGGATGTGGAAAACGGCTTTGCGGTCCCCCGGTTGCGGATCTGGCGTTCCGGCTACCCCTTCTTCCAGAGGCAGGGATGTTTTATTGCGGGCGAGTTGGTGAATGCCACAACCCATACCTGGTTCAACACCACCTTCCGGGCCACGCTCTATGACGGGAAGGACACCATCCTTTCTTCCAAGGATTTTTATGTATTCCGTCTCGGTCCCGGCCCCCCCAATCAGCCCAGCATGCGGAAATTTGAGATCGATTTCCCTGATGTGCCCTATCCACGGGTGAAACGCATGCGCCTGGTGCGCCGTTTTTGAAGACAGCCAATTTTCGCGCCCACGCCGGATGCTGCCTTTGTTTCCGTACGGTTTTCTTACCCAAATCCCTGAGACTTTCTCCTCTTCCGATCCTGGTTATAATCTTACTTTACCCCTGAAACGCGCCGATCGCGAACTCACGAGGATAATTCCGATGGCTCAAAACATCTACGAAAAAATCTGGGACGCCCACGTAGTGCATGAAGAGGCCGGCAAAGACGCCATTCTTTATATCGACTGCCACCTCATCCACGAAGTGACCTCGCCCCAGGCGTTCGAAGGGCTGCGGCTGGCGGGGCGCGCCGTGCGCCGACCGGACCGGACTTTCGCCACCATGGACCACAACATCCCCACCACCGGCCGTGAGCTGCCCATCCGGGATCCCATGTCCAAACAACAGGTGGAGACCCTCAAACGCAATTGTGAGGAAAACGGCATCGTTTGCTTCGACATGCACGACTCCCGCAATGGCATCGTCCACGTGATCGGTCCCGAACTGGGCCTCACCCGGCCGGGCATGACCATCGTCTGTGGCGATTCGCACACCTCCACCCATGGCGCGTTCGGGGCGCTGGCGTTCGGCATCGGCACCAGTGAAGTCGAGCATGTGCTGGCCACCCAGACGCTTTTGCAGAAGAAATCCAAAACCATGGAAGCCCGGATCAACGGCCGCCTGCCCCACGGCATCACCGCCAAGGATATCATCCTGGCGTTCATCGGCCAAATCGGGACGGCGGGCGGCACCGGGTACGTCATCGAATATACCGGCGAAGCGATCCGCAGCCTGAGCATGGAAGGCCGCATGACCGTCTGTAATATGACCATCGAAGCGGGGGCACGCGCCGGTCTCATTTCTCCCGACGAAACCACCTTCGCCTTTCTTAAGGGGCGGTCGTATATTCCCAACAACCGGCCGTGGGAGGAACTGGTTGACGAATGGCGCTCCTGGGCGTCCGATCCCGGGTGCCGCTATGATCTCCTCGTGGAACTGAACGCGGAAGAAATCGAGCCCCAGGTCACCTGGGGCACCTCGCCGGGCATGGTCACCGGCATCAATGGAACCACGCCGGTGCTAGACCAAATCGCCGACGCCAACACCCGCCTCGCCGCCCAGCGCGCTTTGGAATACATGGGCCTGGAGGAAGGGATGCCCATCCACGCCATCGCGCTGGACAAGATCTTCATCGGCTCCTGTACCAACGGGCGCATCGAAGACTTGCGCGAGGCCGCGCGCGTCGTGAAGGGATACAAGATCCATTCCGGCATCAAGCAGGCGCTGGTGGTGCCTGGATCGCAGCAGGTCAAAAAGCAGGCCGAAGCAGAAGGGTTGGACCGGATTTTCAAGGATGCGGGATTTGAATGGCGTGATTCCGGCTGTTCGATGTGCCTGGCCATGAACGACGACGTGCTCAGCCCTGGCGAGCGCTGCGCCGCGACCTCCAACCGCAATTTTGAGGGCCGGCAAGGCAAGGGCGGCCGCACGCACTTGGTCAGCCCGGCCATGGCCGCCGCCGCCGCCATCACCGGACGGTTCACCGATATCCGCTACTGGGAGTATAAATGATGAATCCTTTCACCACACACACGGGAATCGTCGCCCCCCTGGATGCCCTCAATGTGGACACGGACCAGATCATTCCCAAGCAGTTTCTGAAGCGCATCGAGCGCACCGGCTACGGGGATTTTCTGTTCTTCGATTGGCGGTATCTGGCCGACGGCAAGACGCCTAATCCGGAATTCGAGATGAATGCTCCGCGCTACCGGGGCGCGAGCATCCTGCTGACCAAGGACAACTTCGGCTGCGGCTCCTCGCGCGAGCATGCCCCCTGGGCGTTGCACGATTACGGCTTCCGCTGCATCCTGGCCAAGAGCTACGCGGATATCTTTTTCAACAATTGCTTCAACAACGGCATGCTGCCCCTCGTGCTGCCTTCCGAGACAATCGAAACGCTCTTTCTGGAAGTCCGGGCCAAGGAAGGATACCAACTGACCATTGACCTGCCCAACCAGAAGATCATCAAGCCCGATGGCGGCGCAATCGAGTTCAACATCGATCCCTTCAAGAAACATTGCCTGCTGAACGGTCTCGACCAGATCGGCCTGACCCTGATGCACGAAGATAAAATCACCGCGTACGAAAAGAAACGGGGGATCATTTAAGCCTCAGGGAAATTCAAGGATCACCCGCGGCCGCGATACCGTGGGAACGTCCGGTTCACCCCGGGCGTTTCTTTTTATAACGATTTACCCGATCGCCGCACTTTCTCTGTGTTTTTTTCGCGATATGGGCATAGAGGGGGCCGCGAAACGATTCCCTCTCCCTCTGGGAGAGAGCATGGGTGTGGGTATTTTTCATTGGGGCCGGACTGGATGTCCGCCCTCAACCCTAAGTCATATGAAATCGATTTTATGGTATGCACATCCGTGGATGATCCACACCAAATGAATCCCGATTATCCAGCCACATCATTTGCCCTATCCCGCTTCCATATCCCTACAGTAGGATGGAGGGGGCGGTGGCGCCACTCGCGTCTCCGGCCGGATTCCGACTACGCGGGCGCGGGTATTCCAATTGGTAACGGAGAGAGACACATGAACACGAAATCCAGCCTTCCACGCCGGAATTTCTTGAAATCCACCAGCCTGGGCGTATCCATCGGGGCCCTGGCGTCCGTTCCGGCCAGTTCCACGGCGGCTCAATCCAGTTCGGCCCGGCCGCGGCGGGAAGTCTGGATCGCCACGCTGGCCATGGACAATTACGAGGCGAAGACCTCCGAGGAATTGTGCGGCCATGTCCTGAATCGCATGCGGGAGACACTGGCCTGCCGTCCCGATCTGATCTGCCTTCCCGAAACGTTCCCCTTCCACCGAGTGGTGGAGCGAAAATCCACCGCCGAACAGGCGGAGAGCCTGGAAGGTCCCATTGTAAAACGTTTCGCCGGATTCGCCCGCGAAAATCACTGTTGGGTGATCTGCCCCCTGCTGACGAAGGAGGAAGACCGGATTTACAATTCCGCCGTGGTGATCAACCGGAGGGGCGATGTAGCGGGGACTTACCACAAGATTCATCCCACGGTGGATGAGATCGAGAGCGGGGTCACCCCCGGGGCACTGGATCCCCCCGTGTTCCAGACGGATTTCGGTGTCATCGGTATCCAGATCTGCTTCGATATCAATTGGCCGGAAGGATGGCGCCAGCTGCGGCAGGCAGGGGCGGAAATCATTTTCTGGCCGAGCGCGTTTCCCGGCGGCCGGATGTTAAACGCCATGGCTTGGCTTAACAAGACGTACATTGTCACCAGCACGCTGCCAGGGCCGTCGCGAATCATCGATATCACCGGCGATGACATGGGCACCAGCGGACGGTTCGAATCGTGGGTGTGCTGCCCGGTCAACCTGGAGAAGGCCTTCATCCACATTTGGCCTTATTTGAAAGAGATAGATGGTTTACGGGAAAAGTACGGCCAGGCGGTGCGGGTCACCAAAATGCACCAAGAGGATTGGGCCGTCATCGAAAGCGTTTCGCCCGATGTGCCGCTGATGGACGCGCTGCGGGAATTCAACATTCCCCTGCACGAGGAACACATCCGGCGGGCAGACGAAAAGCAAAACCAAGCCCGGCCATAACTGCATCCCGTTCCCCGGAATTGAACCACTGCCTCAATCCCCCTGATGCTGCCAATATCGCGATACGGTCGGGCCCCGCATTCCACCCAGTTATACCTCTTTCTTGTTCTGGGATATCGCGACACATTCGAGTATAAGCAGTCAAACTCTTGGTACAAACGCCCTTGTTACCGCATCCTTTTGGGGTTTTCTTCCTCTTAAGCTAATCTTTTCGAGCTAATCCTTTACCTAGAAAACGCATTGACCAGGCCGCCATCAACATCCAAAACCTTCACTAATCTGGGATTATCTCTCACTTTCAAGTCTTTCCGTTAAAAAAACAAAAAATATACCCCTTTCTAGAAAAATTTCCCCCCTCCCTGCCCTGATTTTTCAGAGTAAAACAATTCTCTGTTGTTTTGTTCTTCTCCTCATCAAAAAAATCCAGAATTTGGTAAAGTGAAGTGATCCCGCCAGGATCATTGTGGCCAAAGCCTCTTGTGTTCAAAAATCTACTGATTCGGAAGGAAAGCAGACCATGAACAACTCCACCTATCCCCTGCCCGATTATTTACGTTCCGCCAAACCCAATCCCCAAGAAAACCGCGCGCCGTGGTACCTCAACACCGCGCCCTCTTACGCCGGCATTTTTTTGTGGATTGCCTTCTACGACCAGTTGGCCAAGGGAACCCTTTCCGTGGGTGGCTTAGGCGCGGCCGTCATCGGGCTAATTGCCGGCGGCCTGATCGCGTTTCTGCTCTTCTATCTCGCTCCAGCGATGTGGGGCATGAAGACGGGCTATCCGCTCTATATCATCGGTACCTCGACCTTCGGCGAAAAGGGCGGGTATTTTATTCCCGGACTTTTCATGGGCGTGCTGCAGGTCGGTTGGTACAGCGTGGGGACCTTTTTCGCTACCCAGTACATGCTCAACACCCTTTACGGCCTTGAATCGGCGCCTGGGCCCATGCACCCAGTCTTCATTATCGCAGGCATTGTCTGGGGTTACGTGTTCGCGTATGTCGGGGTGAAAGGCATCCAATACGTCGCCAAAATCTCCTTGTTCTTCCCCATCGTGCCTCTCGTGATGCTGCTGTACGCCGCGTTTACCGGTTCGGGCAGCCTCTCCCAGTTCGATCTCACGAAGTTTGGAGTTGACACGCCGCAAACCGGCCTGGCCGTCCTCATGATGGTCCAGCTGGTGATCGGCTTCTTTGCCACGGCGGGCGCGGCAGGAGCTGATTTCGGCATGAATAACCGCCATAAGAACGACATCCTGTTGGGCGGGCTGGCAGGCGTCGCGTTGTCCATCTTTCTGTGCGGCCTGTTGCCCATGATCGCTATCGCCGGCATCATGGGCGCCAATCCGGAACTGGCGAAAGCGGACAACGCCTGGACTTTCAGCCAGGCGGTCGGGCAGATGGCAGGCGGCCGCCTCATGTTTTTGCTCTTCGCCATCGCGTCGATGGCCCCGGCCTGTTTCTGCTCGTTCATCATCGCCAATAGTTTTTCCACTATGATTCCCAGCATCTCGCGCATGGCCTGGACGATGGGGGGAGCGACCATCGGCATCATCCTGGCGGTCACCGGCGTGGCCCAAAACCTGCCACCATTCTTCACATTCATCGGCGCGTCGTTCGGCCCGGTGTGCGGCGCCATTGCGGCCGATTACCTGGTCTGCGGCGGCGTGTGGCCCGGCCCCCGGAAGGGGATCAACTGGGCGGGCTACATCGCGGTCATCGTGGGATTCATCGTCGGCATTCTCCCCAACATTTCCGCCGTGAACATCGTCCCCGCCTCAGTGTATTCGTTCGTCGTGGGCTTCGCGCTGTATTTCCTGCTCTCCAAGGCGGGCCTCGAACCGGAAACCGTGCCCCTGGTCCGGGAGAACTAGGCAAGGATTCCAGCGTTTTCTACAAAGATAGAATACCATTCCCTCTCGAAATCAATCATGTCAACATGTGGGACCCGCGGGTCCCTCTTTATTTTTAGGGGGGATTTATTTCGCTTCCGGCGTCCATGTCTGATTCCAGTGGACGGATTGGATTCCGAGGATTGAACCACGGATGACTTGGAAAAAGAGACGATTGGCACGGAGAAAAAAAGGGAGGGCGAACCTCCAGGTGAGCCGTGGACCGGTGGTATCTACTGGGGAACGAACGGTTCGGCGGGAGATTGGCCTCCCCGTAACAATTCATTGAAATGCAGATCTTTCTTGAGCGCTGAAAGCGCGTCATGAGCCTAGCTCAGGGCGTAAGCCCTGGGATGCTAGGTTCAGAAAGGAATAATCCCCTCTCCCTCTGGGAGAGGGTCAGGGTGAGGGGATTTTTTAGGGGCGGACCTTGGTCTCCGCCCTCATCCAGGAGCGAACGGAATCAAATTTTCTTCATCAGGTACGCATTTCCCGGATGATCCTCAAAAAGAAGGAAGGAACGATCCATGACCCGGCCGGTTTTACGGATCAACAACCAGGGAGCCGCGGTGCGGGAATTGACCGCAATCTTGAAAGAGCGGGGGTATCTCGGCACGGTCACCGATACGTTCGACCGTACCGTACGGGCGGCGGTCAAGGAATTCCAGTCCCGCCACGTCGATGAGCGCGGCCGCCCGTTGGTGGTGGACGGCGTGGTGGGGCCGTTGACCTGGTGGGCGCTCGATCACCCCGACAACAGCGCGATCCTGGCCCAGCCGGTGGCCCTGGACCTCACCGTGGTTCCACCGTCGGGTGGCAGTCCGCGAGGCCGGGCAGCGCTCGCCGTGGCCTTGGCCGAAATGCGGGCGGGCGCGAAGGAAATCGGCGCCAACAACAGCGGCCCCTGGGTGGAGAAATACCTCAACGGCATTCTTTCTCCGCCGGCCAACTGGTGCGCGGCGTTCGTCAGCTGGTGTTTCGCCCAACATCCCGAGGGGATCCCCTTCCGGTACAGCCTGGGAGCGCGCGACATCCGCGACCAGTTCCGCCGGAAAGGTTGGACCTACGAAGGGGACGGCAGCCACCAGCCCGAGCCAGGTGACATCATCGTCTGGTGGCGCGAACAACCGGACGGGTGGAAGGGTCACATCGGTTTCGTGCATCATCTGTCCGAGGGCGGCATCCTCTACACCATCGAGGGCAACAAAGGCGGCTTCCCCGCTCCGGTGCGGGCTTTTGATTACACCTTCAGCCAGATCGACCGCCTGCTGGGTTTCGGCCGCGCGCAGTAACTCAATAATCGCCGATTCATTCTTCTTCCTGCCTTTTTAATCCGTTTTCCTTAAATTTCATCCCGATTCACTTTTCCCTCGTACGAGTCGTATGGTATTCTTTTTCCTGTTACCGATTGCGAATCAGCAGATATGTTGAGTCAAAAACGGGAGTACGATGACCGAACACCCAGCAAAGTGGATGCGAGCAAAGCCCCTCTCCCTCTGGGAGAGGGCCAGGGTGAGGGGATTTTTAGGGGTGGACCTAAGTGTCCGCCCAGATAACGATTTTCCCGGAAGAAACAGATACACACACCGCGATCCTGAATTATCAATAGGAAAAATACGATGAAACTCCCGCTTCATACCACTCGTTTCAAACGAATTCCACTCCTTCCCACTGTTCTCGCCATATGCCTGTTTGGATTCGCGCTTCCTCTCATCGCGGCGGCGAGTGAAGAGGGATTCAAGCCGATCTTCAACGGAAAAGACCTCAGCGGCTGGGACGGCGATCCCGTGTTCTGGTCGGTCGAGGACGGGGCCATCACCGGGCGTACCACAGCGGAGAATCCCGCCAAGGAGAACACCTTTTTGATCTGGCGTGACGGCCTGGTCGACGATTTCGAGCTGCGCCTCTCGTACCGGATCGTCAACGGCAACTCCGGCATCCAGTACCGCAGCCGGGAATTAGGCCGCTGGAGCGTGGGCGGCTACCAGGCCGATATCGAAACCGGCCCCCAATGGACCGGCGCGCTGTACGATGAGCACGGCCGCGGCCCTCTCGCCACGCGCGGCCAAAAAACCGTGATTGCCGAAAACGGAGAGAAACAGACAGAGCAAGTCAACGATCCCGCCGCGCTGCTCGCCAAGGTCCGTCCGGGCGATTGGAACGAATACGTCATCTCCGCCCGCGGGCCCCATATGATCCACGCGATTAACGGGCAGGTCATGTCGGAGACGATTGACAACGAGACCGCCAAGAGCGGCCGGTCGGGCATCCTCGCCCTGCAGATCCACACCGGCCCCCCCATGACCGTCCAGTTCAAGGACATCCGCCTCAAACGCTTTCCCTTGGGTGACAAGAAGAAAATCGTCCTGGTGGCTGGCAAAAAAAGCCACGGCCATGGTACCCACGAGCATAATGGTGGCGTTTTACTGCTGAAACACTGCTTGGACCCGTTCCCTGAAGTGCTGGCGGTCACGTACCTGGACGGCTGGCCGGCCGATCCCACCGCCTTCGACAACGCCGACAGCCTGCTGTTCTTCATGGACGGCGGGGGCGGCAATCCCATGATCCAGGACAACCGCCTGGCGATTCTGAGTGAACGGATGAAGGCAGGCGCGGGCCTGGTGGTGTTGCATTACGCCGTCGAAGTGCCGAAGGAGCGGGGCGGGGCGGAGTTTCTCGACTGGATCGGCGGCTATTATGAGCGGCCCTACTCCACTAATCCGATATGGACCGCCGAGTTCAAGAGCCTTCCCGAACATCCCATCACCCGCGGAGTACAGCCGTTCACCATTGAGGACGAATGGTATTTCAATATGCGTTTCCGGCCGGGCATGGAGGGTGTCACGCCGATTCTCTCCGCCATCCCACCCGATAATGTGCGCGGGACCGAAGCGGCTAAGGCGCATCCCGGGCGGTCCGAAATCGTGGCCTGGTGCGTGGAACGCCCGGACGGTGGCCGGGGTTTCGGCTTCACCGGCGGACATTTTCACAAGAATTGGGGCAATGACAACTACCGCACGATCATACTGAACGCGATCTTCTGGACCGCGAAACTGGAAGTGCCCGAAGGCGGCGTGCCGTCGCAGGTCACTTCCGAGCTGCTGGAGAATCTTTTAGAGAATATACGGAGAATTCAATAGGCAACTTAGGTTAAGCATCGCAAAACCTGCATTATAACGACACAAAAGCCATTCAATCATTCATCAATCACTCCATGGGGAGGGTAAAAACACCATGAAAATCGGAATGAATCTGCTGCTGTGGGAAGGAAGTATTACGGAAAAGCATGTCGGTGTGTTAGAGGACCTGGCAGCGATGGGGTACGACGGGGTCGAGTTTCCCCTCTTCGCCTTCAGCCGGGCGCAACAGACACAATGCAAGAAATTGCGCGGCCATCTCGACCGGCTTAAGCTGTCTTGCTCGGTGGTCACTTGTGTCCCTAACGAAGCCAATCCAATTAGCGAGGATCCCGCCATCCGCAAGGCGGGCCTCGAATTTCTGAAGAAGGCCATCGCCACCGCCGAAATCTTGGGATCGAACATCGTCGCCGGGCCGTTCACCTCGCCGGTCGGCCGCCTGGTGGGGCGCCGCCGGACAGAAGACGAATGGAAATGGGGAGTGGAGGTCATGCGCAAGGCCGCCGCGGCGGCGGACAAGGCAGGCGTTACCCTGGCCCTCGAAGCCATCAACCGCTTCGAGACCTATTTCATCAACACCATGGCCGACGCGTATCAGTTCGCCAAGGAGGTCGATCATCCCCGCTTCGGCGTCATGTTCGATACCTTCCACGCCAACATCGAGGAAGAGAACATCCCCAAGGCCATGATGACCGCCGCGGAGAAGATCGTCCACGTCCACATTTCCGAAAACCACCGCGGCATCCCCGGGGCGGGCCATATCCGCTTCGAGGAAGTGTTCAAGGTTCTCAAGAAGATCAACTACGACGGCTGGCTGACCATCGAGGCCTTCGGCAGCGCCCTGCCCGAACTGGCGGCCGCCACCTGCATCTGGCGCGACCTCTTCGGCGACAACCTCGAAGTCGCCAAGAAAGGCCTGGCGTTCATCCAGAAGCAATGGCAAAAGGCGAAATAAGACGGATTAACGCGAGGAATGGAGTTTTTAAAATCGCTACTCCATACTTGATCAGTTCCGGTCTATTACCTCAGGCTGTGGGATTCGTCCCATAGATATCCATGTCGCGGATCATCGTCCGTCCCGGCAACGCCGCCAGATGGACGATGGTCCGCGCCAGGTCGGCCGCGTGGAGATGCAAACCCGCCCCGTATTCCGGCCCGGCGTCTTTCCCGGTATCCACACTGCTGGGATTGAGCACCATCACCCGAATATTGTATTTCCGCACTTCATACATCAACGCCTGGGCGAAGCCTTGTAAGCCGAATTTGCTGGCATTGTAGGCCGATGTCTCGGGATCCCCTTTCTTCCCGCTCATCGAGCTGATCATAAAAATATCCGCCCGGTTTTTTTTAATCATCGCCGGTAAAAAAGCCTGCGTTACCAGGAACACACCGGTCAGGTTGGTCTCGATGACTTCATTCCACATTTCCAAAGGCATGTCCACTACCGCCGCGCTACGAAACACGCCCGCGTTGTTCACCAGAATGTCGGGTACCCCCAGCTCGGCCTGCACGTATTTGGCCATATCGATAATCTCGGGTGGTTTCCGTTGATCACAGACGAAGGGCGTGCAACGCTCCCCGATCTTCCCGGCGGCTTCCTTCAGGGTGTCGGGATTACGGCCGGTGATGGCTACCACCGCTCCCGCCTCATGCAACGCCTGGGCAATGTGGAATCCGATTCCCCGGCTGCCCCCGGTCACCACCGCGATTTTCTTCTGCAAATCCTTGATCTCCATGGCTATCACCTATTCCTGGTACCTGCCCTTTTCGTCGAAAATCGATCTTATTCCCTAACTCAAGACATTTTCTGACGTGTATTTTATGGTTGATTCTCTTGGAATTATCAAGGTGCCCCGCCAGCAAGGCTGGAATATACTTGAATTTGTGGATACTGTTCCTCAAATGTAATTCAATTCCAACGTGCACCCCGGGATGTGCGTTCATCCCTACCTGGATAATGAACCGGTCCTCGCCCTCGGCTCTTCCCCGTTTCGCGCCCGGACGACCCCTTCCACCCTATACTTTTATTCCGGGTTGCCATCCCCATCCTACCCACCATCCCGAAGGGCACAGTTTCGGCATGGCTCCGGCGGAGATCGAACCGCCCGACCCCCAGGTCTGGGCCAGGTGCGAGATCTATCTCCACGGTGTCGATCTCTTCAACCACGGCTATTACTGGGAAGCGCATGAAGCCTGGGAAGAACTCTGGCAGGCGGACGGCCGGATCGGTCCGGTATCCGATTTCCTCAAAGGCCTTATCAAACTGGCGGCAGCCGGTGTCAAAATCCGGGAAGGCATTCCCCATGGCGCGCGAAGCCATGCCCTCAACGCCATTCCGCTGTTTGAAAAAGGGATACGCCGTCACACCGCGGACCATACCCGTTTCATGGGATTGGATCTTGGCGAACTGTCCGCCTTCGCCCGGGCCATCGCCCGGAATCCGCCTCCGGGACCCCCTTTGGAGTCTCCCGCCCTTCCGGTCTTCGATTTTCTTCTGCTTCCCTCGGACTGACGGACGGCTGATTCGTCCCGCCCACACTTGACACCACCCAAATTCTTTTTTTAGAGTCATCTTTTAGAGTCATCGCATCCGGATCGCATGGAAGGACGGAAAAAAATCATGGAATCCTCCCCCGGGAAACTCTCCCGCAGAGACACGATGAAACACATGGGGCTGATCGGGTCCGCCGCCGCGCTCGGCTCTTGGACAACCCGGCCGGCTAATGCCCGGACTACGGATTACCGCGTAGCGATCCGCCAGCGGGTTGAGGAAACCCCCCTGGTCGACACCCACGAACACCTGCTCGAGGAAGAGGCCCGCTTGCAAGGCGACCATCCCCGCATCCGGGTCAACGATTGGTCCCTGCTCTTCGCGCATTACCTCGATTCCGATCTCCTGACGGCAGGCATGCCCCGCGCCCAGCTGGATGCCTTCTTCGCCAAGGATACCGATCCACTAAAAAAATGGGAGCTTATCGAACCCTGGTGGCCCGCGGTCCGGAATACGGGATACGGCCAGGCCGTCGAAATCGCCATGCGCCGCGTTTATGGGGTGGACGGTCTGTCCCGCGGCGCCGTCCGGACCATTCAAGCTCAATACGAAAAGACCATCCGCCCCGGCTTCTACAAACATCTCTTACAAAACATCGCCCACATCGAATCCTGCCAAGTCAACTCGCTGGAAGGTCCCTTCAGCGAATCGCGCCAGCCCACCCTGCTCATGCAGGACATCAGCATCCTTGGCATGCACATGGGTCCCAATATCGAAGGATACGCCGCCAAAGCCGGCATCACAGTCAAAAGCCTGGCCGATTGGCACGCCGTCATCGATTGGTGGTTTGATCGCTACGGGCCATACGCCGTGGCCGTCAAATCCCAGGCCGCCTATAGCCGTAACATCGATTTCGAAGACGTCCCCGCTGAAGAGGCGGAAGGGCCTTTCCAAAGACGCCTCACTGGCGATCCCCTCAGCCCCGACGAAAAGAAGCGTCTGGAGGACCATCTTTTCTGGTATTGCGCCCGGAAGGCCACAGAATACAATTTGCCGGTCAAATTGCACACCGGGTACTATGCCGGGCAAAACGGCATGCCCCTCGACCGCGTGGAGAAGAATCCTGCCGCCGCCGCTGCGCTCTGCCGCCGCTCACCCGATACCCGGTTCGTCTTCATGCACATCGGATATCCCTATTACGAAGCGATGATCTCCGTGGCCAAGCACTACACCAACGCGCACATCGACATGTGCTGGGCCTGGATCATTAGCCCTGTGGCCGGCGTCAACTTCCTGAAACAATACTTAGTGACTGCCCCTGCCAACAAAGTCCTGACCTTCGGCGGCGACTATATCCCCGTCGAACCGGTCACCGGCCATGCCGCCATTGCCCGCCAGGGTATCGCCCAGGCCTTGATCCAGCTGGTGGACGAGGGCTGGTTGTCCACGGAATCGGCCTTAGACTTGGTGGAGCCTATCCAACGCGGCAACGCCAGGCGGATCTTCCATCTGGAGAAAAAAACCGAGGTGCTCCGGCAGGCTCCATGGCTTTGAGGGAAGATGAAATTCTCCCCCCACAACTCCCTTTCTCTTAGAGAGAGGATTAGGGTGAAGATCGTTGGGAAAGGGTATCCAGCTTCCTTTCACGGCAATCGAGTAAACGGTGACCTTATTTTTTGGTATCTTCTGCCGGATCAGGTTCTACAAATTCGATGGCGAGGAGGAGAGCAGTGGAGGAATTGGTGTTTAGTTTGACGAGCAAAAGACTGCGATCTTCATAAAATTTATAATCCTTCGCTTCAATGATATCTTTCTCCGCATCTTTTTCCCGGGTAAACCAGCGAATCATGGCGGGATAGTATTGGCCGGTCAATGGTTCCAATTTCAGTTCGACAAACATTTTTTTGTCTTTGTCGACTTCAATAAGATGCGCACGGCCGAAGTCGATTTTCTGCTTATCCAGGATACGCAACGGGGTAAAATGCTTGTATGGGCGGAGTTCTTTGCGTTCCTGGTCATCATCCCGGCCTTCGATCACTTCTTTCAGCCGCAATTCCAGCGAGCTGATTTTAATATCGACAAAAAACGTCTCCGACTTGGCCGCCTCTATCAGGGAAACGCGAACCATCTTGACGCCCGATGGTTCTTCCATTCGCGCAATGCCGCCTGCCATCCCCAAAAAAATAAGGATCATTCCGGCTTGCCTGAGATAAATAAAATTTGGCATGATTCATTCAAACTCTGTAGAAATATAATAATCCCAACGGATTACTGGAATCATTCTCTTCCTCTTCTTCGGTAATCACCCAAATGATGTCGTAATGGGCTTTGGAATTGCTTTCATGATAAATTTTGGTGGTGTAGTCAGAAATCAGCGGGCCATGGAACACTTTTTCGTTCCGTGGGCGTGTTTCTGTGAAAAACGGAATGAAACAAGCCAGCGTCAAGGCCATGGCCGCTACCATCCGCCAAGACCAAGGCCATCGCCCCCAAGCCGTTACGGGGAATGTGAGATAATGACGCCAGGGCAGGCGGCCGGGGGTGATTTCCCGCATCCCCCGGGCCAAGCGCATTTCAAAGCGCTGTTGTTCTCCAGGGGTCAGTTCCACCCGGGAATGCTGACGGACCAGAGAAGAGACGGCTTGGAAATGTTTAAGAATCCGCTCGTGTTCTCCGGAACAAGATACTTTCGCGGCCAATTGTTCAAATTCCTGTGGAGACAGTTCTCCATCCAAGTAGCGGGAAAGTTCCAACTCATTGATATCGGAAGATTTGCGGTTTTTCATTCCCCATCCTCGATGAGTGAATTCAATCGTTCCGCCAACATTTTCCGGGCATGGAAAAGGCGGGACATAACCGTGCCTTCCCGGCATTTCAACACCGCGGCAATCTCTTTATAACTCATTTCCCCCAATTCACGCAATAGAAGCACCTTTTTATGCTTATCCGGGAGCGAATCGATGGCCGCTTTGACCTGCCGTTCCCGCTCCGCAAACTCCAGACACTCTCCGGGACCAGCCCCCGGATCGGGGATCTCATAGACCTGCCCTTCGATCCCCAAATCATCCAGACGGACGGTAGGCTTGCGCCGCATCCGGCGCAGCCGGTCCTTGCACAGGTTGATCGCGATTCGGTAGAGCCATGTGTACAGAGAAGATTCATTTTTGAAGGAACCTAATTTCCTGTACGCCTTCAACAAAACGTCCTGTGCCACATCCAAGGCTTCTTCCCGGTCATGAAGGAAGCCATACGCCAGATGGACCAGGGAATCCCGGTAGGTCCGCGCCAAGACCGTGAAAGCCTCTCGGTCTCCTTGTTGGGCGCGGAACACCAGATCCCTTTCTTCCCTTGCGCTTTCGCTACCTGTTAGTTCGACGTCAGTAGTCTCGAACATATTCAGTCGGATGCAATTCGTGGAAAATTTCCACTCAATTTTTACGATTCTCTAGCCCCAATGGTAAAGTTGTCCATGAGCAATGTCGAAAACGATGGCGAGACGGCTAAAAACATTCTTTTTTTATTTCGCGTGCCTAAAACCAGGCCACCCCTGGCACTGGCAAAACCTCCAGGAATTTCACAAATTCCGGGAGTATCCCCCCATGCGGCGGGGATGGAATTCCGTCCTGGGCCATAGAACCGCCCGGGAGAGGAGAACCTCTCAGGAATATGAAACGGCCGAGACCGCTTCCAAACAACGCATATACTGATTTTTGTTGTACTTGAGTGAATTTTCTCTTGACAGTAAGAAGGGAATTTCTTATACTGCGGAAGATTCAGAATCATCTTGCCTCGCCGGGATTTGCCTTCACCGGGTGGTCATGTGGGATTCTATTTTCCTGATTTTTCTATCACATAAGGCTTGCAAGAAGCGAGGGTTTGTGGAAGAGTGATGTAACACGCAGGAAGAGGGTTCCCATCCGGCCCCTGCTTGTCCGGATGTAAGGGAATTGGTGTGAGGGACTAACGAACTACAACGAGCTCCAAGGAGGTCGAAATGGCCCTGAAGAGGCTGCTGCTGCTTGGCATCTTGGCTCTATCGGTTGGGTATCCGCACGTGGCATATGTTCAGATGCAAAATACTACCGCCAACCAGAACGGAATCTTGCTCATTGATGCGCTCGGGCGGGTGTTCAGCGCCCCCCTCGATTCAAGCAATATGGGCCCATTTCTGTTCGCGGAGCTGGAAGCCACGTCCCAACGTTTCGAATTCGGAATCCCCATCGTGAAAGACATTGAATTTGTCGGGGATCCGGCGGGCAATCCCAAAGGCGCGTATATGCTGGATGTCTTCGGAGGCCAATTCGCCCTGAACCTTTCATCCTACGTCACCTCCGCCGATACAGTCCTGCTTCCCCAACCTTCTCCGGATGGGATCGGGAAATACGCCGCGGCGAAAGCCCAGGCTCTCTCCATCGATGACTTTCTGCGGTCCCAATATCCGCCGTTTTGGGGATTCGACGTCGCCAAGGATTTGGAAATCGCGCCCGACTGGCGGGATGTCACCTTCGGCTTTCGAGGTTATTTCGTCCTGGATGCCGACGGCGTGGTTCATTCACTCGGTGATACCAACCTCCCCTTGTATGTGTACCTCCCGCCTGATACCACCGATGTTACCCAAGGGGCCTATCACGTGACGCTCTTCCCGGAAACCATTGATGTATCCGGTTCTCCGGTAACCCCTGAGGCATTGATTCAAAACGGTCCTCTCACCTATCCCGTCAACCGCCTGTATGCCGCCAATCAAATTGCCAGCGTTACCCCGATCTTCACCTACTTCGGTTTCGGATCCGATATCGCCCGGGACCTGGAAATCTCGGCGGATTATGTCACCATCACCATGCCTTCCACGGTCAATCCCGGCGCGCTCGACACCCGCACGATCGCAATGACCAACGGATATTACATTCTGGACGGATACGGTGCCGTCCACACCAGCCGCTTGCCTCTCGACTGGGACACCAACGACGACGGGGTCGTGGATTATCATGACATGATCAATGACGACGGTACCTTGAATCCCTTGTTCGGCGCGCCAATCAACAACGCCGTCCTGGCCGTGCCTTGGCTGGATCAACAAGCCGATCTGCCCTATTTCGGCGGGGATTTCGCCGTGGATCTCGAAATTACTCCCAGCGGCAAAGGCTTCTTCCTGCTCGACGTCTTCGGCGGCGTCCATACCATCGGTGACGCGCAGATTATTTTCCCGCCCGACGAAATCGGCGGAACCCTGGTGCCGGCCAGCCGCTCGACACCTTACTTCGGATTCCCCATTGCCCGCGACTTGGCCATCGTCAGCAATGAGGCAAATCCCGACCTCGGATTCAAAACCAACGACATCGCGGTGGGATTTGTTGTACTGGATGGTTTCGGCACTACGCATAAAGCCGGCGCCGCCAAGACCTTCAGCGTCAGCGAAACCGGCAACAATGGCCGTGGCGTGACTTTGTATTCCGATCTCTTCCGGGCCGTGGAAGTCGCGCCTTTGTGGCTGCCCAAGGCCCCACCGGTGGAGAATTTCGTGGTGGGCCATGACGCGGTTCCCGTTTCCGTCGCGCCGGACTTCCGTAAAAACGCGGTGGTGGATTATTTCAAAATCACCACCTCTCCGGCCACCAGCGTAACCGGCCCCAACTGATTCATTCATTCCCATACTTTGCAATTCCAATCCCGGTATGTAAAATACACACCGGGATTTTTTCTTTCAGGATAAACACACCGCTGTATCCCATTCACCCAGTCATTCCTGCTCGCTTTTTTACAAGAAGATCACGGATGTAATTCTTGGAATGTTTATAGTTATTGGCGCAGGTGGAATTATAACAAGTGCACATGAATGCGATTCCACACCCAAACGATTTTAAGCCATGGTCCATCATTTTGTTGGCTTTGTTGGCGGCCTCCTTGTTTCAAGGCAGCCGGGGGCTCTACCACACCACCGAAACCCGCTACGTGGAATGCGCCCGGGAAATGCTGCTCCAACACAATCTTCTGGAGCCTACTCTCGACCAGGAACCGCACTGGACCAAGCCGCCGCTGGTCTACTGGGGGATCAATCTGGGTATGGTCTTTCTGGGTTTCAACGCCTGGGGCGCGCGTTTTTACCTCATTTTCGCCTTTACCCTCACCGTCCTTGTGATCTACTATCTGGCCCGGTATTTGTGGGACACCCACACGGCACCCTATTGCGCCCTGGTGTACGCCACGTCGCTTTTTCCCCTGGCCGCCGCGAATGTCGTCTCTTGCGACACGTTGCTGGTCTTGTTCGAAGCCGCCGCGGTGCTGTTTTATTGGATGGCCGTCCGCCGGGAAAAAACCATTTTCCTGCTCCTGATGTGGCTTGCGTTCGCCTTGGCTTTTTTGACCAAGGGGCCTCCCGGACTTATCCCCTTACCCGGAATTATCCTGGTCCACTCCCTGATCCGTTCCACCCGGCCCGGCCTGCCGCGGTTGTTTTCGGTGCCTGGTATTCTGGTTTTCCTCGGCCTGGGATTGAGCTGGTACTTGTACGAGGCATACCTGCATCCGGGTTTGTTGCGCTATTGGTTATTCCACGAAATGTACGGGAGGGTGGCCACAGATGAATTCCGCCGCAACGCCGGCTGGAGTAAACCGTTCACCGTCTATGGTCCAGTGCTGACTTTGGGAGCGTTCCCCTGGATTTTCTTACTCCTCGGGAAACTCCGGCAGGTGCCGTGGAGCCGGGTTTCGTTCCACCGGTGGGAATTTTGGAAACACCATCCGGAATGGTTTTTCCTGGCGGTTTCATTCGGGATTCCCCTCCTCATTTTTTCCCTGAGCCAGTCGCGGCTGCCCTTGTACGTCCTGCCCCTCTTCATTTTCATCTCCCTGGCTTTCGGCCGGATGATCGCTTGGCTGACCGAGAAACACAAACTGCGGCCGCAATGCATTACCGTCATCGTGGCACACATGTTCATGCTGACGATTATAGGAAAAGCAGCCTTCGCGTACATGGAATCTCCCAAAAACGACCAGCAAATCGCAACCAAAATTCTCGCTTCGCTCTCCACGGCGCCCGGCCAGCATCCTTATTACATCCTGGGAAACCGGCCGCCGTACGGCCTCGAATTTTATATGAACACCCATATCGCCGTGATCACGCCGGATGAGGGGCAAATCCCCGCCGGATCCCTCGAGACGCTGCAATATACGATCCGGATGAACAATGCCGCGGGCTTTGTTCCCGTGATCCTGGTCCAAAAAGATTACTGTCTCCAAATCCCCCATCTTGTCCGGATCTTAGGCCGGCCCTTGAATCTGGTGGACCTCAACCGCGGGGGAACCAACCGGCCCTATGGGATCGTTTCCCAGTTCACCAACTACGCCTATCCCAACTCCCAGCATTCCGGTGAATTGTTCTACCGGTGCGTGATTTTGCCATATTGAATATTGAAAAGAGAGATCCTGTTTTCACGAAGAGAAACAATCCAGGGTACCTCGATACCAGTCCAATATCCTCGTTGTTGTGTCAGGAGCGCGGTGCAATGCCCAACTGCGATTTGCACCGATATACACCTCTTGCGCAACGCTGGGTCATCCTCGGTTTTCCGTGCAAGATCATTCACTACGGCATAGGCAGGCGACGGTTAGCGCGGTGGATTCATTTGCGATCCGAAATGGGGCGCTTTTGTTGTTGTTCTATTCGATCGACAAGAAAAATCATTTATTATATCGGCCATCGGATTTTCGGATCACCCTCATGGATGATTCTATCGAGGATATGGACATGGCGAACATTCAAGCAAGATGGGAAGACAACGCGCCGGGAAAGTATTACGTGGATCAGAATTGTATTATATGTAATATCTGCATGGAACTGGCTCCCCGCAACTTTGCTGAAAGCGCCGCGGGCGACCATCATGTAGTTTGTAAACAACCAGATAGCATGGAGGAAGAAGAACAAATCCGGGAGGCCATGGAACAATGCCCGGTCGATGCTGTTGGAGATGACGGATTGGCCGCCTGACCATCGGCCCTTCAAGCCCTTACGGACTGTGCTGCCGATAATGAAACATCAAGATCATTTCAAGTGAAACACCTGACATCGATAGGGGCACGGAATCCCGTGCCCCTGCTCGAAAAATTCACCCAATCCTGCCGTTTTCGAAAATCGGATTCCCAAAACGGGCGGAATCAATACAGCGCCCAATCCTCGACTGCTACGCCCTGCGGATGCAGGAACAGGTCCGGTGTCAACGCGCCGGCCGACAACCGAACCTCGTCCACCCGGCCTGGGACGACATCCGCCGTACTCACTGCCGTGGAACGCGCGCCCACCGTCACCGGCAAGTCGCTATTCATTCGCAAGCGATTGTAATTCGACTCACCATCATCATGAATGACGGCTACCGGCAGCGGATTGCCGTCCCGGTAGATCCGCACTTTTTCGAGCATGGACGCTTCCTGCAAATCCACCACCGCCGCGTAATGGTGGAACGCTCCATCGCCGGGCGCGGCCCCGCCGGCCGTGGCGATATGCAACCGGCCTTCGTAACCGGAATTGGCGTCTCCGTCATTCAGGATAAAATCAAGCGAACCAGGGCTGGACAATCCAATACCGAACCGCCATACGCCGTCCACGGGGGCATTCGCTTCGTTGTACCGGTCCAACAATATCGCCCGTCCGGTGAATCCTTCTTCCAGCTGCGCGTAACATTCCAAAGTCAGACGGCGTTCCACGTCCAGGAAAGGTTCGTTCGACCCAAACCGGAATCCGTTACCCGGCATTCCTCCCAGGAACAGCGAGGCCGTGTTGGGCATTTGAGTCAACGGAACAGGTGATTCGGAACCGGGAGCGGAGAAATTGGCGGTACCCAGCAATTGCCCATCCGGAAAGAGGCCATTCGTGTCGGACGCATCACCTTCGAAGCGGAAATAGGCGATAGTGTTACCTTCCACAATAGGCGCAAAAGGCCGACCGCTCACCGTCACGCCCGGCGAGGTCATGCGATCCACGGATACGGTTTTGATCACAAACGTATACAAGACACCGTTCACCAGATTCCGGACCGTCAGCCGGTTGTCGTGAATCGGCTTCGATTCAAGAATGTCATCCTGCTGGAATACATCCACGCGGATCAGATCCGGCGCCACCGGCAAGGTCCATTCGAGCCGTAACGCGCCGTCCATGGGTGTTACCACGACGTTTTGCACGTTGGGAGGCGCCAGGCGGTCCTGCGTTTTGAACGATGTGGGTTGGGACCATTCACTCCACGAATTCCCGGGAATCTGATAACGGGCGCGCCAGTAATAGGCACCCCCCGCCGCCAAAACCCCTGGGGGAACCGAAATCGATACGCCTCCTCCAGGCGTGGTCAACGACCAGAGCGGTTTGTAAAAATCCAATCGGCCGGATTGAATTTCCCATTCCACAGCCTCAGCCGTCTGCCCGGATGGGATCGACACCTGCAACACCGGCTGGCGGGTGGCCACCACGGTACCCTCCGCGGGCGCCACGTTGGCAGGGGCGGGAGGCGTCCCCGTGGGCCTGACATTGGCGTCCGCCAGAATGAACGCCCGCCGCGCGCCGATATATTTTTTGATTTCCCCGGCCATGGCGGTCAGATTGCCGGGCGAGTTCCATTGCCGCGCGTCTTCGGCAACTGCGTCCTGCAAATAACTCCAGTATGCATCAATCAACGGATCCAAATGCTCCGGGGTAAACTGGTGTTCCACTATATCCCGCAGCCGCTGGTAATACCGTTGCCGGAACTCGGGTATGCTCAAGAACTTCATCCGCAATTGATTGATTCCGTACATGCCCCCTTCGGCCCCGTCAAGCAGGTTGATGGTGGACACGAAAGGAAACGCGTCATTGGTGGGCAGTTCGCCCCACGAATGCCGCATATCCCACGGCAGGATCAACCAACGCCCATCCGCCCCCCGCGTGGGGTAATAGTTCTTCTCCGTGCTGTCCACGTGGGTCAACACCGCCACACAGGCCAAGTAATTCAGGAAGGCCTCGATATCCAGGTTGTTTTCGAAAAACGCCTTCAAATCTTCGGATGTGTTCAGTTCTTCGATGAACGCGACCAGCTCGTGAATGTCATCTTCCCGGCCCAGGGTGTACTGATATTTGCTGGCGTACGCTTCAAAATTGGGTTCACGCGCCATGTAACTTCGCCGCGCCCGCACGCCGGCCTTGTAAATCCGCGTGGTGGCGGGGAGACCATGCCGGCTTACGAAATCCTGGTTGTATTCTTCGACCCGCAAAAACAAGCCGTAATAACTATTATTCACCATCAACCGGTAATGCTGGGTATCGGCCGCGGGAACACCGGCTTCCCGCATGAATTGATAAGCCAAATGCTCCAGAAAACCCGACTCGCCCCGCACCAGCGGGGAATCCTGATAATTGGCGTACAGGTTTATCACCCGTTGGTCCTCCCACCGGCTTCCCTTGGGGAACCGTACCCGCCAGCTCTTTTTCGGTTTGTTGCGGTCTGTGTCTCCGTGATACCGGATGCCGCCCTCGTAGTAGAGGTCATACACATCTCCGCCGATTACCACCAACGCTGGTTGCTCCTGGTTGGAATCCACATTACGGTTCAGCCAGTTGATCACTTCGCGCTCGGCAAAAACATACACGGTGGGAAACGCCGGTTTCTCGTGGCGATCCTCCACGAACAACGCGGCGTTCCGGGTGGTTTCGTCTTGCAAGGGATACACCGATTCTAGCCCCAAGGCGTCCACCGCGGAGACTTTGTACCGCCAGATTTCACGCGGCCGGATCGTTTCCGCCGCATTGAGTTGATACGTATAAATCCCATCCCCGGCGATAGCGTCCCCTTGCGTCCCGTCATCCACCATGCGCACTGTTTTCCAATCTCCCTGGACCAGGCCCGCGCCCAAAGGACTGGATAGCCGTTGATAATGAAGGTGCACTTCTCTCACGCCGTCGTCATCTTCCACCCCCGCCGTAATCGTGATGACATCGGATTCATCCTGCCCGGCGGGAAGCTCCCGAGTGAGCTTCAATTGCGGGATCAAACTCAGATCGCTGCTGCCTAGACTGTTGTTGTGAACCTGGATGGCCAGCACATTGGTTCCTTCTGTCAGCAAGTTCAAGAAACTGGAGACGTTGAAAAATTCCATCGTGCCGGCATCATGACTTCCCGCGGCAAATTCGTTGTACCGGGGAGTCCCGTTGATGTTTCCCCGCGCGATTTCCACGCCGTTCAGGTAAGCAATGAAACCATCGTCGTAATCTACACCCAACTCCATGCCGCTGAAGCGGGAGGGACCGGCAAGCGTAAACGTCTTCCGGGCAAAAACGCTCGCGTAGTTGTTGCGCATGTCATTCAGAATCGTGGCGTCATCTCCATCGGCATATCCGATGCCGGTCGGCCCTTGATCCCAGGAGGTATCATCAAAATCCACATTCTTCCAATCCGAAGGAGGTTGGCTCCTCCCCTTGAAATATTTCCACACCTGGCCCACTTCAATGGCCATAACCTCTTCCTGCCGGACTTCGCTGGTGGTAGCGGCGGGATACCGGGGCGTATGCGTGAGGCTGGCGATTCGCGGCGGGAGGTTGGGCAACATGACGGTGTTGGGCGCGCCGGGACTGTATGGCTGGCCGCTCCGCCAATTGGATGCCAGACGGTTGTCCGCCGCTGGAACCATCAACTCTAATGAATGACCTTCCCCATCCGCCAACACCGGCCAGGGCGGCCGGTCGTTATAGCGCACGTAATCGATGACTAGCCCATGGCGGTTGGAAAGGGCCACCGCCTCCCCGCCGTTGCTCAGTTGCAACAGGTAATTTCCCACTTTATTGGGTACATCCGGATAGCGGCCGGTGTTGCGGCAGACCAACAAGTAACCGTTGCCGGGAATCAACTGACCCTGGGGAAAAAGAAACTCGATGCCATCCGTAAAGCGCCAACCGCTCAGATCCACTGGCCGGCTGGAGAGGTTATATAACTCCACATACTCCTTTTCCAGATTGTTATCGTATTCCTCATCTTCTGGATGATAGAAAATTTCATTGATCACCACATCGTAATCATGGTATTCCGGATCAACGATAAGCCGCGCGTTCGGCCGTCCCGGCGTCCCCCCCTGGGGGGAAACGGCCCAGTTGTTCGGCTCGCTGGCGGTCCGTTCAGGTTGGACCAATTCCAAACTGCCGCCCTCGCCGTCCGCGCCCGCCGGCCACTCGCTGCCGTCGTTGTAATACACACCACTGATGAACCGCTCGTTCGGATCGAACAGCCGCACGGCATCGCTTTTGTTGCCCAGCGAGAACGTCAATCCTTCCACCACCGGGCTGGTCCACGCGGGATCCCGGGTGGGAGCGATCAGCAAAAATCCATTGCCCGGAATGGAAGTGCCTATGGGCAACCGAAAGGCATGGTTGTCATTTTCATCCTTTAATATCCAGTGCGAGAGATTCACCGCTTGCGGGGCAGGATTATAAAGTTCGATCCATTCCCGGTCCTCCCCATCCGGGCCGGGATTGTTATACATGAATTCATTGACCACGATCGAACCCGGCGCGGGGGGATCCGCCTCCACCCGGTAATAATAAAAGGATTGCGCGGATCCTGCCGGCATCGTGATGGGATAACCCGACGCGTTGTTGGCCGTGATCCAATATTCCACCTCACTGCCGGCCGCTTGCCCAGGTATCTCCGCCACATAGGCCGTACCCTGCTTGACCATGGTGAGCGTCCGGCTCACCCCCCGGTTGACCATGTACGACAGGATCACATTATTGAGCGTGTCATCCGGGGCGAATACCGCCGATACGCGTACAGGGATTTGGCTCCCGGGCGCCAGAGGAACCCGGCTCACCCGTTGAATCCGGGGAGGGACTGCGGACAACAACACACTGTTCGGCCTCCCCGGCGTAGGTATCCGGCTGCCCGCCCAATACAGCACGTTATCGTTATCGGCAAGCGGGTGAATCAATTCCAATGAGGCTCCCTGCCCGTCCGCCGTGAGAGGCCAGGGGGCCTTGTCATTATAATTCACCCGGTCTACGACCTGTCCCAGCGCATCTTCTAAAACAATCTCTTCTCCGGAGTTAGAAAGACTGCTGGGGGCGTAGTTGCCCACGGTTTTGATCTCGTTGCCCAACGCATAAAATTGCCGGAGAAAAATTTCGTTCCGGCAAAGCAACAAAAAGCCGCCGGCGTCAATGGCGGTTCCTTGGGGAAACACGTAGTCGATGCCCTCGGAAAACCGCCATCCGGACAGGTCCACCGCGGCGGTACCGGTGTTATGCAACTCCACATACTCGCCGTTAGCGCCATCCACGCGGGGATGATACATGATCTCGTTGATCACCACGTCCGCCGGCACCGGCATGACACATCCCATCACCACGATGAAAACCAATCCACTGATGGATCGCACCATGAAATCCTCCCTGCGTATCCGGTCTGAATTCATTGTTTCTCCTGCATCCCGTACTTCCCCCCTCCCCCTTTAATCAACCACATGAAAAAAAACCAAGCGGGCCGGGGTTCTCACGCTTTGTGTATCTCATTAAAGATATAATTTTTTGAGAAGATTGTCACACCTCAACCGGAATTTCATGGTTCACGCCATGATACCGTCTCCATCCCGCCTTGCCCTGTTGGGTGGATTGATCCTAATTTGACTAGCCGGCACCTCCAACACCGAGGAATTCCTTCAATAACTACAGAGAAAAACAGATGTCCCAATTCGATACATCCCAATCGAATTTCCGTACCCCCTTGATACCATCTGCCCCATTTCACTGAAATTCGGAGAAGGAGCGTTTTTCACATTTATATGCAATATATTGGTATAATATGTCATAATATTTTGCATATAACTCCCATCGTACCTCGAATTTATGTGTCGTATGTACCACACATGTCCTCTCTTTTTTTCCATTTTTTGTGAAACAAATCGGCTTTCGTCTGCGTATAGTGAATATGGAATGCCGATTGCACGTATTACCTAGCAGAGGTGACAAGCCAGTTGGAACGCAGAGTGTAGAGTAACGAGCGAAGGAGTACAATGATGTCCAGTTCTTATCTCATGATGTTCGCCCTTCCGAGTGTGCGTGTGGATCTGTTGTTCGTTTCCATCATGGGTTTGCTCTTCCTGGTGATTTTTATGGTTTGGATGACGAACTCCCGCCGGAAAACCCTGGCGCTTCGTCCCCAGAGCCTGTTTGAGCAGCAATTGGTCAAGCGGATGGTCCGGCAACCCCTGACCCTGCGGGATAAATGCTTGTTTCGCAGTTTTAGCCGCGTGGAGAAACAAAGGCGAATGGCTTATTACAATCATCTGAACCGGTTCTCCCAATATTTCTAACGAACCGAGTTGCTCACCAATACAACAGAATACTGGTCCCATCGGAGCCCTCTCCCCCCCGCGAACCGCTTACTGGCCATCAAGTAAGCGGTTCGCATTTTGAGGGTGATTATCTTCATTTTGGTGTGCTGGTTTGTTCTCGGCGCTATCCGGTATTTTGGCCTGAGGACATTCCAGCGTGGGGACACTCCTCACAGCCTGTTTTGTAAAGCGGCAGATCGTTACAATAAATAAATCGAAATTCAAGACATATACCTATCACCCATGTGCGCGAAAACCGTCTACGAATATACGCCGGAAATGGAGCATTACCTGATTCGGCCTGGGAGCATTGACGAGCACCTCGATTTCCCGGCCATCTTTTCCAATACCCAGCCCGTGGAAGTCGAAATCGGCACTGGGAAGGGGCGCTTCATCCTGGCCGAATCCCTCCAGCGTCCGGAAACCAACTTTCTTGGGATCGAACGCTCTTTAAAATGGCTGCGGATCGCCCTGTCGCGCGCTTGCCGGGCTCCCCGCCCCAATTGCCGCTTCCTCTGCCTGGATGCCGATCTCGTGGTCAAACTGCTGCTCTTGCCTCATTCCATCCAGGCGTATCACGTCTATTTTCCCGATCCCTGGCCCAAGGACCGCCACCACAAACGGCGGTTGTTCCATCCCCGCTTCATCGAAAAAATGGCCCTTTCGTTGGCTCCAGGAGGACGATTGCACCTGAAAACCGATCACGGGGAGTATTTCGCCGAGGCCCATGCCAACCTCCTCGCCGGCGGCTTTTTCCAGGTGATCAGCGAATCCGTCTCGCGCGAGACCCTTCAAGACATTGAGGATGCCTCCGATGCCGCCACCCATTACGAAATTAAGTTCCGTAAAGAAGCGCGGGAGATCTATTCGGCGGTTTATGAGGTTATGCCATAATCGAACGAAAAGGGGATCGAGAGGGCAGAATATATGGGCCATCGTGGATTGGATGCCTTTCGCCCTTTCAGGGCTTCCCTTACCCTGTCCTTCTCCCCAAGGGAGAGAGAATCGTTTGGCGGTCCCATCCATCCTTATCCCCCTCATAAAACACTAAAAAAGCCCACCATTCGGGCTAATAATTACCGTTGCGGATTAACTCAAGATGCCTCCCCCCCGCCAGGCCGGTATGCGGAAGCCATATTTTCTCTCGATAATTCAAAACTGAAACCTCTCATCGCTTGGTTCCGGTCCCGGGAAGCCGCTTGGTGCCTGGTTCTATTCGTTTTGGCATTGATCCCTCGTCTGTTTTGGGCCTTTGCCCGGCATCCGCAGCCTTTTTCCGACATGGAGGATTATTACCTTTGCGCGGTCAATTTTCTCAAGGGATCGTATCTGGCCCAATCGGAAGACCGGTTGGCTTACCGCGCCCCGCTTTATCCCTTGTTCCTGGTTTTTTGTTTGAAAGCCTTCCCTGACGCGCCGCTCTTGGCCATCCGGATTCTTCAATCCCTGCTCGGCGCTCTCTCCGCAGTGGTGTTGTTCTTTGTGTCCCGCGGTTTCTTGGCTTCCTGGCAGGAACATCATCCTCTAGCGGTGATCCGGAATCCCCATTTCGTGCCGTTTCTGATCTCTCTGGCGTTCGCGTGGCTCAACAACCAAGTCTTTTTCTGTTCGGTGCTGATGAGCGAAACCCTGTTCGTGCTGATATTTTTGATCTGGATATGGACCGGCCTGTCCCCCGCCTCCGGATGGTCCATCCCGCGGTTGTTTGGATTTTCTTTCCTGATCGGCATTCTGGCCTTGTTACGGCCCATCGCTTTGTTTTTTCTTCCCATGGTGGTTTATCAAACCTTCCGCCACCTGCCCCGGGATCAATGGCTCAAGAAATCCTGGCTTCCCCTGACCGCTTGGTTGTTTCCGATTTTTCCGTGGACCCTGCGGAACATCCTGGTGCTTCATTATTTCGTGCTGATCACTACCAACTCGGGCGTCAATCTGTTCACCGGCCATAATCCGGCGTTTGGCTATTACGAAGGCGGATTAAAAGAGGTCATCCGCTGGCAATTCATCCAGGAACATGGACCCAACGAAGTTCTGGAAGACCGCCACCTGTTGCGGCTGGGTTTGCGGTACGCGCTGCAAGATCCGTGGGCGGCCGTCGAACGGGCCGGGTGGAAATTTTTCTTTCTCTTTTTGGCTGATGTCCCTCCCTGGCCGTGGGACGAATATCATCATGGAACCGGATTACGCTTGACGGGCGACATTCCTTGGCCTCTGATTCCATGGAGACCTTGGTTTTTCTATGGAGCGCTCGTGGGATATCTCTATGCCACTCTTCGCAAGATACCGGTGGGATCGATCCTCACGGCCTTAGGGCTGTACACATTCGCGTGTATGGTCTTTTTCGCCAACACGCGTTTCCGGTTACCTCTCGAACCTCTATTGTTGATCGGCCTCACCTTGGGCTTTCTGGCGCTTGTTGACTTGTGCGTTTGGGGATATGGTAAAACATTAAAAAATCTATCCATGGGTTTGGATCGTTAATGATTCAGCGCCGGTCCGGGGGAGGCCCTAGAGCCAGCGATTGGATCAGGTTTCACCCATTGGGAAAGGACC
>JABLXU010000050.1 GCA_013177805.1 Candidatus Omnitrophota bacterium
GGGCCGATCTCCAGCGGTACGATATCGGCGAAAAAAACATCATGACCGCCGCCTGCTTTTCACCGGATGACCGGCAACTGTACATCGCGGGCATCGACAGGAAAATCTACGTCTTCGACAGCCATCTCCCGTCGCGCGCGGCGGGGTGGGAGGTGTATCCGTGAAGCGAGGTGTCCGGATGCGATAGCCGGGTCATCCCCGGTTTATCCGGTCCATCGGGTCATCCGTATTCCTTGATGGGAATCCCTTCGTTCACCGGGTTCCAATCCTTCCGCCAGCCTAAGGGGAAGTGAAGATGAAGATATTTCACCGCTTCGTGCTATACTTTTCCTGTCTGAGGTTATCCACGGTATGATTTTACCGCTCCCGGAGGTCTTATTCATGCGATATATGCCCAAATGGACCCTCTTTTCCCTGGCCTTCGCGCTGGCCAGTTGCGTCAGCCTGACGGTGAACATCTATTTTCCCACGGCAGAAATCAAACAGGCCGCGGAAGAAATCGAACAGCGCGTGCGAACCGGGCAAGGCGCCGAGGGTTTGCAAGGCCGCCTCGACTTTGCTCCGGCGCGCCGGTATTTCTCGCTGGCCATCTCGCTAGGCGGCGCCGATGCCTGGGCTGGGGAAGAAGTCGACATCGATATCAAATCCCCGGGGATCATCCAGATTATCGAATCCCGGACCAAGCGCTACAAGGAAATTGAACCGTACATGGACAAAGGGATCCTGGGCGAAACGCTCAACGGCTATCTCGCCCTGCGCGACAAAGCCGGGCTCAACCTGAAAGAGTTGAACGCCGTCAAAAAGTTGATGGACGCGGAAAATGCAGAACGGGCTGCGCTTTACAAGGAAATCCTGACCGCCAACAAGGTGGAATTGAACAAGGAAAACATCGCCAAGGTGGCACAATTGTTTGCGGAGGCCATCCGGGAAAAGTTAAAAGCGGGCCACTGGTACATGGTGAAAAAAGAGCCCAAGGAAGAATGGGCGCAGAAGAAAAAAGAAGAAAAGAAATAACCCTTACCCGTGTCGTTCAAGGGCTAAACCGGCCCGATACGAGCCATGGAGTTCGCCTCCTACATCATCCCCGTTTACGCCAATCCATAAAAATCCTGCTCTTCCCGAAAAATCAACTATAATCCATACGAATCGAATCCCGAAAACGAAAGAGGAAACAACGGTATGAGATGGTCCTTTCGATTGGGCACGGTGTCGGGTATCGGCGTCTATATTCACGCCACGTTTTTCATCCTCATCGGTTGGATTTTTTTGGTCCACTGGCTGGAAGGTTATGATACCTGGGTGGCTCTTCAAGGGGTTGCTTTTATCCTGAGCATTTTCGCGTGCGTGTTGCTGCACGAGTTCGGCCACTCGCTGATGGCACGGCGGTTCGACATCAAAACCCGCGATATCACCTTGTTGCCCATCGGCGGCCTAGCCCGGCTTGAACGGATGCCCACCCAGCCCCTGCAGGAGTTATGGGTGGCTCTGGCCGGTCCGGCGGTCAATATTGTCATCGCTTCTCTTATTTACACGTGGCTGGTGTTCAGCGCCACGTGGGAACCGCTCAGCGAATTGACGGTGACGGGGGGATCCTTTTTAGAGCGCTTGATGCTTGTCAATATCTTCCTGGTGATTTTCAACCTGATCCCGGCGTTTCCCATGGACGGCGGACGGGTGGTGCGCGCTTTCCTGGCCAGTTTTATGGATTACACCACCGCCACCCAGATCGCGGCCAGCCTGGGCCAGGGTATCGCGTTAGTCTTTGGTTTCATTGGTTTCTTTTTCAATCCCTTTCTGATATTCATCGCCCTTTTCGTATGGATCGGCGCCGCGCAGGAATCGAGCATGGTGCAAATGAAATCCGCCCTGGGCGGGATTCCCGTGAAACAGGCCATGCTGACAAATTTCAATGTGCTTCGCGCCACCGATACCCTCGCTTCCGCCGTAGAACTGATTTTGAGCGGATCCCAGCAAGATTTCCCAGTCATGGAACACGGACGGGTGGTGGGAATATTAACACGCGGAGACCTGCTAGTGGCCTTAGCCCGGCAAGGGCAAGAGACCCCGGTCTCGGAGGTCATGCGCACGGACGTGGAAACCGTGGACGCGTGCGATATGCTGGAAAGCGTGTTTCCCCGGATGCACAGCACTGAAAGCCGGACCATGTTGGTGCTGGATCATGGCGAGTTGGCTGGTCTTCTGACCCTGGACAACGTGGGCGAGTTCATCATGATCCAATCCGCCCTGCGCTCCGCCCCCGTTTCCCGGATTTACAATCCGTTTGCCGCCGATCACCGGCAGAACTAAACCCGCTTCGCCAAGGTCTTGCTCATCTTGTAGTGTGGGCCCACCCCCTCAATAAGGAATTCGTCCGATTCCCTCCGCCAGCCCAGTTTTTCATAAAATCCAGCTGCCCCGCTCCGGGCATTGCACCACAACCGGCGCACGGGGGAAACATGGAGGAGATGATTTTCCGCGAACCGCAACAGGTGCCGGCCGATGCCCATTCCCCGGAACGCAGCATCCGTGGCCATCCCACGCAATTGCCACGCCGGTTCTCCCTGCCACTCGTTGAGCAAGAAGGTCAGGCATCCCACAGCGCGCCCTTGGTGAAACGCGCCGAAATGCAAGGTGGTGGGATTTCGATCACCTTGAAATTCCGGAGATACACGGTCCGTGCCCTTGATCAATACTTCCTCCCGCAAGCCGATGATTTCCTCCAACCGCGCCACCCGGTATTCCAGAAATCCGGTGACATCCCTACCCTTCGATGGATTCATAGCGAGCCCCTTTGTCCATAGACTTTTTGAACCCGGAATGGGAATCCGAACATATCCTTTGGGTATTACACCAAGTGTACCTGAAAATGGGGGATGGTATTCCGATGTGTCATTTAACGGAACGCCGTACCCTTCACCGCATTTTCTCTTGAAATTCTACTTAAAATGATATAATATAATGTGCCATATAATAACGAAATATTACATAAATAGGCACATAATGAACCAGTTTTCGGATTTCTTTCGGAATCAAACGAGACACACACGGTGCGTCATCTGTGGGCATATGTTCAATGGCCGGTATGAAGAAACACTGGGAGGATTCCCTTGTTACCATCCCAATCAGCGCCAACAGAAGCGCCTGGATTGCGAAGATACGTTCTACCGGGAAATTGTGCGTCTCTATTATTATATCCATCAAAAAGGCGCAAGTGTGACAGGCAAGCAGATCCTGTCCGAATTCGAGTGGAACCGCAAAATTATTATGAAGAAGGAAATGCTGCAATGGTGTTTCCGGCAGGGGTATTTTTATTTGGACAATCTGAACCGGATCGACGTTCCTCCCGCCGTCGAAGATACCTGTCTGGATTTGTTCCGCAATGCTAACTTGGATGATCCGGAATACATGGCCTACGCCATCGAATTGATCAAGGCGGCCTTGCGTTGTTTCGGCCAGGATTTACTTAAACTGGAAGAAGAAGCTATGCCCATCCGCACCCTTTATGGGGAGTCCAAAGAAGCCTCTCCCCCTTCCGAGAATCTACCGCCTATTCCTCCCGCGCAACGGGAGCCTCCCCGCATGATTACGGTTGCGCGCACGGGCGCCCGGGAGATTGAAAAACGCCGGCATTGTGCCAGTTGCACCATGGAGCGGAGGCGGATGGACGAGCAGGACGCCTCCCGGCGGTAAGCCTGGTTCCAGGAATTATTCGAGGTTCCACGGCCGCCGGTCCAGCAGCCGGTAGATTAAGGAACGGCAAGCCGAGCAGAGATCCAGTTCAAACGCGTAATGAACTTCGTCGGTTAACTCTTTATCGCTCCGTTGTTCCATCAAGGCGATCAAGCGTTCGATTTCCTTGCGCATCTCCGCGGGAGGCGTGGAAGGGGTTTCATCGAACGTACCGCCATCATACGCGCCATACAGTTCTCCCCGCAGGACGAAACGGGGACGTCCCACCTCGATCATCTGCCCGCAAAGATCGCAAATGAACTTGATGCCCTTCTCAGCGTTCATGAAAATACGATACTCTAATTCATCACTCCGGGTAAGCGGTAAAAACAGATGCCAAAAAAATCTCCCGCCCAGATTACCTCGATCGACAGTCCTATCGGCCCGATCAGCGCCGGATACGGCGCGGAGAAGGTTCTTTGCGTCACCATCGGAGAACAATCCCGCGAACAGGCCGCCGAGGTTTTACTGGAACTCGGATTCACGCCGACCGAAGGCCAAAACCGCCTGGGAGAAAAAATCGCCCGGGAGTTGAACGAATACATGAAGGGCGCCCGCTCGCATTATACGGTCGAACCGCTTCTTGCGGGGACGGAATTTCAAGTGAAGGTGTGGGAAACCCTCTGCCAGGTTCCCTATGGCCAAGTGATCACCTACGGTGAACTGGCGGTTCGCGCGGGGTATCCCCGTGCGGCGCGGGCGGTGGGGATGGCGATGGCCCGGAACCGGATTCCTATCATCGTTCCCTGCCACCGGGTAATTGCTCAAAACGGCCAGTTGGGCGGTTTTGGGTACGGAATCGAAATCAAACGCGCGTTGCTTTGGCTTGAAGGCGCCCAGGGTGTGATATTGTAACAGATCGTCAAAACGGGATCTTCTATTTCACCGAAAATTTAAATACCGTTTTTTGATTATATCTTTCCCGCGGCTTGAGAATCGTGGAGGGGAAATTTGGCTGATTGGGCGAATTGGGATAATGTTGGGTTTCCAGACAGAATCCGTACCGCCGGTGGTATGCCTTTCCCTCTTTTCCGGTGACGCCATCCAGAAAGTTGCCGGTGTAAAGTTGCACACCCGGCTGAGTGGTATAGACCTCCATCACCCGTCCCGAAGAAGGCTCGCTGACGCGGGCGGCCAGGGCCAGCGATCCGTCCTGGTTGTTCAGGACAAAGTTATGGTCGTATCCCCTGCCATACTGAATCTGTTGGTAGGGATCATCGATCCGGTCACCAATCCGGCAGGGTTGGGTGAAATCAAGGGGCGTGTTTTTCACGCTGCGTAATTCCCCGGTGGGGATGAGGTATTCGTTCACGGGAGTGAACCGGTCCGCGGTGATCTGGAGCACATGATCCAACACATCCCCGTTACCTTGGCCAGCCAGGTTAAAATAAGCATGGTTGGTCAGGTTGACTGGCGTGGGTTTGTCGGTTTCAGCATAAAACTGAATGCTCAACTCATTTAGGTTATTCAAGGTATAAATCACGGTAGATTTCAAATTTCCTGGATATCCTTCTTCCCCATCCGGGCTGAGGTACATGAAGGCCACGCCCGCCTCGTGCTCCCGCTCAAACGGTTCCGCGCTCCAGACTTGTTTGTCAAATCCCTTCACGCCCCCATGGATGTGATTGGGTTTGCTGTTGACGGTCAATTGATACGTTTGGCCATTCAACAGAAATGTTCCGTTGGCGATGCGGTTGGCGTAACGCCCGGCGATCGATCCAAAAAAGCGGTTTTTGGTCAGATAATCGGACAGGTTGTCGAATCCCAGGGTTATATCGCCGATTTTCCCGTCGCGGTCCGGGACTTCCAAAGCGGTGAGCGTGGCCCCGTAACTCATCACCTTGGCTTTCATGCCCTTCGCGTTGGTTAGCGTGAAGAGCCACACGGTTTGCTCATCCGGAGTCTTTCCGAATTCTTCTTTTTCCAAACGCACACCGGTCGAATCCGGCTTCTCCGGAGAATCCTCTCCCGCGAAAGCCCCGTTTTTGATCACGGTCATTCCCATGGCCGCGAGTCCCAACGCCATGATGAACCATTGCAGTTTCATAGTCCCAATCTCCTGAATCCAGGTTGTTTTCATGATTAGCCGGGAGCCGTTACGAATCCACCTTGCTCTGGCTGTCTGAATTTTCCTAGGAGCCGTCATTGTAATAAATGCAGCGAGAGACGCCAAGACGGAGATGGTTCCATTCCCGCAACTAAATAATCCCATTACGGTTATCCTCCTTTATACGCCGTATCCCTGGACGAGAGAAAGGATTGAAATTACCTTTTCTCTCATTCATGCGAATATTTGAAATTCAATCCGCCAGGAAGTGAACCACTCATACCGCAACCATGGAACGAACTTACCTCCCCAATACACGCATTGAAGTCGTGAATCCCAACATCCAACGCGGGCGAATTCATCATGTTCTGTTCGATTTTGACGGCACCCTGTCGCTCATCCGCGAGGGGTGGCAAAACGTGATGATTCCCATGATGGTCGAATTCCTGAAAGAAACCGGCACGAAGGAAAGCGAGGAAGAGCTCCACGCCGTCGCCAAGGAATTCGTAACCCGCCTGACCGGCAAGCAGACCATCTACCAGATGATCGAACTCAAGAACCAGATCGAACAACGCGGCGGCCAGGCCAAAGATCCGTTGGAGTACAAACACATCTATCTCGCGCGGCTGTGGGAACGGATCAAAGACCGGGTGAAGGGCCTCAAGGATGGGACCATCGATCCCATTGATATGGTGGTGCCCGGATCGTACTCCCTGTTGAAAGCCCTCAAACAACGCGGTGTCACCATGTATCTGGCCAGCGGGACGGATATCCCTTACGTCAAGGATGAATCGGCTGCCATCCGCGTGGCGGAATATTTTGAACCGCATATTTATGGGGCCTTGGATGATTACAAAAGCTTCTCAAAAAAACTGATCATCCAAAAGATTCTGCAGGAAAACCACCTTTCCGGGCCGGAACTGTTGACTTTCGGCGACGGATTTGTGGAGATTGAGGACACCAAGGCGGTGGGTGGCATCGCCGTAGGTGTGGCTTCGGACGAAGTGGGCAAAGTGGAGGTGGATGAATGGAAACGCTCGCGCCTCATCCAAGCCGGCGCGGATCTGATCATCCCGCACTACGAAGAAGCTGAAATACTGGTGCCGTATTTGTTTAATGAAATATAGAGATTACGATTCACCAAACGCGTATCTTTCCCAGTTTTTTTGATATGCGCTTAGGGGGGTGCTCAACAATCCCCTTCCCTCTGGGAGAGAGTCAAGGTGAGGGTCGTATTGGTTATGAAAAAACAATTCCTTATCATGTGAATCTATTACGCGTAATCCAAAATGGCAGGGTGGATCGAGTACCGCAAAATCCACTGAATCCATTAAATTCTATTCCATGAGGATTCATCGTGCCTTATCCCGCTTTTGACCGCAGCCAATTGCTCATCAAGCCTTTATCAGAACGGATTCACGATCTCGACTTGTCCGTAATGCTCCCTCTGAACGCTCCAAAACCCCAATACTGGCATGACGCCTTGCCTTCCATCGCCCGGGCCGTCCGCGACGCCCGGGAAAAAGGCCGGGCGGTGATCCTCTCCATGGGCGCGCATGTGATCCGGGCGGGCGTTTCCCGCTATATCATCGACCTGATGGAGCGCGGTTTGATCACGCACATCGCCATGAACGGGGCCGGACCCATCCACGACTACGAGTTGGCTCTCATCGGCCAGACCACGGAGAGCGTCGAGCGCTATATCAGCACCGGAGAATTCGGCCTCTGGCGCGAAACCGGCCGCATGAACGACATTATCAAAGAGGGTTCTCAAAAAGGCCTTGGGCTGGGAGAAGCGTTAGGGCAAGCGATTCTGGCCGGCGATTTTCCCCATAAAGAGATCAGTGTGCTGGCGGCGGGCGTCCGGCTGAACGTGCCGGTGACCGTGCACGTGGGGATTGGGTATGACATCATCCACGAACACCCGAACTGCGACGGGGCGGCCCTGGGGGCGGCGTCGTACCAGGATTTTTTGGTTATGGCCCAATCGGTCTCCCTACTCGAAGGGGGCGTGTTCCTGAATTTCGGTTCGGCGGTGATGGGGCCAGAAGTGTATCTCAAAGCACTCTCTATGGCGCGCAATGTGGCGCACCAAAAAGGAGAAGAGATCCGGCGTTTCACCACGGCGGTATTCGACTTGCTCCCCTTGTCAGGCGACCTGCATAGCGAAGCGCCCCGGACTGATCCGCGCTATTATTACCGGCCTTGGAAAACCATTTTGGTGCGCACGGTGAAAGACGGCGGAACCAGTTTCTATCTCCAAGGCCCTCACCGGGAAACGTTCCCCGCGTTGTATCACGCGGTGGTGGGAGAGTGAGGGGAGAAACATTGGAAAGAAACATTGGAAACTTACGAGGAGGTAAGATTCCTGTGTCATAAAACCCTTACCCCCAGCCCTCGCACAGAGCTCGCTCTGAGAGAGGGAATTGAAGATACTTCTTTTACGCTTGTTCGATGGGATTGCAGTTCGCAACCCGTGGTGAAAATACACTTGCCGGATAAACCACAATTTATCATCATCCATTGGGGAGGAACGAAACCATGAATCGACAACGAAACATCCATTCGGCGGAAAAATCCACGCGGCGGAGTTTCTTAAAAACCTCCGCGGCCGGTTTGGCGCTGGCGGCGGGCGCGTCTGAGTTGTCCCGGCGGGTGTACGCCGCGGACAGCGGCCTTATCAAAATCGGACTGATTGGCTGTGGCGGACGGGGGACCGGGGCCGCCCTGGATGCGATGCGCGCCGACGAAGGCGTGCGCCTGGTGGCCATGGCCGAAATTTTCGAGGACAAGTTGCAGGCGAGCCGTCAGCAGATTCAAGAAGCCATGCCCGATCAGTGCGCCGTGGACGACGATCATTGTTTCACGGATTTTGACGGCTACCAAAAGGTAATTGACAGCGGTGTGGATGTTGTGCTGATCGCCTGCGCCTCGCTGTTTCACCCCAAATATATGAAAGCGGCCATCAACGCGGGCAAGCATGTCTTCGTCGAGAAGCCGCACGCGATCGATCCTGCCGGTGTCCGCCTGGTCAAGGAAGCGTGCGAGGAGGCCAAGCGGAAAAAGTTAAGTGTTGTCTCGGGATTGATGAACCGCTACATTCCCGGGGTGCAGGAGACCATGAAACGCATTCACGATGGGGCGATTGGGGAAATCGTGACCATCGAGGAGAATTTCCTGCGCGCCCCGTATGTCCTCGTGCCGCGGCAGCCCACCGACACGGAGATCGAGTACCAGTTCCGCAATTGGTATCATTTTTCGTGGCTGTCGGGAGACGACGTCACTCAATCGTTGGTTCACAACTTGGACAAGTCGTTGTGGGCCATGGGTGAGAAAACGCCGCAAAAAGCGCACGGCTTGGCGGGCCGCTCGGCATCGTTCGGTGACATTTACGGGGACGTTTTCGACCATCACGCAGTGGTGTACGAGTATGACAATGGCGCGAAGATCTACGCCTTCTGCCGGACGCAGCACAATTGCCACGAAGGCGTATCGGACATCCTTCAGGGGACCAAGGGCCGCTGCGACCTGCTGCAAAACCGCATCGAGGGCGAGACCAATTGGCAATACGACGGCCCCCATGACAGCGGGTATATCAACGAGCACAAGGTATTATTCCAATCCATCCGGTCAGGCAAGCCGGTGGTGAATGACTACATGGTCAACAGCACCATGGTAGCCATATTAGGGCAACTGGCGTGCTATTCGGGCCGGCAGTTGACTTGGGACGAGGCGTGGAACTCGGACTTCCACTTCGGCCCCACCGAGGGGACCTTCGAATCCGAGCCGCCCAAAAAACCCGGCCCAGACGGCAATTATCCCATCGCCGTGCCCGGGAAAACGAAAGTTATATAAGGAAATTAAACAATTACGGAGAATGGAAGCGTTCCGCCTTTTCCTGGCTTTCCTCACTCCGGCCCTCTCCCAGTGGGCGGGAGAGCCGGGAAGGAAGAATGCGGGATTGGTGTTTACTCGTGCCGCAAGGCTTCGATGGGATCGAGATTCGCGGCACGGACCGCCGGATAAATGCCGAAAATGATGCCGACAGCCATGCTGATGCCCAGGGAAAGGATCAAACTGAAGGCGTTGACCACCGTGGGCATGCCGGCAAACACGGTGATCATGAAAGGAATGAGCAGGCCCAGCCCCATGCCGATCAATCCGCCGGTGGTAGAGAGCACGATGGTCTCAATGAGAAACTGAACAATGATTTGCTTTTTCTTGGCGCCAATCGCCCTCCGGATGCCGATTTCCCGCGTCCGTTCGGTTACCGAGGCCAGCATGATGTTCATGATGCCGATGCCGCCGACCAGCAGGCTGATGCCGGCGATCGAACCGAGCACGATGTTGAAGGTGCGCTTGGTGGCTTCCGCCTGGCGGAGGAGGGCGAGCGGCACGCTGAGTTTGTAATCCACCTTTTTGTGGAATTTTTTGAGCATCGCCTCGATGCCGGCGGCCGTTGATTCCACTTCGTCGGTGTCCGTCACCTCCACGATGATTTGATGGAGTTCGACCTGTTCCCGCGTGAAGGAACCAGCCACGTTTTTCGAGAAAATATCGCCGAAGCGCTCCCGCGCCACTACAATGGGGATGTACGCGTCGATTTCCTGGTCCGGGGTTTGAATATCGCCGCCGATGCTTCCGGCGTTTTGAACAATGCCAACCACTTCAAAATATTCCCCGCCCAGCCGCAAAGTCTGGCCGATCGTGCCTTTGGTGGCCAGCAGGCGGCGCACGCCATGTTCCGTAAGCACCACGACGTTCGCGCGGGTTTCGAAATCCAGCGGCACCAACACCCGGCCGGCGACGATGGGGCGGTTGACCAGTTCGAACCAGCTGGGCGTCGTGCCGATGACCCGCAGTTCCATCGCGCGTTCCCCCAGGCGCCCTTCTTTCCGGACTTCCTTGACGGGAACCGTTTGCCGCACGGTTTTGAAACTTTCCTTAATACGCAACTCGTCTTCGTAGAGCAGGCCGTAAATGCTGGCCATACCCGGGCGGACATTGGTAGTGGTGGTTTCTTCGATCGATTTGATGGAGGAGATGATGATGTTGTGGCTGCCCAGTTTCCGGATGCGGTCAAGGGCTTCCTTGCTGGCGCCTTCCCCCACTGCCAGCATGGCGATTACGCTGCCCACCCCGAAGACCACGCCGAGCATGGTTAGGAACGAGCGCAGTTTGTGCAGCAGCAGGTTTTTGATCCCGAGTTGCACTTCCCGTATGTGTTTAATGAATCTCATCATTCGGATCCTTCAATTCGTTCGATGAGGCCGTCTCGCATGAACATGCGGCTTTTGGCATACGCGGCGATATCCCGTTCATGCGTCACCATAATAATGGTTTTTCCCTGTTCGTTGAGTTGCTGGAGCAGGTTCATGATTTCGACGCTGGTATGGGTGTCCAGGTTGCCGGTCGGTTCATCGGCGAGGAGGATGGCCGGATCATTGGCCAGCGCCCGGGCGATCGCCACCCGCTGCTGCTGGCCGCCGGACAATTCCATCGGACGGTGCCGGAGCCGCGATTCCAATCCCACCATCCGCGCCAATTCGTGCGCTTTTTCCCTGCTCGCATCCGGATCCCACCCCTGGTAGTAGAGCGGAAGTTGAATGTTCTCCTCGACAGTAGATTGCGGAATAAGATTGAAACTTTGAAAGATGAAGCCCAGGTGTTTGAGGCGCATCTCGCTAAGTTGGTCGTCATTCAAGGTGCTGACATCGTGGCCGTTGAGGATGTACCGCCCCGACGTGGGCCGGTCGAGGCAACCGAGCAGGTTGAGCAGAGTGCTTTTGCCGGATCCGCTGGGGCCGAGGATGGCCCAAAAACTACCCTTTTGAAACGAGATGCTGACTCCCGACAGGGCTTTGACCTCCTGGGTACCCATTTTGTAGGTTTTGTAGACCTGATCGAGTTGGGCCGCCGTGCCGTTGTTGTGAATAATGGATCCGGTCATGTTACTCCTGCAATCCCGGGGTATCCGGCGCGCCCGCATCCGGCCGGCCTTGTTGGAATCGTTGCCGCATCTGTTCGCGTTCCTCGGGTGTCATGTTTTCGAAACGCTGCCGCATTTGTTCCCGTTGTTCCTCGGTCAGATTGCCAAAATCGGGACGGCCGCCCGGGCCACCCGGCCCTCCCCCGCCGGCTTGCCGGCGTTGGCGCATTTGTTCCCGTTCTTCGGGTGTCATGTTTTGGAAACGTTGACGCATCTGTTCCCGCTGCTCGTCGGTCATATTCTGAAAATCGGGCCGGCCGCCCATTCCGGGGGCCCCTTCTCCCGGAATCCCACCGGGGGCGAAGCCTTGACTTCCCTCACCCGCTTCTCCTCCGCGGGTCCGGCCCCCGCGGCGCATTTCCCCGCCGCCCCGGCCCGCCGCGCCCATGCCACCTGCTGGCGGCTGGATTCCGGGTTCCGCACCCGGAGCACTGGGTTGTTCTACGGCCGGGATGTCCGACTCCGACGGTTTGGGGGGCATGAGGAAATCGTCCATACCGGTTCCATCATTCACTTCCGCTTGATTGAGGGGCGGATTGAGCACGACTTTTTCCCCTTTTTCCAATCCACTTTTGATTTGGATCAACCGGTTGTTGTCGGGGCCGATGTCCACGGGCCGGATCTCCATGCCGTCCGCCTTGGCCACATAGACACATGGCTTTCCTCCGATCAGCAGGACGGTATGCACGGGAACATATTTCGTGTTCTCAAACTGATCAATGATGATTTCCGCCTCGCAGGTCATGCCGCTGCGCAAGCCTTCCCCGTTTCCGTCAATATAGACTTCGGTGTTATAAACCTTTAGATCGGGATTCATGAACATGCTCTGCTGATCCGGGAGCGGGGCAATACTCGCCACGCGTCCGGTGAAGACCTTGCCGGGCAGAGCTTCGATCTTGATGCGGACGGGCAGGCCGACCCGGATCTTGTCCAGAACCGATTCATGAATCTTGAGGTCGGCCTTATATGACGAAGTAGTGGGCAAGTGGATAAGTTCTTGGCGTTCACGGACGAGCGTGCCTTCACGGAGGGGTTCTTCATTGCCCCGGAATCCGCGGGACTGACTGACATAGACGACGACGCTGTCCCGTTCCGCCCGCACGACAGCTTTCTCGATCTGGCCCTTGAGCTTTTCCAATTTGCTGATTTGCCGCTCTAATTCCGATTGTTTCGCCTGCAATTCCGCCGAGGCCTGGACGATGTTAGCGTTGGCTTTACGCTGCGTGCGTTCCAGGGCCATGGAGGCTTCCTTGACGTCGCTGCTTAACTGAGCCAGTTGGCGTTTGGAGGCGTAATTCCGGAGCAGATCCAAGGCGGTCTGGGCGGATTCTTTCTGGTTTTGGGCCCGGGTGGCCGCTAAGATGTCGGTGTCCAAATCCTGCTTGGACAGGTATTTCTGGTCGTACAAGATCTGCGACCATTGTGCTTTTTGCTGGGCCAGGTTCAGGGCCTCTTGCTGTTCTTGGATTTTCGCCACAGCGTCTTTTTCATCCTTGGGAAAATCCCCTTTTTCATATTTTTCCAGGTCCAGTTGCGCGAAAAAGTAAGCCAGCTGGGCCTTATCGATATCGCTTTGGGCCTGGCTTTTGACGACTTCGAAATTTTCGCGGGCGTTGATATAGGCCGCCTCGGCGTTTTGCACCCGGATTTCCTGGTCGATGAGTTGATCCCGCAGGGTGCTGGTATCCAATTCGAGGAGCAGATCCCCCTTCTTCACGCGGGCCCCATCAGGAGCGATGTACAGAATGGCGCTTTGGCCCTCGATTTCGCTTTTGATAACCTCCTTGTCCCGTGCCTGGATGGTGCCGGCATAGATGATGCTGATGGTCAAGGGACCTTCCTGCACTTCAAAGGTGGGCACATCAAGGGCGGAGCCGACTTTCATCCGGTTGTTGATCGTGGCATAACTCAATCCGCCGATGATCCCCAGGCTAAGGATTATCAAACCCAGAGATTTACGGTTCAACAATCCAAATCCAAGATTATTCGATGCCATGTTCATTTTTCCACTCCTGAAGGGAGAATTCTTTCCACATTCCTGTTTCGTCCACCTGCAAGACATCGAGGTCGCGTTGCAATTCCAGTTCTCCCGTCCGGTAGTTCACCATGGCGGAAGTGAGGGCGTTTTGCGACGAGAGCAAGGCCTGCTGGGAATCCAGCACTTGGCGGATGTCAACCCGGCCCGCTTGGAGTTTTAGGTCCATGCCTCTTACCCGGCGGTTGGCTAGATCCACCGCTTGCGCCTGGATTTGCAGAGTGGCCCGGCTGTTTTTCAAAGTACGCAGACGGTTGCGGACGTTATTTTTAATTGAATCTTCCAAATCTTGATAATCCCGCACCGCCCGTTCCAGGTTCAGGATGCTTTGGCGGTACGCGATGATTTCTCGAGTGCGTTCGAGGGGTAAATCCAGGGACACGACTGCATTATAGCGTCCCTTTTCGAAATCGAGATCGAAATTGTCGGGTTGATTGGCGGATCCGAGTCCGCGGCTCTCGCCCACTGCGGTACTGCCCAGCAAGGAAAATTCCGCCCGCAAGGCATCGGCGGCCACCACCACGGCGCGTTGGGCATCGTACACGTTGCCCAGGGCGGTCCGCAGATCCAGTCGGTTTTCCAAGGCCAGTTGGATGGCAAAATCCTCATCCAGTTCCATGGGGCCTGCGCCTTCATTGGACTGGGGTTGTAAAACCACGGGTGCGTCCGCCGGGGGCACTTCCACTTCCATCAGGCCCGAAACATCAATTTGGCTGATCTTCTTGGTGCTTTCGAACAGCCGGTCCAGTTCTCCCCGGTCCAGTTCGATATTCGCGTCGGGCGGCAGGCCAAGGGTAATTTTGAACGCGTCCAGGCGGTTTTGGTAATTAAATTGGGAGGAGACCCAGCGGTTGCGCGCGCTCAAATCACTCTGAATGGCCTCATCCACATTGAGAGGTTCTTCCCGGCCCGCGTCGGCCAGCCGCCGCAATCGCCGGGTTGACCTCACGCTCCGTTCATAGTTGGCTTTTTCGTTATTGATTTGGTCAATGGCTTGCAAAACCGACAGATATTCGGACGCAACTTGCACGGCGAACGTGCGCTTATACCGCTCGAAAGTATAAATCGCGTAGATGGCGCTGCGCTCTGCCTGCGTCAACGGTTCGGCGACGATATGTTTGCCCGAACCGCGCAGCAGGGGAATGCTGATCGATGCGTCGCCGAACAGGCTGGCAGATGAGGCACTGAAGGGATTAAGCATCTTCACCAAGTCCAGCCCGATCCGCGCCGACAGGGTCATTCCGTTGAGAAATTTCCGGGATAGGCTGGCCAATCCCCGGTTGGTCACTCCACTCGTCGTCTCGTTCCCCCCGAGGTCGGCGCTCACCGTACTGTCCCACGATCCCGCGAAGGTGTTGCGGAACGCATCGCGTTGCAGATCGAGATTCAAAGCCGCCCGGAAAACATTTTCTTTCTGGGTTTGATATTGCCGGTTGTTTTGGGCGGCGATTTGCAAAGCATCCATCAAGGTGATTCGAAGCGGAGTAATCGAAGGTTCGATTTGATCTCCAGCGATCGTCTCCTTCGACAAATCCATATCACCGCTGTCCGAAGGCGCCGTGCTCATTCTCCCTAGTTCGGAAACCGCATCCGGCGAGGGATTCGCCACGGATTCCAGGGGACTCCTTGGAACTTCGGGGTTATCCGTTACCGCACTGGGTGAATTCTTCCCAGATTCGGACTGGGCGATCCCGGGATTCGCGGAGTTGATCCCTGAGGCTGGAGTATTCATCCCGGAAGCGGAAGTGTTCGTCACAGCTTCTGTAGTGTTGGTCACTTCATGGGAAGCGGCGGGATCTGATTCCGAGGCGTCCAGGACGGCCGTGGCCGGGCTGGGGATATAAGCCGTCACCGCCCCGATGCCCGCCTTGGCCTCCAAGTAATTGTCCTTGGGCCAGAACGGGATCGGTTCCAGGCTTTTGGTGCCCAGGGAGGCTGGCGAACGATAGGGTAATTTCTGATCGAGCATCAGTTTTTTCCGCAAGGTTAATTCCGGCGGCTCGAGCGAGAAGGGTTCCGTGTGCCCCAAGGCTTCCAATTGCTTCTGCTCGATAATTTTCAACGCGGTACGATCGATTTTCTCGCGATGACCGCCAGGTGTCGCGCAACCACTCAACACAACCGCCACCATCACGCCGACAAGATACCAATCCGTTTGAAAATGCTGATTTTTCCTCAATGATGCGACTCCCGAAACCATGATGAACAGAGAAACTCCATGTTCCAGTTATGCAAACCGGGGAGAGCGGACCGCCTGCCCGGCCGGTTCTCCAGCGCTCGGCCAGGGACGTCATTCGCCCTCCCGCGGTAACATCCATCATTTTTATCGAACGTTCCCAACCGCCGGTTTATTGAGTCCGGCTTCGCATACGGGAGCGCATTTCATCGAATTCCTTCTGCACTTCCTGAGTCTTGGTTTCCCAGGCAGTTTTCTGCTCGGCGGTCAGAATTTCAGCGGCTTTGGCCTTGAAAGCACTTTTTTCCTCTTCGAATTTCTTCTGGGCCGCTTCCCGGTCGGCATCCTGCGCGCCCCGCGGGAATCCGGAGACCATGGCTTCCACTAATTTCAAGGCCAGCGGTTGCAATTTCGCGCGTTGCTCATCCTTCAGATCGATCTGCCGCAAAGCCCGCAGATCGGCATCGGGCATCGCACGGCGGGCCAAGACCGGTTCGATGGCATTGAGTTCCGCCTCGGACAGTTGATCTTTCAGCAGTTCCTTCAGTTTGGCCGCAGTCTCTTTTTGGATTTTGTCAAACCATTCCCGGCGTTCTTCCTGGGACATGTTCTGGAAGTCGGGTTGACTTCCCTGCCGGACTTGATCCGTCGCTTCTTGATAGGCGGCCACTACTTTGGCGGTTTTTTCCGCGTTCAGCACCAGGGCATCACATAAAAATTCCGCCTGCATTCCCCCGAATCGGCGTTGGCCTTGGGGGGGCTGAGCATACGACAAGCCGGCTACCATAGCGACGGCCGCCAGGACCAAGGCAATTTTGAAGGTGGTTCGGCTCATGTCTGTCTCTCCTTTTAAATGGGTAAAATTGGTGGGGATAGGCATAAATCCTTATCCGACTATTCGTCATTCCCATGACGCAAAATGTTCCCTTCCATCGGAAATTGTTCGAACGAATCCCGCAGGAAAAACTCACGGATCAGGGAAAGGTTCGGACCAGCCGGAGGCCGTAATACCGGAAGCGGACATCGCCGGAGACCGCGAAGCGGGAGGCCGAGCGGCATAGTTTGGCCTCGTGGAACCAGCTGCCGCCCCGCAAGATGCGATAGAAACCCGAGGGGGGGCCAACGGGATTGGTTTGCGCGGCGGCCGGGTAAGGCCCCATCCAATCCGAGCACCACTCGAAAACATTACCGGCCATGTCATGGAGGCCCCAGACGTTCGGGGCAAGCGATCCCACAGGCATCGTGCTGGCGGTGTTTCCTTGATACCAGGCATGGGCGTCGATCTCGCGGGTGTCGTTGCCCCAGTAGAAGCGCGTGGTGGTCCCCGCGCGGCAGGCGTATTCCCATTCCGCCTCGGTGGGATGACGGAACTTGCCGAGGTATTTTTGATTGAGCCGCCGGATGAATTCCAGGCCGTCGCGGTAGGATAGTTGGTCCACAGGATTATCCGGCCGGCCCGGGAATGTGGAGGGATTGCTGCCCATCACCGCTTCCCATTGCGCCTGGGTGATTTCGTATTTCCCGATATAAAAATCGTAGGTTAGCGTTACGGTGTGCTGAGGCAACTCATCGGAATCGCGGTCGGGATCATTGGCCGGCGAACCCATGGTGAAACTGCCCGCTTTCAGCAAAACCATCTCCAGCGGCCGGGCGCCGGGAGGCAGATTGGGCAAGGGGACGATGATCGTGTCCCCCAGTTTCCCAGGGACCGGGACGGGAGTCGGTGTTGGAACAATCGTGCGCCAATCCTGTTGAAAGAGGAGCAGGTCATTGGCGTCGATGGCGGTATCGTGATTCAGGTCCCGGGGATCATTGAAAGGAGACGTGGTCCGCAGGTTCCACCCTTCCGTGAATAAAACCAGATCCAACCAGTTAGAGCGTAAGTCGCGGTTGACATCGGAGGGCCAGGTCTCCGGGGTAGTGGCCAGGGAGAGGTAAATGCTTAAATCCAGGGTATCGATTATGCCGTCCCGGTTCAGGTCCAGCTCGGGATACGGCGAATCGGCGGTCCGGGTATGCCACGCCTCCGCGAAACGGGCCAGATCCAACATGGAGACCGGGCGCCGCAACGGGGGGCGTTGCGGAAAGAGGGCCGGCTCGGCGCCGGAAGCAACGGGAACCGGTATCGATGGCAGCCAGATCATTACCGTCAATCCAACCAGGAGCCATTGAATCCTCCCCCCAAAAAGTTGTATCCCGAAACACATACGATCCACTCCGGATACCCGCCTTAAAACCATTTTCAACCTCGAGTCCTTACTCCTTCCGCGCTATCCCTTCACCTGTTTTTCTCATTCTGATTAAAACCTTGCCCGAAGGCAAGCGAACCGGCCGCCGCGGGAAAGAGGGGAGGAGTGGATCCGGCAGAAAGAACAGAAACCTTCAACTTTGTACTAGGCCACCGTAAAATCAGAGCCGGGGCACCGAACCAAAGACTTTGAGGTAGTGCAATGGGTTATATTGAGAAATATTCGATCCAGACTGAAGCGGAAGCGATTCAATTTCTCAAGAACAATATCCGCGCGAAAGCTCTCCTTGAAAACACCTTGGAATACACAGGGGATGGGGATTCCCCGTTCACCACAATCCGCAACATGCTGATCGCCATCAAGGAAATCGCGGACCATTTCCGGGACAGTGGGTCATGGGAGCTGGAATACTGGCTGGGACGGGGATTTTCCTGGTGTGGCGAGCATTACAGCTCAATCGAACATTTCGAGCGGGCTTACCGTCTATCGGAAGGGCATCTGGACAATCAGATTCCTCCCGCGCGCAAAAAAAAGGAAGACCTTTTTGACCGCAACGATATTGCCTACGCCACGGGTGAAGCATGCCTCAAGGTGGGCCACGCGTCGTTCATCAGCAAGGCCATCGAGCATTTGAAAAAGTTACTGGAGAATTGCACCGGCTACCATCCGGGGATCGCGCGGCTGGCCGAAGCCTACTTCGACGCGGAACAATTCATGGAGGCCGCCGCCGCTGCCGAGGAAGCGCACAACCGGTTGAAAACTGATTCCCATTGGTCCAATCAAGTGGATAATCCCCGGGCGATGAGCATCCTGCTCTCAAAATGCTATTCGCGCGAAGCCCTGCGCCTGCGGGATTTGGGGGAAATCCCCCGGGTGGTGGAAGTGCTGGAACAAGCGCGTGTCAAAGGCATCATCAAACCGATCGATATGGATTTGTTGAAACGGCTGCAGAAACAGGAGCGCATCCTGACTACCGAGCGGCATCATCTCGAGCAGATCATCACCAGCAAACCGGTGATGTTCGTCATCCGCCGTGAACTCAAGAAAAACTATCCCGATGTCACGTTCGATTATGAGGCCATCCGTAAGGAGTTGCTGCGCCGCATGGGCGCCGACTCGCAACCGGACGCCACACCACCCCTCGCGGTGGAAAAGGAAAACGGCGGCGAATCCGCCTTGAAAACCACGGAGGAATTGCATGGGCGGGGGGTACGGCCAGAGGAATAGAGGGGGACTTTTCTTTACTCTTTTGCGAGGAGGGGATGTATTTCGTTTTTTCCGGATTTCCTTCATTCAGATCCTCTCCCTACGGGAGAAGGAATTCCTTGACGATCCCTTTCAGAATCATAGCCCGGATCAAGTTAGGCAACCGGGTGGTAAGTTGGTTAGTTATTTTTTCACTTTTCCCCCTGATCAAACTAGAACCTTCCTTCTCAATGCCAATTCCAATGCGGCACGAGGGTTTGGGAGGTATTGAGCAGCAATACCAGTTCCTTGGAAAAATCATCCAGAAAGACAATATCCTCCCACCCATCGCGGTTCAGATCGAGCGTCCCCAGGCGCAGGGAGGAGAAGGGGCTGCTGCGGCGGCCGGTGACAAAGGTCACCGCGTCGGTGAATTCGCCGGGATTCTCGCCGCAAAGCACACTCAACTGCTCATAACTGTCTCCCCCGCTGCGCTGGCGGCTGATGATCATCAAGTCGTTCTTTGCGTCGCGGTCGAGATCGGTGACCAGCACATCGTCGTGGATGGCCCGTTCCGGCAAGCGGGCAATTTTGGTTTGATGAAAGCGGCCGCTGTGAGAAGATAATAAGCGCAGCGACCCGTCGAATGGCACTACGAACAAGTCGGGCAGACCGTCTCCGTCCGCGTCCCATTTGCGAAAGCCTGTCATATTGTTGCCCAGGAGGGTATCTTCCAATGAAAATTTATCCCGGACCTGGAAGCGGGCCCCATCCAAGCGTTCGCATATGATTACGGCGGGATTGCGTTGGGTGATCAGCACCAATTCCGTGTCCCGGCCTTGACCAATATCCACGAAATCCAGGGCTTGCAGATCCTGGGGGGCCAGACCATCGAGCGCGAAACGTTGCGAACGCGGATCCAAGGTAGTGGGATCGACCTCAATCCGCACCAAGGCGTTAAACCATCCCTCTTGGAGTTGGAGCACGTAGATTTCATCCGGCGGGTTCCGGTCGAGATCCCGGCACACCATGGGCTGCACCCGCCCTAATCGCTGAAGCGGCGATACATCGAAATAGGGCATTTCAATCTCCAGACGCCGGGAGAACGGTTGCGCTCCGCCACCCAAGAGAACTACCAATTTTTCATCCAGATAGGACAAAGCGCAGATATCTTGCGAGCCGTCCCCGTCCACGTCGCCACACGCCAGGAACTCGACTTCCACCCCGGCCGGAAAGACGGACTTACGGAGAGGCTCATGAGGTTCTCCGGTTGATTCGAACAGGATGACTTGGCCCAAGCTTGGCGCGCTGGTCACCACATCGGGGTGACCGTCCTGCGTCAAGTCCGCCACGATCAGATCTACCGGCCGTGATCCGATCGCAATGGAGGAGAACTGCTGGATCGAGAAGCTGTTCGTGCACAAAAAACTGAAAATGGGCGTGGGGGTGGCCGTGGGGGTGAGGGTAAAAGTTGGTGTCGGCCTCACGATTGTCGGGCTGGGCGTGGGAGTAAACGTAACCGTGGGACTGGGGGTAATGGTGGGGGTGAAGGTCTCTGTTGGGATGAACGTCGGCGTAAATGTCCATGTCGGTGACGGTGTAGCCGTGGGGGTGAAAGTCGGTGTAGGCGCCACCGTGGGAGTATGGGTTGGCGTATAGGTTGGTGAAGGCGTGGCTGTGGGGGTGAAGGTCTCTGTCGGGGTGAATGTCGGCGTTAATGTCCATGTCGGTGACGGAGTCGATGTGGGCGTATAGGTTGCTGTCGGCGTAAAGGTCGGGGATGGCATTACCGTGGCAGTAAACGTCGCAGTCGGGGTGAACGTCGGTGTAAATGTCCATGTGGGTGACGGTGTAGCCGTAGGAGTGAAAGTCGCGGTAGGGCTTGGCGAGGGCGTAAAGGTAAAAGTCGCGGTGGGAATGGGCGTAGGCGAATGGGTGGGTGTGAAGGTTGGTGTCGGCGCCACTGTGGGAGTATTGGTTGGGGTATAGGTCGGGCTAGGCGTAAAAGTCGGTGATGGAGTTTCTGTAGGAGTGGGCGATGGAACCGGTTCCCCGGTTTCTTCCCACGGATCGGTCCACATGGGCTGAGTGGCATTAAGGATTATACTTGGACTGCTGTATCCCCACCGGGTCAACGCGACATAACGGGCTTTGCCGTTGGCATTGAAATTCAGCTTGGTGCTGAGGGCCATGGCAGGAAATAACGGATTCGTAGGAATATGATCGGTGACTCCGTCGCCATTATAATCATTCCAATTCCTGGAATCGGGAAACATGTTATTGATATGCGTGCCGACGAGGAGGAGTTCCGCCAATAATCCGGGATTCATATTGATGAATTCATGCGTGATTTCATATCCCCAAAGATCGTGATTTTCCGGTTTATAACCAATGCCTATAAACGTACTGATCTGCGTGGTGCTGGATTCCACTTTGTCAAACACATAGATTTCCGGTTTATAATCTCCCGGCCGGATTTCAGTCATGTTAAAGGTATTGACCCCGGCATAGTCAGGAGTTTGAAATTGGTTGGCGGCCAAGGGATTTCCCATCAAGGGGTAAATATAACGAGTGATCACAGTGGGATCATCGGGCACCGTTTCCGTTTCGAACGAATATTCTTGAATAAGGAGCAAACTGGCCTGATTATCGATCCGGCACCAAGTCACCCATTGAATCAAATCGCAGACAAGCGACTCATTGCCTGAATCCAATAGGAAATGACTAGAATAAATATCCGTGTTGCGCGACTCGTTGAGAGCCGTGCCGCTGATCTTTTGAATCTCAATGGACGGGTGCCGGTCCTCGGGATAGGTATCCAACACGTCCAAGGATGTAAGATGCCAATTTTTGTTCCGGTGATGAACAATCAACGAAGAGAAATGAACTGTGTTGCGGATTGGTACCGCCTCTGTCGGAGGATCATAAAAAGCGCCCAGAGATTTGTAGTTGGTTATGACATTATTGGGTGGAATTTCCGCGGAAATGTTCCGGTCGCCGATACACCCATAACCATCGACGAAGAGCGAAAGGTTCTGAAAACGATCCGACGGATCATTATATTGTTCCAAAAATGCATAATCAACGAATTCCACATCGACGGAAAATTCGATCAACGAGCCCTCCACTTCTGTTCCTTTGTCTTTCACGACAAGCGTCCAGTTTCCGTGCGGGAACGATCCCACTAAACTGCTCAAGAGCCCTACGGGATTGTCCTTCGAATTATATACCGCATCGATACTGTATTTGCCCCCTGCACTCGCTGGCAGATCTTCATGCAATTTCACTTCGAGACCCAACGGAGAAACCACCCCAACATACAAGTCCGAAGGCCGGGGGTGATCGATCTTGACCGTGATATCCACATCCGCGATCAATTCCCCATCCGCTTCCATGCGCATGGTGAATGTTTGGCCTTGCGAGGAATGAATTCTGGCATCAAACGGCTGAGGCGGTTCCGGACTGAGCGATATTTTCTTTTTCCGAGGCTGATATTCATTGATTTGCGCCGAGGATTCCTGAACCGTTAGTAAAGCAAAAATAAACAAAAAAACAGCAATGATTATCCTTTTCAACCAAACGATTTCCAAGCCAATGTTGTCTTGAATGCAGATCCACGGGTTTGGAATAATACTTTTCAAAAAGCGGAAATGCGTGTTCATCGCTACCATGTCAAAAAAAATTCCTTCCGCCCTTCGTCTATATCAGAGAAGAAATAATCTCCGGATTCCTCCGGGGATTCCTGTTGCGTTGCAACAAGTGAAATGATGGATGTAAGAATGTATTTATATATCCAAGCCATGTTGATCGTCACGGACCGCTTTCCGCCAGTTCATTGAACCGATATGCCGGATCCGAAAAGTCCCTCGTTCCACCTCACGGCCGGGACCGGGCATGGACACGGCCCCATCAATCACGCCGAACCGCTTCCCCCATGGATTCCCACACACAGCGGCGGTCCCCTTCCGCCGGTAAAAACGCATCGTCAGCAGTTTATCACCGAACACTCCAAATGACCACTAAATCTCTTGGGAGATAGCATTTCCGCGCGTCAACCTCATGTGGATTCGTGATTCACCGCCGCGCCCGTAATGCGCTCAAACGGCCGTATGGGCCGGCTTCATGCCGTTGAACAGCGCGGCGGCGGCATCCAGCAGGGGAAGGGTCAGCAGCGCTTTGGCGGCTTCGTCCATGTGTGATCCCACCCGGGGCAATGGATCTAAGTTCAATTGGTTGAGGAGTTGGGCCGCATAGGGCGTATCCGGCAGGCCGGACGCGAACAAAGCCCCTGTGACGTGGGGATCGATTCGTGCCGCCACGGCCGCCGCAGTCACGGCGGACAGCCCTCCCAGCCATACGGGGAGGTGATGCGCGGTAGCTTGCAGGATAGCCCCCGCCAAGGCTGCGGTTTCCAGCCCTCCCAGGCAGGCCAGCAGCGAGACGGGATTGCGGATGGCATCCCCGTGATGCTTCAAGGCCGCCTGGATCATGTCACTTTCAATCGATTCCCTGCCCTGCCCCCTGTCGTTCGAGTCCGGGACAGAGTATTCCAACACCCAGGCGGCGAGAGCGGCGGCCGACGTAGCACTCCCCTGCCCGAAGCCATTTAATATGAGCAATCGATCTCCGTGTTCCAACGCTTTCCCTGCGGCGTCCGCCCCAACTTTCATAGCCTGCTTGACCTCGGCGATGGTCAGGGCGGCTTCTTGGGTGAAATCGCGGGTTCCGGGACGCACCGGTTGGTGAAGAACCCCGGGGATCGCGCCGCCGGGAGTCGAGATCCCCACATCGAAAACGCGCAGGTTCACTCCGTACAGCCGGGACAACACGCGGACCGCTGAACTCTCTTGGACCAGTTGCCGCAGAGTTTGCCGGGTATCGTAGGGTGTATCATCGCTGGCAGCCGAAGCGGTGAATCCATGATCGGCGGCGAAGATCAAGAGGCTTCGGGGCTGGGTTTGAGGCGTATGTGTAGCCTGGGCAGCGCTGAGCTTCACGGCCAGGGTTTCGAACCATCCCAACCGGTCCGAAGCACCGGTCAATTCTTCCCAGCGCGCCCGGGCGGCCTGCTCGAAATGAGACGGATCGTGGCCATGGTGATGATGCCCATGTGTGCGGGCATGGTGCTGAGAATGGGGATGATGGGAATAGGTCACGAGGCGTTCCCCTGGATAGCCGGAGGACATCCGTTTCCGGCGTCGTTGGAGATTTTCATATCCGTTCCGGGGATTCCCGTCAATGCCCGCGCGCCTGCACCACCCGCGTGCGGATGGCCCCGTGAATAGTCAGCTCGAACTCGCCGTACCAGGTCCGCCGGGGATCGGTTTCGTCCGGCCCAATGCGCAATGGGAAGGCCACGGCGCGGTCCGGGTTGAACTGCTCCACGTTGAGATGCAGGCAGCGGACCAGCCAGACATCGGCATCCCACTCCGTTTCGATGTTGTATTCGCCACCCGCGTATCCCCCCGCGTCGGCGGCGGCACTGTTGTAGGCGTAGCGCAGAAACCGCCACTGGGGAACCTCTTTGCCCGATAAATCCGAGCCGTTACAAGACGGATAAGCAGCCACGGGGCGGTTGTGCTCGCGGCGCAGCATGGGGCAATACAAGGCCGCCTCGGGGCAGTAGCCGCCCTCGGCCAGCAGGAGCGACACGCCGCTCCAAAAGCCGTTGGCCGCCGGCCCGCAACCATAAGCGGTGTAGCCCGGCTGGGGCTTGATATCAGCCAGGCCGTCGGCCGGGGGGAAGCGGTTGTAATCGAGCCGGTACGAAAGCAAAGCGTTATGCAGGGTACGGAGATTTTGCTGGCAGGCGGCGGCGTCGGCCCGCTCCATGGCGCTGAGGTAGTTCGCGCCCACGATGGCGGACAGAATGCCGAGCACGACCACCGCGATGAGCAGTTCGATCAGGGTGAAACCGCAACGGTTCACCAAGGCGGAATGGGAAGCCGGTTTCTTCAACGCGTTTCCTCGCGCGCTTGGAACCGCCGGCCGGTGAGATCCACGGGAAGCATCAGGTCCGCAGGGGGAGATCAATCACGGTGGGCGTCCCTGGGCCTTCTCCGCGGGCGGCTGTCAGGTTCCAGAATGACGGGAAGGCAGGTTTCCTGGCTCCCGGGCTGATTTCTGTCCTATTCCCCCGCCTTCTCATCCCGTCGGGACAATGGCGCACGGGGTTTCGTTCCCGGATACAGTGGCGGGACCGCGCCGGCTTCGCACCGGCTTCCCTTTTGGCTCCGTGCGGACACGGATCACCTTCCCATGATGGATAACAGAATAGCGGCGGGAAGGAGGAGTTGTCAAGTGGGATCGGATATCGTAATTTTGACGATATAAATGTTTTGGGATATATATTCAATTATAAAGTGAAATATATTCGAAATTTCCTCGTATATATTGGGAATCGAGGTTGGAGAGGATGTCGCGGTATTGCGTCATCCCGGCCCCATAACGTGTCTGGGAAACGCAACATGGCTTGTCAAGAACCATGCCCTACCAAGCGAGACTTGGAAATGTGGTATAAAAATTATTACCGGTGGGCGGTGAATGTGGCGTACCGGTTCACCCGGGACCGGGATGTGGCCGAAGATATCGCCCAAGAGGCCTTTTTACGGATCTATACCGCTCAGGACCCGTATCAGCCTACGGCCGAGTTCAAGACATATCTCTTTCAGATTATCAGGAATCTCTGTATCGACCATTTCCGGAAAGAGCAACGCCTGGTCCAAGACGTGGGAATGGCTTCCCTCCTTCCCGATGTATCGCACGAAAAAACAATCGATCGAATCGAGGTGGAGGAACGCTTGACGCGCCTCCCCCGCCACGTGCATAAAATATTCAAATTATTCTATTTAGAAAATAGACCCTACAAGGAAATCGCGCAAGTTCTGAATATTCCGGAAAAAACCGTGGGGAACATTTTGTACTATTGGTGCAAGAAAATCAAATGAATTGATGATTTTTTAAGGAATAGAAGGGGTCTGGGGCGTTTAAATAGTTAAGAGATTTTTCAAAAGTGTTTCCCCATTGATCAATAAAAGAGGTACTTCATTCAAAAAGGATACTTTTGTTGAATACGCTTGGATAAGTATCTACTATGCAAGTCCCAATAAAATAAATGGGAGAGAATAAAATAAACAAAATTACATTGATTACATATGTGCCTGAAAATTATGAAGAAACAGGTGATTTTTTATAACTTTGTTTTTTTTCAGATATTATTTTAATTTTTGTTATTTTTGATGAAAAATTGGAAAATGATCATGAATAGATATAGAAATTCATTTTATTTTATTTTGTTTTCAATATTTTTTTTGAGTGAAAATCATGCATTTTCAGAACCACATGGTCCAGAAATTATTTATCATCCTTTCTCTAAAATTACGCCATATGATATTAACAATAAATGGTTTCCGATTGGTTGGTCTGTCCGAGTTGACAATATCTGGGGACAAGGACATCCAACTAATCCCGATCCTCAAAATATTGGTGAATGGGAAAATGGTTATGTATATTATTTAGTTGGGCAGGGACATTCATGGGTAAATTGTTTACATCTCATACCTAATGACAATCGAGAAGCTTGGGGGCTAGATCGATGGAGGACCGAGCCTGAATGGTCATCGACAGAGCTTTATAAACGAGCTTTGATTTCATTAGAGCAAATTAAAATTGATTCTAGTGGGATTTTCGACTTTAAAGCTTTCCCACGAATGATATCACATCTTGGCCCCCAAGGCAGCGCTTTTTTGTATGTGCTGCACACTTCTGGTACTTGGAAAGATGGAATAAATGATCCTCCATCATACTATAATATCCCACAATCTGATGAAGAAATACTCAGGTTTCGTATAAATTTTTTTGAAAACTATCCTCAACTTGGTGGCTGGATTCTTGATGACGAACCATATGGTGGTAAAATCGCTGAAGATAATGGTGTCAGAGATTATGTTTATAATCAATTATTATATGTTAAAAACATAATTGAAACCAACGATGGAAACATTAGTTCTCATCCAATACATTGTATCGTAAGGGGTTATGGAAATTACGATATTGACCCCTGCATCAATCCGCAATATCTTTATAGATTAAATAATCTGAATATTGGAGATTATATTCACGATGACTTGTATGTATACGATTTCACAGACCAATATGGCAATCCATGGGTTACACCCTGGTTATATTTGGCAAATATACGTACCAGGATGGCAATAAAAAATCTTATTGAGCCTATTTGTGGTGCCCCTGCTAACAATATACATGCATGGATGCTATGGTACCAAGGACAATCATATGATGATGAGGCCCCTGGATGTGTAAATCTTGATGATAATAATGAAAATGGTCGATTAACTGAGGAACAATTGCGATATCTTTGTTACACATCATGGATCAACGGAGCCCAGGGAGCGATGTTTTGGGAACTTTCTAAATCCGATCCTATCATGTTTACTAGAGCTAGAAAAATTACTTTTGAAGCTAATTTACTCAAAAGTTATTTGTTAGAATCGGATGCTGATATAAATGCAACTATAACAAGTACTAATGATGATGATTCAACCGCCCAGTTCATCATAAGAAAAGATCCTAATTTCATTCCGAATTCTACTCATAAATCAAAAGTAATGATGATGATATGCAATAATTCTGTATTTCAAACTAATCTCTGGATTCAATTTCCTCAAAATCAAATTATTGATTTTTCAACTGTTAGCGGGATTATACCTTCTTATCAATGGTCATTCACCCCTGACTATGTTAATAATCGCTTGGGTGTCGGAATTGCCAGTTGCCGTGGGCGTTCTTTTACATTCAAGATTCTAGCTGACTAATGATAGCCGCTGAAAGGAATATAATCATGAATAAACACTTTTTATTTTTCTTACTTATCATGGCTCTTACCAGCCGTGCGTCTTGGTCCCAACAACAATACCAACCAGGTAAATTGGTTATTCAACCGATTCAACCCGTCGCACAAGAAGTACTTCCCTTTACTCAAGAAGAAATAGATTTTGTTTTTCGTTGGCGGGACAGCCGGTCTATCGATACAAATTTTGATGGTTCCATGTTGGTTGAATCACAAAAAACCTATCTCCTCAACTCAGAGAGGAATGCGATAAACAAGGTCGTAGATGGAAATACACCAACTACTGTAATCGAACAATTAAACTTAAGTTATATGGGCGATAAGCTAGCATATATTACTGAAGATTCCAAATATAATTATGTTTATATAATTAATCCACTTACTAAAGACACCATCGTAACCTATAGCGAGAAAAAAGAAATTGTTGTTGATAAAATTGTTCATTTAGAAGCAAATGCCGATTTAACACGCCTTGTCTACACTTATTCATACGGCCCCTCGTATAACCGTTTGGTGGTGTTGAACAATGAAGGCGGAATGATAAAGAAAGTTTTTGAAATCAAACAAAACAGCGATGAAGAGTCGTTGTATGAGTCGTTGGATAATATTGTTGTATCGGATTCAGGAAACCATATATTCTATACCGCTTCCTTTCCTACAACGGTTATGAAAGAAGGAAAACCAATAAACGTATATGAAACCGGTATGTATGAACTCACTTATGATAATAACACATGGGTAGGGCCAACAAAAATTTTTGTAGATGGATTTTCCACCCTTAAACCCCTTGGTGTGGCCAAAGATGGTGATATGCTATTATTTAGAGCGTTTCAAAAAGGGGTTCATATTTTGAAACGAACAAGTGAAGGATGGTCAGAACCAGTATTGATTACAGAAAACAGCTCGGGATTCAACCAATACGTTATATCTGCGGATGGACTAGTCATTGCGGCTGCACAAGCCCGGCCACCCTTGCCACCGCTCGGTAGCGATGCCCCACTCTATTTTGACATAAATCTATATTTTTTTGACGAAAACAAACCCAACCTATATAGGAAGCACAGTTTGACCAATACGGATGTGTATTCCTTCGGGCATCTCTTACTCAGCCGGGATGGTACAAGGTTATTTTGGAAACCCGAAGTGAAATCCAGCATACATTTATTTGGGAATTGATGAGTAAAATTCAGTCTAGGCACCATGCGTAGCGTAATCCAACAATACAATAAAAGGAGTGAACAAAATGAACAAACTCACATGGTTGACATTCGGGCTGCTCGTCTGCGCCGGTGGTGTTTCCCTGGCGGAGGTCTCCACACCCGCGGATTTGACGGCGTATGTCAAGAGCCAGTTGAATCCAATCGAGGCCTTTGAGGTGCAATATCACGGATGGATGTACGTCCCCGCCGAAACGGGCGCCGGGCGCGAGGAATTCTGGCAGGGGCAGATCGCGTTTGTGCAAGACGCCATCGCGAAACGCAAAGCCGGCACGTTGACGCCGGAGGAGGAGAAGCGAATCGGTCACAAGACCCTCGAGGAATTGGAAGCCTTGCTCCAGAATTACGAAAGGCATAGGCAGGGTTTTTCCATCGAGTCGATTTATGTGTTCAGCCGTCAGGGCGATCTCCAGCGATGCGATGTCTTCCGGCCTAATGACCAGACCGAACATCACGCGTATCTCTTCGATGGCCAGGAAGGATATGTTTATTTCTCCAACAAAAAGCAAGTCACCCGGTCTCCCAGCTTCACGGAACGCTGGAGCGATCCCACGCAAGCGGCCGGCTATGGATTCAATCTCAATCAATTTCTGGGTGACGATTTCCAAATCGTGAGTTATGACGCCGGCCGGCGGATTCTCCAGGTCAAACCGCTCACAGGCCGGAACCCGGACAACGTGTATGAATTCACGCTGATGGAAGGCCATCCGGAATATTGGACGCAAGTGGATGTGATCCAGCCCGGCGGCGTTGTCGTGGAACGCGTGCTCTGCCGCGCATTTCAGGAAAAGGAAGGCATCCTGGTTCCGGGCGAGATCGTTCGGCAAAAACTCCGTGGAGCGGAACTGCAGGATTCTCTCCGATTGGAACTGGTGGAAGCCAATTTTCATGATCCCCAATTCCCTCAAGGTTTATTTCAAGCGCCCGAGGGAAAGGAAATCGTGATGAAGGAGTATAGCCGGTAAGGAAATAAAAAAAGATTAAAGGGATGGTATTTGCACTTCGCCAATTCCATCCCTTTTGGATATGGATACCGAAAGGAATAGTGCCATGAAACAAGCATTGCATCTATCCATAGTCATGATGGTGGGCGCATGGCTGGCCGCGCCCGGGGTGTTGGCGCAGGATTCCGAATCCGTGCTGGCCGGAATGCAAGCGTCCGCCGCGGACATTCAGACGGCGAAATTGGTCTATACGCAGATCAAATCCATGGACAGCGGCCGCGCGGAGCGAATCGCTGAAAAACTTTCAACAAGTACTCTCGTGGACACGAAGGGCTTGGCTCCCGAAGACATTCAAAGCAGCCTGGAATGGAAACAGGATGCCAAGATTGTCTGGATCTCCGGAAACCGGATCTTGGTGGAATCCAATCCGTGGCTGAAAAACCCCAGTGTGCCTGACCGCCATCCCTTCAATTATCTCAAACTGTATGATTGGGACGCGGATATGACATATGACATATTGCCGGGTGTTGACAACATCCAGACCCGTGTCGATCAATGGCGCCTGACCACCGGCCGGTATAGTCCCAACGATCCGATCGCCGTCTATCCGCGTTTGAAGCCCGCCCGCTTCGCCCCCGGCTCCCTGACGTTCGATAAAGAGTTCATCGTGGAAAAGGGCAACCGTTTCCTAGTGCGTGACACCAACACGGATTTCGTGTTCATGCGCGGGTCCTACGATCCGGACAAGGGATATGTGCTGGCATCCTATGAATTTTATTTCCCTGGGATTCCCGACAAGCCGGCGTTGCGCGTGGATTTCAACGATTTCCGGCTAGTGGAGGGCATTTGGCTGCCCGGTATGATCGTAACCCAACAGGGCCACACTCAGGAGATCTTGACGCTGGTGGAGGCGATACTGAACCAGCCGGTGGACGCCGCGAAATTCGAACTGCCGGCCACCTATCTCGCGGTTGACCATGGTGCCGGGAGACCGCACGAATAACACGAATAAGATAAAAAAGTGGCCTTCGATTGAACCATGGTGAGACAGAGGGGATGGGACAACAAAACGGCCTGTCCCCTTTTTACTTTACACTATATTTGCATTTTATTTTAGTGAGGAGAAGCCCATGCTTGGTTTATATTTGTTATTTACAATTATAATTTTCTTGCCAAATCATCAATTAATAATCAAGTTGCTAAATCATGAAGAGAGCCCAAATGACCAGTCCCTTCACAAAGCATTTCACCTCTACTATCAAACATAAGTACAAACACATAGTTCAAAACTTCACTCTGCTTATTTTCTCCATTCTCCTTGCCCTCGTACTGGGTGAATTCGCCATCCGCGTCACCGATATCGATGGCTGCATCAACGCCGCCATGAGGGGCATGTCGCCCGCCGATTATGCGTTTCGCATTCAACATGTTCTGGACATCTACAAGGACAATGACGTACTGGTACTATCCTTAAACGGGAAGGATTTTTATGATGATGAGAAATATGAGAAGCAATTCGGATTGAAAGTCAATCCATCCGATCATTCCATTACCCGCCTCCCTTTTTCCGAATCCGAACCGTATTATTTCCGCCACGCCGGCCCTCTTGCCTTTCCCCTCAGCCGGATCCGCGTGAGTTGGCTGCTGGTTCCCTGGTTGTATGAATCTCCTTCTCTTCCCCGGATTTCCCTAGTGCTTGAAAACCGCCTTGCCGGACAAATCTTATCTTTGTATAAATCCGCCAAAGTAACCGGTATTGAAATTGCAAACCATCCGGGCAACACCACCCGAATCACCTTTCCTCTCAATTCAGCAACCGTGTTAACGCCGGATCAAGTCAATCAATTATGGCAACTATTCAAGAGCGAAGTGTATGATCATTTTCAAACCATCCGGCCCGATTTTAATCAAAAGGAATCCTATATTGTCTCCGCAAAGCAAGCCCAACGCACGTTTTCCTATTTGGATGTCATTCACAGGATAAGCCTCACTAACCGATTCAAGATTTATATGATTTATTTGCCGTTTTTGGATGAATTGAGAAATCATATCGAGCTATGGTTTATGCAATACGGCAAAGACCATCCCGATATTCAATACATTTCGTTGACGAAACCGCTATTGGATGCATGCCTGGAAGGCGATGAAGCAATCTATTTTCCCATAGAAGGCCATCTGACCGCCGCCGGGCACCGCGCCGTGGCGGAACCATTATACCGCGTGTTCCATGAGAGTTGTCCCGGATAAACATCGATCGTCATGCAGCGAGACCGAAGTCTCCCGCTGGTCTTCTCTGAAGAAGCCAGGTTTTCATCCGAACCTTGGTGATGCAAGCCGTATCCGACATTTCAGGCTCATCCGGCAAGTGCGTACTTTTTTTCAGATCGCCGGTGCGCGTCTCTTCGAAAGGATCGATGATAACCACCCCTAAAATTACCTCTCCCTTTGGATCGGTGTTCCCTCCAATACCTAAAAAAACTCGTAGGTTTTCGTTATTCAACTGTTTTACAAATTGGGAAAAACTGTTACCCATGTCTCCGGTCTGTACACGCGCATATCTATGCCAGTCCGGATGGCCAGAATTTCACGGATCCGGGCCAGACAGGCGCACATGATCTGCACTATTTCCGGTTTGATGCCAACGACACCTTCTCTCATCATCCCGCTTGGCGGAACGGTCCGCAGGACGGCGTCACCTACTGGTTCCGCGTCTTCGCCCTGCGGGCGGAAGGTGGTGCAACCCGCCTGGACACCGGCCCGGTCCGTTTCGAGCCACCCCAAGTAAATAAGTGATCTTACGCAAGGTAATGCAAGGCAACCGCAGCGACCGCGTCGCTGGAATGAAAGTGGGGCTTCTGAGCATCTGTTACGCCCTGCACCGCTGGGATCAGGAGCCCATCAATATGTTGGTGGAATGCTGCCTGCCCATCCGCCTCCGGGATGGGAAACAGCCCATTTCCCCCAAGAATCTCTTTGCGGAAAAGTAAACGGTTACCTGGTTGGAAAGACCACTCCGTTTACCACAAATGCCACTAGATCTATTTTTTTACGATCAAAGGATTCCTATGGCAGATCACACTTTGTACTCATATCCCACACTCATTTTCGTGGCCCGGGGATCCCAACAGAACGAATTACGGTATTCATACATCACTTTTTCAATGATTTTCATCGGATACCCTTGGCTTAAATCCAGGGCGGAGATGGCGGATACCCGTTCCCACTCCTTCATCCCTTTCCGGCAGCGAAGCACCACCAGCTCCAGGGGCAGGGTCTCATGCCAGGCCGCCTGGCCCATGTAGGCGCTGATTTCCTTGACCTGGTCCAAGGAGAGGGGAATCGGGTAAGCGCAGTCGAAGCGGGTGCCGGGGATCGGCCCGGTCACGTATATCGCATTGCGGCAGTTGTATTCCGTGCCCCGGTTGCGCAGGGCAAGATCCCGGATGGAAAAGTCGGCTTTCTTGGGGATCAAGCCGCTCAAGGCCATGGCCCGCTGCACGATCCGTTCCAAGTTTTTCTGCATTTCCTTGAGTTGTTCCTCGGAGGGTTTCTTTTGGGGATCGAAGCGCCATAGGCCTTCGGATTTGGTACGCAATCCGATTCCCGGAAACGGCAGGGTACCGCCCAATGTGAGCCAATAGACCGTTTTCCGGAATGCGATGACGCAAACCGCGGCCGACACGATCGAGACGGAAAATCCTAGGCAGAGAAAAATGAGGATTCCCAGGACCGGGTGTGATTTGAGAAACGGATCGGCGTAACGAGTGAACCCATCACGCAGGGCGGTTTCCAATTTCCGGTACCCATCTTCGAATACTGCCTCGCCGTGAAGATAGGCATATTCCAATGACGAGGCCATGGAATCGGCCCATCGGGCCGCAACGTGGAGGCGCAAGGCATAGTAGGGAGAAAATGCGGTCAGAAATGGGATACCGCTCAAGTAGTTGCAATAACCGGATAGGCAATACAAACTCCCCCCTACTCCCAGAACGGTGAGGTTGCGCCGCCCGATCCATTCCAGAACCATTAAAAATTCCGATTTCACACCAGGGGTCTCCCGTGATTGGATGATACTTGTCTCCTCTCTTGTTTAATAGAAAAAAAATAATGACGTATCCGGGCATATCCGCTGAAAACCTGCCAGGATCCACGCCGGTACATGGTTCCTCCCTGTATTTTTCGGCGGAGAACGGTTGAAATTAACCATCTCAGTCCACTACAGACATCGTTTCCGGATTTACGAATTATCACGGACCGGTCAAATCGGGTCATGGCGCAATCAACACCAACTTCCTCTGAACTGGTTCAATCCCTTCTCGATCATCCTGGTTCCCTTAGGGCGGCCGTGGGTGTGGTGATTCCCGCGTATAACGAGGAACCAGTCATTGCGGCCTGCTTGAACAGTCTGCGCCCCTTTCAGGAGGCGGGAGATCCCATCCTGGTGGTCAATGCCGCTTCCACCGACCGGACGGCGGACATCGCCCGCCAAGCCGGAGTTTGGGTGTTTCAGGCAGCATCGACTTCTCGAGGCTTGGCGGTGGAAACAGGAGTCCGGGAATTAATGGTTTTGGAGATCCCACTGGAGGCAGTTCTGATCGTGCACGCGGACATGGAGTTGTCTCCTCCGGTACGTCCGCTACTCATTCAAGCCCTGCGCGCCCATCCCGAAGCTCCAGGTGGCTCACTCGGGCACCGAATCGCGGCGCCCGGAGCCGTATACCGGTTGATCGAGTGGGGAAATTGCTGCCGGGCGCGGTTTCTGCAAATACCCTATGGTGACCAGGCGCAATTTTTTCGCCCAAGTGCCTTGCCTGCCCTTGGTGGTTTCCCCCGGCAGGAATGCCTCGAGGATTTGGAGTTGTCGTTACGGATGCGTAAAATCGGACCGTTGATTTACCTCAACCTGCCCGTGCGCATATCCGCCCGGCATTGGCAACGGGGGATCGTATCGGCTACGGTCCGCAACTGGGGGACTGTTCTGCGGTATCTGGCGAGGCGGCGTTTCTTGGCACAGAACTATCCCAATCCTGTGATCCATACGGCCGGTGAAGCAGGAAAATCCACGGAGATTGACCCGCGGCCCGGTTGATGAAAAATTCCCTGAGGAAACTGCGGTTTCCGAACGAATCCCTGATCGCGGCCCGTTTCATCCGTCCCTAAGAAAGGAACAATTCATGCCCGAAATCCACGATCTCCACACGCCCGTCGATGTTAGCATCGTGATCCCCGCCTACAACGAAGAAACCGCCCTGGGCAACGTGGTCGAGGACGTCCGGGTGGCCATGAATCCCACCACGCACGCGTACGAAATCGTGATCGTCGACGATTGTTCCACTGATGGTACCGCTGCTGTGGCCCAATCGCTGAACACACGCCTCATTCAGAGAAAAATGAACGGGGGCTCGGGCGCGGCGCGGAAAACGGGCATCCGCGCAGCCCGGGGGAAATATATTGTCATGCTTGACGCGGATGGAACCTATACAGCGGCAGATATCCCCAAAATGTTGGACTTGCTGCCGGAATGGGACCAAGTCAATGGAGCGCGCACGTCCGAGCAAGGCACGTTGAAGTTCCTGCGCGTCCCCGCCAAGTGGCTTATCCAAAAACTGGCGATCTACCTCTCCGGAGTCCCCATTCCCGACCTGAACACGGGTCTTAAAGCCTTCAAGCGGGACATCATGATGAAATACCTGTGGGTGTTGCCGGAGGGATTTTCCTGCGTCACCACTATGACCCTAGCCTTTTTGTGCAATGGCTATTCGGTGACCTGGATTCCCACCGAATATCATAAGCGGATCGGCCAATCGAAATTCCATCCCATCAAGGATACAACCAAATATCTCACCACCGTCATTCGCATGATTATGTACTTCAACCCTTTACGCGTCTTTCTGCCCCTGAGCGCCCTGCTGGTCTTGCTGGGTGTCGGACGCGGGATTTATGATCACTTTGTGTATGTCCGTCTCCGGGAAGGCGATATTCTCCTGACGCTGGGAGGCATCGTGATCGGCGTCATGGGCCTGCTGGCGGACCTGATCGTCGCCCAAGGCCGCGCCAGAGATGAGGAGATATAAGACACTTAGAGCAAATCAAAAGGATTTACCTGGATATTCTCCGCCAAGACACGGAGGACGCCGGGAGGGAATATCGAATTCAGCTCTCCTGGAGGTTCATCATTTTACCCACGTAACTTGTTCGTCCATAGTTGGTATGGATGTCTTGATTGATGTTTCCCTAAGCATGACTCCCTGTCCCCTTTGCGTTCACATGCGGGGGTAAAATAATCCCTTGCTAACTGGTTTGACTTCCTGTAAATATCAGAGACAGATAGAATTACATTCACGGCCGGGCTGGGGGATTTCGACCATCCCTTCTGTGGCAATTTCCCTATCACCAGCCCTGATTCACCAATGAAAGGCAGTGTACGTTTTGACTTTTCTGTAAAGTTGATCTATATTGTCAACATTATTTGCGATCTTGGATATCCAGGGCCGCCGGACCACTCAGGAGTGGCAACGCATGAAAATTTTGACGTTGAATCCCCCCAGCAAGCATAGTAAAAATGTCGCCCGCGATTTGGTTTACGGATGCTGGTGCAAGGGCAAACGCATCGCGGGCATTCAGTTTCCACCGGTCTCGTTGCTCTTAGTAACCACCGTATTGCGGGACGCCGGGCACGAGTCGCACATCCTGGACGCCGCCGCGCTGATGATGACTCTGGATCAGATCAAAGAGAAGGTAGCCCGGGAGAAATACGATCTCTGCTACATGCTCACTTCGACCATGACGGTGGTTGAAGACGCGGAAATCCTGCAAGAGCTCAAAGAGGCCTGCCCTGGTATGAAAACCGTGGTGGCTGGTTCGCAGCCCACCTTCATGCCTCAGGCAACCCTGGCGCGCAAAGGGATCGATTTCATCCTCATGCGCGAGCAGGAAGGCATCATCCAAGAATTGGCAGAGGCGCTGCAACAAGGCGGGGACTCGTATAAAAAGGTCCTCGGCATCGGCTTCAAGGACGACAACGGAGACATCGTCATCAATCCTCCCGCGCCGTTAATAAAGAATCTTGATGAACTCCCCATCGCCGATCGTACGCTATTGCCGCAGGATGTGGACTATTTCAATCCCATCGTCAAGCGGATGCCATTCACGACCATGTTCACTACACGGGGATGCACGGCCAAGTGCACGTATTGCACCTCGCCCTTCTTTTATGGTGAAAAAGTTCGGTTCCGGAGCGCGGAAAAAGTCGTAGAAGAAATGGAATACTGCCAGAACCTAGGTTACAAGGAAATCTTTTTCCGGGACGAACTCTTCACCGCCTCGAAAAAACGCGTTCTCGACATCTGCCAGGGTATCAAGGATAAGAAGCTGGATCTGACCTGGATCTGCAGTTCACGGGTCAACAACGTCGACGAAGAAATGCTGGCGGCCATGAAAGACGCCGGCTGCCACCTGATCCGCTTCGGGGTGGAATCGGGCGTGCAGGAAATTCTGGATAACGTGCGCAAGGACATCACGGTTGAAGAGACCCGCCGGGCCTTCGCACTGTGCCACAAGTACAAAATCGACACCCACGCGCATTGCATGATCGGAAGCCCCGGCGAAACCAAGGAGACCATCAACCAATCGTTGCGGTTCATTTTGGAGATCGAGCCGACAATTATCACCTTCGGCATTACCACCCCCTATCCGGGAACGCCCCTGTTTGAGGAAGTGGCGGCGGTGCATCCGGAAATCGGCGACGGCAGCCAGATGGACATCAGCCGCCTGCATACCGACACGTTCTTCAACCAATTCTTCACCGATTTAACCAATGAGGAACTCTCGAAGGACATCCGCCGTATTTACCGCCGGTTTTACCTCAGGCCCAAATATATTTGGAGTTGGATCAAACGTATCGACAGCTGGGCGGAATTCAAACGGGTCACCCTGGCGGGCGCCAACGTGCTCGACTTTTCTCTCAGCTGGAGTGAGTGAAGAAAACTCTCGTATTTTTCATCGTATATTTTTCTTCGGAAAAACACTCCTGCACCCTTAAAAAAAATCCCCGTCTAAAATAGAAAATTCACTTGACATTCGATCGATCAATTCAATAAATTAACCCAATAGATTGTGGTTTTGGAAGGGTAATTATTTTCTTACCAAAGGAGGTTATTATGAAAAATTTTTCGTATGTACATTTTCTTGAGATTGGATTGCTGCTTTGTTTGACGTTGCCGCATCCGGCTATGGCGGTAGACCGGGATGGATTGGTAGGGGAATGGACTTTCAACGACGGAACCGCCAACGATTCCAGCGGCAACGGCAATCATGGAACGGGGACCGCCAATCCCGTTCCGGGGATTTCCGGGCAAGCCCTGGAGTTTGACGGAACCAAGTCGATCCAGGTGCAATCTTTCAGTTCCAATTTTGTTTTTCAACAGGGCTTCACTATCGAAGCCTGGGTTTATGTTAATCAGGGATCACAGACCATGATCCGGAAAGGTCCCAATGCCAATTTCCTTATGGAATTGGGGACAGGGCGCACTAATGATCCCGGCTCCACAATCCAATTCGGCTTTGCCACCAATCAGGTAAATATCGGTGCTAGTATCGTCACGGGGCCAACGCTCCCCTTGCAAAAATGGACCTTCGTGACCATGTCGTACGATGGGGCGAAACTGCGGGGGTACGTGAACGGCGAATTGGTGGCGGAAAACGATGTCACCGGCATTGCGATCAATGACACCAGCCAACCCTTGCTGTTCGGCAATTACAGTTCGGAGGTTTTTTATGGGCGGCTGGACGAAATCCGGATCTGGACAAAAGCCTTGCCGGCTGAGCAGATCATGGCCGACTTTGAGGAATTCGCCCCGGGACTGCGCGATAACCTGATGGGCGAATGGCTTTTTGAAGGCGATGGATCGGACACCAGCGGGAATGGCAATCACGGCGAACCGAGCGGAGACGCCACCTTAGTTAGCGGCATCCGCGGCCAGGCGTTTGAATTCTTCGGCAACGGCGTGGTCACCGTCCGGCAATTCAGTGACAATTTCGTCTTTACGGATGAATTTTCGCTGGTGGCGTGGGTTTATCCCACCGCGGGCTCGCAGACCATGATCCGCAAAGGCGGGAGCGCCAATTTTCTGTTGGAGTTGGGGGTGGGACGCACCAACGATCCCGGCACGACAGCCCAATTCGGCTTCGCAACCAATCAGGTGAACATCGGTGCCAGCATCGTCACCGGATCGGCCTTGCCGCTAAATCAATGGTCGATGCTGTCCATGACCTACGACGGCCAATATCTCGTCGGGTATATTAATGGAGTCGAAGTAGCCCGCAATTCTGTCACCGGCACGGCCTTGAACGACATTACCCAAGAATTGATGTTCGGCCGGTATTCCTCCGAGGTTTTCCATGGCATATTAGATGAAATCCGGATCTGGTCGCGTACGTTGCGGCCCCGGGAGATCCAAAACCTGTTCGCGGAACTGGCCAGCCAGCCTAATGTCTCGAAATTCCATTTGGCCGAGCGCGTGGTCGATGATTTAACCTATACGCCCGGCCGGGGCGTTCCTGTGGCCATTCAAGTGATCGGGCAACCCGGCTCTGTGACCGTGACGGAGACCCCCCCGGCGGGATGGTCGGTATCAGCGGTCAGCCACGGAGGCCAAGCGGCCAATGGCGTCATCACTTGGAATATTCCGAACTTCCCAGGCGAACTATCCCTGACCTACACCGCTACGCCACCCGCGACCGCCACCGGCGACGCGAACTTTGCCGGCACGATCGGTGACAACGCCATCACCGGATTTGCCAAGATGGTCCCCGGCCAACCGTTGGGCATCTTTGAAAATCATATGGATATCGGCGTGCTGGCGGTTCCCAGTGTGGCTACCTTTGAAAACGGAGTCTACACCATCCAGGCCGCCGGGCGGGAGATTTGGAACCACATGGAAGAATTCCATTTCGCGTATTTGCGGGTCAGCGGCGATTTCAGCCTGCGCGCGAAAGTCGAAATGTATGCCCTGGATGCCGAACAAGTATGGATGAAAGCGGGCTTGGTGGCGCGGGACGACTTGGCAACGAACGGCGCGTACGCGTTGATTTTTGTCCGCCCCGACTTCCAGATCTCCTATGCCTGGCGACCCAAGAAAGGGATCAGTCCCGACCGCAGCGCGCCATATGGTGGTGAATTAATCCCGCTCGATCTGCAAGACGGCGAAATGGAAATCGAACGGATTGGCAACACCATCAATCTGTATTACTTCGAATATGGAACGAACAACCGGATCTTGTTCTCGTCCATGGCCGTCGAGTGGCAGGATCCTCTATACCTGGGTTTGGCAGTAAGTGCTTCGCTTCCCAGCGCGAGTGACGGCGTGGGGCAAGCCGAGGGCATTTTCTCCAATGTGCAATTCCGGGGAACGGCTTCCCTTGGGGATTGGCAAGTGTTTTAAGACTAGAAGAGTTATAGAAAACCAGAATCCGTACACTCAGATTTCTCTAATCGGAGCGGGACTTCCATCCGGAAAAGCGCATTGGGTAAAACGTGGTTTTCCCACTCCATCTTTATTTTTGAATCCTGGTTGCGGTTTTTGGCAAATTCCCGCTGTATGGTTAGGGGATAGGTTCCCAATGGCCTATCCCCACAGATTTCTATTTCTCCTGTACGAAGAGGGAGGGAAAGAGTGAGACTTTTTGACTTCTTTTCACCATCTCCGGTAGTTAGCCGGTAGTGTCGACGTGGAGAGAGACACGCCTCCTTACCGCTTAGAACTTGTCTTCGTGAATTACAGAATGTAAAACATTCACTGAATATCTGGATTTTTTTATTTTATCAGGATTGAGGGAAAAGAGTTATCCGAGCGATTGGACCGATGCCCAATGGGAAGCCATCCGACCGTCGCTCGAATATTCCAACGGGTATTCCAACGGGTACGGCAGCCGGCGCCAACATTTCCTTCTTGCGCGTCTAGATCAATTCCATCTGGTCAAGAAGAGGTGCCCCTGGCGGCATCCCCCCACAATTTTCCCTTCTGGAAAAATATTTACAGTTGTTACTCCCGGCTTTGCAAGCGGGGTGTTTGGGATAAAGTCTTGGACGAAATGAATCGTCAACATCAGATCCAACCAGTCCGCTACCCGGACCTCTCCTGTGTCATTATCGATTCGCTAAGCGTGAAAACCGCCAGCGGCGGAGACTCGCATGTCTTCGAAGGAGTGGGGAAAGATTACAAGTTTCAAGCGGTATATCAATGTTGGCGCACATCAATGTGAACAAGGCAGGCCTTCGGTTGTATGGGGAGGTGATGGCGGCGAACATATCAGACACGATGATGGGGGGTGATGGGATCGAATCCATGCTCATGTAACACTCCACCATCCAAGCAGCCTCTGCGCGCGGGGCATCGAGGCAACACGGTCCATTATGCGGAGATCCTGCTCGACACTCTGGTGCATATTTCCACGAAAATCCATGATACTAGTTGGTTTGTTGCTGCTTGATCGCCTGGGCGGTGCTGAACGTCCCGTTGAGGTCGTTCCCCCACGCGTCCTGCTCGAAATGCTTGATCAGCCCGCCGTTCTTGTCGGTGATGAGGATCACGTTCCCGGCTTCGTCGTAGTGGTAAAACCAGCCGCTGTCGGAAG
>JABLXU010000051.1 GCA_013177805.1 Candidatus Omnitrophota bacterium
CGGTGGAGAAAGGCTTCCGGATCACGCATCAGGAATCCGGCCGGGTGGTGATGGAATCCAGTCCGCGGCTCGATCCCTTGCCGGGCTTCCTGAGTCTGGTCCGCTCGACTCGCGAATTGCCCCAGACTTTGAAAGAAGACCGGGTAGCCCTTGGCTGGTTGCCGGCGGGGCGGCACCGGGTGAGCGTGGCCCTGCCTCCGGATGACGATTCGACCCCCATCGAGTTGCGTGTCGAAAACGATCTAGGAACCGTGTTGGCAAGCCGGATTCTCAGCGCCACGCATTTGGCGCACGTGCCGGAAGGGGAACGGCCGGATTTGCATTTTTCCCTGGCCGGCGACACGGCGGTTTCCGCCCGGGTGTTGCGGAATGGACAAACCATGCGGCCTGACTCGGTGGTATGGATGCCCGACGTCCGGTGCGTGCCGCTGGACGCCGTGATCCAGGCGGAACAACTGCATCATGTCCGTGCTGAAATATGGACCGATCCACATGCGGACCGGAAGTCCGCCCTGCGTGGAAAAACCCAGGATATCCCCGAATTCATCGTCTTCGGATTGTATTTCCAATTTCCTTCCGCTTGGTACGATGTGACCTTCTCGCTGCGCAAGCTGGATCCGCAGGCCCAGGGGAAGGTGGAGCTCATTCTGGTGTCGGATTCTTCCCGGCGGCTCGCTGACAAAGTCTTGCCGCTGGATGAAATTCCCACCACATACACAAATTACACGCTCTCCGGAGCCTTAGGGGACAACGCGGCGGCCGACCTCATTGCCTGCCTGCATCCTCGCGCGGAATTGATGGCCGACACGATCCGGATCACCCAACGCAAGCGGGCGGTAGCGGCAGGCCCGGTCATCGACGGCTGTTTTTTGCTATCCCGGGATGGAGAATTCGTAACGGTCAATACGGCCGGTGTGATCCGGAACGGGACGGGAACCATCCTCGACGCAGTCTGGCTGGAGAATACTCCCCTGGCGGGCGCGGTCTGGACAAGGTCCATGGGAGTTCTGTTCCTGGACGAAGCCGGCCGGATTTGGAACCGGTCAGGGAAGCTCCTATGGACCGTGCCGTTAGAAAGCGGTGACCGGCCCCTGCTCTTCGATGTCTCCCCCGATGGCCAGCGGATCGGCGTGGTCAGCCAATCACGCCAATTGTCTCTGCTTGAATCCGGCACCGTGAAAACACACGCCCTGCCCGAATCTCCCTTTCCACTCCGGGGCCTGGTGGTGGATAAAAGAGATACGGTAGTGCTTTACGGCGACGGCGCGGTTTGGTCGACTCCTGCCTCCTGGAAACCGAAAGAAACTCTCGATTTCAAACAGGACGCGTTGCGGGCGTTGATCAAGCATCCCCAGGGCTGGTACGCGGTGGACTTTTCAGGAGCGGTCCATTCGTTTGACGGCGCGCCGGCGGTATCCTCACCTTATTACCGGCCGGATCCGTGGGTCCGGGACGCGCGCCGCACGGCCGATGGCCATTGGGCGCTGCTGAGCCGGGAAGGCCAGGTGCTGATCTTTCAAGAATGAAATGGCCCCCAAAGCCGTGCTTCCTTTGGGAATGGAAAATGATCATGCTAGGATAGCGGATTGAGCACTGATCTCGCATGGAAAGGAAAAACGATCTTGCTTCGATTATCGGAATCTCAGAAACATGACGTGATCCGCATCTTGCGGGACTTGGCCTCGTTGGACCGGGAGTTCGAATTGTTGGAAGCAGTCCGGATCCGCCTCATCGGATTGAAGATGGATCTCCACGCGGCCAAAATCGATGAATGCATGGCCGAGGATGCCGAACCGCTGGACAAAATCCGCAAGCGCCTGGAACGGTTCAAGGACGAAAACCAGAAAAAATTCTTGTATCAGCAATGCCTGTTGCTGTTGATGGCCGATAATAAAATCAGCGAGGTCGAAAAATCGGCCATGGACGAGATCCGCACGGAACTGGGAATCGACAACAAAACCCATCAGCAGATCCTGTCATGGGTGGAAGAGGGGATGAAGTGGGAAAAGAAAGGAGAGGAACTGGCCGGCGGGCCCTTGGAGGGTGACGCGGGCTGGGTGTGAGTTGATCACGCTTGGCCCAAGACCGTTTTGAATTCCCGCAACGAGCGGCGGCGCTCTTCATGCGTGATGAACGTCGTGGCTTTCCCCTTGGCGCCGGCCCGGGCGGTGCGTCCGATACGATGCAGATGGTCTTCGGGGGCCATGGGGAGGTCGTAATTCACGACATGGGCAATGCCTTCAATGTCGAGACCCCGGGACGCCACATCGGTGGCCACGAGGATGCGGCAACGCCCCTCCCGGAAAGCGCCCAAGGCCCGCAGGCGGTCGCTTTGACTGATGTCGCCATGGATGCGGGTGGCGTTGTATCCCGCCGCTTTCAGGCGTTGGGCGAGCCGCTCTGTCGCGCGCTTGGTGCGGGTGAAAACCAACACCGTCCCTTTCTCCTGGTTCAGCAAATCGATCAGGCAGCGCTGCTTTTCTTCTTTCGTCACATAGAGCACTTTTTGAGTCACGGCCTCGAGCGGTGTCAAATCCGGCGCGCCCGCGTCAATGAAGACGGGATTCTTGAGGTTGAGCATGGTCATGCGCTGCAATTCGCGGGGCATCGTGGCGGAAAGCAGCAACACCTGGGGATGCTCGTAAAAGCATTGGAAGACCGCCGAAATCTGGGGCAGGAATCCCATGTCCAACATCCGGTCGGCTTCGTCCAAGACCATGATTTCGGACGCGTCGAAACGCAACCGCCCGCGGCCTTGCAGATCGAGTAACCGGCCGGGCGTGGCAATCACGATGTTCACTTCCTCCCGCAACATAATCATCTGGTCCAGGATGCTTTCGCCGCCATACAGCACGATGGCGCGCAAGCCGGTGTTCTGAATGACCGCGTCCATAACCTCCTTGATCTGAATGGCCAATTCGCGGGTGGGCGCGAGCACCAGGGCCCGGATGCCTTTGCCGGGGCGGGCCAGGAGGCGTTCGGCAATGGGGATGGCAAAGGCCAATGTTTTCCCTGTGCCGGTCTGCGCCCGCCCGATGAGGTCACAACCTTCCAGGGCAGGGGGAATCAGCAGGGCCTGGATAGGCGTGGCGGTTTCAAAGCCCAGATTCCGAATATTGTCCAGAACCGCCGGCGATAAACCCAGGGAAGAAAACGGGACTGGATCATCCTTCGCTTCTTCCTCGTCCTCTCCTTCCAATTCGGCCGCTTCTTCCATGACGGTATCCAAGAATTCTTTTTCGGGGAATGATACCGCGTCCTGAGGCTGGGCAGACCACGCGGGAGGAGCGGGAAGCGGATCATGGACCAGGGCGCGCTGCTGCTGAGCCGGTTGCGGCTCCTCGACCCAGTCCGAAGCTTCGCAGGAGAGAATTTGATCGGAGACTTCGCATTCATTGAGTATCCGGAGGGCGGTCTTCAATGCCCGGTTGTCTTTTAAAAGAACCCGGGCTTCGGCGGTTTCCTGACCCTCGGGGGGATCAAACAACGCGATCCGTTTCCAAGGGATAGAATTATAAGTCAGAATGGATTCAAGAAGGGAACGAGTGATTGCGCGGGGCAAATTGCGTATGGTAATCGCGGGGTCCATAACCACCTTTACAACTTTACAATTACTATAAAATTAATAAATAATACATAAACCTCTTTTTTATTGTATGCGTTAAATCAACAAATGAAAATGGCTTCAGGCCGATGATTCAAAATTATTCATCCCAAGGGGGCCGTTTTTTTTGCAGGCCTGGTTCGAGAAAACATTTCTTGACCACCCTTCTCTTCACCATGGAGTGCGGAGGGAGGGACGTGTATCCCGCGGGAAGGGGCATCTTGTTCTGAATTTCGCATCGTGTAATTTCTGCTTGAAAAAAGAACGGAATTGCGTTTCTATATAGACACAAGCGGGGGGCCTTGTTCCATTTTCATAAGTGCGAGTGACCCGAATGCGGAACGTTTTCAGTGCTGGGTTTGTGGTATGAGCAGGGAAGGAAGTCTCCATCATTCCCTCTCCCCCTGAAAGCAAGAGTAGGGTGAGGATCATCCGAAAAGAAAATAAAATGCCTTCTTTTATTATAATCGAGTTAATAGTTTCTCGTTTCTTTCGAAATCCGATTCTCCTATAAGTACCTGTTTCTCCATTTTTTGTAAAAGATGCAATATCGCGCAAGAGAAAGAACCGTGAGTCATCACCAACAATTCTCCACCGAGTTTCCCCTGTCACCCCGGGAGGGAAATCCTTCTGTCACGCCCGATATCCAACGGCAAGCGGCGCTCTTCAAAAACCGCTTGTTTCTGGCGCCTTTTTTAAATGCGGTTCCCCAGCTGTTTATTATTGTGAACCAGGAAGGCCGCATCGTTCATACCAACCACCCCTTGGCGGAAATCGTCTGGCTCCACGTTGCCGAAACCTTTTGCGATCTCCGGCCCGGAGATGTGTTGAAATGCATTCATGCATTGGAGGAGGGGGGGTGTGGCTCGACCGAATCGTGCCAATTGTGCGGAGCGGCCGATGCCATCCGTACCAGCCGGACCCAGGGGGAAACGGTCCGCGAGTGCCGGATCATACAACATGAAACCGGGGATACCCTTGATTTGCGGATCTGGGCGACACCCTACTGGGTCAATGATGAACAATTCACGCTCCTCGTTTTTACGGATATCAGCCACGAAAAGCGCCGCAAAGCCCTCGAACGGATTTTCTTCCATGACATTCTCAACACCGCGGGCGCGTTGTTGGGTTTTTGCCAACTGCTCCAGGAAGCGGAGGGGGATCAAATCGACCGTTTCCGCGAACGCATCAGCCGCCTCACGGAACGGATCATTCACGAGATAAAAAGTCAACGGGATCTAGTGGCGGCGGAAAATAACGAAATTACCCCCCAACCCGCTCCCCTCCGGTCCATCGATCTGCTCCGCGAAATCCGGGACCTGTTCATCAGCCAGGAAGAATGGCGCCAACGGGATATCCGCCTCGATCCCGCCGCCGCGGATGTGGTCTTCACCAGTGATCACACCCTCCTCAGCCGGGTGTTGTGTAACATGATGAAAAACGCTTTGGAAGCCTCCACCCCAAACCAAGTCGTCACTGCGGGTTGTACGTTGGATGAGGATCGCGTTACCTTTTGGATTCACAATCCGAATTTCATGCCGCGCCCGGTGCAACTGCAAGTGTTTCAACGTTCCTTTTCCACCAAGGATCCAGACCGGGGATTAGGCACCTACAGCATGAAGCTCCTAACGGAACGCTATCTGAGGGGAAAGGTGTGGTTCGAAACGCGTCCTGAAACGGGAACCCGGTTTTTTGCCGCTTATCCCTTGAATTTGGATTCCCCAAAATCGGAATAAGAACCACGAATAACTTAATTATTTTTTACCTCTAAACAATATTTCTCAAATCTATTTGTGATAGGAGAGAAGGTATTGGGAAATCCGTCCTTCTCCCTTCGGGAGAGGGTAAACGGTGAGGGTAACTCATTAATCTGCCCCACACCTTCCCATATTCCGCCAGCCCTACTTCTTCCCCGCCAAGCGCCCTCTTTCAAGGATCCGCCGAACCACGGCCCAAGGTGTCAATCCTGGGCCGGACTCGGCAATCGAATATTCAATCCAGGCGTTTGCGGAATTTGATCACGGAGAGGGTGAACAGGATCACGGCCATGAAGGAAAGGGGAATCACGCTGGAGATCAGGTTGATGAATTCTGCCCCCCGCAACACGATGCCCCGCACGATTTCGAGAAAATAGGTGAGCGGCAGACAAAAACTGATAACGTAAAAGAAGAGTGGCATGGTGTCCCGCGGATAGATGAAGCCGGAGAGGAAGATGGAAGGCAGCAGGGTGGCGATGGCCAGCTGAGTAGCCTGCACCTGATTTTTGGCGGCGGTACTGATGATCAGGCCGATGCCGATCACCGCGATGGCAAAGATCCCGGACAGGGCCAGCAGCAAAACCACACTGCCATGCACCGGGATGCCGAAGCACAGGCGCATTGCTAAAAGCAGCAGACCGATTTGGATATACGCCAGGCCCACATAGGGAATCAGTTTGCCCAGCAGCAGCGCAAACCGGGTGGCGGGGCTGACCATGAGCTGCTCCAACGTGCCGATTTCGCGCTCGCGCACGATGGCGAAGGCCACCAGCATGGTGAGCGAGAGCTGAATGGCCACGCCGATGATCCCCGGGACAAAAAAATTGGCGGAGAGGAGATCGGGGTTGAACAACACCCGCGGGCGCACGTCGAGGGGCGGCACGGGGTGGGCCTGGCCGGTCAACTGCCCGAGCTGCTCGATCAGCGATTGCAATCCGATGCCGTTGGCGGTAGCCATTGCTTGCAGCGCGATGGTGTTGTTGCTGCCGTCCAGATACACGGCGGCGGACGCGCTTTGGCCCGCCTTGTAGCGGTCGGTGAAATCGGGAGGGATCTCAACGCCCACCACCGCGCGGCCTTCGACCAAGGAGCGGATCAACTCCTCATGGGAGCTCACATACTCGCTGATCTTGTACACATCCGAATTGACAAGGGCCTGGATAAAGTTCCGGCTCTGTTCTTTGCCGTCCTGGTCATAAACCGCCGTGGCCAGATCGCGCACATCGGTGTCGATGGCGATGCCAAAGGCGATGACCTGCACAATGGGCGGCAGCATGGAAAAGATCAGCGTGGCCGGATCGCGGGCCATGTGGATCAGTTCTTTGTGCAGAATGGCGATACATCCGGTGAGTTTCATGGGAAGCGTTTTTTCTCCTCCGCCAGGGTCATGGCGACAAAGACATCCTCGAGGGTCGGTAGAACATTCCGCACGAGCGCGCCGCTGAAACCTTGCTCGTGGGCGAATTGCCGCACCGCCTCATCCGTGAAGCGTTCCTCCACCACCAGGTGGGCCGCCTCGCCGAAGATGGTGGCGGACCGGACCTGGGGATGGGCACGGAAGCGGTCGAGCACGCGGGTCACCGGTTCGGCGCGGATCTCGATGCGGCGGCAACCTTCCGGTGTGACTTCCGGCAGTTTCTTCAGTTCCGACGGTTCGCCATGGGCGATCAGCTTGGACAAGTAAATATAGGCCACCACGGTACAACGCTCGGCCTCGTCCATATAATGGGTGGTGACAAAGAGGGTGATGCCCCGGGCGGAGAGGTCGAAGAGCAGGTTCCAGAGTTCACGCCGGGCGACCGGATCGATGCCCGCGGTGGGTTCGTCGAGAAAGACGATTTCCGGTTCGTGCATCAAGGCGGAGGCGAGCGCCAGACGCTGTTTCCACCCCCCGGAAAGCAATCCGGCCTGCCGGTCCAGGTAGGGGCCGAGACCCAAATATTCGCCGAGTTCTTTCTGGCGTTGGTCGATTTTATCCCGGGACAATCCGTACAAGCGGCCAAAGAAGCGCATGTTCTCACGGACAGTCAAATCGCGGTAAAGACTGAATTGCTGCGACATGTACCCGATGCGGCGTTTGATCTCAGCGGCGTTCCGGCGGACACTCATCCCCAGCAGCGAGGCGTCGCCCTCGCTGGGCGCCAACAGGCCGCATAGCATGCGGATAACCGTGGATTTTCCCGACCCGTTGGGGCCGAGGAAGCCGAAAATCTCCCCCTTGGCCACCTCGAAGCTGACATGATCCACGGCGGTGAAATGGCCGAATCGCTTCGTCAGATTTTCCACCACGATCGGAGGCGTCATGGCTCCGGACCTCCCGCCTTCGGATGATCGGAAAGAAAAACATCCGCCACCATGCCCGGCCGCAGCCGCCGTTCCGGATCCTGGATTTCGATTTTCACGCCGAAGACCAAGTAGTCGCGGGTTTCCGGCGTCTGGACGTTACGAGGAGTGAATTCCGCCTTCCGGTTGACCTGGACGACTGTTCCCTTGAAAAATTCACCAGGAAACGAAGCGGTGGAAAGATACAGGGTCCGGCCGAGGGGAACCAGGCCCAGGCGGCTTTCAGGGACAAAGATCCGCACCCACAAAGGTTCATACAAGATCATGGTCAATGCCGCCTGGTTGGGCGCGAGCAGATCTCCAGGGCGCAGGCGGCAGGTTTCAATCACCCCCTCGGACGGAGCCGTGATGACGGTTTCGCTCAGATCCACCTGAATCCGCTCCACGGACGCTTCGGCGCGTTTCACCTCGGCCCGCGCCTGTTCGATTTGCTCCACCCGGGGACCTTCCAGAACCAGCGCCAACGCGGCGGAAGCGGCTTCCACCTGCGCGCGCGCGGACTGGATCTCCTCTTCCCGGAAACCGGCCAGCAACAGGTCGAGCTGAGCCTGCGCGGCGCGTTCCCGGCCTTGAGCCACGGAGAGTTCCTTGCGCGCCCGGTCGAGCGCGTCAGCGCTGGTGTTGTTTTTCTTATATAATTCGCATTGCCGTTTTTCCGTAATCGTGGCTAATTCAAGCTCGGCCCGGGCGGATTGCAGATTGGCGCGGGCGGCGCGGATGTCTTCTTCGCGGGGGCCGTTCTTAAGCAACTCCCAGCGATGGCGGGCTTCGTCCAGCAGAGCCTGCGCGCGCTGGATTTCTTGCGGGCGGGACCCGTTTTCCAATTCAAGCAACTTTTGCCGCGCGCGTTCCAAGTCCGCCAGCGCTTCGCGCAGCCGGGCCTCGAGTGGCTCACGGTCCAGGCGCACGAGCACATCACCGTGTTGAACGGTGTCGCCTTCCTGAACCAGCACTTCGGCCACCCGTCCGCCCACTTTCGATCCCAGCGTGGCGTCTTCCGCCTCGATGGCACCCGAATAATTCGCCCGGGGGACATGGTTGCCGTAAAACCACCATCCGCCGCCAAGGGCGGCTAACAGCAACAGAAGCGGAACGATTCGTTTCATGATGGGATTCACTTTTTCGTAACAGGATTCATGGATTCATTTTCGCCTGCCTGATGAATCCTTAGATTTCGGCTTTGTCCGGATTGGCAACAATCCCCGCAGCAGGATCTCGATGAAGGTGTTTTCCACGCGTTTCGGATCGGTGGGGAACAGCGTCTCCCCCGGCATGATTTTTTGGAAAATCACATAGAAAAACATCATGCCCATGAAGGCGCGGGCTGTGCATTGGGGATCGAGGCCGCGGATTTCCCCCGTTGTTTGCGCTTCTTCGAAAAACAACGTCAGACGCTCCAAGATCCTCGCTGGGCCGCCTTCCAGAATCAATTTGGCCTGCTTGGGATGACGCGATCCCTCCGAGAGCAAAATGGCGATCAACTCCCGGCGTTCTTCCAACAACCGCATGGCCCGGCCGGCGAGTTCACGGATGCGTTTTTCGAACGGCGTGCGCCGGTCCGCGCGGGCCGCTTCGATGTGAGGCAGGGCCGAGTACCGGTTGATCATCTCCGTGAACAGTTTCTGCTTGTTGCCGAAATGGCGGAACAAGGTCACCTCATTCACCCCGGCTTCCCGGGCGATGGCCTTGGTGGTGGCCCCGGTGTAGCCATGCCGGCTGAAGACCTTGAGGGCGGCTTCCAGGATCCGGTCGTGTGTGGAGCTGGGTTCCATATCAATTCCCCGGGATTCATGCAAGTACTTGCTTGCATTCTATCCGACCATGCCTTTCCCGTCAACAGGGAAGGGAATGGTGGAACGGGGCACGTGGAGATTGCGGCGAACGGCCACGTGGGTATCGATCCGGAACGGTTTGCCCAACGGCCGTATGTTCTCAATGCAGGGTTCGCGATAGAACCACGAAGGGAAACACGAATTCCTCCCTTCTCCTTTTGGAAGAGACTCCTTAAAAGTCCCCTCTATTTCGGGGAGAGGATCCGGGTGGGGGGGGCCTTTCCCGATACGCCACTAATTTCTGAATTCCGCTTTCCCACTCTTCTTCTCCCCAGCGCTCCTTGCCAGGGGCCGCGGTAAAGCAGCCCAGGATTTCTACCCTGGGCGAAACTCCCGGATGAACAAAAAAAGGGGAGCCGTCGCTCCCCTTTCTAAACACTCCAAACGAGAGGGCCCGCTTAGAACATCATCCAACTGTCCACGTTCACCGGCGTGACGATATCGAACTGGTTGGGAGTCAGAACGGTATCGTAAATCCGGATCCGGTCAATATATCCCTTGTACAAGTTCCCCGGCGCGGTTTCCGTCCCTTCCATCCCGATGAACAAATAATTGCCGGTCGTGGAATTCACCCCGCCGGTATAGTCCACGGTGTTCTTCAGTTCCCCATCCACGTAAAACCGCATTTGCCCGTTGTCGCTATCGAGCACCACGGCGGCATGATGCCAATTCGTGTCGGGAATCACCGCGTCCACCGCTTCGTTAAAATCCTTGATGCCGTAGGTAGTGGCAAACAGGTTCCGGTTGTTCGTCACCGAGAACGAGTAGCCGCCCGCTCCCGGAACCCCGTACGCCAGGATCATCGACCGCGCGCCCGGTAGATCGTCGAATTTGATATACGCTTCCAATGTGAAATTCCACGTTACGTCCAGCGCGATCTTGAAATCCGGATCCGGGACATAAACCCGCGCGCCCACGCCATTGAAATACAGGGAATAATCGCCGGCCTGGCCGGTGGGCGTGTCCGTCCGGAATTCCGGCCTGGAATTGGCGTATTGCGACTCCAGGATTTGGACCGTCGGCTGCAGCGTGAAGGATCCCTGGTTTTGCGCGGGCAATCCCCCGTTGAAATCGTACGCGATGACCGTGTTGGCGTTCACCGGCTTGGGCGCGTTGGCGACCGAGTCCAGCTGCGCCGGTTCCAAAATCGTATTGTGAATCCGCAACCGGTCGATCGATCCAATCAGTATACTCGAGGCCGTATGGGATGACCCAATGGAAAGCAAATTGTTCTGTAGCGCCCGCGCCAGGCCCGTGTGACCCAGCACGTTTGCCTCCTCTCCGTCCAGATAGAACACCGCGATATCGCCGGGGACCCAGGTCACGGCGATATGATGCCACTCACCGGCAGGAACCGGCACTTGGCTGAGCCAGTCGTACACTCCCAGCGTAGTCCAGACAATATTGCCATTGTTGAATCCCAACTTCAGGCTGTTGCCTATCCGAAAAATATCCTCCCAGGTCTGGGCGTACTGATCCACCTTCACCCACGCCTCCACCGTGAGCGGATTCTGGATCAGATCCGCGAACGCCGCCTGCTCGCCCGCCGCGCTGAGGCCATCCACACCCGTGAACTGCATGGACTTGTCGTTGGCCGCCCCGGCGGGATTGTCATCGTTGACCACGACCGCGCCGGATACATCGGGCGGATTCGTCAATCCCAAAGTTCCCACCAATCCGCTGACGCTGTCCGTGGTGGTATCTCCACTCCCCTCGTTGAAATCAAACTTCGCCAGCGGTTGGGCCCCGGTTGGCATTTGCACGGCAACCAAAACACCCAGCATTATGAAAATCATCGCATATTGTTTCATCTATTCTTCTCCTTCTTGGAATTTTACCCAGTGTGAACTGGAACCACTTTCTGAGTCCCCGTGAAAGAGACTCAATTCCCATTTTTTTGAGCCTTTCCGGCACACGGAATCATTCCATCCCACACAGCCGCATCCTGTCTCGATATGCGCACCTCCTTGATAGTAAGCAGTGGATAAGGTACGTTATTATATCATTTTTATTTATTTTTCAATACGATTCCATCGATTAAACGAAGGAGTGGATTTACGAATGACGGATTGACTATTCATGAAAAAGATTATGCCAATGCTGAGAGAGGAGTTGGCTCATCGGCCGTTACACCACTCTTGGTTTAGCATCTGTTCTGTCATCGGGGGATAACCGAATGGCATACCCGCATTAAGCATTAAGGTACAGCAACCCACGTGTCATCTTCTTCGGTACGCGAAAACGGGATGGTTGAAGTTCGAAACGCCGTCTAGCGATCGTATTCCCGCAAGAAATCCTCACGGGAGACACCGATTTGGGAGCGGATGCACCGTAACGTCGAACTCTTGATGGTGGGATGATTGGGGATCGTCAGGGGTGTGGTGTTCCGTCCCGGTTTTCTCGTGTCAGGGCGATATGGTTTCCTTCCCGTACCCGTTGAAAACCAAGATTCTCGAAAGCCCGGATTACTTTGCGTAATGGCGCATCCACGGGAAATCCCGCCATTAGACCTGGATCCCCGCTTCCGCGATGAAAGCCTCCAAAACGGGAGGATCGGCTTCCAGCATTTCCTTGCCGAAGGTGTCGATGTGGAATTGAATAGCGGATTTCACATCCGCTAAAGCCGCTTCGTAGGTTTCACCTTGGCCTATCACGGCGCCCTTGAGTCCCAAGGGGTAAGCCACGTACGTGTCGGGATGTTTTTCCACAACAATTTTGATATTTTTCATGAATTCGCCTCGTTCCTTTTTCTTTCTTTTGTCAAAGCCTCATTGAAACCTTTTTACATTATAACCCCCTTTCTCTAGAACCTTCCGCTATGGAAAAACAGGATCTGTTGAACATTTTAATTCCGATATTGGCCCGATTCCTTCAAAAAAAGATTTTCACAACCTGTGGGAATTTTCTTGACTCTCCAGCCTGGAAAACCTATACTTTACTGAACATTTGTTCTCTTGTAGAACAATCCAATCTCTTTGAATCATTATGGGTTGAGATGGCCAACGTCGACACCGTATTGGAATCCCTCCGCTCCGATCCTCACATCCGGGAGAACATCACCTTCTGGCATACCATGCCCCCCCAGCCGGCCGAATACGGCCCCTGGCCGGACGGCTTTTCTCCCGAATTGCGGGACGTCCTGAAACAACGGGGCATCGAGCGCCTCTACAGCCACCAGGCTGCGGCCGTCGATCTTGTCTTGCGGGGCGAAAACGTGATCGTGGTAACTCCCACCGCTTCCGGCAAGACCATGTGTTACAACTTGCCGGTATTGCATTACCTCACCCAAATCAATCCCGAAGCCCGCGCCTTGTACCTTTTCCCGACCAAGGCGCTGTCGCAGGACCAGGTGCTGGAGGCACGGGACATTGCCTCGCAATTGGGGCGTGATATCAAGATCCATACCTTCGACGGCGACACTCCCCAAACCGCCCGCCGCGCCATCCGCAACTCCGGCCATATCGTCGTCACCAATCCGGATATGCTCCATACCGGCATCCTGCCCCACCATACCTTGTGGATCCGGCTCTTCGAAAATTTGCAATTTGTGGTGGTAGACGAAGTGCATCACTACCGCGGCGTGTTCGGCAGTCATCTGGCCAACCTCATGCGCCGGCTCCGGCGGATCTGCCGCTTCTATGGCGCGAATCCCCGCTTCATCGGCTGCTCGGCGACCATCGCCAATCCCAAGGAACTCTCCGAGCAGCTCTTCGGTGTTCCATTCCGTTTGGTCGATAACAACGGTGCGCCCCGGGGCGAGAAGCATTTCATCTTTTACAATCCCCCGGTTATAAACCAGGAACTGGGCATCCGCAAATCGGTGATCAACGAGGCCAGCCGTATCGCCACCCGGTTCCTGCTGCAGGGCATCCAAACCATCGTCTTCGGACGCAGCCGCCTGCGTGTGGAAATCCTCACCACGTACCTCAAGCGCGCCATGGAACGTCATAAGAAAGATCCCGGCCTCATCCGCGGCTACCGGGGCGGCTACCTCCCCAACGAGCGCCGCGACATCGAGGAAGGCACCCGCTCCGGGCGTTACCTGGGCGTGGTCAGCACCAACGCCCTGGAACTAGGCATCGACATCGGCCGGCTTAAGGCGGCGGTGTTGGCGGGCTATCCGGGAACCATCGCTTCCACCTGGCAGCAGGGCGGCCGCGCGGGACGCACCCAGGAATCCTCGGTAGTCTTCCTGGTGGCCAGCTCCGCCCCGCTCGACCAATTCATCATCCAGCATCCCCGCTATTTCTTCAGCACCACCCCCGAAAGCGGCCTGGTCAATCCCGACAACCTGGCTATCCTCGCCAGCCACCTGAAATGCGGCGCGTTCGAGTTGCCGTTCAACGAAGGCGAACCGTTCGGCCGCGTGGAAGTCGAGGGGATCCTGCGCTATCTGGAAGAAGAACGCGTCCTGCGCCACTCGGGGGAGAAGTGGTTCTGGTCCAGCGCCGCCTATCCCGCCGAAGAGATTTCGCTGCGGTCGGCCAGCTCGGAAAATTTCGTGATCATCAACACCAGCGACGGCAACCGCGTGCTGGGCGAGGTGGACCTGCACAGCGCGCCCATGCTGATCCACGAACAGGCCATCTACCTGCACCAGAGCCAACCCTACGTCATTGATAAACTGGATTGGAACGGCCGCACCGCGTACGCCCGCGAGGTGGACGTCGATTACTACACCGATGCCGTCGAAGAGAGCGACATCAAGGTGCTGACCACGGACCTCTGCGAACCCATCCAGACCGAACGCAAGGACCTGTCCGCCCGTATCCACCGCTACTTCGGCGAAGTGGCGGTCAGCACGATCGTCCCCAAATACAAGAAGATCCGCTTCGAAACCCATGAAAACGTGGGTTTCGGCAACATCCACCTCCCCCAACTGGACAAGCAGACCGAATCGTATTGGGTGGAATTCCCTGCCGAATTGATGGAAGAACTGGCCCGGCAACAGGTGGATCTGGGCGGCGGCCTGCGCGCCCTGGCCACGGCGCTCGGCAATGTGGTCCCCGTGTTCGTGCTGTGTGATCCCCGCGACATCAGCACCGCTCCCATGGTGCGCGCCCCCTTCTCCGGCCTGCCGACCATCTACCTGTACGATGTCTATCCCGGCGGCATCGGCATCGCCCGCCGCATATACGACATCGACCAGCAGCTCTTCAAGGCCGCCGATGATCTTCTCCGCGGTTGCCAATGCAAGCAGGGGTGTCCCTCCTGCGCCGGCCCCCCGCTCGAAATTGGCGATCGCGGCAAGAAGAGCGCGTTGGAGTTGTTGGAATGGTTAAAATGAAATAGTGGAAGGGTGGTTATCTATTGGAGTGCGCCACAATTTTTTAACTACGAATGGGTCAGGGCAGGAGAAGCCCCGGGAGGGGGAAATAGCGTCCCGAATGAAGCAGACGTAAAAGAACTTCTTGCGCTCCCGGAGCCCGTGTGGTATCACCCCCGCCGGGACAGGCTCATTTTCAGCAGAATCAATCCCGCGATGGCGGCGATGACTGACGCTGACAAAACCCCGATTTTCGACTGATCCAGCATTCCGGTTCCCCCAAACGCCAAGGACGCGACAAACAGCGACATCGTGAATCCGATGCCTGCCAGGAAGCCCACCGCCGTCAGCATACGCCAGTTGACTCCCGCTGGAAGCGACACCCACCCCAACTTCTCCGCGAGCCAGGACAATCCCACGATGCCTAACGGCTTACCGATCAGCAATCCGCCAAAGACGCCCACCGTCACCGCGCTGATCTGCATCGATTCGCCTTGGAGGGCGACTCCGGCATTAAACAACGCGAAGAGCGGCATGATGCCATACGCCACCCACGGCTCGAGCTGGTGTTCCAGCGAATGCAGTTGGCTGGCGGCCTGTTTGACTTTCTCTTCGAGCTCCTCGATTTGGACTTCTGTCTCTTCAAAGCCGGCCGGTTCGGAGATAGAGAGGATCCAATCCTTCAATTCCTGGGGGTTCAAGGTCCGTTGCAATGGGATGGCGAATGCCAGCAGCACGCCGGCGATCGTGGCGTGAACACCGGATTTCAACATGAAATACCAGGCGATGATTCCCAAGACGCCAAACACGGCCATCTTGCGTCCTCCCAGCCGGCCGTAGCCATACGCCAGGGCCAGCAGGATCAATGAATAGATCAAACTCGCCCAGCTCAGCTGTTCCGTGTAGAAAAGAGCGATGACCAGGATCGCGCCCAGATCGTCCACGATCGCCAACGCGGTCAAGAACACCTTGACCGATAAGGGCACACGGCTCCCCAGCAGCGACAAAACCCCCAGCGCGAAGGCGATGTCCGTGGCCATGGGAATCCCCCACCCGCGGATTCCTTCTTCCCCCCAATTCCAAGCGGCGTAAATGGCGGCGGGAACCACCATCCCTCCCACCGCGGCGATCATCGGCAACGCGGCTTCCCGCGGTGAGGACAATTCGCCGACAATCAACTCCCGCTTGATCTCCAGCCCCACCATTAGAAAGAAGATGGCCATCAAGCCGTCGTTGACCCACAATAGGAGGGGTTTCTCCAGAGACCAACTCCCCCAGCGGAGGGCAAAGGGAATATCGAGCAGAGCGAAATACGCGGAGGCCCATTTCGAATTAGCCCATAGAAACGCCAGGATGGCCGCGGCGATCAGAATAATCCCCCCGATGCTTTCCTTGTGCACGAATGACTGAAAGGGACTTAAGAGCGCTTGATAACCGGATGGGTGGATTCGCGTTTCTTGCATGCATGTCTCCTTGTTGATTCTCTGGGATTTGAATTCAATCACGCAATACAGAATAAATACAGAATATAAATACAGAATAAAGAAGTGAGTATCTTAGCGCAATTTCACGATTCCACCGATACTCGCCCCCTAGCAGGGTGGGCTCAAAGCGTAGCCTAGCCCACCACCAAGGTCCCCCTTGCCCCCCGGCCGGGGTGAGGAAAGTCCTATCTTCATGCTTCCAATTCCCGAATGACGAATTCCTCGCCCTTCTTCCCTCCGCGCCCCTTTCAAGGGACGCTGGACAGCAGCCTGGGGTTTCAACCCTGGGCACAATCTATTCCATTCTCTTACGCAATGGATTGATTTCTTTATGCGTTTCATTCAATGTATCCCGCCGTAGGTTTTTCATCCAACTTTGGATTTGGCCTCTTTGAATCTGCGCGTCTTATTGTTTGAACCTAATGCTTTATTGCCAGGAATCTTTATTGCCAGGAATAGCCATGAAAAAAGAAATCCTTACTCTCAAAACGTCGGCCCGGACCGAATTCCTCCCCCTCTTCCAAAAAGTTCAGGGGATACTGAGCGGATGGGGCGTCAAGGATGGCCTCTGCGTTTTTTATGTCCCGCACACCACCGCGGGGATTTTCGTCAACGAAGGTTGCGATCCCGACGTGATCCGCGATATCCAAAACACGCTCGACCGCTTGGTTCCCTGGCAGGAGGGCTATCATCACATCGAGGGCAATTCCGCCGCCCATATCAAAGCCACCCTGGTGGGTAACAGCCGCCAGGTGTTGGTTGAAAACGGCCGCCTTCAGCTAGGCCGCTGGGAAGAGATTTTCTTCGCCGAATTCGACGGCCCCCGCACCCGCCAATTGATCCTGACGTTTATTGACGCGAAATGAGATAGGAGATGTGGATCGTAAGGTGGTCTCCAAGCAATGCGCGGTGACGAGTTAATTGTAAAAGATCTTTTTATATAAAAATTTTTTTGGAAATTAGAATCGATATGCCTGTCCGCTAAGCCTTGCTGGATCGCACGCGTGTCACCGCTTTCCTTCCCTGATGGAGGATCCCTGGCCCATCGTGTTGCACCGAGGGCTGGCCGAGAAGATTGGAATTCATCTTCTGATCGGCTTTGGGACTTCCCCTCTTCCTGTTTTTCCCTTTATTCTTAGGAGCACCATTCACCCTAGAGGGATGGGCCTAAAACCAATTCGTGCTGTTTCCAAGGGAGAAGAACCATGAAACTCAACCGACGACATTGGCTGCAAACCGCTGGGGCTGGTTTGGGCTTGCTGGCCTGGGCTGGGCCGCTTTCCCGGGCCGTGGAACCCGAAACATTCGCGAAGCCATCCCGGATGAAGGTGGGACTCGTGACCTATAATCTTGCCAAGGACATGGATATCGAAACGCTTATCAAAACCTGCGAGGCGGCCCAGATCCAGGGGGTCGAGCTGCGCACCACTCATGCCCACGGCGTAGAAGTATCGTTGAACCAAGAGCAGCGCGCGGTGGTCAAGAAGCGCTTTCAGGATTCCGCTGTCGAACTGATGGGGCTGGGCAGCGCCTTCGATTACCACACGCCGGACCAGACCAAGTTACGCAAGGACATCGAGGCCACAAAGGAGTACATCCTTCTCGCCCGGGATGTCGGTGCGTCCGGCGTCAAGGTGCGGCCCAACGGTTTTCCCGAGGATGTTCCCCGGGAAAAGACCCTCGAACAAATCGGCCAGTCCCTGCGCGAAATCGGCGCATTCGGCCAGGATTATGGCATCCAGATCCGGCTCGAGGTTCACGGCCGGGGGACCAGCGAACTGCCCCATATCAAAACCATAATGGACGTAGCGGATCATCCAAACGTGGGCGTCTGCTGGAACTCCAACGCCACAGACCTGGCCGGCGAGGGATTCGATTACAATTTCAACCTGGTCAAGGACAAGATTTTTGTTTGCCACATGAACGACTTATTCAATGACCGCTACCCCTACCGCCGCCTTCTGACCCGCCTCAACGAGATCGGTTTTGAAGGCTACTGCCTGGCTGAACTGCCCCACACCAGCCCCGATCCCGTGATCGTGCTGAACTACTTCCGCGCCCTGTGGCTGGCATACCAGAACCTGCTATGAGGCCGGAATTGTTGGATTCTCCGCCTTATCGTAACTACTATTGACTCGCATAGAGACATTTCTCAATTCTGGATGCGAAGTTTGGGCCTTGATGGATGCGCCGAATCATTCGTTATCCATTTGGGAGAGAAAAATGGGTGAGGGTAATTTGAGTAGAATTGGACCTTGATGTCCGCCCTTCTCCCGGAGTCCGTAGAATCGATCAGACACATCCGGTGCGCACTTCCCTGATGAATTAAAAAGGGGGAAAAAATTCTTCAGATATCTACAATCACTCACTACAATCTCTTCAACATATTCTTCGCTTCCTCTACCGAAATCTTCTTGGTGGGGAGGGGGAACTCCAGCGTGTCCCCATTGGGGCGGAATCCGCCGCCGTCCACGTCCACGAAGATGGGATTCGTATAGGCGCAGGGATGCATTTCCGATTGCCAGCTGGTTCCATACCCCGTGGCCAGGGTGAAATTCTCCCCATAGGCCACCACGATCAGGTGGCTGTCTTCACTCAACGGCACGGAGATCGTCCGGTCGAATTTCACCACTCCGTCCGTGAACCAATCGGGATGGCTGGCCCGGGTGAAATTCACGTCCGGCCGTTGCCGCCCGTTCACCAGGACCTGCACCCGGTCGATGTCGATCCAGTCCGTGCATTGCACCCGCACCTTCAACGGGATTTCCCCCACCGCCCGGACCGATCCGCCGGGCCCGGTTCCGTCCCCGGTTTCCACTTCCACGAACGGGCCATTGGTCACCAGGATCTTACCTGCCTTGGCGTTACGCACGATCTCTTTCCAATCGATTTCGGCAGGCTTTTCTTTGGAACTGGGAACAAAAATCCGCCAGCCGCCCACGCCGTTGCCATGTACCGAGTGCGCGTCCGAGACCGCCACGCTCCAATACCGGTGGCCCTGGTTCAGCATCTGCAGCCAGATGAATTGCCGGTGATAGCGCAATTGCTCCTCCCCCTTGCTCCCTTTCGTGATCCGGAACGGGGCCCGTGTCAGAATGTTGCCGTCCTGGGTGTTCGGCCCCCAGGTCTCCGACGCGTCGATCAGGTCTTGGAGGCCCAGAAATCCCCCATCCTCGCGGCCGTCGCCGTCCCGGTCGATGAAATCCTCCACCATGTCGGGATGGTTGAGTTGCACCCACCGTTCCGGCATGGCGCCCTGGAAATCGCGCAGTACGATGGCGTTCAGCCGCGGATCTTTTTGCCATTGCGGCGCTCCTCCGTCCTGGGTCAGTGGTACCGGTTTAAAGGGAAATGCGTTGAAATGCGCGCCCGAGCCGGTCAACTCAATTCCCGGAATCGTCGTCATTTCTTCCGCCAGCCCCAGTTTGTTGATATACGGCTGCCAATCATACAGGCGGTTGTGCTCCGTAGTCGGGGCGAATTCGATGTGCTCCGCTGCCAAGTTGATGATCCGGTCCTCGGTCCCGCAGGTGTTGTCCCCGCTAGGAGTCGAGTGGTTATGGAAATCGGCGCTGATCCAGCCGGACGTATCCACCACCCGCCGCAGAATGCCCCGGATGGGACACATTTCCCCCGCGCCTAAGGTGACCGTTCCTTCCAGGTGATCGTATTCGATTCCCCGTGTCACGATGACTTTATACTGCCCCGGCGGCGTTTGCACCACGAAGCGGCCGGTTTCCGAGTGGTATTGCTCCAGGCAGCCATGGGCCCGGTTGGCAGGCCCCAGGTTGGGATTCGGGGTTCCATTGATGCCGAGGATCTGGACCTTGCAAGGCAAGGCGCGGCCGTCCTCGCCCCGGATGTCGAACGCGAAGGCGGACGCCGGCCCCATGGTCAGGGTGAAACTGCTGCTCTGGCCGGCCTCCACTTTCAGGGTGGATTTTACCGGGGAGCGTCCCAGATCCTCGGCCGTCAATTCATACTCGCCTGGAGGGAGATTGAACGACAAATTTCCCTCGTCGTCCGGATAGGCGGTCAACGTCTGTTCCCCCATGGGAATGATCACTTTGCCGCTCGGGATGGGTTGGCCTTGATCGTCTTTCAGGGTGCCTGTCACCATCCCCGCGCCCTGCGAAAAGACGACGACTCCGAACGCCTGCGCTGGGGAATGGCCGATGGCGATAAACCGTTCGTAGCGGATTTCCTGCCCCGGCCCCAACTCCAGGTCGGCCGGGGGCGCTGCCACATCCTTCTGCAGCCAACCGAAGGCATATCCCACCTTGTCCCGGGGATCCACCGCGTCCGCCACCGTGATCCCCTGAATGGTTTTCACATCCGAGAGACGGTCGATCCGGTCCTGGGTACCGATCTTGATGGCCGTTCCGCTTTCGTTCCGCAGCGTAGTCGTGACGATCAATCCCGCCCAATCCTCGCCCAGACGGTATTCGTGGCATTTGAACAGGCCTTCGTTCATGGCCGCGGTGACCACGGTTTCCACCACCGCCTCTCCGTCTTTCCCGTCCTTTACGACGCGCACATACGAGACCGGCCCTTGCTGGTTGGAGGGAGCGAAGAGCGTCAACTGGTCGTTGTTTTCTCCCCGGAACGTCAAATCGTACAGACATCCCGGCGTGACCGCGTTCCACAGGGTCCCCATGTTGGCCTTCCGCAATGGCGCGTTGCATGAGATCACCGCTTCAATCCGGTTGTTGCGCAGGATGAAGTCGCCGATGATTCCGTCCGCTTCCTTTCCGCCCGGCAGCTGATCCTTGTTTTGTGGGCCTATTTCGAACGCTTCCGGCGCCGCCCAGGCCAATCCACTGGTGACCAAAACCAACAATCCCAAGAGTCCGATTCCCGCTTTCCTCTTCATGAATCGCTCCTCATGACTGAGCTATGGTTTAATGAGACCATTTTTCCAAAAAAAAGCGGGAGAGACTAGGGAAATTCGTGTTGCAATCCTGCTGATTGTTTTCATTGCGCCGGCATTCCTGACTGCTCCTCATCTTTTCTCCCTCTCCCGGAGGAAGAGGGAATGGAAGGGCGGGAGAACGAAACTCCGGGTGAGCCGCGGGCACCGATGGGTTACGCCGCGCTAACCCATCCTGCGAGGGCAACGCCGCCACGGCATCGTATCGGACGGACACCAAAGTCCGCCCCTACAATGAATTCAACACCCTGGCCCGATTGCAGGGGGAGAGGGCCGGGGTGAGGGGGAATTCGGTGTCCCCCCGCGTATCTTGAATGATTCCTCCCCCCGCGGCAACATGATCCACAATACAACACTACACCTTCAGGCACAGCCGCTCATGGCAATTATCGATTTACTCTACCAAAAACTGGCCCGCCCTATCTTCTTCCGTTTCGATCCTGAAACCATGCATGAATGGGTCATGGGCTGTTTGCGTTGGGCGCGCCCGGTCAAACCTGTCCTGCGTTCCTATTTCCGGATCGACGATCCCCGCCTCGCGCAGGAGATCTGGGGCCTGCATTTCGCCAATCCCATCGGCCTCGCGGGCGGATTCGATAAAAATGCCCTTCTGCCGGATTTTTGGGATGCCTTCGGTTTCGCTTTCTTCGAAATTGGCACAGTTACTCCTCTTCCGCAACCGGGGAATCCGAAGCCGCGCCTCTTCCGGTATCCGGCCGATCAGGCCCTCGTCAACCGGATGGGTTTCAATAACGACGGCTGTGAGGCCATCGCCCGCCGCTTGGGCGAATCGGCCGCCCGGCGCGGCGGCCCAACGGCGGTGGTGGGTGTCAGCCTAGGAAAACAGAAAGACACGCCAGCGGATGACCTCGCGCGCGTGATCCGGGATTACCAGACCAGCCTTGAAGCTCTCTACCCCCATGCCGGTTTCTTCGTGGTGAACGTCAGTTCGCCCAATACCCCCAACCTGCGCGATCTTCAGGAAGCCGGCCCGTTGCGGCAATTATTATCCGCCTTGAAAGAGCGCCTGGCGTCGCTGGATTCTCCTGCCAAGCCCCTCTGCCTGAAACTGTCGCCCGACCTGGGCGATGACGCCGTCCGCCAGGCGGTGGATGTGGCCCTTGCCTGCGGCATCGATGGCTTCATTGCCACGAACACCACGAATCAAACCGGTTCCCGCGAATCCGGGGGACTGAGCGGCAAGCCTCTGCGCCCACGCTCCACCGAGGTGATCCGCCTCATCGCGCGACAGACCGGCGGAGCGCTGCCGATTATCGGCTGCGGTGGGATTTTCACTGCCGAAGACGCTATCGAAAAATTACAGGCGGGCGCCTGGCTGCTGCAACTTTATACTTCCTTTGTTTACGAAGGCCCCGCGGTGGTCCGGAACCTCCTCCGAGGGATACTGGAGTTAATGGACCGGCAGAATCTATCCCATGTGCGGGATTGGCGTCCCTAGAGCGGCCCCGGATTTTAACCTTAGGCCAATGTTGGGGAGTAAAATGTTGGGGAGTAAAGGGGATACGAGTAAATTTGACTTAAAGATCCGTGCAGCCCCTGCTTACGAATTGGGTAGAACGAAAGCCCGGCTGAACTTATCCACTTGCCTTTTCCCGGTTGTCGAGGACCCGCTTGGCCTTGCCCGCGAAGCGCTCGAGGGTATGGGGATCGACCAGTTCCACGTTGGCGCGGATCCCGGCCACCTGCTGGATCTCCCGAGCGATGCGCTGTTTGAGGGCCTGCATTTTGGCCATCATGTCGGAGAAGTCCTGCGGCCGGATTTCCACCCGGACGGTCACCTCATCGAGGGCGTTGGGGCGGTTGATCTCAATCTGGTAGTGGGGCGTTGTGCCTTCCACCCGGAGTAATGCTTCCTCGATCTGGGAGGGGAACACGTTCACGCCGCGGATGATGAACATGTCGTCGGTACGACCTGTGATCCGGCTCATCTTGATCGTGGTGCGGCCGCACGGGCAGGGAGCGGAATTGAGGGAGGCGATATCGCGGGTGCGGTAACGGATCATGGGCATCGCTTCCTTGGTCAGAGCGGTGATGACCAACTCGCCGCGTTCTCCTTCCGGCACCGGTTCCAGTGTATCGGGATCCAGGCATTCGACGATAAAATGGTCTTCTTGAATGTGCATCCCGTCCCGAACGAAGCACTCTCCGCTGACGCCGGGGCCGATCACTTCGCTAAGGCCGTAGTTGTTGAAGGCGGCAAGGTTCAGCTCCCGTTCGATCTCTACGCGCATGTCTTCGGTCCACGGTTCGCCGCCGAAATGGGCGTATTCCAAGGGCAACTCGCGGGGATCGATTCCCCGTTGCTGGCAGACATCCGCTAAATAGAGGGAATAGCTGGGAGTCCCCACCAAGACGTTGGCTTCGAGGTCGCGGATCAGGTCGATCTGCCGGGAGGTGTTGCCCGCCGAGGCGGGCACGATGGCCGCGCCGACCCGTTCCACGCCGTAGTGGAGGCCGAAGCCTCCCGTGAACAAACCGTAGCCGAAGGCGATATGCACGGTATGTTCAGGGCGCAGGCCGCCGGCGACCAAGAACCGGGCGCACAGATCCGCCCAGGTTTGGAGGTCTTTGTACGTATACGCCACGAACGTCGGTTTGCCTGTCGTGCCGGTGGAGCCGTGAATCCGGGCGATCTGGGTGCGCGGCACGGCCAGCAGCCCGAGGGGATAGTGCTCGCGCAGGTCATTTTTCACCGTGAACGGCAGGCGGCGCAGATCCTCCAGCGTCCGGATGGCGCCGGGCGTGATTCCCGTTTTCTGAAACGCCTGTTGATAGAAAGGAACCCGCATGGCGTGGGCCACGGTTTCCCGAAGCCGGTGGATCTGCAAGGCCCTCAGCTGGTCCCGCGGCATGGTTTCTGCCGGATCCCAGATCCGGTTTTCCAATTGCGGAGGAGAAACAACAGATTTGGATAAAGCCATGAGGAAAACTGCCTGTCTTAAGGTTGATTGCCGTTTAATGGGTTTCGTCGTGGTTGTACAGTTCCACGGAGCCCACGACGTTGACGCCGTCGGCCTGCAGGCACTGCACGGCGTAATCGGGGTTCTCGAAACGGAAAATGAGGATCGCCTTAGTGCCCCGTTTGAAGGTGAAGGCATAGACGTATTCGATGTTAATGCCATGTTTGTCGATCACGTCAAGAATTTCCTTCATCCCCCCGGGCCGGTCGTCGACCTCGATGGCCACCACTTCCGTGACATTCACCACGTACCCGGCTTTTTCAAGGACCTCCTTGGCTTTTTGCCAATCCTTGACGATCAGCCGGAGAATGCCGAATTGCTGGGTGTCGGCCAGGGTCAAGGTCAGGATATTGATTCCCGCTTCGGCCAACAAGGCGCAAGGCCCGGTCATCTGGCCGGCCTTGTTCTCCAGAAAGAGCGATAGTTGATGGATTTTCATCGACCCGCCTCCAATCCGTGGGTGTGCGTTGCGTTCCTGAGGTTTGTGTAGGATTCCCTGTCCTGGCCGGGCAGGGAACCGGGTGGATCACAGTTTGCGGTTATCGATCAAGCGCTTGGCCTTGCCCTCGCTCCGGGCGATGGAATGGGGCTCGACCAGACGGACGTTGACGTGGATGCACAATGTTTGTTCGATCGCCTGGCTCAATTTACGTTGCAGGTCCTCGAGGGCGCGGATTTTGTCGCTGAAGACCTCGGGCGTCACTTCCACCTGCACTTCCATTTGATCCAGCCCCTTGTCCCGGGACAGAATGATCTGGTAATGGGGAAGGGTGCCCTCCGCCGAGAGCAGGGCGGTCTCCACCTGGGAGGGATACACGTTCACGCCGCGGATGATAAACATGTCGTCGCTGCGCCGTTCGATCCGGCTCATCCGCCGGATGGTCCGCCCGCAGGCGCACGGTTCCGTAATGAAAGAAGTGATGTCGTGGGTCCGGTACCGGAGAATGGGCATGGCCTTTTTGCTGAGGGTGGTCAATACCAATTCGCCCTCGGCGCCGTCCGGAACCGGTTCTCCTGTTTCGGGATCAATAATTTCCGGGTAGAAATGGTCCTCGAAGATATGCAATCCCGCCTGGTGTTCGCATTCGATGGCCACACCCGGCCCGATGATTTCCGACAGGCCGTAGATGTCATACGCCTTGACGCCGCTCATCTCCTCGATCCGCCGGCGCATCATTTCGGACCAGGGCTCGGCTCCGAATACCCCCGCCCGGATGGGCAGATTGTGCATGCGGACGCCCAATTCGCCGGCCCGCTCGATCAGATGCAAAAAGTAACTGGGCGTACAGCAGATCGCGGTGACGCCGAAATCCTTCATGATCATGATCTGGCGGTCGGTATTGCCGCCCGAAATGGGAATGACCGTCGCGCCCAGCCCCTCGGCGCCGTAATGCGCGCCCAATCCGCCTGTGAAGAGGCCATACCCGTAGGCGTTCTGGATGATATCGCCCCGGTGCAACCCGCAGGACGCGAAACTGCGGACCATGACGCTGGTCCATACATCAATGTCTTCCTGGGTATAGGCCACCACCGTAGGCTTGCCTGTGGTTCCGCTGGAGGCGTGCAGCCGCACTATCTCATGGATGGGACTAGCGAACAATCCAAAGGGATAGTTGTCCCGCAGATCCTCTTTCAAGGTGAAGGGCAAACGGTTGATATCCTCCACGGACCGGAGATCGGACGGTTTGATGCCCATTTCGTCCATCCGCTGGCGGTAGAGATGGACATGGTTGTATACCCGTTCCACCACGGACAAGAGGCGCTTGAATTGAAGATCCCTCAATTGGGGAAGGGGGAGAAAATCAGGTGTGCTGGCGGGATGAAAGCCACCGGGCCGGTCATTCCACATTTCTTTCATGGGTGAATGCTCTCATTGGATGTAAGAATTGGACTGACTCACACAACAGTTCCACTATATCACACATTTCGCGCGGGAAAAGAAGACCCGACGGAAATGAAACACGGTCGCCGGCGATAGGGAACGAGGGCGGCTGCCGTCAGGTGGGATATTTCCCCAGCCGGCGCCACAGCCACCGGTGGATGTAATGGTGGAAGCGCACCGGTTCGATGAACATCATGATGCACTCATGATGGATCACCGTCATGCCGTGGTCCTCGCAAAACCGGATGGCTTTATCGGTTTCCGATCCCTGTTGCAGCCAGATCCGGCGAATCTCGGCCATGGCGGCGTATTGCACGACTTTTTCGGTGACCGCCGGAGGGACCACGATCAAGGCCCCATCCACCGGTTCCGGGATGGCCAGCAGGTTGGGATAACACAGTTTCCCCTCAAACATTTCCACGTGGGGATTAACCGGAAACACGTGGTATCCCCGGGCCCGCAGGTCGTAATACGCCCGGTTGGCCAATTTGAAGCGGTTTCGGGAAACGCCCACCACGGCTATGTTTTTTTGCTGGAGAAAATCCTGGATGTCCTTTAAGGCGGTCATGATGCCATCCTCGATGCTTCCAAAGGAATGCCCCGCTCGCTCAACCTAGTATACACAATTTTGGAAGGCAGGGCGATGATTTTTACCGGGTGACCGTTCGTCCGGCCTGGAAGGCCTTCATGTTGATTTCGAGGATTTTTTCGGGGAGGTTGGCGCGCAAGGCCTCAATCCAGTGGGTTTCTTCTACCGGCAGGCGGGTGCTCAGGAGGCCCAACAACGCGACATTGAGCGTCCGGGGGTTGGAAAGCGCGGCCGCGCCGATCGCGGACGGATCGATCAGCACACCGTTCGCGCGCAGGCGGTTCCGGTTGGTTTCCACCTGGTCTTCGGCCAGCACGACCAGAAAATCCGCCTCGCCGTCGGGAATCATGGGGCTGAATACCCGTGGACCGAAACGGACATCGCTGTTCACCGAACCGCCCCGCTGGCTCATGCCGTGGACTTCGGCTTTTTTGACATCAAAGCCGGCGCGGAACACCGCGTCGGCGAGAATATCGGAAGCCTTAATGACTCCCTGGCCGCCCAATCCGGCGACCACGACATTGATGACATGATTCAACGGTTCGCTTTCCGGCATGATCGGTCAGGTCTCCCGCGTGGCATAGTGGCATTCGGCATTGGATTGTTGAGCGGCGGCTTCGTATTCCCGGATCTTGCGCGAAGCCAGGATGCACGGCCGCCGCGCGATCACCAGGGCCAGCTCTTCATGGGCCAACAAATTCTGGAGCAGGTCTTTCAGGGCGTCCGTTTCCTTGACCGGATCGAGCGTGTGCACGTGGGGAATTCCCAGCGACCGCGCCAGGTCCTCGAACTCGATCTTGTGGGCCGGGGAATGGTCCAGCGACCGCCCGGTTCCCGGATGTTCCTGCAGGCCGGTCATGGCGGTGGTGGAATTGTCGAGAATGATCACCACATGGCCCGTCGCCGGTGGGTTGTAGACCATCTCCGCCAGGCCGGTGATGCCGCTGTGGATGAAGGTGCTGTCACCGATCACACTCACCACCCGGCGCGCCTGGTCCCGGGGCAGGACGTGCCGCAAACCCAGCCCCGCCCCGATGCTGGCTCCCATGCAAACGCAGGTGTCCATGGCCTGAAAGGGAGGCAACACGCCCAGAGTGTAGCAGCCGATATCGCCCGAGACGATGCAATCGAGATCGTGCAGGACTTGGAAAACCGAGCGGTGGGCGCATCCCGGGCACAGTTGGGGCGGCTTACCGCGCGGGGGGACCGGTTCCGGCGACTCGTCGCGGGCCAAAATCCGGCGCACCCGGTTGACGTTCAACTCGCCGAAGCGGTACATCTCCGGTTTTCCCTCGACGGTGACACCCGCCGCCCGGATGGCGTGGTCGAGATACGGATCGCCTTCCTCAATCACTACGCTGCGTTCGATGGACTCCACAAACACCTGGATACGGTTCAGGGGAAGGGGATACGTCATCCCCAGTTTCAACACGCTGGCCTGGGGGGCTGCCTCGCGGACATGCTGGTAGGAGACACCGGAGGTGATAATCCCGAGGGATTTCTCCCCCGCGATCACTTGATGCAGATCCGAGGTCTCGTTCCACGCGGCGATTTCCGCCAACTTGGCGCGCAATTTCCGGTGGGCGGGGCGGGCGTAGGCGGGAATCATCACCCGGCCCTCGATGTCGCGGACGAACGACGGTTCCGCTTCGGGTTTGGGAATCGCGCGCGGCTGGACGATGGATTTGGAATGGCAAATCCGCGTGGTCACCCGGAGCAGCACGGGCAAACGCCAGCGGGTGGAAATCTCAAACGCGGCGGCGGTGAAGTCATAGGCCTCTTGGGAATCGGAAGGCTCCAGCATGGGAACGCCCGCAGCCTCCGCGTAATGGCGGTTGTCCTGCTCGTTCTGGCTGGAGGCCATGCCGGGATCATCGGCCGAAACCACCACCAGCGCGCCCGAGACGCCCGTGTAGGCGGCGGTGAACAGCGGATCGGCGGCCACGTTGAGGCCCACGTGTTTCATGGTCACCAAGGCGCGCGCTCCGGCAAAGGCGGCTCCCAAAGCCACCTCCAGCGCCACTTTTTCATTGGGGGACCATTGGGCCTTGCCGCCAAGTTCAGAAAAGTTTTCCAGGATTTCAGTCGACGGCGTGCCGGGGTATCCCGTGCCCAGCGCCACACCGGCGTTTTTGGCAGCCAACGCGATTGCTTCGTTGCCGCTCAGCAGAATGCGTTCCATCGTGGGTTGGATCATGAATGACTCCCATTGGGGACAATCGCCCCGGTCAGCCAGGCGGGTGGGCGGATGGGCTTGCCCTCCGGATTGGTGAAAGCGTGGATCGTGTAGCCGCGGGCCACGGCGGCGCCGGTCTCCGCGTGCCGGATGCTCACATCGCACCGCACCCGGGCTTTGCCGGACATCGACGCGGACGCGGTGATTTCCAGCAGATCGTCATACCGGGCGCGGCCCAGGTACTCGACATGCGCCTCGACGAGCGGCAAGCAAACTCCCCGCCGCTCGATTTCCGTGTAAGGCAGCCCGCGCGACCGGAACAACTCGGTCCGTCCGCATTCGAACCACTCCAGCGCCCGGGAATTGTAAAACGTGCCCATCTGGTCCGTTTCGCTGTACCGGACCCGCAACTGAAATGTATGGCTGACGTCGGGCATGCGTTTCCACTCGCTTTCAAGTCATCCGTGGGCGGTCCCGTGGGGTCTTCTCAAAGAAGACCGGCGGATACCGGTTGATTTTTATTCCAAATCCAAGAAGATCAAGGCCGGTTTTACGAAGATCGGCAGGAAATCTGGATTCTCGAGAACCTATCCGCAGGTGAGGGGAAAAAAAGGACGAACCATCGCGTGATCCATTTTTTAAAAACATTTTTATAGAATAGCATGAACAGACCTTCACGCACTTCATCCCAGGAGATCTCTTCTTCCTGCGTGGATTTCCGCGCCGCCGAAGGCGGGTGGGCCGAATCGCTGGCCGCTTGGGCCACGGCCGTTCTGACTCTGGCCGGCCTCTTCGCGCTCGCCCGCCCGCGTCCCTGGCTGGAAACGCGCCTGCTGTCCGTGCCCGCGGGCTTTTTACTATTCTGGGCAGCCATCCTCGCAACCGTGTTGTTTTCCACCCGCTGGCCGGAATGGATGTGGCAGAAGTATGTTTCTCTCTGGGAATGGGCTTTTGCCTGCCTTCGTGGCCAACCGGTTTTCTCCAGTGTTGTTCTCTATGCTACCAGCCTGCTTTTTTTTTGGTATTTCAGCATCCAGCGGACCGATTCGGGCGACATCCTCCAGTTCTCTCTCGAATCCGTCCAAGGCTCCGTGTTCCTGGTCGAACACGCGCCTCTCGAAACTTTGATCCGCTGCTGGCTGAGCGGCCTGCTGGCCTGGCTGCCGGGCTGGACGCTGATCGACCTCTTCGAATGGCTGACCTGCCTGTACGGCGGGGTGTATGTGTTGCTGGTGTCGCACATCGCGGCCCGCATTCCCCACCCCTATTCTCATTTGCTGCCGTTGTTTCTCTTTGTTTCACCGGTCCTCAATCTGTTTTGCGGATACCTGGAAATTTATGGGCAGACCAATCTCGCCCAGCTGATTTATCTTTTCGCTGGATGGTTATTCTTGTGGGGACGGATTTCGATTTCCGCGGTCAGCTTCTGGTTCGGAATCGCCCTGGCCATGGGCTTTTGGCATGGCATCCTGGGATTGGGATATCTCTATCTGCTGTGGACGGCCTGGCGGCGTAATGGGTTCACTTTTACCGATTTATGCCTGCAAGGGCAGCTGGCCATTCTCCCCACGCTCCTTTCCCTGGTTCTGCTGATCCCCTACGCCAATCCTTTTGCCGGCATCATCACCCGCCTGAGCAATCCGTCGGGCATGATCCCCCTCAGCCCTTCGGCGCAAGCCGCCGGGTACACGCTCTTTTCCGCCTGGCACCTCGCCGATTGGGCCAACGAAATGCTTCTGGTCATCCTCGCCCCAGTGGGATTGATTATTGCCCGGTTTTTCAGCCACCCCCGGTTTTTGTTCCGGAGGAACCTGCCGCCGGAACTGATTTTCTTCGCCCTGGGCGGCATCGCTTCGTTTCTCCTCGGTTTTTTGTATTATCCTGTTCTTGGGTATCCGGTGGATTGGGATCTGTTTACTTTCATGTTTCCCTCCATCGCGCTTTGTGGAGTCACAGCCATGAGTGAAGTATCGCATTCGCGGGTCTGGAGAAAGCGCATTCTGGCGTTGGTGTTACTGGCGGCGGGGATCACATCGGCATGGATTCTGCAAAATGCCCTGTTCTGGCGTTACCCAGTGCTGGTCACCAAAGTGGGACCCGTCCTCAGCCCCTTCATCCCCGATTTTTATTACAAGCAATTGATCGAGATCCACCCCCAAAAAAACGAATCCTACCTCTACTGGCTCGCCGACCGCGCGTTGGAGGAGTCGCCGGAACATTACCAGGAGATCCTGCAATTCATGGATGCCTGGACCATCTCCGCCCTGGCCATGCTGCCGCCGCAGGCTTTCGATCATCCCGGTTGGGCCTGTGACCTGGCGTTTCTGCCTGGACCGCCGGACCGGGTGCTGGTGTTTGATCAATTCGGCCGGATCTTTTCCTACCAGGAAAACAAGCCCTTGGAGTGGATCTTCGCCCCTCAAAGCCGCGTGGAAAGTCCTGTCGTGGCCGCCGATCTCCTCCCTGATGGCTCCGTGGCGATGTTATGCAAGGACGGCCAAATCCTCACCGTCTCCCGTGAGATTCTAGAAAAGGGATGGAGCGGGGAAGAGATCTGGCATCCCGTGGAGCGGCTCGGCCGTTTCCTGCCGCCGCCGCCTTCCACCCGCCATTTGCCCGTTGAAATGGTCGACTTGGCCGTCCAGCGCGAAACCGGGATTCTCTGCGTGCTGGACAATTTCAACCGGGTGTGGGATTTCCACAAACAAAACCTGCTCCTGGAGGGATATCCCTCTTACAACCATGTCGTCGCGCTGCATCTGACCTTCAGTAACCTGCCGGTAACCATTGACGTCAATAACCGCCTGTCCTACGACCGGAGCAAGATCCAGTTCCCGTTCGAAAACGACTGGTTCAATCCCATCATCCGGGATTTTCAATTCACCCCGGACGAAAAGGGGATGATCATCCTCGATCTGAACGGCAACCTGCATTACATCGGCGCGACACCCATCTACCGGGATATCGTTCTGCCCGGGGAAATCGTCGACCGCTACCGCCGGATGCTCGCCCTGCCCGGCCAGGACGCGTTGCTGCTGCTCGACAACCGCTACCGGCTGGTGAAAGCCGAACTCGATCCCAGCGGGGCGGTCTCCCGGCAGAAGATCGGTTCGATGATCGAACGGGGGGCTTTGAGTTCCGCCTATAACACCTTGACCGTTTTGTGGAACAAATCCAGCCATTTCACTTCGATCTGTTACGACTTGATCGATACCGAGGTCATCCGCAACGTGGCCGGGCTGCTCATGTACCGGCCCTGCGACGCGATTCCCGTGTACGTCGATATGCTGCCCTTCGAGGACGATTTCATCGTGCTGCTCGACCGCTGGGGGCGGTTGGTGTTTCTCAATAAAGGCGTGCTCTTCTTGCTGGAGGGTTCCGGCTTGGTTTCCTGGCCGCGGACGGAGGCCATTGACGGCGCGTTGGGGGATCAGAAGATCCTCTTCCTATGTCAGGACGGCACGGTATGGCAATACCCGTTTCCCCGCTTTTTCGGCGAGCAGCAGCCGCCCTTTGGCCGGACTCCTTATCTGTGGGGCGATCTGCGGGATTATGCTGAAGGGGAACGTTGGATCGGCATCGAGACCGTGCGCGGGAGAACCGAGTTGTTAGCCCTGAGCGCCAATGGCCTTTTGTTGCGGCTGGATCTGGCCAGCGGCACATTGCTCGAACAGACACGGCTCGAAACCAAAGGGAAACTGCTCTTCGACATGGCCGTCCGCGATGAAGGAGATTTTTTTTCGTTGGCCTACACATCCCGGGAAGGTCCGGCCTTTGTTTATACATCGGAAGACAAGCAAAGCCACGAAATTCCAACCAGCCAGTTCGGGTGGGACGTTCTTAGCGACATTCAGTTCTCCGAAGGGAAAAACATCGTCCTGCTGGACCGGTACGGGGTGATTCATCAGTATAATCCCATCCTCCAGTTTTCCGACAAGCCTTATACGGTGATCATGGACGCCGCCGCCTTGCGCTTCCTCCCCTCGGCGGATAAGGCCATCTGGCTGCGCAACAACGGGGACATGCGCCTGCTACGGGTGAAGAAATAACGATTACCACCCATCCCGGTGAATAAAATCCTCCACCGGCAAGCGGGATTTCTTCAATTCTCCGTCCGCCGCGTAACCGACCGGAACCACCAGCAACACCGCCTGGGTGGAGGGAATATTCAACACCTTCCGGACCCGCGTTTCGTCAAAACCTTCCATGGGAACCGTGGCCAGCCCCGCCGCCCGCGCCGCCAGCATGAAAATCATGGCGTTGAGCATGGTCTGTTTTGCCAGCCAGAATTGCTTGTGCACAGCGGGAAACGCGGGCACTGGGCGTAACCAGCGGATCAAGGGCGGCAGGCAAGCTTTCCATAGCCAGCCCAAACCCAACGGCCGGTGCGAGAAAGCGAGAGAAACATAATACCGCAGTATCTTTTCGTACTTACCGGAGATCGCGCCCGCGGCCTTTTCCAATTCCACCATGCGGTCGAGGTTGTTTTCCACCACACACCGGTCGCCGGTGAACACTACCGTGGCGGCCGCCTCGAGCACCTGTTTCTGTCCCATGCAGGCTTGGCACAAGCGGGCTTTCACATCGGAATTCATTACCAGGATGTAATGCGTCGGCTGCAGGTTATACCCGCTCGGCGCCCAATGGCAAATGGCCAGCAGCTGGCGCAGCAAGTTTTCTCCGACCGGATCCGGCTTGAATTTCCGCACGGCGCGCCGGGTGCGGACCAGTACCTCGAATTCGTTTAAGTTCATGTCCGCCTCAATATCAGGAGGATGAGCTTCTGTGACGCAATCCAATTCCTGGATTGGCATCTTATCACGAAACTGGTATTGGCCAACATTTCCTGATCCGCCGGGCGGTCTTGACTTCCCTTCCGGTTTTTCCTTTGCTTACTCTCCTGGGGACGTTTTAATCCGGTCCGGGTCCGATGGCGGCCTCGATGAACGAAAACACAGCCCTCCTGACTCCCAAAGTGTGGTGGATCCTGAAATGGGCCGGGGTCCTGGCGGGATTGTATCTATGCGCGTGGATTCTGTTTCTGAACACCACCACCATTGCCTTGCTAGTTGTCAGTTTTCTCTTTGCGTACTTGCTGAATCCCATCGTGGATTGGATGACCAACACGGGGCTGCCCCGGGACAGCGCGGTGCGCATCGTAATCGCCCTCGTCGCGTTTCTGATCACGGTTTTTTTGATGATCGTCATCGGGCAGGTTTACAAGCAGACCGGCGAGCTGTTGAATCCGCCTCTTCAGGATCCGGCCTATGGCGGGGAATATCCCCTGCTGAAATGGTTCGATACGAAATTGTATCCGCTTTTGAAGGAATACGACATTGTAGTGGACCGCAGCCACATGCGGGCCACCATCAAGAAAGTCTTTGAGTGGATTCAGACCAACTATCCCAACTGGCTCCGTTCGGTCTGGGAGACGTTTTTAGCCACGTTCACCGGTTTTGCCAGTTATATCGTCTGGATTTTGAACCTGTTCCTGGTTCCCGTGTTTACATATTACCTCTTGCGGGACTACGAAAAACTGCAAATCCGCTTCTACGAAAGCCTTCCCCCCCATTGGCGGGTGACGGCCATTGATTGGATGAACGAATTGGACAAGGTGGTGGGCGGCTTCATCCGGGGGCAATTGAGCATCGCGATGTTGCTGATGGCCTTTTACTCGGTGGGCTTGTCGCTCCTGGGCGTCCCGCTCGGATTCATTTTGGGAATCATTGCGGGCCTGGCCAACATCATCCCCTACATGAGCGTGGTGGTCGGTTTGGTTCCCGCTTTGCTTCTATCGTTTGTGGATGAACCCAACCACTGGTTGAAATTGCTTTGGATTACCCTCTATTTCGGTGCCGGGCAGGCCCTTGAAGGATTTTACCTGAGCCCCCGGATCATGGGACAAGAAACCGGCCTGCATCCGGTGCTGATCATGGTGGCCATCATCGTGGGCGGTTCGCTGATGGGCCTGACCGGCATTGTCCTGGCGGTTCCCGTGGCGGCCATCCTGAAGGTCATCGCCCTCCGCTGGCATCACTCGTGGAAACAAAGCTGGCCGGAGGAGGTCTGACCGCCGCCGCTTCCCTTTCCCCCGTTCCCGCTACAATAAAGAGGTTCATCCGGTAAGTGCGTACTTTTACCAACCATGCCGGGCCGCTCTTCCGCTGGGCTGGCCGGGGAGATCAACTCCCCAATCCCCTCTCCCTCGGGGAGAGGGCAAGGGTGGAGGAAATGGTTGACGTGGACCTGGGTGTCCGCCCGGATGTCTTGCGTCCCTGAATTCCCCTATCAGGAGGTTTTAATGTCCAAAACGGAAATGAAATACCGCCCCCTCGGGCAATGTGGCACGAAAGTCAGCGTGTTCAGCCTCGGCGGATGGACCACGTTCGGCGAAAGCGTGAACGATAACCAGGTCATTGGTGAAATCCTGCGCGCGGCGTTCGATGCGGGGGTGAACTTTTTCGACATGAGCGACATTTACAACAAGGGAGAGACCGAGCGGGCCATGGGAGCCGTTTTGCGCGAATTTCCCCGCCACGAGCTGGTGCTCTCCAGCAAGGTCTTCTTCCCGATGAGCGATGACGTCAACGACCGCGGCCTGTCCCGCAAACACATCTTGGAATCCGTCGAAAAGAGCCTGAGGCGCATTGGCACGGATTACCTGGACCTGTATTTTTGCCACCGTTTCGATCCCGAGACGCCCCTGGAGGAAACTGCACGGGCCATGGACGACCTGGTCCACCAGGGCAAGATTCTCTACTGGGGAACCAGCGATTGGACGGGCGCCCAGCTGCGTGAAATCCATGGGATCTGCGAAAAGCGCAATCTCTACAAGCCCCAGGTGGAGCAGCCCCGCTACAACCTCCTGTCCCGAAAGGCCTTCGAAACCGATGTGGCCCCGGCGGTGCTGGATCTGGGCATGGGCGCGGTCAGCTTCAGCCCCCTGGCCTATGGCGTCCTGACGGGGAAATACGACCAGGGCCTGCCTCCCGGCTCCCGCCTCGACCGCATCGAATGGACCCGCAAACGGTATTACACAGAAACCACGCTGGAGCGGGTGAAGAAGATGAAGGATCTGGCCGGTCAGGCCGGCTGTACCCGCGCGCAACTGGCCCTGGCCTGGACCGCCGCCCATCCGGCGATTTCCAGCGTCATCACGGGCGCGACCCGGCTGGAACAACTCCACGAAAACCTCGGCGCCCTGGCGGTGAACCTGACGGAGGACCTGAAAGCCGCGTTGGATGAGTTGTTTCCCGTAGAAAATTAGTCTCTTCCAGCAGATGCGTCCTTTTTTCTGAATGCCAGTTCAACTCTCTTCGAAATGGTTGATGAAAACCACTTCTAAAATTTCCTCTCCCTCTGGGGGAGGGTAAAGGTGAGGTATTTTTAGAAGAGCCGAGCTTGATGTCCGCCCTCACTCCGTAATAAATGGAATCGAATTTACCTCTTTACCTCATTACGTACGCACGATTGGTCCTTCGTGCGCGGAGTGGAAACCGATGTATCCAAATAAATTTGTAATCCTTACTGCTGTCTTGTTTTTATTCAGCCTGGCGTGGATCGGTAAAACCCTCAATCATCTGCCCGGTGATATTCTGCAGATGAAACTGGACGCGCAAGAGAAAAAATGGGGAGAATTTTACGCCAACCTGATGATCTTCATCTTCTACGGGCTGGGTTCCGTGGTGCTTTTCTTTCTCTTTGTCTGGCCGGTGCTTCAGATCTTCATCCGGGCGGGGAAAGGGCTGATTTACGGTATATGAGGGATGGGGCAGGGAGGATGGAGCCGGGTGTTGCCGGGTGGGATGCGAACTTATCGAACAGGGGGATGAATGGCCGTGGTCTTCACAATTCCCCGGGTTACCAAATAGTTCGTAACCGGGAATATCAACAACATTCCCAGGATGGGAATCACGCCGTTGAAAATGCGGCCGCCGCCGGTCCAAAATTCCGCCACCTGGGCCGTGGGCGTGAAAAACGACGCCTTGACCGTGAAATACCAAATCCAACCTCCGTGCAGACCCGCGCCATACCACAAAGATCCCGTTCTCCATACGCCGTGGCAAAGCGCCATGCCCACCACGAACAGCCCCGTGGCGTCGGGGAATGGTATGAAATGGCCTGCCATATTGCTCAGTGAATGCCTACAAAGCCAAAATCCCGCCATCCATGACTCCGATTGAACCGGCAGAACCGCTCCTTTCCCCTCAAGAAAGTGGAGAGATGAAAAAAGCAAACTGGTGACCACCGCGGCTTTTTTCCAATCCCATGCGCGGCATAACGACAAAAAAATCAACCCTCGGAATACATATTCTTCGATGCCGCTCACTAATCCGCCCCGGATGATTCCCCGAAGCGCCCGCTGCCAAAACTTACGGTAATCGAATCCAGCCGCGAAATCCCACGCGTTCAGCCCCACATACAGCAGGGATAATCCGGCCAAGAACAACAGCGATACTGTGATCCCCATGACCAAGTTTCGCCATCCGTCCCGTGAGACCGAAAATCCCACCCGCGCCGGGTGGCGCAGTCCCAACGGCCGGCGGCAGACGATCAACCCGAGGATAATGACGGCCATCCACACCCGCCGGAAGACACGGTCCGGGCTGTAATCCCAATCCGTCCAGATGGTCATGGCCCGCCAGGTCAGCGGATGGACCAGGCAGGCGAGAACCGTGGCTGCCGCCAGGAACACGATCACGATCACCCCGGAAGTGAGAATATTGCGGCATTGGCTCATGATAGGAGGAAAGATGACACCAACCGCCCCAATCGCCAAGTCCCTGGCAGAAAAATTGCGCTCGTAGCACCCAGGAGAGGAATTGAGCCCTTCGAAAACCAACCGTGCCGGATCGGTTATGGTGGAAAAGAAAAACCGCCGGATCAGGATGGAGGAAATCCGGCGGTTGCCCTGGGGAAGGCGAAAAAAGTTACGACGCGAATAGCGATTCCATTTGGGCGCTGACATACGGCCGGCGGAGCTTGTTCATGGCCTGTTCTTCAATCCGCCGGACTCCTTCCGCGCTGAGGCCCAGTTTTTGGCCTACTTTGCGGAGGCTGAGTTTCTTGCCCCCCTCGAACAAACTATACCGGTGGCTAAGGACTTCCCGCTCCCGGTCGTTGAGAACCTTCATCGCCGCGAACAATCGGTCCTTGGCTTCGTTTCTCCACATCCGGTCGCGGGGATCTTCGTTTTTTTCGTCGATTAACACCTTCTCGAGCCCGGGATGGTCCTCGTTTACAAAATGAATCGTGTGAAAAGTCGGATTGTATTCGTCCAGTTCCTCGACTTTTTCCACGGGGAGGTCCAATGCCTCCGCGACCTCTTCGGCCGAGGGTTTTTGACCATGAGTCTTGATGTAAGAGTCCTCGAAGGATCGGACTTTCCGCAGTATTTCCGTTTTATTGATGGGTAAATTGATCTGCCGGGCTTTTTGTTCGACGGCCCGTTGCATATAGAGCCGGATCCACCAGGAGGCGTAGGTGATCAACCGGCAATTCTTCGACGGATCGAATTTCTCCAAGGCTTCGATCAGCCCCAGGTTGCCGTCCTGGATCAGATCGGCCAGCGCCAGTCCCTTGTTGCGGAAATTCAAGGCCATCTTGATAACAAAGCGCAGATTGCTTTCGATCAGCCGCTGCCGGGCTTCATTATCGCCTTGGCGGTATCGCCGCACCAGTTCCCGCTCTTCCTCGGCGGTCAAGGGGTCGGTTTGCGTGTTCGCGTATATCTGATGATTCAGAGAGGCGAAATCCATGAGTTCGATCTCCTCCCGATTGAAATCTATCCGTATCGGGTGTAAAGCAGATCAAACTCCATGCCAAACCTTCCTTTTTGCCACTGCTGGAGAAAAAAAGCGGTTGGATTATATGACGTAACACATTGGAAATGAATTGGATATATAAAAAGAACTTTGTTCCGGGTCGTGAACAATCGATTGAATTGTTTGAGATTAGCCTTATGTACCGCAAAGTCTAGGAGGAATAGGGAGGGGAAGGATTCTTCGCAGGTGTGAACATTCGTTCGCAGTGGATCATGAAAGGCAGGTGGCGGACGGGAGGGGTTACGCGCCGGTGTTTTTTTCCACGGCCATTTGGTAGGCGGCCTCCAATGTATCCCCGTGCCGCTTCCAATTGAACTGGGTCTCCGCTAATTTCCGGCCCGCCAGCGCCATGCTTTGGCGTACGCCGGGATGCTTCAAGATCCAAACCGCCTGCCGGGCCATTTCGGAAATGTTACGGCAAGGCACGCAAGCGCCCGCGCCAGTAATCATACGGCGCACGTCCCCCACATCCGATGCCACGACTGGAAGTCCCATGGCCAGGTATTCGGCGATTTTCAGCGGCGATTTCGCCCGCGTAACATCGTTTTTCTCGAAAGGCGCCAGCGCTACTGTAGCCAAAGACAAATAGCGGGGAATCTCGTCGGCGGGAACATACCCGGTGCAGACGACATGTTTTGCCACCCGTAGCTCCTCGGCGCGCTGCCGGACCGCCTCCAACTTCCGGCCCCCACCCACAACCAACAGGGTAGCGGTTTGGATTTCGCGCCGGATTTCCTTCAAGGCCTCCACGGCTTGTTCCGCGTAACTGGCCACCTCGAGTTGTCCGTGGTATACCAGGACCGGATCGCGCAGTTGCAGAGCTTCGAACAGGGTTGTGTCCCGTTCCCGGGGGAAAAACCACTCCACATCCGCCCCCACAGGGGCGTCCCATATGCGATTCTCCTGCACGCTCCATTCCAGGGCTTTGGCGCGCAAAAATTGGCTGGCGGTGGTCATGGTGTGGCAGCATTTCGGCAGCAAGCGGTCCCATAGTCCCGCGATCCAGCCGGCCAAAATCGAACCGGTCAATTCCTCCGCGATGCCCTGTTCCCAATCATCCCAATCGTAATGTAAGGGGATTTTCCAAAGGCGGGAGAGGAACAGGGCGGGTAGAGAAGCGTCGGGGTAGGATTTCCAGAGATGAATCAAATCGGGCCTGAATTGAAGACGCAGTAAAGATTGAATATTTCTATAAAATCCGGCAATCCGCCGTTCGAGGGGGATCAGGACTGTGCCCAGGCGCGAAAGATCGACCAGCTCGGGGATGGCCTCCCGGCGGCCGGCATGGGGAAAATCCGTAAGCCAAACGTGATGGCCCCGGCGCAACAGTTCGCTGGTCTGGCAGATCACGCGGCGGGCACAGGAAACCGAAGCCAAGTCAAAACGTTGAATTATAAGGATTCTCATAGAAAAAAGAAAATTCTTTCCAATTTTTATCACTTTTGAGAGGCCCGGGGGCATTATTTCATAAATTTCTTTGCTAAAAAGACTAACGAATCGGGAAATTAACAAAAAAAAGTCGGAAAAAAAGCAATTTAGGAGTTGAAATTTGGTTTGAGTTTCGATAAAGTAATCCCGACTGTGTACCGATCTGGGGATGTGTGGTTCCTCATAACTGTACACCTAAAGACACGGAGGCACCGATGCGGAAATCCATGACCAAACCAGTCGCACTGCTATTCACGCTTCTGCTTTGCGGTGCGAGTGCATCATACGGTGTGGGTGTGGTCTCGTTGACGCCCACATCCAACTCGGCGGCGGTTGGGAGCGAAATCGTTTACAATTTGCTCTTGGAATCGGATCAGCCATTCAGCGCGTATCTTCTTCAAGTGGATTTCAACTCCACGGATGGCGTCACAGTTTCCAGCCCCCAATTTGACATCACCCCGGAATGGTCCAATGCCAATGGCGTGCCTGACCAAGCCCCGGTGACCGTGACCCATGTGGAAGGCCAGGGAATTCTCCTGCAATCCTCGTTGCTGGGTCCCAACGCGGCGTCGGCCTTCGCGGGGGTCCCCATCGGGACGTTGCGGGTGCAGGCCAACACGCCCGGTACGCTCCAAGCGCAAATCGCCGCGGCTAACTTTTTCACTGATGGCCTGGAGAAACCGGAAGGCAGTGACCTGGGGATCGTGATCGCGCAACCCGCCTCCGTGACCGTCAAAGCACAAATGGTCAAGGGTGACGCTAACGGCAATGGTATATTGGAGATAGGCGATGCCTTGATGATCCGCCAATTTCTCGCTGGACTGCGGCCGGCCGTTACTGATCCTGTGGCCGCGGAAATTGACCCGATCGCAGGGATTGGCATCGGGGATGCTTTATTCATTCAACAAATCCTGGCTGGTCTCCGCCCGGATCCCAATACCTCCACCGACGCTGTGGTGACTCTTCCCCCGGCCAAGAAGCTTCCGGCGGGAATCGAAAATGTTCAGGTCAACCCTCTGCAAGTGCCTCCTTCAACGATCACGTTGGTCGTCAGCGGTGGTCCTTTCAACGTAGGGGATACCTTTGTGGCCAGCGTAGTGGCGAACGTTGGAACCAGCCCCCTCGGCGCATACGATGTGAGGGTTACGTATGATCCAAGTGTGTTGGCGGTGAGCGGTCCGGTGGCGGGCGGCGCCGCCACGGAACTGGGTTCCCCGATCGCCAACACCTCCACCCCGGGTGTGATTTTGATGAACGGCTTGAACGCGGCCAGTTTGGATCAACCCACGGGTGAGGTGGAATTTGCCCGGATCACCTTCCAGGTTGTTTCCACTCCTTCCGCGTCTTCGTCTATTAATATTTCCGTAACTTCTCTTCTCGATACGAGTTTTGGAACAATTAACGTCACCCCGCTAGCCGCTCAGGTGGCCTTGGCAGGCGGCCAGGTAGAACCGACGGAGACGCCGACGGAAACCCCGGTGCCGACCCCGACGTCTACCTTTACCCCGGTACCTACGGAAACGGCAGTAGAGACTCCAACCCCGACGGAGACGCCGACCGCGACGCCGACGGCCACGTTTACTCCGGTGCCGACCGAGACGGTAGTCGAGACCCCGACGCCGACGGAGACGCCGACGGAAACTCCCGTGCCGACGCCGACGGCTACCTTCACTCCGGTGCCGACCGAAACAGTGATCGAGACTCCGACGCCAACCGAGACGCCGACCGAGGTGCCGACGCCGACGGCCACGTTTACCCCGGTACCTACGGAAACGGCAGTAGAGACTCCAACCCCGACGGAGACGCCGACCGCGACGCCGACGGCCACGTTTACTCCGGTGCCGACCGAGACGGTAGTCGAGACCCCGACGCCGACGGAGACGCCGACGGAAACTCCCGTGCCGACGCCGACGGCTACCTTCACTCCGGTGCCGACCGAAACAGTGATCGAGACTCCGACGCCAACCGAGACGCCGACCGAGGTGCCGCGCCGACGGCCACGTTTACTCCTGTGCCGACGGAAACGGTAGTCGAGACTCCGACGCCAACCGAGACGCCGACCGCGACGCCGACGGCCACGTTTACTCCTGTGCCGACGGAAACGGTAGTCGAAACTCCGACGCCGACCGAGACGCCGACCGAGGTACCGACGCCGACGGCTACGTTTACTCCTGTGCCGACCGAGACAGTCGTCGAGACCCCGACACCGACTGAGGTGCCGACCCCGACGCCGACCGAGGTGCCGACACCGACTGAGGTGCCGACTCCGACGCCGACTGAGGTACCCACACCGACTCCAACAGCGACGGAGGTGCCGACTTCGACTCCGACGCCGACGGCCACCGAAGTTCCGACGCCCACTCCAACCGCCACTCCGGTTCCGACGGCGGTAGGTGCGGATCGTGGATTGGTCCTGCTCTCGCAAGACGGAACCGTGGTGCAACGCGGCAAGGACAGCGGGACGGAAGTGGTTCTGGACTACGCGATCGTGGGACGGCCGATTGATCTGGAATTGGTCAACAACCAGGTTGTACTCACAACCGTGAATGGCGGGATCTTCCCCGAATCCTTCAAGAAGGACAGTAACGGCGGATCCACGCTCGATAATTTGGGCAACATCATCGATATGGAACCGGTGGGGCCGAATGGCGAAGGTTACCTGGTTCTGGACCGCTTCGGCAATGTTCACGCCTACGGCACGGCCGCCTTCCATGGCAGTGCGGTTTACGAGGAAGAAGTGATTCTCGGGACGTACCGCTTCAAACAAAAACTGCCGCTGGCGGTCGATCTCGAAGTGGTGCCTGATCCGGCCAATCCGGCCACGAACCTGGGTTACTATATCCTGGCCTCGAATGGCAAGGTGACGGCGTTTGGCAACGTGCCCGCGATGCCTTCCTTCTCCGAGGAGTTGGGAATCGGCGCGTTGGCCATGCAGCTCACCGAGAAAGGCTATGCGGTTCTGCTGCGTGATGGATTCGTTGTGGAATGGAATGGTATTGAGTTCAACACGGTGACCAACGCCATTATCAACACGGTGAATGAACCCGGCGCGGTGGACTTCGTGTGGGCCGATAATACCTACTTCGTCATGAATGAACTGGGCGAAATCTTCACCAACAAGCTCAGAATCAACAATGATCCGGCTTCATTCCAGAACCTGACCGGCTTCTATGGTTTCTATGATCTCGAACTGGGAACCGTGGGCGTGGCCGCTCCGGTGGAATAACGGTTTTTTTCATGATTCGGTCTCAAAGACAAGTCACTAAATAAACCTTGACCTTTTTGGGGGTTCATGAATATGAATCGACATCGTCCGCTCCTTTTGGTTCTTGGCATCTTCACCTGCCTGTACATCGTTCCAGTCGTTGCCGAGGCCCAAAATAATGATTACTACGCGCATTACAACCGGTACCGCTTTCATGAACTGCAGATGTTTCCACGCTCTGCGGCCATGGGCGGGGCTTATTCCGCGCTGCAAGGCGGCGAGGAAGCACTTCTCGGCAACCCCGCCGCATTCGGCTTCCTGGAAAAGCCGTATGTAATGATTGGATTTGATTTCCAGGAAGTGGCCAGCGATGTCACTCTCTTGGATCCCATGTTCCCTGTGGAAGCCGAAAATGAGTTATGGGATGTGGGAATCGGCGGCGCTTACCCGTTCGACTGGGGCGCGGTGGGACTTCTATACTCCTACCGGGAAGATGACATGGGCACGAAAGGCGATGTGTTCGCGTTTCCCGGCTTTATGAACCAGGAAGCCGATATGGAACGCCATCATGTCAGCGTCGGCGCCGGATACCGGATCAACGAGCAATGGGCGGTCGGTTACCGGTACAGTTATATCGACTGGGAACTCGACACTCAGTTCAATGTCACGAGGCCGGCTCCGTTTGTTTTTGCTACAGTGGGTGAAGAATTCCAGGGTCATCGGAACCAGGTGGGCGTTCAGTACAAATTGAACCGCAATCTGGCGTTCGGTTTGGATGGCTATTATGGCCTGGGTGACCGGGACTCGGACCTGATGGGCAACGCCGATGCGGATTCCTGGTCCATCCGGGGCGGTGTCGCGTGGCGGTTCTTGGAGGATATACCACTTCTTGCCGCCATGGACTTGAATTATGAGAACCGCGACCTAGATGGTGGATTAAACGACAACGAGGAAGACTTTTTCAGTTTGCACCTGGGACTAGAATACGAAGCTTATGAGAACTTGTTCATTCGGGCTGGTTATCGATACGAAGATATCGAGTTCGATTCTCCCTCTACAAATATCTTCGAAGAACGTTCGATCAGCGGTTATTCCGCAGGTCTGGGATACAAGTATGGTCAATTCAAGATTGATTATGCTTTTGTATTCACCGACACGGCCAGCAGTGACATGGGCCATTATGTCGGATTGGGAATCGAATTCTAACGAATTCAGTCCATCTGTTTCGATGAAGAGGGAACCGTCAGGTTCCCTTTTTTTGTGGTTTAATGAGTTCATGTTGCCGAACTTCGTGATCTGCCGTTCGTGGAATCCCACTTGCCTGCCGGGGTAGTCCATGAGTGAAACGTAACCGCTCATGGCATAATTTGCCATCGGCGGTTGGGACGATATCCACGGGAGAATAGGCCTGCCAGTGTTCTGGTCTGATTTGAAGAAGGCCGCCAAGAGACTCAGACGATCCAGCATTCTTTATGTTGGAAAGGAATCGGCTGTTACATCAAAATCAGTGCCAGGATTTGGCTGAGAGTGGTAACCAGCACCATGGAAATGGCATAAATGGAAGCAAAAGCGATGGTAGGGGTCTCAGAATCGATCCGATTGCTGATGGAACTCAAGGCGGGAGTGCTGGTCATGCCACCGCAAACCACGCCGATCGTGGCCAAGTGACTCATACGGAACACGTGCACCGCCAGGGTATACGCTGTCAACAATGGCGCGGCGGTGGTCAACAGGCCGAAAAGCACCATTTGGAAACCCGTCTGGCGGAAGACCTCCCAAAACGACTCCCCCGCATGGGTGCCGGCCGCCGCCAAAAAAAACACCAAGCCGATTTCCCTGGAGAGATACTTAGCGGCGTGGGGAATCCGGGTGCTTATCCGCCCGATCCGGCCATAGTGGCTCATGACCAGCGCGACCAGCAAAGGTCCACCGGCCATTCCTAGGCGGAATTGGATGCCTCCCGGTAAATCAAAATTATAAGAACCCAGAACCGTGCCCGCGACCATGCCTAAAGTGAGGGGAAGAAGATTGGTTTCATGGATCCGGCTTTCTTGCTGTCCAAAAATTTTTACGAATTCATCGCAATCGTCCTTATCGCCAACAATTCGGATCAGGTCGCCGATTTCCAGGGTGGTTTGCCCCGTTGGCGCGATTTCGATCTCATCCCGCCGCAGCCGGGTGATAATCACCCCAAAGAGTGAGTGAACCTCCAATTCCTGTAAGGTCTTGCCGGTGATTTGATGGGATGAGATATAAACATCCCGGATGACAATATCCTTGGCAAAATCCATGTCCGCTTGGGTTTCCTTGCCGATCAAGTGTTCCATTTTTTTCAATTCCCGTTGGGTCCCAACCGCGCGGACAATGTCGTTCAGATGGAGCACCGTGTCATCGTGAGCAAGGAAAACCCGGTCGCCCCGTTTGACCCGGGTGATGTTGGCTTGGGTCATACTGTGGAAATCGATTTCCGCGATCGGCTTCCCTGTACAGTTGGGATTGGTCACAAGGTAATGTTTTTCCAGAACTTTATGTTCTTGGCGGGAGGGATCTTCTTTTTCAAGAATTTGTTCTTCGCGGGTCGATTTCAGGTTGGCAATGCATTGCACAAACAAAATGATCCCAATCAGTCCAAAGGGATAGGCGATACCATACCCGATCGAGATGTTGGGGTCATCCACCACATCCAGGGCCGCAGCCAGACCGGGAGAGGAGGTGATAGCCCCCGAGTAAATTCCCACGCATAAGCCAGGCGGCAGATCAAACAACCGGGCTATTCCCCATATCACCGCGACCCCGGATGACAAAGACAACAGCGAGATCAGAAAAAAGGTGAAGCCGTTTTTATGGATGGATGAAAAAAAACGCGGTCCAGCCGAAAGCCCTACTGAATAAACAAACAAAATGATACCCAATGTATTAATTTCATCGGGGATACGGATTCCCCAATGCCCGAACAGCATGCCCACAAACATGACCGCCGATGGTCCCAAAGAAAATCCCCGGATCGTGAGGTTTCCCAGGGCGACTCCGAAACCGACGATCAAAAACAAGGTGATTATCGGATTGGCAATAAGAAAAGCGAGTATGCTATTCATGCAATTAATGAATAAATCACGAAATTTAAAACAGTTTTGTTCGTATTGTACCGCAAGGCACGAAATAGATGAGAGGCGTATCTGGATTTTACCGGTTTCATGTCGAAGAGATACACGCAGCCCATGATACCTGCTAATCCTCTTTCGTTTCGCCCGCGTAAACCTGAATAAAGAGAGAGAAACCTTTCTCGTCAGGCCGTTCGCGGGGATGATTTTCCCACCAATTTCCGCTTCAGATGGCTGTGGCATTCTGGCTCATCGGGGAAGCGTTTTTATTATTGAAAATAACGTGACATCCATCGATCGAATCGTAACATAAAATGTATGAACAAGTAGGTACTTGATTTTTTTTATCTATTTTGTTGTGTTTCCCCTTTATGAAAGATATGATAATAGGAGGCTTGGGGAGGCGGACTTTCGTTTGTCGAAGCGGGGAATGGCTGAGACATCCACGTTTTTATCACGATCTTCATTGATCTTTTATTGTTCTGCATGATCGGTTTCTCTTTCCATCGGGCCCTGGCTGCCGAAGACCAGGGGATTTCGATGGGAAAAGGTTGATCTTTGGTTAGGTGGTCAAAGTTGATCATTTTGATAAAATATATTGGTTTCAGGAAACGGTTTTCGAAGACTTTCGACATATTTTCCCCGCAGGCGGAGAAATGTTGGGAAGCAGCGGCAGGGGTGAAGAAAGGAACGTTGTCTTTTGAATGTATTGATCACACATCCTGATTTTTTAGATCCCGGGGGAGTTTCCAATTTTTTTGGCCATTTACGAGGGAAATTCAACGTGCCGGTCCATTCATTTTGCGTGGGCCGCCGTCCGAATGAAGCGGGTGAGTTGAGAAAACTATCCCGGTTTGTGGGTGATTTTTATCATTTTACGCGAGCCATCCGAAAGCACCATATCGATGTCGTTCACATCAATCCATCCTTGGATATGAAATCGTACATCCGCGATGGCTTGTTGGTGTTGTTGGCCAAAAGCCTTGGCGCGAAGGCGGTGGTTTTTTTTCATGGCTGGCAAAAACCTTTTCAGGAGACAATCGAATCCCGTTTTCTTTGGACCTTCCGATGGACCTTCGGACGGGCCGATGCCTTTATAGTTCTGTCCCGGGAGGTAATGAACACCTTGCGCCGCTGGAATATGACCCAGCCCATTTACCGGGAGACGACCGTTGTCGATGACGATTTTCTGGATGGCTTCGATTGGCCCACTCTTCAGGCCAACCGGGACCAGTCATCGGTTTGGCGCATCCTATTCCTCTCGCGTATGATCAAGGGAAAGGGGATTTATGAGACAGTGCAAGCCTTCGCGAAACTCCACGCGGCTTATCCCGCCATGGAGCTGATTGTGGCGGGTGACGGCCCCGAACTGGAAGCCGTGAAAGCGTACGTGGCATCGGAAAATATTCCGCGAGTTTCGTTTCCCGGCTATATCAAAGGGAACGATAAGCGCGAGTTGCTAGCCCGTTCGCATGTTTATATTTTGCCAAGTTATACGGAAGGCATGCCGGTCTCCGTGGTGGAAGCCATGGCGTTTGGTTTGCCCATCGTCACCCGGCCGGTGGGTGGTTTAGCGGATGTTATCCAGAGTGAAATCCACGGATTCATGACAGACAGCCTGGATCCAGCCGAGTTCGCCGGTTTTCTCGAGCGTTTGTACCAGGATAAAGGGTTGTATGCCACGATTTCCCGCAACAACTGGGATTACGCCCGGAAGCATTGTTTGGCGCCGGGAGCGGCGGCTCGCCTCGAAACCGTGTATCGAAATGTCATGAATGGTGGTCTATGCGGTGATCAAATTGAAAATAAATACGGGAAAGGATGAAGAGTGATGACGGCTGTAATAGCAAACAAACTGGAAGGTCTATTGAAACAATTTGTTCAATGGCTGGACGGATACGGTCCGGTTTCCCAGGATCAGTATGATTTTTGGTCGTTTCCGCCCGGACAGAAAGCCAAGGCGGTGTATTACAAGAACGCCAAACTCGGGGGACTGCTGGTGGCGCCGTTTTTCTTTCTGGAATCGTTCGCGCCGGCCACGCGGAAATGGTTCACTCCCCCGCGGCGGTTTGCGATCGCTGATGCCCACTACGCGATGGGATTTCTATTCCTCCACCGCGCCACAGGCGCGACGGGATACTATGACCGCGCCCGGTCGTATCTGGAGGAGCTGATCCGTTCGCGTTGTCCCGGGTACGAGCATTACTGTTGGGGGTATCCCTTTGAGTGGGAGACCTGTTTCGGCACCTTCCATGCCGGGACACCGCTTATCACCACCGTGCCCTACGTGTACGAGGCTTTCCGGGACATGTACGAGGTGGACGGCTCCGAACGTTGGTTGGAAATTGTGCATTCCATCGCCGAGCATGTCTACCACGATTACACGGACGCGGACATCAGCGCCACCGCGAGCGCTGCTTCGTATTCACCCTTTGACAAGCGGATGGTGCTTAACGCCAACGCGTACCGGGCGTATATCATGACCGAGGCGTCCATCCGGTTCAACAATGATGCCTATTGGAAGAAAGGCGAGAGGAACATCAATTACATCTTGGAAGTGCAGAATCCCGATGGATCCTGGTTCTACGCCACCGACGGCAAAGACCGGTTCATCGACAATTACCACACGTGCTTCAATCTCAAGAACCTGGCGAAGATTGACGCGTTGAAGCCTTCCGCTTCCATCCAGGAAAGTATCCGCCGCGGAGTGGAATATTACTTGAGCCATCTGGTGGACGAGCACCGGTTGCCCGTCCCCTTTGCCAAGAAGCCCCGCATTACCCTGCACAAACGGGAACTGTATGACTACGCTGAATTTTTAAACATGTCTTTGCTGCTGCGGGACCGCTTCGCGGAACTCAACGAGGTCCGTCAGATCGTCTTTGACGACTTCAGCACCCAGTGGATCAAACCCGACGGATCGTTCCGAACCCGGAAATTGTTGTTCGGGTGGAATAATGTTCCCTACCACCGCTGGGCGCAATCGCAGATGTTCCGGAGCCTGGCGTTTTGGTATCACATGGAGCGGGAGGCAGCCGCCATGGCGGAAGAGAAGGTGCCTATGCGCGAATGGAATCATGCGGAGAATGCCGATGTGCGGAATTAGTGGTATTTTTCATTACCACGATCATGCAGCAGTAAACAAAATTCTCTTACAGCGCATGACGGATTTTCTCCGGCACCGGGGGCCCGATGACGAAGGATTTTATTACGACGACCGGGCCGGCCTGGGGCTGGGTCACCGCCGTTTGTCCATCATTGATCTGAATACGGGCCACCAACCGATCGGCAACGAGGATGGCACGATTTGGATTATTTTTAATGGTGAAATTTACAACTATAAGGATCTGCGGAAGGAACTGGAATCTCACGGTCACCGGTTTCAAACCAAGACCGACACGGAAGTCATTCTTCACGCGTATGAGCAATGGGGGGTGGATGCGTTTCCGCGGCTCAATGGCATTTACGCGTTCGCCATATGGAACGGGAACACCCAGGAATTGATCTTGGCGCGGGATCCCTACGGGGTGAAGCCCTTGTATTATTGGGACAACGGCCGCTCGTTGTTGTTCGCTTCCGAAATCAAGGCGATTCTGGGCCATCCCAAGGTGCAGCGGGAGATTGATCTGCAAGCGTTGGACGAATTTTTGATGTTTTCGTTCATCCCTTCGCCGCACACCATTTTTGAGGGCATCCGAAAGCTGTATCCCGGCTACGCCTTGCGTTGCGGCCGGCGTCTGGAGGAGCCGTTTTGTTTTTACCGCCGCCCTCCCACCCTTCTGGAGGGGCTTTCCGAAAACGAGCTCGTGGAGGAATTGCGGAAGAAGATCTACGCGGCGGTGGAACGGCAGTTGATGTCCGATGTGCCCTTGGGGATTATGCTCAGCGGAGGGGTGGATTCTTCCACCGTGGCGCAAATCGCCACCGAGATCACCGGCGGCCCCCTGCAAACCTTCACGGTCGGCTTCTCGGATGATTTTGATGAAAACGAATTGATTCACGCCCGCGAGGCGTCCCGGCGGATCGGCAGCCATCACCATGATATCACCATTTCCGCCGAGAAATACGCCGATTTCATGCCCAAGTCCATGTGGTACTTGGAAGAACCCATCGCCACCGCGTCCACGGTGGCCTTCTATAAGGTTTGCGAGCTTGCGGGGCAATGCGTTAAGGTGGTGCTGACCGGACAGGGCGCCGACGAACCTTTCGCCGGTTATTTGCGCCATTTTGGGGAGCGGTGGGGTTCCCGTTACCGGATTCTTCCTGAAGCCCTGAGGAAATATGTCATCGCGCCCCTGGTGGAATTGTTGCCCCGCAACGAGCGGCTCAAGCGGGCGGTCCGCTCCTTGAACATTCCGGATACACTCCAGCGGTTCTGCCAGGTGCATTCCATTTTTCATCCCTCCCTCCGCCAGAAATTGTATTTGCAGGATGGAAACCGGGGGATGCACACGCGATGTGTCGACGTGTTCCGCCGCTGGCAGGCTGATGTCACGCATTTGGACCCCCTCAGCCAGTTGTTGTACATCGATTCCCGCTTTTCGTTGCCGGACAACCTGCTGATGTATGGAGACAAATTGTCCATGGCGGTTTCCCTCGAGGCGCGGGTCCCGTTTCTGGATCTGGACCTCATGCAGTTCGTGGAAAGCATTCCACCCCAGTACAAGATCAAGGGGCTGACTCAAAAGTACATCCTGAAAAAAGCGGTTTCCAAATGGATTCCGCCGCAGGTGCTCAGCCGGAGAAAGATTGGCTTCACCACGCCGGTAAACAACTGGTTCCGGCGGGAAATGCGGACTTATCTCAGTGACAAAATGTTGTCGAATCATTCGCTCTCCAGCATCTATTTCAATAAAAAAACCATCTTGGGGATGATCGACGACCACCACAGCGGCCGGCAAGACTACAAACGCGCCCTGTTTTCGCTTTTGACTTTGGAAATGTGGTACGAATATTTTTATAAATCCGGACAGTGGAGTTCATTTCATGATCATTAACGTATTTGGTTTGGGATATGTCGGGTGTGTTTCCGTCGCTTGTTTCGGCAAGGAAGGCCACCGGATCCATTGCATTGACATCAACGATTATAAAATCGGCTTGATCAATCGAGGGGAGCCCACCATCATCGAAAAAGACTTGGATTGGATGATGAAAGAGGCGTGGGAGGCGGGGAATATCCTGGCCACCCGGGACTACCGGAGCGTAATGCCGGATTCGGATCTCTCCATTATCTGTGTGGGGACACCCAACAACAAACACGGCCATCTCGACCTGAGCGGCATCGGCCATGTGGCGGAAAACATCGGGGAAGGATTGGCGGCCAGCCGGCGCTATCACGTGGTGGTGATCCGCAGCACTGTCCTGCCGGGGACCAACGAGAAGGTGGGCCGGATCATCGCGGAAAAGTCGGGTAAAAAGCGGGGAACCGATTTCGAGGTTGTCTCCAATCCCGAGTTCCTGCGTGAAGGGTCGGCTGTTCACGATTTCTACCATCCACCTTGCACGGTGATTGGAACCTCGTCGGACCAGGCCTTTGCGGTCATGGCGGACCTTTACAAGAATGTCCAGGCACCAATCCGGCGGGTATCCATTCCCGCGGCCGAGATGATCAAGATGGTGAACAACAGTTTTCATGCCCTCAAGGTGTCTTTCGCCAACGAGATCGGGAATATTTGCAAGTCCTTGGGGATTGATTCCCACGAGGTCATGGATTTGTTTTGCGAAGACACGAAATTGAATCTCTCGCCCTACTATCTCAAGCCGGGATTTGCCTATGGCGGTTCCTGCCTGCCGAAGGACCTTTCCGCCCTGAAGACCATCGCGCACGACCACTATGTCATCACGCCGGTTATCAACGCCATCGAAATCAGCAACGAAAATCAAAAAAAGCGCCTTATTGAGCTGGTCACGGAACAGAACGGCAAGCGGATCGGCGTGCTGGGGCTGAGTTTCAAACCCGGGACCGACGACTTGCGCCACAGCCCCATTGTTGAGTTCGTCGAAGCGATGCTCGGCAAGGGGTACGAGGTGAAGATTTACGACAAGAATGTTCATCTTTCCAAGATCGTGGGGGCCAACAAGGAATACATCATGGCCAAGATCCCCCATATTTCCGACTACATTTCGGATAACCTGGACGACGTGGTCCAAAGGACCGAGGTGATTGTCATTTCCCACAAGAATCCCGAGTTTGTGGACTTGCCCAAGCGCTATCCGGACAAAATGTTCATCGACCTCGTCCGGATCCAACGCGATCTCAGCGAATATCAAGGAGCCTATTGTGGAATCAGCTGGTAAGGTGCTCATTCTGGTCGAGAACTTGTCCGTGCCGTTCGATCAACGCGTGTGGCGCGAGGCCACGGCCCTGACCGAAAAAGGGTATCAGGTCCGTGTGATTTGCCCGAAGGGGAAGAAATTCGATACCGCCGCCCATGAAATTCTCCAGAACGTTTCCATTTACCGCTACAACGCATGGGAAGCGGGGGAAGGATTTTTGGCGTATCTCTTTGAATTCGCCCAAGCCCTGGTGAAAATGTCTTACTTGAGTGTACGGGTGTTTTTCAAGGAGGGATTCGACGTCATCCAGACCTGCAATCCCCCCGACTTGCTCTTCCTGGTGGCGTTGCCGTATAAGATTCTGGGGAAAAAACTGATCTTCGACCACCACGATCTTTCCCCCGAGACCTATCTTACCAAGCGGAAAAGCCAGGATTCCAACCTGGTCCACAAGGTGTTGCTCTTTTTCGAGCGGATGACCTTCAAGACCGCCGATGTGGTGATCTCGACCAACGAATCGTACAAGGCAATCGCCATGCGGCGCGGCCAGGTGCCCGCCGAGCGGATCGTGATCGTGCGCAACGGCCCCGATCCCAAGCGGATCAAGGTGGTGCCCGAAAATCCCGCTCTGCGGCGCGGCAAGCCTTGCCTGATTTATTACATCGGCACCATGGGCAGCCAGGACGGCGTCGATTACCTGCTACGCTCGGCGGCATACTTGCTGCATGACCTGAAGCGCGAGGATTTCCACCTCATGATCATGGGGGGCGGCACGGAGCTCGAGAATCTGAAAAATTACGCCAAGGAACTGAAAGTGGACACCGTAGTGACCTTCACCGGCCGGGTGCCCGACGCCGACGTGGTGGAGGCCCTCTCTACCGCCGACATCTGCGTGTGTCCTGACCCCCACACTCCCCTGAACGACATTTCCACAATGAACAAGACGCTGGAGTACATGGCTGTGGGCAAGCCCATCGTTTCCTACGATCTGAAGGAGACCCGGATTTCGGCGGGCGAGGCATCGTTGTACGCGGTCCCCAATGATGAGCAGGATTTTGCCCGGAAAATCGCCCAATTGATGGATTCGCCCGAATTGCGCCGGCATCTCGGTGAGATTGGCCGTCAGCGGATTCAGGAAAGCCTGTCATGGGACCATTCCAAACAAAAATTGTATGAAGCCTACGCGTTGGCGCTGGGCCAGGCGTAAACGGTTGAAGAATTATCCTCATTCTCCGGGAAGGATCGTGAAGCCATGACGGATACCCGTATGCAAAAGATCGCGGACAATGTGAAGTTGGGTCAAAATGTGAAGATCTACGATTTCGTCAACCTGTACGGGTGCGAGATTGGTGACAACAGCAAGATCGGCACGTTTGTGGAAATCCAAAAGGGCGCGGTCATCGGCAAGAATTGCAAGATTTCCAGTCACACGTTCATCTGCGAGGGCGTGACGATCGAGGACAACGTCTTTATCGGCCATAATGTGACCTTCATCAACGACCGCTATCCCCGGTCCACCAATCCGGACGGGCAATTGCAGACCGAGGCGGATTGGGTTTGCGAGCCTACCCGGATCAAGCAGGGCGCCTCCATTGGCTCCAGTGCCACCCTTCTCTGCGGGATTACGGTCGGCGAGAACGCCATTGTGGGCGCAGGCAGCGTGGTGACCAAGGATGTCCCGCCCAACACCGTCGTGGCCGGCAATCCCGCGCGGGTGATGAAAAAGGTGGATTCCTTGCAGTAAAATCTTGGAAAGTGAAACGCGGAATGGCAGGTTGGCAACGCCGGATGACAACCATTTATTCCAGATCAAGTATTTATTCCAGTTCAAGGATATCGGGCCAATCATTTGGATTCGCGTGGACCGGTGATCGATGGGAATGGGTCTCCGGGTGGAGGGAGTGGACCGGCCGGTTGATGCTCGGGTTTATGATTCTGGGAGCCACCGGATGGCACAGCGCGGGCTGGGGTTCCGGGTCCGAATCCGGACCGCCCGCGCGCCACGCAAAGCCCGTCACCGCCGAAGAATACCGGAACATTATCCAACGTTTCGACGGGTACGACGTCATCCTGAAACCCGACCAGCAAGAGCCGGAATGGTGGGCGGGCGCGCCGTCGGTAGTCCGTGACGCGCGGGGTGTGTTCTGGCTGGCGTGCCGGATGCGCGACGCGGTCTCTCCCCGGGGATTGCGGGGATATGAGATCCGGATTCTACAAAGCGAAGACGGCGTGCGTTTTCAAACCGCGCGGCGTATTCCCCGCGAAGCCGTGCCGATTCCCGGATTCGAACGCCCCGCGTTGGTGATTGATCCCCGGTCGGGAAAATTCAAACTGTATGCCTGTGGTCCGTGGCAAGGCGGCGCCTGGTCGATCATCAAGTTCGATGACGTGGAGGATCCGGCCCGGATCGATCCCGCCTCCGCCCGCGTGGTCATGGCCCCGTACGACAAATCCTTTCCTCGCGACACGCCACCCGAGGGATACAAAGATCCATTCATTTTCCACGCGGAAGGCCGCTATCACGCTTACCTGATCGGCCAATTGCGCGGGACGGAGCGGATTTACCATTTTATCAGCGAGGATGGAGATCAATGGCAATCCGCGGGCCGGCCGTATGAACCCATCATGGACCTCACGGGCTGGCACAATTTCTTCGTGCGTCCGGCGTGTGTGGTTCCCCTGGGGATCGGCTATTTGTTCCTCTATGAGGGATCGAACGTTGAATGGCGCGATCCGGTGTACAACATCGGCACCGGGCTGGGCTTCACGTTCGACTTGCATCAGATCCAGGATTTGACTCGGGACGCGCCGTTGCTTCTCAGCACGACCCCCGGCCATTTCTACACCTTCCGGTATTCGCACTGGATGAAGGTGGACCGGGAACTCTGGGTGTACGCGGAAGTGGCCAATCCCGATGACACCCACGAGATCCGGCTGTACCGGGTGGCCATGGACCGGTGATTTCTGGGTGATCTCCCGGTGAAATTATGGCGGGTGCGGACCGGGGTGTCCGTCTCTAATCGCTGCCAATTCCTCCCCCCACCATATTCTTGACGTCTTCCATTGCCCTATGCAATGATGCTTTCGTTACGCCGGATAACTCTGTGTTCTTTAGGTGAATCCAGCGGAGACAGATTCCATCCCACAAGGCGGGCTATGAACATGTCGACCGGACATCATCCCACTCAGCCAGGCAAATCAATCAACCGCCGCGCGTTCCTCGCGGGCGCGTCCGCGATATCCTTCCAGGTCATGAGTTCCCGCGCCGTGAAGAGTTACGCGGCCAATGCCAAAATCAAGTTGGGCTTGATCGGCTGCGGCGGCCGGGGAGTATGGATTTCGAGACTTTTCCAGAAGCACGGCGGGTATGAAATCACCGCGGCGGCCGATTATTTCGACGACCGCGTTTCCAACTATGGCGATCTGTTCGACATCCCTACGGCCAACCGGTTCACCGGCCTCTCGGGATACAAGCGGCTGCTAGAGAAAAAATTGGTTGACGCCATCGCCATCGAGACACCGCCTTATTTTCATCCGGCTCAGGCGGCGGCCGGCGTAGAGGCGGGAGTGCATGTGTATGTCGCCAAGCCCATCGCCGTGGATGTCCCCGGATGTTTCTCCATCGAGGAAAGCGGCAAGCGGGCCACGGCCCAGAACCTCTGTTTCCTGGTGGATTTTCAAACCCGCGCCAATCCGTTGTACCAGGAAGCGCTGAAGCGCGTGCGCGAGGGGGCCCTGGGCGAGTTCGCCTTCGGCGAGTCCACGTATCACGCGGGCAATCCCTGGGCCGATCAGGTCCAGTACATGAAGGCCGATCCGAAGAATCCCGCCAACCGGCTGCGGGCGTGGGGACTGGACAAGAATCTTTCGGGCGACATCATCACCGAGCAGAACATCCACACGCTCGACGTGGCCAGCTGGATCATGGATCAGCCGCCCTTGCAGGCGTTCGGATCTTGCGGCCACAAGGTGCGGGATGACGGCGGCGATTGCCATGATTCGTTCCTGTGTGTCTTTCAGTATCCCAACGACGTCGGCATTTCGTTCAGCTCGCGCCAGTTCGAGGGCTATGAATCGCCTGGCGGGATCAAGAACCGCATGTACGGTTCCAAGGGAGTGATCGAAACCGAGTACGGCGGCGACGTGCGGATCCGCGGGGAGAATCCCTACGCGGGCGGGAACACGGGGAATATCTTCACGGATGGGGTTATTACCAATATCGCCACGTTCCACCAGAGCCTGTTGGAGGGAGACTATGCGAATCCCACGGTTGCGCCGAGTGTGCGCAGCAACCTAGTGACGATTCTGGGCCGGACCGCCGCCTACCGAAACGATGCCGTCCGCTGGGATAATCTTCTGAAGGACACCAGCCGGGTGGAGCCGAATTTCCAGGGATTGAAGGATTGAGCCGGGGGGGTATTTTTTTCCCAAATCAAGTCCGTCCGGCTTGAATTGGAGGGTGTAAATCAATCCTGTGGATGTGAGATTGAAGTGGCTCTTTCTGATCAAGAATAACTTCTTTATGGGTTGCAGGCTGTGCCGCTTCCCGTTCCAACGCCGGCTTATCTCTTCAAACCGGCTGAGCTTTGTGAATCCCATTCATCCTTTCGGCATCACGACCAGCGTTTGATTCGTCTCCGGCGCGGTATCGGGATAATACAACACCGTGCCGCCCGCCGTCCGGACCCGGATGTAATACTCGACGAAATCCCTCCGCGACGCGTCGTTCGGCAAGTCCACGAGATACACGCCTTGTCCCATGTGTGTGAGCTGGATTGGCGAAAATTCTCCGATTCCCATCTCCCGCCAAAACAAGGCCGCCTCGCGGGGCTTGCGGGAGTCCAGCACGATCACCTTCAATGTCAGGCGCTCGCCGGCTTCGATCGAAGAGCGCACCGTGGGCACAATGAGCCGTGCGGGGCCTTTATAGCCCTTGGGGAGGCGGGCGTTTTCCGGGAGAGCTTCTCCCATTACGGCCTCGATCTCTTGGGCGGTGTTGTCCAGCAGGAGGGGGAAGATGTGCTGTTCGAGATTCATCACGGTACCCATCTCGCCCGTGTTGCTGACAGTAGCCAGCAACGCGGTGTATGCTTCGCGCACGGTTTGGATCAGTTGCAACCGGATTGGCAACAATTCCCGCCGCGCGAGCGCCTGGCGCTTGGTCGCAACCGGCTCGTTTTTGGCTTTCTGGATGGCCTGGTTCAAGGCCGCCCATTCGCAATTCCCTTTTGCGATGGAGCGCAGAAAACGGAATTGGTTCAGCCAATAATCGAAACGCGCCCGGTTGCCTTGGCCCTGGATTTTCCCGCGCAGGCTTTCCAGTTTTCCGACGAATTCGTATTCCCGTTGGACCGTCTCCCAAGGGCGTGGATCCGGTTTGATTCCTCCAGGCCCGTCCACCCAATCGGAGGGCCGGGGCAGATTGCCGTCCAGCGCGGTGAAGATGGCCGCGATTTCGCGGGCGGCGGCCGGGCCGAATTGGCTCCGCGCCCAATCCTGGTAGAAATCCCCGGCGGGCAGGTGGCGTGGTTTAGGTTTGGAAGCCGGCCAATCGGCTTGGTAATCCTTATAGGCTTCCCCGCCGCAGTTGATCTTCTTGGTGAATGAATCCGATTGAATTACCAAGGCGGCAATGCTGGGATTATGGATCATCGGTGAAAACTCGATATCCAGCCGTCCGTCATCGACGGAAATGTCCATAAAAGTGTAATCGAGCGCCGTGTTGGCTCCCGCCGCGGTAGTGATATCCAGTTTTTCCAGTACGCTTTTTCCTTCGATGGCCACGGCAAACAGGGAAGATTCTTGCGCGCAGAATTGCAGTGTGACGGTGTACTTTCCCTTGGGAACGGCGATGTGGTAGGAGCGCACCGCGCTGCGGACGGTGCGGTACAGTTCATCATCCTCAGTCTTCGCGATTTCCGCCGTGGGATTCGCGATCCATTGCCCTCCCACCACGCCTTCGGTTTCCGGGATGAGGGAGAGATCGGTGGCCGGGTCGTACCAATCCTGCTGGTCCCAGGCGGCCCAGGCCAAAGCGGAGACGTTCGGCCCCAGGATGCGGGTGCGCCAATGGATGCCCATCAGGCCTGTGCAGCCGTAGGCCTTGGCGTCCACCGCGTCGGCGCGCATGCGTCCCACCCACAGTTGCGGCTGCAGCAGGGCGGGGTCGTCTTCCAGCCAGGGGATGGCCCACGCGGGGCGGTTCTTCAGACGGGCGAAATCGGGCTGCAGCGGGGCCTTGCCTACCTCGCGGTTGATGCAGCTTATGGGCATCTCCGGCGGCAGGATCCGGTGAAACAACGCGCGGTCGGTTTGCGGGCCCAGCACCCAGCCGCAGGTCGCCAGCGTGAAGGGCGCCTGGACCTTCTTGGCCGCGTCCACCGCCGCCGACAGGTCGGATTGCGTGGCGTTGATTTCCTCCGCGCCCGCGCCTTCCCAGATCCATCCTTCCGGCGTCCACAACCAGTAATAATCAACGGGATAGGCCCTCATGATGCGCTGGAACATGCCCTCGTAGAGTTCCCGTGTCACCTCTGGGCTGGCCGGATTTTTCCCGAAGGACTGCAACCGCTCCTTCACGCGCGCGGGCACGATCAGCGGCGTTTCTGTTCCCACGCAAGTCTTGATGCCCAATCCCTGCGCGAAGACGAACGCCTCCCGCAGCATCGCGGCAGTCCGGTTGAAGACGGCGTCGCATTCGTCCTCCTCCACCGGCGCGGGGATCGAGCCTCCCATGACCTCGGGGCCGTATACGTTGTCATGGAACAACAAATCCGCGCCGAGTGCGTATTCACTGATCAACTTGGGTAAGTATCCCCAATTGCCCCGCCGGGTGTTCATGTAAGAGGATGGATAACTGAAACTCACCTGCCCGGTCTCGTCGAAATCACCCGGCGATCCGATCCACACCGTCGGCTCGGCGTTGGGGCGCTCTTCCGGATAGGTATGGAGGCCGAAGAAGTTCATGCGCAGCTTGGGCAACTGGCCAAGGATGGCCTTGTAATCGTCCAGGTTCCACCAGTCCGGCCCCTCCGGAAAATCATGAAACGGCTGGATGCCGCGCAGTTCAAACAGCGGGCGGCCGGTTTCATTCAATGCGGGAACCTGCAGGGGGATCCGCTCATCCGGAATGACGTCGCCATGCAGGTAGAACCGCACGCCCAGGTGTTCCGCCAGCCGGTACGCGCCGTACAGAGTCCCCGGCCCGTCCCCGCCAATGACGTACAGCATGCGGCCTTGATCCGTATGCTCCCAGCGCAGCAGAAACTCCTGCGGTTTCAGATCGGCGATCTCCCGGGCGGCCGCGGGATCGTTCCGTACTTCGAAGCGATCCTTTAAGCCCACGTAAATCGCGCCGGTCAGGGAGTCGGTCAGGGCATCTCCCGTCACAATGGGAACCCGTTCTCCCGTCCGCAGATAGAGGTATCGATGGATTTCCCGGGCCGCCAGGAGTTCCAACCGCGACGCGCCGGGAGGCACGCCGATCACTACTCCCTGAGGAGATTCGGGCGCGGCATTCCCGAAGACGCCCGCGTTAGCCAATCCCCAGATCAACATACAAAACCAAGCCGCACGATAGAACATGGTGATTCCTCCCTTTTACAATATCCATGTATAGTTCATGCCATTTTCTTTGCCATCCATTTCCGCTCGATTTCCTCCAGAGTTTTGCCTTTGGTTTCGGGAACGAAGACGGCCACGAAGAGGAAGGCCACGGCGCACATGGCGGCGTAAATGAAAAACACTGAGCCATGCAGCGTTTCCAGCATAAGCGGGAAAAACTGCGACACGGCGAAGCAGGAAATCCAAAGGCATACGGTGGCGATGGACATGGCGCGGCCGCGTACCCGGGTGGGGAATATTTCCGAGATCACCACCCAGACCACCGGCCCCATGGCCACGGCGAATGAAGCCACGTACGCGAGCATGAACAGCAGGACCCACGGCCCTTCGAACCGTTCCAAGACGAAGAAATAACCGAGCAACACCAACGAGAGGCCCATGCCCGCCGAGGCGATCAGCAACAGCGGCTTGCGCCCCAAGCGGTCCACAATCGCGAAAGCCACCAGGGTAAAGAGCAGGTTTACGAAGCCTACGATCACAGTGTCGTTGATGGCCTTGGTACTAACCATGCCCGTGGTTTTAAAGATTTCGGGCGCGTAGTACAACACCACGTTGATGCCGGTGACTTGCTGCAATATGGCCAGGCAAATTCCCACCAAGAGTGCCACGCGCAATCCTGGCTGTAACAATTGCCGCAGAGAACCGCTTTCCTGGGCGATGGTTTTTTTGATATCTTCCAGCTCCTCCTCCGCGGATACCGCGCCCCGGATCCGGGTGAGAACCGCCAGCGCGCGTTCTTCGTTTCCTTGTTTGGTCAGCCAGCGCGGGCTTTCGGGGACCCGGAAGAGCAAGAAGAAGAACAACAAGGCGGGCAGGGCTTCCGAGCCGAACATCCAGCGCCAGCCCCAGGCTACGTTCCAACTTTCGTCGCCCATGCCGGCGACCAAGGCATTCACGAAATAGACCACCAACATGCCCAGCACGATGGTGAACTGGTTGATGGAAACCAGGCGTCCCCGGATGGCGGCGGGGGCCACTTCGGCAATGTACAATGGAGAAAGCATTGCCGCGATGCCCACCCCGATCCCGCCGAGGATTCGAAACAGGATAAATTCCAACAGAGTGCGGGGAAGGGCTGTGCCGATGGCGGATACCAGAAACAGGACCGCCGAAAGCAAGAGGGCGGTCTTGCGGCCGAGGCGGTCGCTGATCACTCCCGCTGTGGCGGCTCCGATGATACACCCCACCAGCGCGGAGGAGGCGGCCCACCCTTTCCACACCGCTCCCAGATCGAACCGTGTGGCGAGAAATCCGATCGCTCCGGAAATCACCGCCGTGTCATACCCGAATAACAAACCTCCCAGCGCCGCCACGGCCGCCAACTGGTACACATACGCCCGGCTGCCTCCCCCGTTCGACCCTCGTTTTTCGTATTCCACCGCATCGTACCTCGCATGCCATCCCTGGTTGAATGATCCTTGCGGTCCCGCCCCGGCCGCGTCCGGTTCTCCACCGGCCCGGTACACGCCCGGTCCCGGATTGCCTTATTGCATCACAGCGGGATACAAAACGGTAGTGTGGAATGGTGTTGGAAGTTAATTCGGAGGAATCCCGCCATTACGCGAGTTGCCTGATTCCTTGCCGGATTTTGATCATTCGTGGTACGATACGAGTGGTACGATACGAATAGACAATCATCTTTTTTCCTCTCTGGCCCACGACGGTTCGGATTTCAGTTATAAACGAAATGGACGTTATTCAGGCGACGCAGAACCATATCCACGAAGAATCCCAGCGGGGTACCTATATACCCTTCCGCCGCGCGGATGTGATCGAAATGTGCCTGACGGACGGGAAATTAAATGAAGAGGAGCAGGTTCAATTCCGGAAGTTTTGCCGGATGATCAACGCGTTTTATCATTTCCACTTTCATTCCATCCAGGAAAACCTGAAGGAAAATTTCGCCGTTATGGACCTGGACTCCGATTGTCAACCTTTTTTCTGCCTCCGGCCGGAATCCCGGCGGGAGAAAATCGACGCGTTTTTCGAGGATTTTCAACACATTCTGCTCAAGGCGAATTTTCATCCGCTTTCCCGGGAACAACTGGTGGAATCGTTCCGCGACCGGTCGCTGATCGACCTCAACATCCATGTGGACTTCGATATGTTCGAACAGTTCTTGTGTTTTTACCGGGGATCCCGCATGGTCACGGCCCGCAAGCGCGTGTATCCCTTGTATTACCGGAACATCACGTTTGAGGCCCTGAACCGGGTAGTTCTCCTGGTGCGCTTCAAGGACCGCGCCTATTTTGAAGAAAAAGGGATCAAACCGCACGAATTGCAGTTTGTCCCCGGGCAGACCTATCTCTTCTATTTTAAAAACGTGCCCAAAGCCGATTTGGAAATTATCTTTCCCAACGTCAAAATCAGCATGACCCTGAAGGACAAACTTCTGTTTTTGGTCCCGGCGGTCAGCGTGGGAATGAGCACTCTCCTCAAAATTTCGGCGAACCTGATCATGGTTACCGGCTTCATCATTTTCATGATCGGTTTGCGCAAATCGGCCGAACGTTTCGGTGTTACCGAGGAAGTGGTTCAGAACAGCCTGATCCCCATGATCGCGGCGCTGGCTTCCGTGTCTCTCATCCTGGGGGGATTCGCCATCAAGCAATATCTCAATTATAAAAACAAATGGGTGGAATTTTTGAACGATGTGACGCAGGCGCTCTTCTTCCGGTGCATCGGCATCAACACGGGCGTGTTTCAATGCCTGATCGACGCCGCCGAGGAAGAGGAAAGCAAGGAGGCCATTCTAGCCTATTACCACTTGCTGACCAGCGGTCAGAAATTGACCAAGGAGGAATTGGACCGGACGATCGAGCAATGGCTGGCCGGCCGGTTCGGCGTGACAGTGAATTTCGATGTGGAGGACGCGTTGACCAAACTTCGCGCCATCGAAGGGCGAGTGGTTTTCAAGGATCAGGTCCGGGAGGAGATCGAGAAAGAAAGCCTTATCCGAACCGATGAGAACGGCGTGCTGCGCGTGCCGCCGCTGCGTGAAAGCCTGATGATTCTGGATTCCATCTGGGACAATTTTTTTCAGTACAATGAATTCCGGCCCGCGGCTGAAATGAAGTAGGGGAAAGAAAAAAATCATCCGCCACTATCCGCGCGCTTGGAGAGCAAGGAGGAATTACGCCTTTTCACGGCTTCCCTCACCCTCCCCCTCTCCTCGAGGGAGAGAGAACCGAGTCCCGTTCCCATACATACTCATCTTACCATACTCATATTATGAGTGAAGCACTGAGAAAGTACGGCACCTGGGTAGAAGGTTGTTTCACGCCTTCGGATATACCATCACCATCACTTCGCTGGGCAGGCATTGGGCCAGGAGATTTTCCTGGGGATACGCGAATCCCTTGTGTTGTTTAAATCCTTCGGCAAAGGGCACGCCATAGGTTTCGCCCCGCGATCGGGACCATTCAACCAAGTCCTCCAGGAAATTGTCCACGCCGTGGTATGAGCGCAGCCAGTCGCGCTGAGATTCATGGCACGCCAGCATGTCTTTCTTGATCTCCATGGCCGAAGTGATGTTCACGACGAAATCCGGATCCACCCGGTTGCCGAATAGATCCACTCCCCCGGCGGGATCCATGTAATAGAGGGCCGGGACCTGGTCGAGACAGGGAGCGCGGCCGGTCACGTAGTTGGGCAGCCCCACGGCGAAGGAGGCATAGCGCGTCAGGCGGCTGGCGGCCTCATGGTCGGCATGGTAATCCGTGGGTGGGGCGGTGAGCAGGATATCGGGCGCAACCCGCCGGATATGCTCCGTGGTTTTGCGGCGCGCATTGTCCGTATCGAACACTTCGTAGTCACCGAACTCCAGACACGCGTATTCCGCCCCAATCACCCGGGCGGCGCGCGCGGCCTCTTCGCGCCGGATGTTCGCGGTTTGGATGGGATCCATGGCTTTCGATCCCTTGTCGCCCGCGGTCATGGTGGCTATGAAGATTTCATGCCCGTTTTGCTTGAGCATGTACAAAGTCCCTGCCGCAAAGTACTCGATATCATCGGGATGCGCGTGAATCGCCAAAATCCTCATCGCATTCTCCTATCCCCTGGGAAGTGTATGCCGTTTTCCGGACCGCCACATGATACCCATTTCTCAGACCGCGTTCTACCAACACACGAGGCCATTGATTTACGATTGTGAATGTGGTGAAGTAGTGAGGGTCGTTTGGGAAACACGAAAGGGAGGGAGAGATGTTTTTTTCCTTTCTCCTACAGATGGAAGCGGACATTAAGTAATTCCCTCACCCCGGCCCTCTCCCAGAGGGAGAGGGAGTAGGTGTGGCCCAGAGGGAGAGGAAACATAGATTGGTTTCCGGAGAGAGAGGGAACTTGGGGGTGGTTTTCATCGCCCCTTCGAGGAGACGCCGAATTCGAATCCGGGTAATGCCATACGCACAAATCTGATGATCTTATACCTTATATTTAAAAAATGGATTAAAAGGTAAGAGAGCGGAGTCCGATGGATTGGGGCGATCCATCCAATACAACCGGCCGTTTCAAAACATCCCTCTCCCCTTTTGGGAGAGGGCCGGTGTGGGGGAGAGTCCTTTCCCGGCATATCACCGCTTTACCGATCAATCACAGGAGAAATAATATGATTTTCAAAAGAGTCCCGATCCAGCTTCTTGCGCTGCCGGTGTTCCTGCTGTTTGCGTTGTCATCATACGCCGCCGAAATCCCCCGGCCTGAGCATCCCCGGCCGGATTTCCGTCGCGATGCCTGGCTGAACCTGAATGGCGCGTGGAATTTTGCCTTCGATCCCGAAAACGCCGGGGAAACCAACGGCTGGTTCCAACCGGATTATGCCGACTGGCCGAAAACCATCACGGTCCCTTATCCGTGGGAGAGCCGGCTTTCCGGCATAGCCGATACGAACTACAAAGGCACGGCGTGGTACCAGCGCCGCTTTACCCTGCCCGCTGAATGGAATGGCAAACAAATCCTGCTGCATTTCGGCGCGGTGGATTGGTACGCCAAGGTGTGGGTGGATGGAACCCTGGTAGGCGAACACGACGGCGGTTACACTCCGTTTTCGTTCGTCATCAATCCCGCGCTGCAAGGCGAAGGTGAACATGTACTGACCGTCAAGGTGATTGACACCACCAATCCCGAGCACCCCGTCGGCAAGCAGGTCAACTGGTACACCACCACGAGCGGCATCTGGCAGACCGTGTACCTGGAAGCCGCCGGCCCCGCGGACCGCGCCACGATCCAGGATGTCCGCTTCACCACCACGGTGGACGGCCGCGTATCGGTTGAAGTAACGCCCAGCCGGCCCACGCAAAACGCCATGCAAGTGGTTCTGCTGCCCGATGTTCCCCCCGATGACGCCGGTTCTTCCGCTTCCATACATAGTTCCGATGCGATCGAGGGAGGGAAGGGCGAAATCACCGTGGAAAATCCCCAACTCTGGTCGCCGGAGTCGCCCACGCTTTACTTCGTGCAACTCAACCTGTTCGACGGATCCGAGATGGTGGATTCCATTCATACCTACTTTGCGTTCCGGGAAGTCGGCCGGGGCAAATATGGCGGCATGCCAGACGAGTGCATCTTGCTGAATGGCAAACCCTTCTACATCCTCAGCGCGCTGAATCAGGCGTTTCATCCCGACGGAATCTACACCTATCCCACGGACCAGGCGATCCGAAAGGATGTGGAAGACACGTTGGAATTCGGCTTCAACAACCTGCGCATCCACATCAAGGTGGACGAACCCCGCCTCTACTATTGGGCCGACCGCCTCGGCCTGACGCTGCTCTACGACATGCCCTGTTTCATCAAGTTCACGGAGGAAGCCAAGCGGACGTTCGAATACACGATGCGCCAGGCCATCGCCCGCGACAAAAACCACCCTTCCATCCTGGCCTGGGTGATCTTCAACGAGACTTGGGGATTGAATTTCAAATATCCGGAGCAAGTCGAATTTGTCAAAGACATGTACGCCAAGGCCAAGGCGCTCGATCCCACCCGGCTGGTGGAAGACAACTCGGCCTGCAACTACGACCACATTGTCACGGACATCAACTCCTGGCACTTCTATATCTATGACCATGCCAAGGCACGGGAGCATATCGAACACGTGGTGAAGGAAACCTTCCCCGGTTCGCCCTTCAATTTCCTGAAAGGCTATTTCCAGGAAACCCAGCCGCTGATCAACAGCGAGTACGGCGGCGTCAGCGCGGGCATGGGCGACCGCGACATCTCCTGGTGCTTCCATTACCTTACCCAGGAACTGCGGCGGCATCCCAAAATCATGGGTTATGTGTACACCGAACTGCAGGACATCGAGTGGGAACACAACGGTTTCATGAATTACGACCGCTCCCGCAAGGTGTTCGGGTATGAAGAATTCGTCCCCGTGCCCGAGGGACATAAGCCGTTTACCTGCCGCGATCTGAACGCCGCCGATTTTCTCATCCTTGGCGCGACGCCGGGCGAACGGCTGCCCACGCCCCGCGACACCGACAACTTCATGGGGTTCTTCTTTGGCGCGGTCCGGCACCAGGTTCCCGTAGCCTTGAGCCTCTTTTCAGGGCGCGAGGGAGGCGACTTCCAATTGAAATGGCAACTGTACGGCATGGGCAGTTACGACGCGGAATGGATCAAGTACCGGGAAGGACACGCGCCCATCAGCGGGAAACCGTACACGGTCACGGAGGGTAAGCCCATCCGTCTCAAGTTCTGGGACGATCCCGGCCGGCTGTACGTGCTTTATGCCTGGGTGGAAGATTCGAAGGGGAACCTGGTCGCCCGGAACTTCTGGACCTGCGTTAATTTCGGGAGCGGGGTGAGCCGTGAATACGCGCTGCGCATGTGGTCCCGTACCGAGTATTACTACTGCTGGGAACCGGTGGAGTATGAATCCATCACCGGCACGTTGGACGAATTTCCGAAAGGCGGGCGGGACGTGGTCTCTATCCCCGGCGAGGCTTCGGTCACCTACCTGGTGAAAAATCACCAAGGGACTGTTTTGACAAAAAAATCCGCGGACGAAGCGTACTTGATGTTCGAACTCGCCGCCTGCGCCGGAAATGAGCGGGTTGATTGGAAAGAAAGAATCCGCGCCAAAAGCACGCCACAGACCGACGTGGAAAACCAGTACCCATCCAAAGTGGAAGTATGGGTGAAGGATGAACTTCTCGCCACGCTGGACCTGCCCGACGATCCGGCGGATTACCGGGGGATTCTTAGCAACATCTTCCGGCTGGCCCCGCCCAGCTCGTATGGGTATTTCCAACGCTTATCCATTCCGAAGGAAATCCTGGAGAAAGACGCGCCGTTCAAGGTGGAAATCAAAACCGCTCCGGGCACCCAAGGCGGTTTGCGGGTGTTCGGCCGGGCCAGCGGCCGTTATCCCACACCGCCCACGTTGATGTTGGTGGAGAAGTGATGAAAATCACTTATGACGCGGAAATTGACGCGCTATATTCAATTGCGGCCGATCAATTCTGATGAGGCCGCCAACCAGGATTTACCGGAAGGTATCACCGCGGACTTTGGCCCCGACGGCCTTTTATCGGGAATCGAGATTCTGGATGCCAGCCGGATTCTTGGAAAAGAACGAGAGAAAGTTGTTGTCGAACTGACTCCTATCGTCAAATGAGGTTGGGCATGGTAATCCTTCTTGTATCGGGGCGGACTCTTAGGGTCCGCCCCTACAAAAACTCTTTCACTCTGGCCCTCTTTCGGGGGAGGGGGAATAGGTTCCCGGTTGTTGGCTGGGTGGTTAACGATCCCGGAATCTGCCAATGCCCAAACCGGCTTCCGGCTCTGGAAGGGCCGCATGAGAATTGCCCCGAAATTCATCCCGCGATAGGATTCACCCACACATCCAAATCCACGATTAAAGGGTTACCCGCATGCGTTTTCAAAACAAACAAGCGTTGATCACCGGCGCGAGCAGCGGCATCGGATACGCTTCCGCGTTGGCCTTGGCGGACGAAGGGGCCAACATCGCCTTCACGTATAACAAGAACGCGGACGGCGCGCGGGCGCTGGAACAGGCCATCCGGGAAAAAGGCCGCAAGGTCATCGGTTTCCAGGTGGACATGACCCGGGACGAGGACATCGACCGGTTGGTGGACGATATTCATCACCAATTCGGCCCGGTGGACATTCTCTTCAACAACGCGGGCGGACTCGTCGAACGCATGCCCTTCCTGGAAACGCGCAAGGACAAGTGGGACGAGATTATGGCCCTCAACCTGTGGAGCGTGGTGCGGCTCTCGCAGAAAATCGGCCTCGACATGAAGGCCCGCGGCGGCGGCGTGATCATCAACAACGCCTCGGTCGCCGGACGGTTCGGCGGGGGCATCGGCGCGTCAGCGTATGGGACGGCCAAGGGCGCGGTCATCACCCTCACCAAAGCCATGGGGCGCGAACTGATCGCCGACAACATCCGCGTCAACGCCATCGCTCCGGGCATCATCGACACCCCTTTCCACACGCATTTCACCCCGCCGGACGTTATGCGTGAACTCATGAGCCGGGTGCCCATCGGCCGTCCGGGGACTGCGGAGGAAGTCGCCCGGGTGGTGGCCTTCCTGGCTTCGGACGACAGCAGCTACCTCGTGGGGGCGACCATCGACGTCAATGGCGGACAATGGGTGGTCTGATTTCCCGCGGTCTCCCAGTCCCCGCGATCCGCCGCGCCCTGTTGTCCTGGTTCCGCCGCAACCGGCGGGATCTCCCCTGGCGGCGCGTCCGCGATCCCTACGCCATCTGGCTTTCGGAAATCATGCTCCAGCAGACCCGTGTGGAAACCGTGATCGATTACTACACGCGGTTTTTGAAGCGCTTTCCCACGGTCGATAGCCTGGCCGCGGCCCGCGAGGATGACGTCCTGAAACTCTGGGAAGGCCTCGGCTATTATTCCCGCGCACTGAATCTGCTTAAATCCGCCCGGGTGATCGCCGAACGCTTCAAGGGTGTATTCCCCTCCACCGTGGAGGAATTGCAACTACTGCCCGGCATCGGGCGCTACACGGCGGGGGCCATCGCCAGCATCGCCTTCGGCGTGAGAGCGCCGGTGCTGGACGGCAACGTCAAGCGCGTGCTCACCCGGTTGTACGCGATCGAAGAGCGGATCGACCAGGCCGCCACGATCAATCGGTTATGGGAACTCGCGGAGGCCTTGGTCCCGCCCCGTTCGCCCGGCGATTTCAACCAGGCTCTTATGGAATTGGGGGCGCGGATTTGCCTGCCCAAGAAACCGTTATGCTCCGGTTGCCCCATACGCGCGCGTTGCGAAGCCCTGGCGTTAGGGTTCCAAGACCGGATCCCCGCTCAGCGGCCCTCCAAGAAACTTCCCCACTGTCACGTGGTGGCGGCGGCCATCCGCAAAAACGGCCGCTATCTTTTGGGAAAACGCCCCCCGGACGGCATGCTGGGCGGATTGTGGGAATTCCCGGGCGGCAAGGTCGAACCAGGCGAAACGCACGAAGAGGCATTGATCCGGGAAATCCGGGAGGAGTTGGGCATCGAAATCCGCGTCCGGTCCCATTTGGCCACGGTCCATCACGCGTATTCGCATTTGAAGGTCACGCTGCATTTGTATCTGTGCGAACATACCGGAGGCCGCCCCCAGGCGCTTTACCACAGTGTCCTCAAATGGATCCCCCGCGCGCAATTCGAACTCTACTCGTTTCCCGCCGCGAATTTGAAGTTTTTTGATATGGTAAAGTGAAATCCGGCACTAAGATAGAGCGAACCACTCGACCTGCCTGTCTCTAAATTTTTTTGCATATTTATTTATAATATGATCTAATTAATTTTTAATTTGAACCAACTCAATCTATAAAAAAACGCCCCGCGAGGGGCGCCTTTTCATCCGATGGGGCTGAACAGTATTCCCGGGCCTGTCAGCTTCTCACGTACACACGATACACATACTCCAGCTTCTTCAGGTTTTCTTTGCCCGGTTTCACCTCGAGTTTCCAGATCAGCCGCGAGGCGGGATTGACCGAGCGCAGGCCGCGCGCCAGGCGGACGATCTGGGGATCGCCCTCGCTTTTTTGCACCTCGCCACTGAGGATCTTGGTGATCTCGAGGAGCACCGGCTCGTTCTTGAAGTTGGTTACCGCCAGTTCACCCTTCACGGTCACCAGGTCGTAATTGTTGCCGTAGAATTGCGTGCCGCCGCGCTGCCGCTCGATCTCGTACTCATTATGCTCGGCGCTGATCGAGAGCGCCTGGGTGATCTTGAGATCGGTGGTGGCCTGATCGGGTGTGTATTCGATAGTGTCCTGGCCCAGGATCCGGCCGTTTTTCATGGTGACGGCGGGCGCGGTGGTCCAGGGCTTGCCCGTGGTGTTGGTCAGTTTCAGGGCGTGCCAGACCACCGGCTTGGGGGGCTCGGCCGGGGGCCGCTGCTGGAAGGGGGTGAATTCGTTGATGGTATCGGGAATCTCCCACGTGTAGAGATGCTCGTAGGGCACTTCGCCCGAGAAGAGAGGATAATACCCGCGCTCGCCTTTTTTGAGAGTCACGGCGGGGATTTTGTAGAAATACAGGTCCTCGTCGCCTTCGCCCATCACCGGGGTGGAGGGCATGGAAGGCGCGGGGGCGGCCGCCATCCCGAAATCGGCGCGCTGGGCCAGGACGGCCATGTTGGAGAGCATCAGCGATTCCTGCCGGTCCCTTCCCATTCGCAGTTGATCGAGGATCTGCTGCAAGGGGGCCAGCGAGAAGGTGCTGGGAGTTTCGCTGAACTGGATGTGGGGATAGCCGGTAATCAGTTCCAGCTCCGTGTTGTCCAGCGGGACCAGGTCGTTCACTACAATCGCCTTGGCGGACAGCGAAGCCTTGCCCTCGGCCGAAATGTCCACCACATAGCTGGGTGACCAGGCAATGCCCTTGGAGAGGTAAGTCAGCGTCACGGGATTTTCCGCCTGCGCTGTTCCTTTAAGTGCCGCGTGGAAATCCACCACGTTTTGGATCGTGGCGCGTTGAATGGTCAGGCCCGGTTCCGGCTCCACAAAGCTGATGGCCTCCATCCAATGGAGGGGATAGGCCTGGAGTTTCTCTTCCCGGTCGCGCAAGATCACGATCTCTCCCCGGCCGGGCGGGGGAGGCAGGGGCAACGAATCACGCAACAGGGGCTGAACCGGCTCCTCATGGGCTTTGGGGATATCGACGATGGTGTATTGGTCCCAGGTATCCTTGATCCGCAACCGGACGGTCTTGCCGATGTTAGCCTCCAGCAAGTCGGGGAGGCTGGCGGCAGGCATGGACTGCTCGATTTTGGCCTGCGAGGCCCGGATATCTTCTAAAATCAGGTGGTCCGGCCAGCTGATCCACACGCTGCCCAGCACCGCGTCCGGCAGGGGCGTGATCCGGAACGCGCCCGAGGCTTCAGGCAGTTCCGCCCGGGACACCACCAGGCCGATGCCGTTTTTGAACAACGCGGCATACACGGGCTTGGAGTCAATGATTTTTGTCTCTTCGGCTCCAACTCCCGCCAAACTTCCCATCCAAATTGACAAAGTCAACACGGCAAACCCTCTTGGAATCATTCTCGTATTCCTCCTCAAATTTGGGTATTTTGGTTATCAATCCTGTTCTACCATAAAACGCCGCCGGTGGCGGGTAGTTTTAAAGGATCCGATTGGGAATTCAGGAAGTAATATCGCCGTAACAGGCCGGTTGTTACATATTTTGGTACATATATATTAGGGTGGCCTTGGTCACAGCGCAGGGCATTTACCGCCGGGACGCGGAGGGGGCCGGAGTTGGCAAAAAAAGATCCATGGAGAAAACTCCCCATGGATCATAGGCGAATGTGAGGGGATGGGAGTTTATCGCGTACCGAAGGCCGGGATTGTTGATCCGCATTGTTGCACGTTTTTCAATTGCGCGAATTTCTCCGCGGGAATCGAGGGTCCTTTGGCGGAACAATGCGAATCGAACGCCTGGGCTAGATTTTCAGCGATTCGGTCCGCGTCCATCTGTTCGATATGACGGCGCTCCAGGATATGGACCAACTTTCCGTCCTTGAACAGCGCGATGCAGGGAGAGGAGGGAGGAATCTCCGGCATGTGTTGGCGCGCCTGCTGGACGGCTTCGTGATCCATCCCAGCGAACACGGTCACCCAGTGATCGGGAATGGTGTGGTGTTGCAGAGCGCGGGTTACGCCGGGGCGCGCTCCCCCGGCGGCGCATCCGCAGACGGAATTGATGATCACCAGGGTCGTTCCTGGCCGGGCGAGGGCCGCGTCCACCTCGGCGGCGGTGCGCAGGGGCTGGATGCCCACGAATTCCAACTCCTCTTCCATCGGTTTTACGGCTTCAGGGTCATAATTGGGTTGCATGCGAACAACGACCTCCTCTATATAATTCTTATCTCAAAGATGGATAACTCTGGGGTAGTGATCAGGAGTTTATCTCAGCTTCCAACTCGACTTCCACCAAACGTTGTACTGAAGGTGAAATCCTGGTTTTCAGATATACTTGACTTAGTTTATCAAATTAGTTGACATAGTCAAGTAAATTGGGAAAGCGTAAGGATGATTATGCACTTACCAGGGAGGGGATAATCTGATAGGAGGGACAGACACACACAATTTTTAGGATATTTGCGGATTTTGAAGATGAGCCAAGTTTGATCGGTATTCTCCTTTATTCTAAAACCGCCTCCATGAGCGGATTGAAGAAATACGCCTCCAGGCCTCCCCAAAAACTCGCCGGATCCAGGTTGCCGCCGAAGCGCACGGCCACCAGATCCAGGCTGGGGATCACCACCAGCACCTGGTTGCCCGCTCCCGCGCCCATGAAGGCATCCCGAGGCAGTTTGGACAAAATCCCATCCGCGTTGACCCACCAGGCCAGGCCGGCTTTGGGACAGGGGCCTTCGCCTTCTCCGCGGAACGGTTCCGGCGTTCCCGCGTCGGTAGTGACCCTCTTCACCCATTGGGCATCGATCAGTCTTGTGCCCTCCCAATCGCCCTGGCGCAGCATCAAGCGGCCCACGCGGGCCGCGGCGCGGGCGGTGTACGCTCCACCGCCCCAGTTGGCCACCAAGTCCAGGCCGTCGATCGTGAAGGTTTTGCCATAGCCGATGGACCACTCCTCATCTTTCACCCCGATGGGCCGCTTGATCCGCTCGCGCAGATAGGTCCGCACGTCCTTGTGTTCACTTTTTTGCAGGGCGGCGGTGATCGCGTACGAGAGCATGGCCATGCCAGGATTGCTGTATTCGAACGCCGCGCCTGGTTTGAATTTCATCGGCGCCCAGTCGCGCGCGATGGTAAAGGGATCGGGATCCTGCTTCCAGAAACGGGTTTTCCAGCCACCCGATTCGAAATGCCCCATGCCTGAGACTTCTGCGTCCTCGATTCCGGACGAATGCGTGGCCAGGTGGCGGATGGTGATGCCCGCGCGGGTGGGGTCGTTTCTCCAGGCGGGGATGTAGCGGTCCGCCGGATCGTCGATTTGGAGCCATCCGTCATGCAAGGCCAGAACGAGCGACATCCCGCCGGTCAGAGCCTTGGCCAGAGACGCGGTGTAGTGTTTTTGATCCGGACCCAACTTCTCCGAATACCATTCGCATACCACGCGGTCATGGCGGATAATCAGCACGCCGGCGGTGGAGTGGGAACGCAGGATCTCCACCAGCGCGTCCAGCTGGGAGGCCGACATGCCTTGCTCTTCCGGCTTGGAGGATTGCCAATCAAAGGCCGGAGGAGAGCCGTTTCCATGCATCAATGGAATAAACGGCTCAATGAGCAAGAATAAACAAAGAAGTGCGTAAATTGGGGATACGCGTTGCATAGGTATGATCCTCCGTCTGCGGTATTGGTTCTATGGTAACATACAGTCACCCAAGCATCTTCTTCTTAGTTTGGGAAAGGGAGAAACTTTTTTTGCTTTCCGGTATTCTAGTCAGATAACCAAAGGGAGACTCATGCCTCAGGAAGGGAGAAAGGTGATGAGGGAAGAAAAGGCCAAAACATCACGGCGCGTGTTTATGAAAACCACCACGGCGGCCGCGGCGGGTTGGAGCCTGTGGCGCGCGCCCGCGGTGCTGAGCGGTGCAAACCCGAACGAAAAAGTGAACGTAGGTTTTATCGGAGTGGGCAACCGGGGCTCGCAACTATTGGCCAGTTTCTTGAAACAAGAGGACGCGCGGATTGCGGCCTTGTGCGATGTCTATGAACCTTACCTGGAACGCGACCGGGACAAAATCGACCCGATCCTGCTGGATACGTTAGGAGGGCGCATCCCGCCAATGGGGGAAACGTTTTCCAATCCGGTCGCCAAGTACAAGGACTTCCGCCGGGTGCTGGAGCAGAAGGACATCGACGCGGTGGTGATCGCCACACCCGATCACTGGCACGCCATCCAAATGATCGAAGCCTGCGAGGCGGGGAAGGACGTCTATGTCGAGAAACCCCTGACCGTCACCATCCATGAAGGCCGCCGCATGGTGGAAGCCGAAAAGCGTACCGGGCGGATCGTGCAGGTAGGCCTGCACCGGCGCTCGTCCAATTTGTACCGGCAAGCGGCCGAACTGGTAGGGAAGGGAACTATCGGCAAGGTCACCGTGGCCCGGGCGTATCATATCAGCAATATGTATCCGGATGGCATCGGGCGGATGGACGAGACGAATCCGCCCGCGGGATGGGATTGGGACCTGTGGCTGGGTCCCCGCCCCGCGCAAAAATACCGCTATAACATCGCTCCCTACAAATTCCGATGGTGGCAGGCCTATTCCTCGCAGGCAGGCAACTGGGGTGTGCACTACTTTGACGCGATCCGGTGGGTGTTGAATGAACAGGCACCGGTATCCATTTCGGCGCATGGTGGGAATTTCGCGCTGCGAGATGACCGGACCATCCCCGATACGATGGAAGTGGTCTTCGAACTGCCCTCGGGCGTTCTAGTGGTTTTCGGCCTCTACGAAGCCAGCGGCGGCTCCGCTTTGGAATATGGAGAGATCGAATTCCGGGGCACCTTAGGCAATCTGTATACGGGGGAGGAGGGATCGGGTTATGTCGTGGTTCCGTCCAAAGGCGGCCAGTTTCAAAAATCCGCATCCTACATGGAACCCATCAAGGAAAAGCGGCTGGATGCCGATTTGACGGACCAGCACGTCCGCAATTTTTTGGATTCGGTGAAATCGCGTCAGCCGTGCAATTGTGACACGGAAACCGGACACCGTTCCACGACATTTGCCCATTTGGCGAACATTGCCCTGGCTACCCGCAGCCGGATCGAGTGGGATGCCGATGCCGAGCGGGTGACGAACCACGAGGAGGCCAACCGGTTGCTGCATTATGAATACCGGGAGCCATGGAAGTTGGGGTGAGATAGAGAGGTATTCGTGCTTGTGATTTCACCGCCGAGACGCGGAGGGCGCGGAGGGTGTAGGGATGACTCAGAAAGAAGATAGGGCGGATAAAGCAGCAATCGGAAAGGATATCTATGCAGTGAAGCCATTCCCTCACCCTAACCCTCTCCCGGAGGGAGAGGAAACGGCAATGAGAACGGAATCGTATACGGACCAGCCAATATGAAAAAAAGGGCTACGAAGCATATCTTTTTCTTTAATGAATGATCCCAACTTCGCGGAGTCGCCTAAAGTCATAATATGAAAGATCTATCTATTCGAATTTGTGGGTTTTCCAGGACACGTAATTGCTAACTAAAATCTCGCGTTAAACCATTCCCTCTCCCCCCGGGAGAGGGCCAGGGTGAGGGAAAACCTCACTTGAGCGGATCTGCCTTGGAATGTGATGAAAATCCAGAAGAAAGAATAAAAACCGGCCGCGTTTTTTGGGGCGCGGCCGGTTTGTTTTTGCAGTGATGAGGTATCGATTACGCCAGCTTGGCTTCCTGCTTTTCCTTGTCCCAGAAGACTTTCCGGTGGTTCAGGTAGGACAGCGTCGCCATGTTGGAGATGACCGCGCCGTTGAAACCTTCCTCAATCGTGCAATTGGGCTTTTTGCGGGACCTGATGCAGTCCACAAAATTCTCGAGATGATCGCGCACCGCCCGGTCGTTGGCGTCGGGCTGGCTTTCCCCGTACTGATGCCGGCTGTATTTCAAATTGGATTCATCGCCCCACATCCAGCCGGGTTCGGGCCAGACGTTCATTTCCCAATGGCAGAAGATTTCAATTTGCCCTTTGGAACCGCAGATGCGAATCCCGTAGTCATGAATCTGTTCCTCGAATTGCTTGCCTTCCGCCAGGGTGGCCAAGGCTTCCTCGAGTTTCTTCTTCTCGGGGCCGTCTTCCATCAAGGCCAGACGGGCGGCGATGGGATCTTTCTGATTGGGACGGGTGATATTGCTGAAACGGGCGTCGTAATTGATCTGGAAGCCTTCCTCGAATTCCATCACGCAGCTCCAGGTGTCGGGGGTTTCGCGCCCGTCGTGCCAGCGGTAGAGGCCGCCCGAGGCGATGACGCTTTTGGGAATCCCCACGCCCATGACCAGACAAATCGCGTCGATTTGGTGGACCATCAGGTCACTGCCGATGCCATTGGAGTAGTCCCAATAGCTGCGCCACCGGAAATAACGGTCTAGACTGAAAGGCTTTTTCGGGGCGTCGTAGAAGAACTCGTTCCAGTTGATGTTGTCTTCGCTGGCGTTTTTGGGAATCTCATAAGCCCAGGGTCCGGGTTGTCCATCGCGGGCGTTGCGGTGCCACCAGCCTTCGCAATACGTCACCTGGCCGATCTCGCCTTTTTTGACCATTTCATTGGCCTGGTAGAACAGGGGGACGCTGCGGCGCTGCGTGCCGACCTGGATAATCCGGTCGCTCGATTGCACGGCCTTCAGCACCTTTTTCCCCTGGGCGATGTTCTGCACCATGGGTTTTTCGCAATAGACATCCTTGCCGGCCTGGACAGCATCGATCAGCTGGTAGGCGTGCTGGTGCTCGGGCGTGGCGATGATGACCGCGTCGACATCCTTGTTTTCGAGCAATTTTTTGTGATGGTCGTAATCCTTGCATTCCTCGGCGACGCGCATCGCCTGTTTGACGCCTTCCATGCGCCAGCCTTCGAAGATATCGGCAACCGCGATGAATTGCACTTCCTTGCCGGTCTGGGCGGACATGCGGTGCATCTGGTCCATAAGATACCGGCCCCGCTTGCCAGGCCCGATCACTCCCATGTGGATGATCTCGTTGGCGCCGAGCACATTGATGGCGGGGCCGGCAATGGCCGCGGCACTCACCGCCGCGGTCACGGCGCCGGACTTCGAGATGAATTCCCTGCGGTTCAATCCTGTCTTGGCGGGGGTTTTGTCTGCCATTCTGATTTCTCCCAATTCTGCGTGAATTTTCATTCCTCGAAGGATCGATGGAGTGACGCTCCATAAGTTTGCGGCCATTATATCGCGGGTGGGCGGCCGGCATAAGGTGGAAAGAAGGACTCCATTATTCTCCATCCCTTTCGATCGGGTTGGCCGACCGCCTACAATGCATGCCATTGGGTGGACTATGAAAAAAGATTCTTTGCTCAAATCGACCAGTTCTTTCAGTTTGGCCACGTTGATCAGCCGGGTGCTGGGCCTGGTGCGGGATTCATGCATCGCCGCGCTGATTCCCGCCGCGTGGCAGGATATTTTCTGGCTCGGCTTCCGGATTCCCAGCACGTTCCGGCAGTTGTTCGCCGAGGGGGCCTTGTCGGCGGCCTTCATCCCCTTGCTAAGCCGGGTGCGCGCGCAGGAGGGGGAGGAGGAGGGGAAGAAACTCGGTTCGGCAGTGTTTTATTTGCTCACGCTGACCGTGGGGGCCGTGTGTGCCGCCGCGGTGGTTCTTTCCCCTTGGTTCGTGCCGTTCTTGCTGAATTTTCCCGACGATCCCGGGGCGGGCGCGGCCGTGATGTCTAACGTTTCTCCGTATGGCGACTGGCGGGTGGAAGCCGGAGTGAAGGCCACACAGATCATGTTTCCCTTCTTGTTTTTCGTGGCCTTGGCGGCCTGGGCGATGGGAGTTCTCAACACGTACCGGTATTTCTTCATTCCCGCGATGGCCTCGTCGTTTTTTAACGTCAGCCTGATCGCGGGCAGTTTTATTGCCGCCGCTTATTATGAGGGCATGGCGCAGATGTGGGTGATGGGGCTCGCGGTGGTAACCGGCGGCCTGCTGCAATTCGCGGTCCAGATTCCTCCCACGTGGCAGGTGGGTTATTTCCCCTTGCGGCGGGTTTCGCCGTTTTCGCCCAAAGTCCGGAAATTTTTGTGGATGTTGGCGCCCAGTGTGTTCGGCCTGGCGATATATCAAATCAACGCGTTGATCACGCAGACGTATTTCGCTACTCATTACGGCGAGGGCGGTGTATCGCAGATGAATTATGCCTTCCGGCTGATCCAGTTTCCGCTGGGGGTGGTGGGCGTGGCGCTGGCGACCGCGTCGTTCCCCCGGATCGCGCAATACATTTCACAAGAGAATCACCAGGACGCGGCGCAGACCCTGGTGGACGTGATCAAATATTTAATGTTGATGATGATCCCCTCCGCGGTGGGATTCATCGTGTTAGGGCAGGACATCACCGCCCTCATCTATGACCGCGGAAAGTTCCACGAGGAACAATGGCTGCAGCCAACCAATTCCGTGCTGGGGATGTACGCGTTGGGACTGCTTTCCTACACGGTGGTGAAAGTTTTGGTGCAAGCGTTCCAGGCGCATCATGATTTCCGCACGCCGGTGATCACGGGCTCCATCGCCGTCGCGTGCAACATCGCCCTGTGCGCTGTTTTTGTGGCGGGCGGCTGGCCGTTGTGGTCGCTGGCCTTGGCTTCGGCCATCGCCAGCACGTTGCATACGGGCTTGTTGCTCCATTTGCTCTTGGGCCGGATGAAGGCCTTGCGCATGGGGCCCATCGCTGATTTTTTCCTACGGGTATTGGTGGCCTCGCTGGGCATGGCCGCCGCCTGTTGGCTCGCCATGCGGATATTCCCCGCCGCGGGGGGCACCAACCTGGGATGGGGCTTGCGGGTGGGATTTGGCATCGGCCTCAGCCTACTGGTTTACGGCGCGTTGGGACGGTTTCTGTTCCCCGTGGAACTGGGACGGATTTTGCGGTTGAAATGATAGCGGGTTTCAGGTGTACCCTTTCATTTCCGCCCACGTTTTCTGACCAATCGCCACCATTGTGCGGATGCGGCCGGCGTCGCTGACCGCGATTTCGTATTCGGGGATCTGGGGAATCCCGCCCAATGAGACATTGGGATTACGGTAAGCCATGCGGCTGAGGATGCGGGATTGGACGGAAGCGTGATACTCGTGGGCCTTGGTTTTCAACATCAGTTCGGCCAGGTTGCCTTCCCGGATGCCGCCGCCGGCCATGATGCGGATCCGGTCCTGGGCTTGTTGCACCAGGCGGGCCAGCAGTTCCAAGCCTTTCATGACGTTGCGGGTTTGGCCGGACGTCAGGACGCGGTCGAAACCCAGTTCGATGATTTCCTGCAGCGCGATGAAGGGATCAGGGGTCATATCGAAAGCGCGGTGGAACGTGACGGAAAGCGGGCGCGAGAATTCCAGCAGCTCGCGGGAACGCTCCTTGTCGATCGTGCCATCCTCTTTCAAAATGCCGAAGACCACTCCCTCCATGCCCAGATCTTTGGTGATCTGGATGTCCTGCTTCATGATTTCAAATTCCAGGTCGGAGTAGAGAAAATCACCGCCCCGGGGCCGGATCAACACATGGATGGGAAGCGAAACGTACTCCCGGGCCAGGATCATGCATCCCGCGCTAGGCGTGGTGCCTCCCACGTAGAGGTTGTCGCACAGCTCCACCCGCTGCGCTCCCCCTTCCTGCGCGGCGATGGCGGAGGCCAGGGAATTGGCACTGATTTCCAGGATGAAAGGATCCTTCGTTGACGGCATCAGTTGGTTGATCCATCCATGAACCGGTTCATTTCGATTCTCATTCCGTAGCGGATTCTATCCTGATTGCATAAATTCTCTACTCCGCAGGCGCCTTTCTGCCATGATACCCGGAACCATGGCATTCTCGAAACGCCTGGGTATGCCAGAATGAAATTGAACAAGCGTTTGGGTGGAGAGTAGATATCGAGCCTTTTCAGGGTTTCCCTCCCCCTTCCCCTCTCCCAGAGTGAGAAGGAATTATCCTTTTATCGTCTCTTTCCCATGGGCTATGCGCAAGACGCGCCGCCGGCGCTCAAAATCCTACGGTCGCGGCCCCACTTGGCTGACATCAATGGGCTGAAATCCCAGATCCAGCGCGGGTGAGCCGGATTTCAAGCCGAAATCGTAGTGCTCCGGATCCACGAATTGCGGATCGGCGATTTTCGAATGGGTGTCCTGGCCCTTGGCGCGCCACTCGTCCCAGGTCCAATCGGCGAACTTGAAATTCCGGGTTTTCGGATTCCAATACAGATTGTAGTCGAATTGGTAATTGCTGCCTGACCAATTGCTACCCAGCAGTTCGCCTTCCTCAAAATATACGATATTCCGTTCGAACGTGAACGATACGTGTGCCTCGGCGCGGGTGCGCATGACCTGGTATTCCTTGGCCAGGGCGAAAATGTTGTTACGCACGGTGTTTTCCTTGCCGTAGTGTTGGTGGAATCCCGCGCTTTTGGTGCGGTAGGTGATGTTGTTTTCGATCAAGATGCGCGTGCTGCCCTCGTCCGGGTAGATGCCCCATCCTCCATAAGTATGCGAATAGATATCATGAAAAATATTGTTGCGAATTACAGTGCCCGGCTGGGTTCCCAAGGTGTAGATCCCGCCCATATCACTCAGGATCCCCTGGCCGATGTCGTGCACATGGTTGAACTCGATGATATTGTGATGCGCGCCGGTGGGGGCGTAGCCCCAGGTCCAGCCCACGGAGATGCCGGTGTAGTAGGTGTGGTGGATGTGGTTGTGGGCGATGGTGTTGTGATCGCTTTGCCCCACCCAGACACCTACCGCCGCGGGATAGATGATCCCGATATGATGGATGCGGTTATCGGTCACCAGGTTGTGCCGGGTGATCAGGTTGGCTTCGGTCCGCCGGGCGCGCTCGCCGATTTTCACACCCCCCGCGCCGAGATCCGACATTTCGTTGCCGGCAATCTGGTTGAATTTGCATCCCTGGTTGAATTCCACCGCGTAGTTGCCAAGTTGCGTGAAGCGGCATTGCTTTACCACGCAATGCTCCGCGCCGGTGGCCATGAAAGCGGCGTCGATGTCATGGGCGGCCTGCACGTCGCCATAGCCATCCTCGAGTTTGGAGGTGCGGCTGTGCGCGAAGGTCAGCCCTTCGAAGGATAAATACTGGATGGGTTGCCCCGCCTGGGGATCGCCTTCCAGCCGGATGAGGTTCGGGAGCCGCGGCGCGATTACTCTCGCCGGGCGTTCCGGGGATTTCAGGTTGAGGGTCAGAGTGCCGGTCTTCCGTTCCAACCGCCATTCGCCAGGTTGATCGAGGGCTTCGGGGGCGTTTTCGATCCAATAGCGGGGATTGTTTTCTCCTTGCCAGTTGGACGGGGGCACCTGTTTGGTCAGCGTGGCGGTACGGTTGGCTTCATCCACATCGACAATCGGCATGCGGATTTCGGCCCATTTGGCAAGACCGATCACATCCACGTCGCCATACTCAATCCACTCCTTTTTGATATCGCCATCTTGAAACGTGAAACGCGCCGGGCCTTCGAGGCGCATTTCACCCGCCATGGTATGGAAACCCTCGTTGGGCGTGCGCGCGCGGGTCCAACGTTCGCCATCGACGAAGAGTTGATAGAAATACCA
>JABLXU010000052.1 GCA_013177805.1 Candidatus Omnitrophota bacterium
AAAGGCCATGTAGTTTCCTTACTGCACACGATGCAAAAACTGCCTCATTTGATTCAAAGTTTTTTCCGGCATCCTAAACTAAGCTATATTACAATGTAATGTCGGGATACTTACGTAAGGATTAATATGTCTCGTTTATATAGTAAAAGTGTTCGTAATTGTTTTCGTATTCTTTCAACCCATAAATTCCAACAATACCCCGTTGCGCCGGTTGGATCTCCAAGATCTGTAGAATGTTTTTGGTTTCCACCGTGAATTGGCTGTTTTCCTGCAAATCATAGATCGTGGCAGTCTCTTTCTTCTGGTCATGCTTTAACACAAACCGGCTGTTATTCAGAAAGGATATGGATTTATCATTGCATTCTTCTTCCAAAATAATTCGCTTGGTGTTCCAATCCATCACTGAAAATGTAACCGGGTGTTCCTTCGGCGTGATCAACACCTTGGTTTTGTCCGGCGAGAAGCGCAAGGTGGCGGGAGGATGGATCTCCCAGTGCTTTTCCACAATGTGTGTTTCCGGATGGATCAAATAAATTGAACCCTCCCGGGCCAGGATCAGGGGATTCCCTTGTGGGTCGATCTCCAAATCGAACTCGGGTGGTAAGCCGATTATGAATTCGCCGTTAGAAGAAGTAAAAAATTGGATTGTTTCTCCGGCTTGGGTAAATTCGATCAATACAGGCTGTATGAGTAGTGCAAACAGGGAAATGACGTTCCAAAATCGCTTCATGCGGTTTCTCCTCCGATGCTCATGGCACAGATGAGGTCAGCTGCACCCAGAGTCACCCCTCATCCGGCCCATTCCCTTCGCCTTTTCCTGGGCATCTCGGTTTCAATACATCTCAAAGTCCTCGATCTCCGCGGGCTTGAGGATATGCTCCCGTACCTTCCAAACCTTGGTCAAACCCTCGCTTTCGCTGGTGAGAAGCAAGGAACCGTCAGGCGATAGCGCCAGGCATTGCAAATCCTTGGCTTCGCCGTCGAGAATTTTGATGATTTGCCCCGCCGCGATATCCCACACCTCGGTGCCCGCGAAGAGATAATGCCCGTCCGGCGAGAGGCGCGCGGGGAGATGGATGAATTCGAATGTCTGCTCGATTCGCGCGGTTTGGGAATCCCAGATATAAGCGCGGTGATCGTTATCCGCGCTAAGCACCCGGCGGCCATCCGGGAAAAACCGGGCGTAAACCACTCCCGTGGCGTGGCCGACAAATTCGGACACCATCGCGCCCGTTTCCGCGTCCCAAACCTTGGCGGTTCCATCCCGGCTGGCGCTGACGATCCGCCGGCCGTCGGGGGAAAAATCGGCATACCAGACACTGTCCGTGTGGCCGCGGAGATCGCGAATCATACTATTTGTATCGAGATTCCAGAGACGAATTAGATTATCAAGGCCAGTTTCAAGAACTCTGCCGCTTGCGGTTAGAAAAATGTTTTGCCGGGAAATATTGACAAAACAACGATTATCCTGAGTTGAAGATTGGAATTTACCCAATTCCGCCCATGATTGCGTATCATACATAACCACTGTTGTACCCAATCCACGCAGGAAAAAGCGGCCATCCGTGGTGAACTGGTTGGTGCCATATCCCCGTAATTCATTATCGATTTTCTGCCGGTACCAGGGAATGGCCATTTCCCAAATATCGAAATCCGTTTCGTTATCGAGGATGAATGTATATCCTTGAGGTGAAAAGGAAGCATCCTGAAAAGGCATGTGACGCAGTGAAATTTCCTGGACTATTGTTTGAGTTTCAAGATCGAGTGTTCTCAACAGGAAATTCTGCGAAAAATGGCTATTCAAGAATTCCCGATAGACGATTTGTTTAGACTGGGGATGGATTGTCACCAGGTCAGCATATTCGGACAGTTGCACCGAGGGATCCGCGATGTTTGCATATTTCGTTAAATCGTACAAGCTGGGAAGGGATATACGGCCGACGGCAAGCCATCGTTTATCGGAAGAAATTTGAAATTGAGCTGTGCCTTCATTCTCGGCAAATTCATTATAATGGCTCAATCTCTCCCCATTAACGGTATTCCAAATATAAGGCGCGTAACGAATACCGGTCCAACGGGAGAAATCGGATACGACACCGATAAGGAGGCTGGCCGGCATGCCGAAAGCGGTAAAATCGATGCCGCTGCCACCCAAATCGTACGTATGATATTGCACATCTTGGAGCGGTAGTGATTTCACCAGCGATCCATCAACCGTGGACCAATAGTTCAAATAAACCGAGCGCGTTCGATATGGATCGGCTGGATCGATCTCATCCGGAATAATACCCACCCAATAGGCATTGCTTGAATCAATCAATTGAGCGTTTATTCTTGGAAATATTTTCTCTTCATCTGTTTTTAAATTAAGCAGATGAGTTTGGTTGGTGGCCGAGTTATATCGATGATAGAAGAAATAGTTGCCATCCTCCGAAAAAGGATGATTGGGGAACACGGCGTCCTCAAACTCTTGGAGCTGGTTACCCGTCTTGAGGTCAATCAATTGGCCTTGCCAGGGGTAATCCAGTTTATAAAGCAAGACCTTGAAACCAGAGGGTGATGTTTTGATGCGGGTGGAGAAAGATGCCAAATCCGTTTCAATGATTTTTTCCAGTGAATTCGTATCGGCCTTGATCAAATCGAGATTCCCGCCGCTATCCAAGAGGATGAAATAACGTCCATCCGATGAATAAGACATATCATTGATGTTTCCGAATGAAATGACCGATTCGCCATTGGGCGTATGGATGGATGACTGTATGATTGAGTGAATATTCATAAAAAGTACTTGGATTAAATATAATGTAATTATTGTCATTGTATAACCTCAAATATGTGATATATTATATATAATTTTGAAATAATATGATTTTTGCATCAAGATAGTAAAACAATATACCGTTTTACGATGATGGGAGGTGATGTCCTTGTGAATAATTTTACATATTCCCCACCGTATTTATCATCGCCGCTTAAATGATCTACCAATCTGATTGGAGTCTCATTGGATGGGATGTTTATTTGAATCCCTGTACCCCATTGTGGATTTTCTAAATTTTGGCTGATGTACAAATATGCAGCACGATTTATATCGTTCCACGCAAGCATCAAGTAATTACCTCCTAAATGGCCATTTAACATCACATTACAAAGTACACGGTTTTCAGTTAGGTTTGTAATATCACCGATCAAAGAGGTAGACAAGCCTCCAATACCATTTTGAGACCATTCTCCATCATAAAATTGCCTCCATGGACTTGAAGGATTGTTTGCTGAGTAACTTTCATCAACCAATGTGCTTGTAAGAACACGAGCAGCACAAATTGTCCTATTATATAGGTATTCCCCCCCTAATTTACTTTTAAGTGGCTCTATATAATATGATGTGGTTATCACCCAATTTTTTTGAACATACCGTGTATAAAATAAATATGTATAATTCCCTGCTGTTATAACCGCAGGACTAGCAGCACCACAAACTCCATGGTTTTCTGTTTGTTGACCTTCTTTTTGAAAACACTCGATAATCGGGGATGCATTATTTATTGTCGAAGAGCTCAAATCCTGCGAACAACGAGCAAACGATAAATTGAAGGGATCATTATTAGGCGACCTTGCATATCCTATTCTCGCATATACATAGTCATAACCTTCGGGTGTGATATTGTATCCTGCCAAAAGATTCGATAAAAATCCAGGAGTATTTATATTTTTAAACCAGTCTTCTACATGCAAGAAGGCGTGCACTCTTGTGTAACCACTATCGGTTGCAACAAATGCTGAATTTACGCCTGTGTATCCATTGTCCCAATTATATTTCCATGCCAAATTAGATAATGGATACGCCGGTCTATAAGGACGAATGGCCGAATACGGAGTAATATCAGACGATGTGGGATAGGGGGGATTCCCACGGAGTACACAATTTGGCATATTGCTTACTGGAATCGATGCCAAATTATTTGATTTATTGAGAAAATCGAGCATCAATGTGCCACTATTCGCTGAACCATTGACAAACATATTCCAACTTGGATAGCCAGAATTAAAATATGCGTATGACCTGCTATTAATGCGAATTGGAGCAAAACCAGTATCCGGGTAAGATGTTAAGCCAGCGAAAGCGAATGAACCTTCTAAATATGGATCTTGATAGAGTCCATCTAGGAAATTTAATTTCATTTGTTGCACAGGATCATATTCAGATAAATAGTTTGAATCAACAAAATGATAATCAAATGTAGATCCTATTATTTTTAATCTAGTCCAACGTACAAAATCTGTTTTAAAATTTTTATGAGAAAAATTCCAAACAAGATCTAATCTAATTTCACGGCCTGACCAGTCGGAAAGATTCACAATCGATGTATGAAGTGAATATTTTTCTATTTTTGAATCAAAGATATTTAAATCCTCTGGAAGAGACTTATAATTTTTAATTGTTTTCGATTTCACCCATTCATCTTGATTTAACTTATTCCTCTCAAATATTTCAACAAAATATTCTTCATTATTTTGCATTATTTCATATGGGATTTCATAATCAATCTCCAATTGTATCCGTTTGAATTGTGGTATTAACACTTGATAAGATCCGCGTACTTCTTGTATCGAATCCATCCATATGGGTTGATCAATGATTTCGATCAATGACCGGGATGAATCATCATCGATATACTCTTTGGCATCCGTAAAGTAACCTTTTTTGATAATTTTTCTCACCCGGTCCACGCCGCCGATCGCGTCGCCATAAGTTCCGCCGCTTTGGGTAACCACCGTCCAATTCGATTCGGCCTAATCTTCGATCAAATCCTTGATCAGGCCGATCTGATGATCGATTAAGGCCGTATCCGGACTTTTAGCCATAATCCCGCAAGGAACCAATTCAATCAGCAACACCAAAAAGACGAACCATTTCCCCTTCATGATGAATCTCCTTTTATGGTGTGTTATCATGAATATATATCATAATTTTGAAAAAAAGTCTCAGAAAAATAAAAAATTAGGAATACTAATAAATAAATAATATATAAATTCCGAAAAAATCGATGGTTACGAATGGTCTATTCAATCGCTCTGTACCCTTTCCGCCCGTATCCGGCTTATCCCCCTTTTCGGCTACAATCTGTGGCATAGCCCTGCCCAATCTGTGGAAATGACGGAATTCGGCAAATTGAATCGAGATAATCCTGCGGGTGGCCTTACTCCATCCCCCCGGAATACCATTTACTTCGTGGATTTCGATCACACCATCTCCCGCCGGGACGTGTGGGATTCCATCGTCAAGACCTGCGCCCCCGACGTGTGGCTCCGGGTGATCCAGCGTTACATCCGCGGTGAAATCTCCTCCCGCGAGTGCAACCTCGAACTGGCCCGGTCCATCCGCGTGCCCGAGCGGCAGGCGCGCGAGCTGGCCGAATCGATCGGCATCGATCCCACGTTCCATGCCTTCGCCGATTGGGTGCGCGCCCACGAATCGCAAATGCTCATCCTGTCCGATGGATATGATTACTACATCGATCTGCTGCTGCGGAACGAGGGACTGGAGGGCATCCCCCGGTACTGCAACCGCATGGTGTGGACGGGAGACAAAATTCAAGTAGAATTTCCCCTGTACCGGAAAGAATGCGAGCGCGATATGGCTCATTGCAAGTGCCAGCATGTCATTCCGGTGCAGGGATTGCGGCGGGTGTATATCGGGGACGGCGTTTCCGACACCTGCGCCGCGTCGAAATGCGACTTTGTGTACGCGAAACGCGACCTGCTCGGATTTTGCCTCAAGAACCGGATTTCTCACTGCCCCTTCGAAGACTTTCAGCGGATCATCGTGCGCGAGACCGAGTGGTTCGAGCAGGCACGCGCCGGAGCGAGAGAAGGATCATGAACGAAAAACGCGTCACCGTTCCGATGGTGCGGGGTATGAAGAAAAAGGGCGAGAAGATCGTCATGCTCACCGCCTACGATTTCACCTTCGCCGCGCTGATGGATCAAGCGGAAATCGATATCCTTCTGGTGGGTGATTCGCTGGGCATGGTCGTCCAGGGGCATGACAGCACCCTGCCCGTTACCGTCGAAGACATCATTTACCATACCCGCGCCGTCAAGCGCGCCGCGAAACGCGCCATGGTGGTCGCCGACATGCCCTTCCTGTCCTACCAGATCACGCCGGAAGAGGCGGTCCTCAACGCCGGCCGGTTGCTGAAAGAAGGCGGGGCCGACGCGGTCAAGGTCGAAGGCGGCCGGACCACGGCCCCCGCCATCCGCTGCATGACCGACGCGGGCATTCCCGTGATGGGCCACGTCGGCCTGGGCCCGCAATCGTGCAAGATGCTGGGCGGGCACAAGGTCCAGGGCAAAACGGCTTCCTCCGTGCGCGCCCTGTTGCAGGACGCCCTCGCCGTCGAACAAGCCGGGGCATTCTCCATGGTTATCGAGGCCGTGCCCTGGCCCGTGGCCCGGCGCATCACCGAGCGCGCGTCCATCCCCACCATCGGCATCGGGGCCGGTCCGTATTGCGATGGCCAAGTCCTCGTCTTCGCCGACATGCTGGGATTGTTCACCGCGTTTCAACCCCATTTCGTCCGGCGTTTCGCCCGGATGGGGGATGAAGCCGTCCAGGCCTTCCACGCATACCGGGAATCGGTCAGAAACGGCTCGTTTCCCACTTTGGATGAGAGCTACTCCGTGGACGATTCCGTCCTGCAAGTTCTGGATGAATTAACCAAACAATCCCCTGACACCCATTGGAGTTGACAATCCCGTCCCCTTCCGCTGTTCTTCCAGCAAACGGAGACATTTCTTCCGGGAGGCGCATCATTGAAAGTTTTTGAATCCGTCGAGGAATGGAGAAAACACCGTGCCGGCCTGCCTCGCAATCTTTCCCTGGGATTCGTGCCCACCATGGGGTACCTGCATGAGGGCCATCTCTCCCTCGTCCGGGCCGCGCGGCAGAATAACGACCGGATCGCCGTTTCCATTTACGTCAATCCTACTCAATTCGGTCCGAACGAAGACCTGGCGCAATACCCCCGCGACCGGAACCGCGACCTGGCTTTGCTGGAAAAAGAGAACACCGATTGGGTCTTGCTTCCCTCCGACGCGGAGATCTACCCGCCCGGCTTTAGCACCTACGTGGAACCGCCCGAACCCAGCCGCCTGTGGTGCGGCCAATCCCGGCCGGTCCATTTCCGGGGCGTCTGTACCGTGGTCACCATTCTGTTCAATCTGGTGCAGCCCACCCGCGCTTATTTCGGCCGCAAAGACGCCCAGCAGGCCGCCGTCATCCGCCGCATGACCCAGGATCTCCGCTTCCCCGTGGAGATCGTCGTCTGCCCGACCATCCGCGAACCGGACGGCCTGGCGATGTCCTCCCGCAATGTGTATCTCTCGCCCGAGGAACGGCAACGCGCCCTCGTTCTTTCTCAAACCTTGGCCGCCGGCGTTGAACGGTTTCGGGCGGGAGAACGCGAGGCCCGCGTGATTCTCGAATCCGGCACCCGCCAAATCGCGAATACTCCCGGTGTGCGGCTGGACTACCTTGGCATCGTGGACCAGAATACCTTTGCCCCGGTAGAAACCGTGCAACCCGGGAACTACATGATTGGGGCTGTTTACGTGGGGAAAACCCGTCTGATCGACAACCGGGTATTCGAATCGCCGGGGGGGTGTGTTTGACGTATCCCACCCCGTATTCCTTGAATCCCCGAGGGCAGGCCAGAATGCAACGCTTCATGCTGAAATCCAAAATTCACGAAGTCCGCGTCACCGGCAAGGATATCCACTACGCGGGTAGCCTGGAAATCGACAAGGACCTGATGGAAGCCGCCGATATCCTCACCGGAGAAAAGATCGACGTGTACAACGTCACCAACGGCGCGCGCCTCAGCACCTACGCCATTCCCGGGCCCCGCCGCTCCGGGTCGATCTCGGTCAAGGGAGCGGCCGGCCGGCTCATGGAAAAAGGCGATGTCATCCTCATTCTTTCCTACGCGGCGGTGGAAGAGGACGAACTGGAATCCTATTCCCACCGCATCGTGTATGTCGATGAGAAAAACCGCTTGGTGCGCGTGGAAGACCGGACCGAGGAGGATTACATCGGTTCCTGATCCGGCAAGATGGCCGGTTTCCGAAAGGCAAAGGGGATTATGGGAGTTTTGCGCAGCCAGTTTCTGATTCTCGGCTCGGGCGTTGCGGGATTGAAAACCGCTTTGAGCGCGGCCCGGTTTGGGACGGTCACCGTCATTACCAAAAAAGAGGATTTCGAGTCCAACACCAATTACGCCCAGGGCGGCATCGCGTCGGTTCTCGATACGCAAAGCGATTCTTTTGAATCGCATATCCGCGATACGCTCCAGGCTGGCGCCGGCCTCTGCCATCCGGACGCGGTTTCATTGATCGTCACCCGCGGCCCCCGCGAGATCGAAGACCTGATCCGCCTGGGGGTGGAATTCACCCGGACCGAAGACGGCCGCCTTGAACTCGCCCGGGAAGGCGGCCACTCCCGCCGCCGCATCGTTCACGCCAAGGATCTCACCGGCCGCGAAGTGGAACGCTGCCTGCTCCATAACGCCCGCACTCATCCCAATATCCAACTCATCGAACATCACTTTTCGGTGGATCTCGTTCTCGATGAGAACCGCCGCTGCTGGGGCGCCTGGGTCTGGGACGAAAGCCGGCGGGAAATGCACCTCTGCCTGGCAGGGAGCACGATCCTCGCCACCGGCGGCTGCGGGCTGGTTTACCTCCACAGCACCAATCCCCCCATCGCCACCGGGGACGGCGTGGCCATGGCCTTCCGGGCGGGCGCGCGCATCGCCAACATGGAATTCATCCAGTTTCACCCCACCTCCCTCTACATGCCCGGCGGCAGCCACCAAACGTTTCTCATCTCCGAGGCCGTGCGGGGCGAGGGCGCCATTCTCCGCACCCGCGACGGAACGGCCTTCATGGAAAAATACCATCCGCTCAAAGACCTGGCTCCCCGGGATATCGTCGCGCGCGCCATCGACAGTGAAATGAAAAACCGCGGCGATAAGTGCTGCTATCTCGATGTCACCCATATCAACCAGGACTTCTTCCATCGCCGGTTTCCCAATATCTCCAGCCATTGCGAAAAGGCGGGCCTGAACCTGGCCAAAGACTGGATCCCCATTGTCCCGGCCGCCCATTACATGTGTGGCGGGGTGATTACCGGTCTGAACGGCGCCACCGCCATCGAGGGACTGTTTTGCGTGGGAGAAGCCGCCTGCACCGGCGTCCACGGCGCCAACCGCCTGGCCTCCAACTCCATCCTCGAGGCCTTGGTATTCAGCACCTTGGCCGCCGAAACCGCCCATCAGCAGGGATATCCATACCAAGAACCGCCCCGCCTCCCCGAAATCTATCCCCTGAAACCCCATCCGGGGCAACTCGAGGCGGTCCGCCTTGTCAACTGCCGCCAGGCCATCCGCAGCCTGATGTGGGACTATGTCGGCATCATCCGCACCAACGACCGCCTCCAGCAGGCCCGCAAACGCCTCGGCGTTCTGATCGAAGAAATCGATTCCTATTTCCAGGCGGGACACATCAACGAGCAACTGCTCGAACTCCGAAACCTCGCCCAAACCGCCGAACTCATCATCCTTTCCGCCTTGCAACGCAAGGAGAGCCGGGGATTGCATTACAATCTCGATTATCCCCACCTCCGCGGCTCCCTCGAGGATACGGTCCTTCAACGGCAGCCGGACGGCTCCCTCCACATCGAAAGCATCCCCATCCCGGTGGCAAACAAGGATGGCGGTCAGGCCTGGACGGCCGGTCACTCCTCGTAGGGAGCCCTTCCATCGGACAGGATTCACCCCAACGTTTCCCGCACGCATTGCTCGATCGCGTCGATCAAATAATCAATCTCCGCGATCGTGGCAATCAGCGGCGGGACCAGCACCAGCGTGTTGCCCAAGGGCCGCAGCCAGATGCCGTATGCCCGCAGCGCGAAGCAGATCCGGTAGCCGGTCTTTTCCTCCAACCGGTAACTCTCTCCCCGCGTCCGGCTTTTCACGAGGTCGATGCCCGCCACGAAACCGCATTGATGGATATCCCCCACGTGATCACTCGCCTCGAACAGCGCGTCCAGCCGCTTTTCCATATGCGCGATCTTCGGCCGCAGCCGGGTGAGCGTCTCGTCTTTCTCAAACAGATCGAGGCTGGCCAACGCCGCCGCGCAGCCTAACTGGTTGCCAGTGTAACTATGCCCGTGAAAGAATGTCTTGAATTCCGCGTATTCCCCCAAAAAGGCGTCGTACACCCGCTGGGTGGTCAGGGTAGCGGCCAGGGGAAGATACCCTCCAGTGATTCCCTTCGCCAGAGCCATGAGGTCCGGTGTCACCCCCTCGTGTTCGCAGGCGAACATCCGCCCGGTGCGGCCGAATCCGAGAAACACCTCGTCGCAGATGAGCAGCACGTCATGGCGTGTGCATAACTCCCGCAACCCTTTCAGAAAACCCCGGGCCGCCGTGCGCTGCCCCGCCGCGCCCTGCACGAGGGGCTCCACGATGACCGCGGCCGTCTCGTCTCCGTGGGTTTTCATCAGGCGGTCGCAAGCCTCCAGCGAACGCGCCGCCACGGTTTCCGGGCTCTCCTTCGACGTGTATTTCGAATAGACCGGGTAAGGTGCGGTGTACCGTTCGAACAACAGCGGCCCGAAGATCCCGTGGAACAAGGTCATGCCCCCCACACTCACGCTGCCCAGCGTGTCGCCATGATAAGCCTCTTCGAAGGTGATGAATTTCACTTTGCCCGGCCGACGGTCCCGCGCCTGCTGCCAATACTGAAAGGCCATCTTCAGCGCCACTTCGACCGCCGTCGATCCGTTGTCCGAGTAAAACACCTTCGCCAAGCCCGGCGGCGCGATGCCGATCAGCCGCTGGGCCAGTTCGATGGAAGGCACGTTCCCCGGCCCCAGGAGCGTCGAATGCGCCAACCGCGCCGCCTGCGCCGCGATGGCCTCGCTGATTTCCCGCCGCCCATGCCCGTGCAGGTTGACCCATAGCGACGAGTTCCCGTCGAAATACCGGTTCCCGTGGAGATCGTACAAATACGCTCCCTCGCCCCGCGCGAAGATCAACGGCGGCTCCTGCGCGTATTCCTTCATCTGGGTGAAGGGATGCCACACGTATTGCTTGTCCCAGGCCTCGAGCCGCTGGATTTCTTCTAAAGTGTATGCAGTTTTTGGATGATCCGTTCCCATAAAAAACAATCCTTGACCAGATCCCAAACCGTCCCAGGATCCGAACACTCTTCAATCCGTTCTCCCAGGTAAGGCACCGAACCTAAAATCTCGACTTGACCCACGCGCCGGACGGTTTCCACATTGTTGGCCGCCATGTCCGCCTCGCCCCCGGGATACGGATGCGTGAAAATCACCCCCGCGGCCTCCAGGCCGCGCCCGCGGATCGATTCCAGCGTCAGCAGCGTATGATTCAAGGTCCCTAGCCGGTTCGCTGAAACCACCAGCACCGGCAAGCCCGCATCACGGGCGAAATCCGCCACTAAATACTCATACGTGACCGGCACGAGCCACCCGCCTATGCCCTCCACCAGGAGAAAGTCGTAACGCGCCGCCAACGCCCGCAAGGACGCGAGGAGATCCCCCGGAACAAGAGCAATCCCCTCCCGCTCCGCCGCGAAATGGGGTGACGCGGGGCGCTCCAGGCAAAGGGGATTGAGATCCCCCAAGGGCGCTTCGGCTCCCCCCAGCCGTTGGTAAACGATCGCGTCTTGCGAAATCCGCCGGCCCCCGGCGGTCACCCCCCCCGCCCCCAGCGGCTTGACCGGGCAACAGGAAATCCCCCGCGCCCGCAGTCCCGCCGCCAGGAAGGCCGTAATCAAAGTCTTCCCGATTTCCGTGTCCGTTCCTGTGATAAAAAATCCGCGCATGAGGAGGACCTTGAAAAATGGATTTGTTTGATTGGGATTAAAATCACCCTTTTCCGTTTCTGGAAGTGGCGGAGGATGAATCTCCCCCGGGTGGATTTATCCCCGCGGGACCCTTATACTTCACCGGGTGTTATCTTGGCCCGGGGGAAAATGACCGGTCAACAAAACACCATCCGCGGATCACCGCTTACGAAAGGAAACCGGATTTCATGCGCGCGATCATCATGGCGGGCGGACGGGGCCAACGCCTCTTTCCCTACACCCTGGTTTTGCCCAAACCTCTCGTCCCCCTGGGGGATATGCCGATCCTGGAAGTGGTCATCCGGCAACTGAGCGCCCGGGGTTTCGATCACATTACCATCTCGGTCGGCTACCATGCGGAATTGATCATGGCCGTAATGGGCGACGGCTCCCGCCTGGGCATCCGCATCGACTATTCCCTGGAAGACCGGCCGCTCAACACGATCGCGCCTCTCACCCTGATTTCCGGACTGGACGAACCGTTTCTGGTCATGAACGGCGACCTGCTGACCGATCTGGATTATCAGGACCTTTATAGAACTCACCGCCGCAACGGAGCGATCGCCACCGTGGGAACCTGCAAACGGCATGTCCGCCTCGCGCTGGGAGTGATTGCCTACGACGAAAACCTGCAAATCACGGGATTCCAGGAAAAACCCGAATTCGACTACGACGTGAGCATGGGCGTCTATATCTTCGAACCGCGGATTCTGGACTACATCCCCCGCGGCCAGCCTTTCGGATTCGACCACCTCATCCACCGTCTGCTGGAGGCGGGCGAACGGGTTTCCGTCTATCCCTTCGACGGCCATTGGATCGACATGGGAACGCCGGACGAATTGAACCTCGCCATTGAGGAATTCGAGGCCCACCGGGACCGCTATTTGCCCCATGATTCGCCCCACTCGTGATCCCGGAATCCGGGACGCCATCCTGCGCGCGGCTCTGTGAATATGAAAGAACTCCTCCGGGTGTTGAGCAACAGCGCTTTCCTCGCGGGACAAAAAATCGCGAACGGGGCGTTGCAATTTCTTTTTTACTTGTTTTTGGTCAACACGTTGACTTCCGAGGAGATGGGGCTGTTCGAACTCGGCCGGGCATGCCTGGAAATCGGGGCCGGCGTGGCCGTGCCGGGGCTGGCCATGATCGTCCTGCGCGAGAACTCCCGCCGCAAGGAATGGTGGCTGGTCCAAGGTCCCGTCGTGATGGCGCTGCTGGACAAAATCGTCCTGGCGGCCGCCTCGTTGCTCTTCCTCGCGGTGATTTTCGAATCTCCGGCCCCCATCCGGTTCGTGGTGCTGGGCCTTTTTTGCTTCGCCATCTATTTCCAAAGCACCTGCAGTATTTATGAATCCGTGTTCCTCTCCCTCAGCCGGGTGCAATGGGCGATGAGTGTCAATGTCGTGGGCAACCTGATGGTGTTGGGATTGGGCGTGATTCTGGTCCTCTACTTGCCCTGTCCGTTGGCGGGCGCGTCGCTGGCTTTGCTGTTACGCTGGGTGCTCAATCACATGCTCTACACCCGCCGGATCCGGTGGATTTACGCGGCGATTCCACCCCGCGGCCCCGCCGTGCCCCTCCCCCTGGCGGCCTTGGCGCGCGATTTTTGGCCGCTGACTCTGGGTTCCATCTTCTTCATCCTGTACGCCCGGGTGGATACGATCATGTTGGAATGGCTCGGCCCGGTCTCTTCCATCGCTTACTACAGCAGCGCGTTCCGGCTGATCGGATTGGTAAGTATGATTTTTCTCTCCATTTACCAAGCCTTGGCCCCCTCCATCAGCCGGAAAATCAGCCGCTCCCTCCCCGCGGCGTTTGGCTTTGTTGGCGCCATCGGGCTGGCGCTGGGCGTGGTGGGGCTCGGACTGGCGCTGGGGCTCCAGGTTCAGAGCGGCCGGATCATGGCTTGGCTCTATCCGGAGTCGTACCAGCCGGCAACCCAAGCCCTGCAAGTGATGGCATGGACCCTGCCTATTACGTTTTTAGGCAATGCCTTCGGCTATTTTCTGGTCAACGAAGAAAAACAGGGCATCTGGCACTACATGGGGATCAATCTGGCCGGCCTGATAATCAATATCACCGGCAATGCCATCCTGATCCCGCAGTATGGTTTCCTGGGAGCCGCGGGGATGACCGTTGCCACCGATGGCTTAACCACCCTGGCCATGATCCTGTCGGCCCTGTGGATCACTATCCAGGATCCGGCGGTCCGGATTGCCCCCCAGAACAAATGACGCGGCGCGGGCGGACGACCAACTCCCCGTCGGGCCCGGTCCAATTTTTTGAATGAATCATGACAAACCGCCGACACGGCATTATGATATTCCCGGACTCAACGGGGCGTTGAGGATTGAATGGTTCCCATGGGCTTGCTTGTCTTTGGGATGAATGCTGGACGGAATTGGGTGGCTTGTTATCATGCCGCGGTGGTTGGAATTCATTTTGGCCTTGTTGGCATTGTTTCTTGTCAGTCCTTTGTTTCTGGTGCTGATGCTGGCCATCGTGTTGGATTCTCCCGGATGGCCGCTGTTCTTTCAGCGCCGCGTGGGAATCAACGGCCAATATTTTTGGATGATCAAGTTCCGCAAAATGCCCTCCTACGTCCCGCCGGACGGCAAGGGCATCACCACCCGCAACGATGTCCGCCTCACCCGGGTCGGACGCTTCCTGGAACGCTTCAAACTGGATGAATTGCCGCAACTCATCAACGTACTCCTGGGACACATGGCCTTGATCGGTCCGCGGCCCGAAATCCCCAAGTTCACGGCTTTCTACCCCGAACAATGGAAAATAGTCCTCTCCGTCCGCCCCGGCATCATCGGATTCAGCCAAATCAAGCATCCCCACGAAACCGATTTGTACCCGCCCGGCTGCGTGGATCATGAAAAATACTACGTGGAACACATTCTCCCCGCCAAACTCAAGGAGGAAATCGAATACGTGGGGAAGAAGAGTTGGCTGCTTGATCTCAAGATCTTTGGCGCCGTGACCATCGCGCTCCTCACCAAAACCATTACGGTACGGTGGTTGATGGTTCACCTCACCCACGCCTTCATGCTGCTCTCCGATACCCTGGTTTCGGTGTTCAGCCTGGTGTTAGCTTTTCATCTGGTGTTCCAGATGGGCCTGCCCTCCGCCATCTACCCCAGCCTGAAAAAAGTTCTCCTGTTGAGTCTGATGATCCGGCCGGCCGTCTTTTTTCTCTTCGGTCTTCACCGCTACCCGATCTCTTCCGCGATCACCGCCGGCTACCTGTTGACCATCATCAAAGCCTCGCTCTATTCCTCGCTGGCATTGACCACGGTCCTGATGTTCTTCGAAGAACGGGACCTGTACCTCAGCGCCCACATCACCGATGCGCTGTTGCTTCCGGCCTTTTTGACTGCCGTGCGCATCGGCTACATCGCGATTCACGATTCGTTCCTGGCTTCCGGCTTCTTTCGTTCCCTGGGCGGCGCGCTGACCCACCTGGTTATATTGGCCTTGTATGGGATGATGGGGTTTTTCTCGTTCTGGATCTCGCACATGATCCGGATGCATCAACTGAACATTGCGCTGCTGATTCCCAAACTCTGGGCCGTCTCCCTGGCGGTGGTGGCCATCCGCACCGGATTGGCGTTGTTCCTGTGGCCTCCCCGGGCCAAGACCTGGCGCTCATTTTTCGGGCGGGAACTGTTCCGCATCGCGCATGTCTCCCTGATCGGGATGGGCCTGATTCTGCTGGTGTATCTCTTCCTGCAAGACCCCAATTACTCCCGTCTTTCCATTTTCATGGATACGGTGATTTTTTCCGTCCTGGCTTCGATTGTCGCCCTGTTGTGGTGTTTGCCTCAGATGAGTACCCCATCCCAACCGGCGCCCCGGCGGGTCATCCTCTTGGGCGTGGGGATCGAGGCGGAACTGCTGCTCAGCACCCTGGAACGGATTGACAGTGACGCGTGGAAAATTCTGGGAATCGTGACCGATATCGAATGGAAGCGCTATTCCTCGATTTCCGGCTTCAAAATCATCGGGACAGTGCCAGATCTGGAGTCGCTGTTCGAGGTGTATCATCCCGATTTGATCATCACGTGGGAATGGATGACCCAATCAGATGATTTCCCCTTCATTCAGAAACTCTGCGAAAAACATGGCGTGGACATCACGGTGTCTCCAACCGTCAGCACCCTTATGGCAAGCGGCCGCAATCTCTATGCTCCACCCGAAAAAACCCAGGATTGAAAAACAATCCCATCTCCAGGGAGAAAACTCCGGGGTGAGGCTCCCTCGGCCTGTTCCGTTCGTATGAACTTTTGGCTCATCCGGCAAAAGCGGACCTTTTTTCGGAGGCCTGGTTAGCCTTTCTTCGAAATGATCGATGGAAACCAGCCCCCCAACTCCCCTCTCCCTCTGGAAGAGGGTCAGGGTGAGGGTATTGATAAGGGGCGGTCCTGGGTGTCCGCCCTCATCCCGGAGTGGATGGAATCGGGTTTCCCTCATTCGGTACGCACTTCCCGGATGTTCTGGATTTTTTTCGGATTGACCTCAGGGTGCGCCGGGGGATTGAACCGGCGAATACACTTCCAACCGGGGGGGCACGACGATGATCTCACCCAACCCGATTTCCATGTCATTCCCGTCGGCCTTTTTCACCATGCCATTGGGACGGAAAACGTGGATTTGAGACTCATCCGCGAAGGGTGTCAAGCCGCCCACTTTGTTTAAATAATCCTGAAGCGTCGCCGACTTTTGATAGATCAACGATCCGGAATTATACACCGCGCCTAGAACCATCACGGTTTCCGGCTTGGAGGGCACCACCACGCGGTCCCCGTCTTTGAGGACCGGATCATCTTGGCCGTTTTCGAAAATCACCCGCCCCTGCACGATTTTGTTGGACAGAATGGCCAGGATCCGCTTGCGGAACTCCTGCGCGCGCAGGATCATTTTTTGTTGGTCGTCCACGGCCGCGCTTTCCGCCAGCGCCGCTTGCAAACGCAACAACTCCATTTCTTGCTCTTCCTGAAGGGAACGCCGGAACGTATCTTCCGCCTCCATGAGCGAAGGCCGGGTGAGGATGATCCCCGCCTCGAAGGCGTCTTCCCGGTATCCGCCGGCCCGGGCGATGGCCTCTTTCAGCGTGGCATTCTGCGGCAGAAAATACGCGCCGGGAACCTTAACCCGCCCTTGTACTTCCACCGTGATCCCGGCCATCTTATCGGGCAGCGAATGAATCCGCAAAACATCCAAGTTTTGCAATAGCGCGTTTTCCTGGCTGTTGGCATTCCGGAGAATTTCCCCCAGATTCACGGGGATAACCCGGACCTGGCCGCTGGCGTCGGTCCGGATCAAGTCCGCCGAATTCAGGTACGCCCGGTGGCTGACCCCTCTGGCCGCGGAAATCAGGTTGCTGATCCGCATGTTGTCCCGCAAGACATAATATCCCGGATCGACGGCCTCGCCGGCGACGGCTACCACCGGATTCTCCTGGATATCCTCTTCTTTGAAGATCTTGACGATATCCCACTGGACCAAGGGAATATCGTTTTCCTTGTTCGGCATAAAATCATCCTCGAGGGTCACGCTGATCACTTTGCGCCGCATATCCGAGACAAACCGCAGAATTTCCACGTTGCCCTTGTAGGTCCCCGGCAGCACGCCGCCGGCCTTTTTGAGGAGATCACTGAGTTTCATCCCCGGGACCAAGGCGTAATCACCCGGCAGCACGACGTTGCCGATAATGGAAACGGAATCTCCCACTATGGGGCTGCGGGGAAACGCGAGAATCACATCGCCATCCTGCACGGGCTGCGCCCGCTGGGCAGGATCCGTAAAATCCACCCGGAGCAAGGTGATTTGGTTGTCTTTCCCCAGCCGCTGGATATTCAGCCGTTCTTGTTGCGCTTTGGGCGTGAATCCGCCCGCGAACTCCAAGGCTTGTTCGATAGTCAGATCATTCACGTATTCATACCGGGCCGGCCGCTTTACTTCCCCATACACCCCGACCGTTTTTCCTACGGGAGGAATGATGACCACATCCCCCGGCCGGAGATAGTAATTTTGCTTCATGTCTCCATGCATGATCATGTTGTACAAATCGATGGTGAAACTCTTTTCCCGGACTTCGTTTTCTTGAGGACCCATATCCACCCGCGCCAGCGTGATATTCCGAAACGAACCGGCCGCGCTCGGGCCGCCGCACAAATACATGAGATCCATGATGGTGAAATTGCCGGCCACGCTGAAAATCCCTTGGTTTTTGGCTTCCCCCACCACGTACACGCCGAATTGGCCCAATTTGGATATCTCGGTCTCCACGTTGATGTTTTTGTAAATCTGCAGAAGGTTGTTGCGGATGATCTGCTGGGCCTCGGTAATGGTTTTTCCCAGGATAAAGGGGGAGGAAGACGGCAAGGGAATGCTGCCGCGCTCGTCGATTTTCAAGGTCAACCGCTCTTCCCGCATCCCCGTGATGCGGATGATCAATTCATCTCCCCGGCCCAACCGGTATTCATCCGTGATCGGGCGGGAATGGACAATCGCGTGCAAATTGGTGACGTTGGCGATATCGAAAAAGCCGATTCCGAAAACCTTTTCCCTTTCTTTGATGCTCAAAATTTGTTTCCGCTGATCGAACATGTTCTTGAGTTCGATTTCCTTATCCTCGAGGTTTTTGAGGACGATTTCGTGGTTGATTTTGATAGTGGGTGGGGTTGCTGTCTCTTGCTGGGGAGCCGGATTGGCTTGCTTTTCCTCCTCGGGCTTGGCTATGGCCGCCACGCTCTCGGTTTGGGCCGCCCCTGAGGAAATCCCGATAAAAAGAACAACGCAAAGAACGATCAGTCCCAGACTTGACTTCTTGAAGGATGATTTCATTTTTCCTGTCATCATGCGGTGCCTCTCTCCCATTCCCGGACAGAAACGGGTATTGATCAAGGGTGATTGAAGACGTGGATTTTTCACCGGGTTCATCGAGTCCGTCTTATTTGAATGCCATCGGATTGGAGTAATACAGCAAGCAATGCCCCTGCACTATACGGTACAACGTTTTGATCGTCAATCCGGTCAGGGGGAAGGGGATTGAGGCGGTTCAATCGAGTTTGATGGAGGGCAACCGGCCGCTGCCCTTGCAGTGGGCGCAGGTGTACGTCAAACGCCGTGTAAGGCTTTGGCCCACCCGCTGGCGGGTGATTTGGATCAATCCCAGATCGGTGAATTGTTGAATGTCCGACGGCGTGCGGTCTTTGGCCAGTTCCCGTTCCATCACCTTGAAGACCCGGTCCTGGTTGCGTTTCAGGCGCATGTCAATGAAATCGATTACGATGATTCCCCCAATCTGCCGCAGGCGCAACTGGCGGGGGATTTCCACCGCGGCTTCCAGGTTGGTTTCGACGATGTTTTCTTCCTGGCTTTTGCCGCCGATATTCCTTCCCGTGTTGACATCGATGGCGGTGAGCGTCTCCATTTCTTCAATGATGAGGTATCCCCCACACTTGAGACGGACGTGATTGCTGAACAACTGGTCGATATCCTTGGTGAGGTTGTAGGCGCTCCAGATCGATTGGTCTTTCCGGGTATGGAACTTGATCAACTCCTCGGGTTTGGAACGGGGCGCGATGATCTTCAGAAACTGAACGATGCGGTGCTTCAGGCGGGGATGATCGATGACGATTTCCGCTATATTGGCGGAAAAATTGTCCCGCAACACCTTCTCAAACAACGCGATCTCGCGATGAATCAGCTTGCATTCGGTGCCATCTTCGAAGTCCTCCCGGATTCGTTTCCACGTCCGGGTTAAATATCCCAAATCTTGCTGAATCTCCCGGATGTTCCGGCCCTCGGCCGCGGTCCGGAATATCAAGCCGCCTTTGAAATCGGACTCTTTCTCGAGCAACTCCTTGATCCGCTGGCGTTCCTGGCTATCCAACATCCGGGACATCCGGATCGCCTGCGCGTAGGGCATGAGGATCACAAACCGTCCGGGAAGCGTGATCTTGCCCGTCAGACTCGGCCCTTTGTCCCGGATCGACTCCTTGGCGATTTGCACCAGCACGTTATCGCCCGGTTTGAGCGCTTCTTCGATTTTGGTCCGTTTGGCCGAAGCGAGGTGGATCGTCCGGCCGCCCCGCCGGATTTCCGGGCCTAAATCGGAAAAACTGAGAAAGCCATCTTTTTCCAGCCCGATGTCCACGAAAGCCGCGCTGAGGGCCGGCACCACCTTGGACACGACGCCCCGGTAAATGTTCCCGCTGGTGCCGCGATCGGACATCTGCTCTTCCTGAATCCAAAAATCGGTCAAGTGATCGTTTTCCGCGATGGCCGCCAGCGAATAACCCGCTTCGGTGGCGAATACCATCCGCTGTGCGGGCCGGGATTCCGGCCGGACCGCTTCGGCTTTCGTTTCCTTCTTCACGGCTTCCGGTTTACTGGCTTTGGGACCGGGTTTCGGAGGGAGAGAGGGCTTAGCCGGTTCTGGCGGCCGGGGCCCTTGGACCGATTTGGGCTGCAGTCCGGATTTTGAAGGTTGAATGGATTGGGCCGGGGCCACGGACTTCACCGGCGGTGTGGATATAGACGCCGGAGTGGATTTCCGCGCCGGGCGGGGTGGTGATGACTGCGTCGATTTCAACCCGGCGGCGGCTTTGGACGCCGGCGCGGGCCGCGAAACGGGCCGTGGGAGATCCCCGGCCGGCCGGCTCTCCGGCTGTCCTTCACTGGATTTCGCGGCTGTGTCCGGACTTGCGGGTTTCTTTCGGCGTGATCGGCTCATGGTGGTTTGGTCTCATGCCTCTTTTGCCAGAGTCGGATCGTGTGGCCATAAATTACACTATCCGTAATGCCTGGATCAGGTTCATGGTACTTGTTTTTCTATTTCTTGCAAAGCGGATTTACAATATCTCCCCGTTTCACACGCGCTTCGCAGTCCTGAAATCTCTGTTTTTTCATGGGCCTTCCCCTCTCTGAAAAAAGCAGGGAACGAGACCCCCTTCGTATCCACCGATCCCAATCCGCTGGACAGGTTGACACTTCCTTATAAATATTCATCGTAACCAGGAACAGAAACGGATTCCAACCTGGAAAGGGTACCCATGACCTCTCTGCGAAACGTGTACGCGGAAAAAGCATTGTCCCAAATCCCCCGGTTGCTCTCGGCCCAGGACCGCAACCGTTTTTCGCCTACCTACGGTTGCATGAACCGGGAATATTGGCTCTGCCGGGCTACCGATTTCCCCTCTTCCATCGCCCAGTTCGGCACCCACGCCCTGGCTTTGGTTTATGCCCACGAGATGCCGGGGAATCCCTATTACGGGCATCCCAAAATTCTGGAATGGGCTTTGGCGGGAATGGAATATTGGACCCGCATTCAACACCGGGATGGTTCGTTTGACGAGTTTTATCCCAACGAACGCGGCTGGGCCGGTCCCACCGGTTTTCTGCTCTATGTCATGTGCGATACCTTCCGGCGGCTCCAGCCTCAGATTCCCGCCGTTCTTCAGGAACAGGTGATGAAAGCCGCGCACCAGGCAGCGCTGTTTTTGGCCCGCACGGATGAATCGGGGGTCCTGGCCAATCACCACGCCATGGCAGTGCTGCCGCTTGTCGAAGCCTATATGCTCCTGGGCGACAAGAAGCTCGAGGCGGCCTTCAAACAGAAACTCGATATCTTCTTCCACTATTGCCGGGACGAAGGCTGGTGCCTGGAATACGACGGAGCGGATCCGGGTTACCTTTCGGCCACTATCAGCTTCATGGCCAAAACCCGCCGGCACTACGAGGACGAGCGTTTCCTCCCCCAGTTGCGAAAATGGGTGGAATTCAGCAGCTATTTCGTCTATCCCAATGGACATTACGGCGGAACGATAGGCAGCCGGCAGACATTGCATTTCTATCCCCATGGATATGAACTGCTCGCGCAAGAAATCCCCCTCGCCGCCGCCGTGGCCGAGCGCATGCTCCAAGGCTTGCGCGATGGGGCACTCGTCCCCCCGGAAATCCAAGGCGAACGCTATTTCGTCTACCGGATTCCCGAATTCCTGCTGGCCTACCTCGATTATGGCCCTCGTCCGGATCCCTTGCCGCCCCTCCCGTATGAACGCCATCCGTTTCAAATCTTTTTCCCAGAGGCCCAGATTCTGGTCCGCAAAGAAGCGGCTTCCTATACCCTGGTCAATGCCGCCAAGGGGGGGGTGGTGAAGCATTTTCCACTGCCCGGGGGACAACTGAAAGTCAACAATTGCGGCCTGTTGGGGATTTTGGACAACGGCGTGCTCTTCACAAGCCAATGGATTGACGAGCATCACGAAGTTCACTTGAGTGAAAATGAAATCACCATCGCCGGCCGTTGCCATAAAATCCCTGCCAAAGTCTTCACGCCTTGGAAATTCATTCTCTTCCGGCTGGCGGTCCTCTTGCTAGGCTGGCATGAAAAATCCGCCTACTACCTGAAGGGAAGTATCCGGAAACTCCTCATGCTCGGCAACCGGCCTCTACCGGTGCGTTTCAAACGCCGCATTCGGTGGAAAGAGGAGGAATTGGAAATCCTGACCCGGATCTGGTTGGAAGGATCCATCCACGTGTCGGGGTTGCAAGTGGGCGACGAATTTCCTGCCCGTTATGTTCCCCAATCCCGTTATTTTCAGCCCCAGGAACTGGACGTGCGGGGTTATGTTCTTACCCCGGAGGATCTCATGCAGTTGAACCGGCACCGCACCCTCTCGGTGGTAGAGCGGTATGTCGAGGGCGAACCGGTCAGCCGGTTCAGCGTGGGAGGATAGAAAAAATGACGTGTTGACATCCGGATCGATCCTTCCTAGAGTCATGGCGTGTATCACACGAAAGAGGTCGCTTCGAATGATAAATTCAAGATCCATGGTTGTATCCGCGTGCTTGTGGATTGGGTTTTCACCGCTTTGGGCGGTGTCCGGGCTGACAGCGGAAATGAAAGTCCGGGTGGACGGTACCGAACTGCCCCGCGGACTGATCCACGCGGAAACCGAATACGCCGTCCAGGGCGGGCCCTTCGAACTGTTCTATCCCGAATGGATCCCGGGTATCCACTCCCCCGGCGGCCCCATCGCCAACCTGGCCGGGATTGCTGTCCAGACTCCCGATAGCCAAGCCGTCCCCTGGCGGCGCGATCCGCTCGACGTGGTTCATTTTTTCGTGGATGCCCCGGCCCACGCCCGGCGGATCGTGGTCAAAACCACTTACATCTGCAATCAACCCACCCGGTTATCCACCGGGGTCGATTCATATGGTACGCCGTTTCTGGGTATCCTGAATTGGAACACGTTTCTCCTCTATCCGGCGGATATCCCCGCGCGTGAGACGATGGTCGATCTCGAACTAATCCTGCCGGACGGCTGGAAATGGGGCGCGTCCCTCAAACCAAAAAGCGTGGACGGCAACACGATCCGGTTCGAACGCCTTTCCTTCGAGGACCTGGTCGACAGCCCCTTGATCTGCGGGGAACATTTCCGGACCTACGACATCACTCCCGGCGGGAAAGAATACCGCCCGCATTTTTACCATGTGGTCTCCGAATCGGAGCGCGCCATCGATATCGAGGACGCCAAGATCGAGAAATTGAAAAAAATGGTGCGGGAAGCCTACGTGCTGTTCGGAGTGTTCCACTTCGATGAGTATCACCTCCTGCATGTGTTGAGCCATTCGATCCCCGGCATCGGCATGGAGCATCTGCGCTCCAGCCTGAACGCGTCGCCCGAACCGGCCATGACCGGTGATGGGCCGGTTCCCGGCGTTTTGTCTCATGAGTACGCTCACAGTTGGTGCGGAAAGTACCACACGCCGGCGGGGATGATCACCCCGAATTTCAACACGCCCCGCGATACCCGGTTGCTGTGGGTGTATGAAGGATTGGATCAATACCTTGGCAAGGTGCTGTGGGCGCGTTCAGGCCTGAACGCCACCAAGGATAAGACCCCGTACCAGGCCGCCTTGGAGGATGTGGCCGCGATGATCAGCGCCCATATGAACCAGAAGGGGCGGCGGACCATCTCCCTCGAAGACACCGCCGCGTCCACTCAAATCCGGCGGGGCGGCAGCCGGAATTGGCGCTACCTGCAACGGGCGCAAGACTACTACAACGAAGGCGCGATGCTCTGGCTGGAGATCGATGCGATCCTGCGCCAAGAGAGCGATGGGAAAATCAGCCTGGACGATTTCTGTAAACGGTTCCTGGGCCGCCACGAGGAGGGCCAAACCGTGGCTGGCTACAGCGAAGCGGATATCGTTTCATATTTGAATGCTCTTCATCCCTACGATTGGGCTGGATTGATCGAAAAGCGCGTACGCGCGGTGGACGAACATCTCCCCTTGGATTTTTTGACCCGCTGCGGATACCGGCTGCAATACAGCAACAAACCCACCGGTTTCGACAAGGATATGGCCTTTACTTCCATTGGATTGCATGTTGGCGGAGATGGGAAAATATTAGCTGTGGTTCCGGGCAGCGCCGCCGACGCCGCGGGCCTCTATGACGGCGCGCAAATCCTAGGGGTGAACAACAAAAAATTCAGCCGGGAGCGCTTGGAAGATGCCATCGCCGAGAGTGTGGCCACCCGGAAAATCGATCTGCTCGTGATCAAAGGCGAACTGATCGAGCCGGTCGTGATCGATTACGCCGGTGGCCCGCGCTTCATCGATCTGGTCCGGGATCAGGACGCGAAGGATTTGTTTCAAGAAATTTGGAAACCAAAAGTGGAGGAGTGAATCACACCCATTCCCACGTAAGTCCGCGATTATCCGCCTTGAGATAGCGGATTTCCGCTTGCATGCCCCGCTGGGCCAGCGCCTGGGTCATGGCCTGGGCGACGGCTTCCTTGTTCCGTAATGTAACCGCCATCATGGTTGAACCGGAACCGCTCAAATACGCTCCCACCGCGCCCGCCGTTTCTGCCGCCGCGATGACATCAAAAAGCGGCTGGAGGGCGGGAATATGAGCTTGGCGCTGCGGCTGGTGGATTTTGTCCTCGAACAATCCCCGCATGCCTTCGTAATCCCCTTGCGCGAACGCCATGGCCAGCAGGATGCCATGATTGAGCGTGAAGATGGCGTCCTTCCGCGGCAGTTCCCTTGCAAAGATCCCGCGGGCCTTGTCGGTCTCGACGGCGGAGTTGGGGGATACCGCGACGAAATCGACAGTTTCTGGAATCTCGCACCGGTAATAAACCAGGCGGTCCTGGATGATCCCGGAGGCCGTCATCCCTCCGTAGTAACAGGCCGCGGCGTTGTCGGTGCAGCCTTCCAGCTCCGATGCCCATTTGACGATATCCCGGTGCGGTACACCCGCGCCGGTCAACTGGTTGAGGCCCTCCAATACCGCCAAGCGGAACGTGGCGCTGCTGGCCAATCCCCGGGCGATGGGAATGCGGTTGAAAACCCGTAAAGAAAAATGACTTGACGATACACCGCTTTGCTCGAAAAAATACTGGGCCGCCGTCTTGGCCACTTCCAGGCACAGCTCGTGAAGGGATGGATCAATCCCCTCCGCGTGGTCTAAGGTTGTATCGGAATCCCGCAGCGATAATTCAAATGTATTGTGAAGGTTAACTGCGATTCCCATAGTGTCGAAGCCGGGCCCTAAATTGCCAGAGGAAGCGGGTATGGTCAGACGGATGGAGTTTGTCATGGAACGGAAAGATGGTAACGGTGTACCGTGATATGATTCACTTTTCAATCGCCAAAAACACTTCAATCGCCAAAAACACCTGCGGAACTAACCTATGGCGCTGCCTTGGCCGGATATCGCCGCGGTCAAGCCATTCTACCCGCTCCGATTGTAGGTAGAGATTATCAAAATCCCAATCCCTTGATGAGGTACCCGTATAATGTCCCCTGCAATCCTTTCTTGCTTAAGGGGAGGGTCCCATATATCCCCCTTTTGGGAGGGTTCAGGTAAGGGTGTTGTTTATAGAGCCGGACCTTGATGTCTGACTTCGTCCCGGAGTGAATGGAATCAACTGTGCCTCGTCAGGTATGCACTTTCCGGATGAAACTAAACATTTTGATGATGATTTCCGTTCCGTGGGACAGATTCCCACAGAACCGCACCCTCTTGTCTCTTTTCTTCCCCGTGGATACCCTACACCCAACTCTCGTTGTGTGAGTTGGGCTTTGGATCATTCCATTAAAAGCAGGTAGCGCGATGGCTTATCACAGTCTCAAGGATTTTGTGCATCGCCTGAAACAAGAAAACGAACTGGTGGAAATCACCACGCCGGTGTCACCGTATTTGGAAATGACCGAGATCACCGACCGGGTCACCAAGGCGAACGGCCCGGCCTTGTTGTTTACCCGTCCAGTGGGTTATCAAATTCCCGTGCTCATCAATGCCTACGGCTCGGAGCGGCGCATGGCCCTGGCGCTGGGGGTGGACCATGTGGACGAAATCGCGGCCCGCATCCGGACTTTGATCACCCAAAAACCGCCGGGGACCTGGCGGGAGAAAATCGCGGCCCTCTTCACGCTGAAAGAGTTGGCCGGCTACGCGCCGAAGCGGGTTTCTTCGGGACGCTGCAAGGAGGTGATTCTCAAGGGTGAGGACGCCACCTTGGATTCGCTTCCGATCATGACTTGTTGGCCCATGGACGGCGGGCCGTTCATCACGCTGCCGCAGGTGTATACCCGCGATCCGGTGACGGGCATCCGGAATGTGGGCCTCTACCGAATGCAGAAGTTCGATAGCCGGACCACGGGCATGCACTGGCAAATCCACAAGGTCGGGGCAGCCCATTTCCGGGAATACCTGAAGGAGAACCGGCGCATGGAAGCCGCCGTGGCCTTGGGCGGCGACCCGGCGATCCTCTACGCGGCCTCCGCCCCGCTGCCGCCCGCGATCGACGAATTGCTCTTCACGGGATTTATACGCCGCGCCCCGGTGGAAGTCGTCCCCTGCGAGACGGTGGATGTCGAGGTGCCCGCCAGCGCCGAGATCGTTCTGGAGGGATACATAGATCCCGCGGAGCAGCGCCTGGAAGGGCCGTTCGGCGATCACACGGGCTATTATTCCCTGGCCGAGCCCTATCCGGTCTTTCATATCACATGCGTCACCATGGCGAAGGACCCGGTTTATCCCTCCACCATCGTGGGGATCCCCCCTCAGGAGGACGCCTATATCGGCAAAGCCACCGAACGGATTTTTCTGCCGTTGATCCAGATGATGTTTCCCGAGATTGTCGATCTGGAACTGCCGGTGGAAGGCGGATTCCACAGCCTGGCCATCGTGGCGATCAACAAAGCCTATCCCGGTCACGCCTTCAAGACCGCGCATGCCATCTGGGGCACCGGGTTGCTGTCGCTGACGAAGACCATCATCGTGGTGGACGCGCACGTGAATGTGCATAATCCGGCCGAGGTGTTGTGGCGGGTCGCCAACAACATGGCGCCCCGGCGGGATGTCCAGTTCGTGGACGGCCCCGTGGACGTGCTGGACAATTCGTCCGAGCAGCCCCGCTTTGGTTCCAAGATGGTGATCGACGCGACCCGGAAGCTGCCCGAGGAAGGCTTCACGCGGACTTGGCCGCCGGACATCGTCATGAGCCAGGCGGTGAAGGAGCGGGTCGATCAACTCTGGGGAGAACTGGGATTGAACATTTCCCTCGAAGAATCCAAAAAGCGCGTGTTCCGGATCACTCCGGAAGACGCGCCGGAAAAAAAGAGCCTCTGAGGCGGTTATGGCGATCGAACGAATCCTGGTTGTGCCCCGTTCCGTTTTGAGTGACATCCTGCCATTTCGGGGATTTAGACCTCTTGGAGATTCCCGGCTGGACTCGTGGCTCGAGGCAAGCCAATTCCAGCCGCGGGAGGAGATGGAAAGCAATCCCGCATTCAAGCAGATCATCCCCTATAGTGTCTTGCGGCATGGGGATCACGTGTTCCGGTATTGGCGCACCAAACGGGCGGGAGAGAGCCGATTGCATCATTTGTATTCGATTGGGATCGGCGGCCATATCAACGACCGGGATATGAATCTCTTCACCTCTCCCGGGGAGATGCTGAACGAGGCGGCCGCGCGGGAACTGAAGGAAGAAGTCGAGGTGGAGGCGCTGACGTGTTTTCAGCCCGTGGGAATCATCAATGACGACGAGAGCGAAGTCGGGCGGGTGCATTTCGGGGTGGTGTACGAGGCCTGGGTGGAGTCCAGGAACGCGCGGATCCGGGAATCCGCCCTGGCCCGTGGCGAATGGAAGCCCGTGACCGGGTTGCGGGATGATGTGGAATATGAAACCTGGTCGCGCTTCGTGATCGAAGAATATTTGATGAAATGATGATTCCCGGAATGTGCCGCGGGGCGCTCCCAGCCGCACTCTCATCCACTACCCCGTCCGCCTTGTTCCGTTTATTCTGGTGGGAATCGAAATCAATCCGGAGGATGGCCTCGAAGGGAATTTCACCATGGCTCAGCACGAACCATTTCGCTTTCATACCCTGGAGGAATTGGAAAAAAAGATCGATGAATTGGGCGTGGAGATCCCCCTCACCCGGGATTTGTCCATACTAGGAACGCCGGTAGCCTTCGGGAAGAAAATGGTTCCCAACCGGCTGGGGTGCCAGCCCATGGAAGGCTGCGATGGTCTGCGCAACGGCGCGCCGTCCGATCTGACCCTGCGCCGGTATCAACGTTTCGGGGCCGGCGGGGCGGGGTTGATCTGGTTCGAGGCCTGCGCCATCGTGGAAGAGGCCCGCGCCAATCCCCGGCAAATCTGGATTCACGACGACGTCCTGGAAGATTTCAAGCGCATGGTGGAGGCCACCCGTGAAGCCGCGTGGCAATCCATGCGGCACGATCCCTTTCTCGTGCTGCAGCTCACCCATTCCGGCCGCTACAGCCGCCCGGTGGACAAGCCGCGGCCGATCATCGCCCATCACAGCGCGATTCTCGATCCCCGGCACAATCTGCCGCCGGATTATCCCTTGATCACCGACGAAGAATTGGACCGCCTCCAGGAGGTCTATGTCCACGCCGCCCGGCTGGCCCGCGCGGCGGGATTTGACGCGGTGGATATCAAGAGCTGCCACCGCTACTTGATCAGCGAACTCCTGGCTTCGTTCACCCGCGAAAACAGCCGGTATGGCGGATCCTATGAAAACCGCACGCGGATGCTGCTCGAAACCGCCGCCAAGATCCATCAAGCCCTGCCGGATTTCGAAGTCACCTCGCGCCTCAACGTGTATGACGCCATCGCCTATCCCTACGGCTGGGGTGTGGATAAGGAAGATTATCAAAAACCAGACCTCACCGAACCGCTGCGGTTGATCGGCCAATTGCGGGAATTGGGGTATCATGGCATCGATATCACTATCGCCAATCCGTATTTCAATCCCCATTATGGCCGCCCGTTCGACCGGCCCATCGCCGGGGGCTATATTCCCCAGGAACATCCCCTCGAAGGCGTGGCACGAATTCTCAAGATGGCGAAAACCGTACAACATGCCTTCCCCCATCTGACCGTGGTGGGGACCGGCTACTCCTGGTTGCGGCAGTTCGTGCCGTATGTGGCAGCCGCCACGGTGCAAAACGGCTGGAACGCCATCGCCGGGCTGGGACGGGGCGCGTTCGCGTATCCCGATTTCGCCAAGGACATCTTGCGCAACGGCCGCATGGAGCCGCTGAAGGTCTGCGTGTCGTGCTCGTCGTGCTCGCAGATCATGCGCGATCACGGCTGCGCGGGCTGCGTGATCCGGGACCCGGAGATCTACGCGGAAATCTATCAGGAAGGCCGCTGGCACGATCCCGTCAAGGTGCGGGAGGCGGCGGCGCAATGTCTCGGCTGCGTGGAACCCACCTGCGCCGCGCATTGCCCGGCAGGCATCGACATCCCGGTTTTTCTCCAGGCCGTGGCGGACGGAGACGAAAAAGAGGCCTACCGGGTCCTGCGGCGCGCGAATTTGCTTCCCGAAATTTGCGGCTACGTTTGCCCGGTGGAAGTGCAATGCGAGGGGCATTGCATCAAGCCCTACCTGGGCGATCTGGCGGTTCCCATGGCCCGGATCCAGCGCTATGTGGCCGAACGGGCGCGGCAGGAAGGCTGGACGGCGCTGGAGATTCCCCCGGTTTCGACCGGACAGCGGATCGCGATCATCGGCGCGGGACCGGCGGGCTTGGCCTGCGCGGCGGGCTTGCTGGAATTGGGTCACGAAGTGGTGGTCATCGACCGCGGTTCGCGGCCAGGGGGGAAAGCCGCGGGTCTCATTCCCGAAATCCGTTTGCCGCTTGACCCCACCCGGGCGGAGATCGAGTCTATCTTCACGCCCGTGAGCACGGAACGCCTCGAATGGCGCTGGAATACCGCCTTAGGGCCGGATTACACCCTGCAGGACGTCAGGAACGAAGGCTTTGGCGCGGTCGTATTGGCCTTCGGTTTGGGGAACACCGCCCGGTTAAGCGAGACGGCTTCCCGGCCTGAGGGGGTCATGGACGCGTTGACGTTTTTGGAGTATCTGCGCGCGGAGCCGTCGTATTCCATTCAGGGGAAGGTGGCCGTGATCGGTGGCGGCAACACGGCGATCGACGCGGCCACATCGGCCAAACGGCGCGGGGCGGACGATGTGTATTTGATCTACCGCCGCAGCTTCGAACAGATGCCGGCCTGGCCGGGCGAGCGTGAACAGGCCATCGCGGCGGGGATTCACCTCCTGATCCTCACACAACCCACCGGCTATGTGGCCAACACCGAAGGGCGGCTGTCCGCCGTGCGGGTGGCGCGGACCCAGCTCGGCCCGGCGGACGAATCGGGGCGGCGGCGGCCGGTCTTGATTCCCGGGACGGAGCATGAAATTCCCGTTTCATGGGTGGTCGAGGCGTTGGGTGAAAAACTTCCACCGGAAGCCGTGGAAGTACTGCGTCCGTTGGAATTGGACGAAAAAGGATTGGTGCGGGTCGATCCTGATACGGGGATGACTGCTTGCCCGGGTGTTTTCGCGGCAGGGGATCTGGTGAACGGCGGGACCACGGTGGTCCAGGCCATCGCCGAGGGCGCCCGCGCGGCCCGCCAGGTCCATAAATATTTGGAGAAACCATGAACTTCCCCCGATTGTCCCGTTACAAGTCACCGGAGGATTTCCGCGGCCGGTTGTCGGAATTGCATTTGGATCTGCCTCTGGAGGACCGCGTGCTCACGGCGGACGAGGGTTCTCCCCTGGCGCAACCTCTGGAGATTTTCGGCCGGAAAGTGGGCAACCGATGGTGTATCCATCCCATGGAAGGTTGGGATGGAACGCCGGAGGGCATGCCGTCCTCCCTTACATTGCGGCGGTGGCGGAATTTCGGCTTGTCAGGCGCCAAACTGATTTTCGGGGGAGAGGCCACCGCCGTCCGGCCGGATGGGCGCGCCAATCCCTGCCAACTTATGGCCCTCGAAAGCACCCGGCCGGGCTTGGCCTTGTTGCTCTCTACCTTGAAAACCGCTCACCGTGAAACCTGCGGCAGCGTGGAGGATTTGCTGACTGGATTGCAACTCACCCACTCGGGCCGGTTTTGCAAACCGTACGATTGGGAGCGGCCTGAACCCCGGATTCTCTATCATCATCCGATTTTGGACCGGCGGGTGGGCGTGGACCCCGCGGACGATTCCGCCATCCTCAGCGACGCGGAAATCGGCTCAATCATCGAAGGATTCGTGCAGGCGGCCCGTGTCGCTGCCGCGGCGGGCTTTGATTTCGTGGATATTAAGCATTGCCATGGCTATCTGGGGCATGAATTGCTCAGCGCGCATACCCGGCCGGGAACGTACGGCGGAACGTTTGAATGCCGTACCCGCTTTTTACGGACCGTTGTAGAGCGCATTCGCGAGGAAATACCCGGTTTGGGCATCGCCGTGCGGGTCAGCGCGTTTGATCTGGTCCCCTACCGGGACGACGAATCCACCCGCGAAGGCCGTCAAAAGGGAATCGGCATCCCCGAGCCGTTCGAGCACTGCCTGCCGTACCGTTACGGATTTGGTGTGGATCCGGATGATCCGACCCGCTATGACTTGACGGAAACCTTCCAATTCATGCAATTGTTGGAGGATTTGGATATTCCGCTGGTCAACATCACCGGCGGAAGTCCCTATTACAATCCGCATATTCAGCGGCCGGCGATTTTCCCCCCTTCGGACGGGTACCGTCCGCCGGAGGATCCCCTCGTGGGGGTTCATCGCCATATCGCGGTGACCCGTGTCCTCAAGCAACGATTCCCGAATCGGATCTTTGTGGGCACGGGATACACTTATTTACAGGAATTTCTGCCCCTCGTGGCCCAAGCGGCCGTCCGGCAAGGTTGGACCGATTGCGTGGGCATCGGGCGCATGGTTCTCTCTTATCCCGCCATGCCTTGGGATACCTTAACCCAAGGCATGATGGATACCCGGCGCATTTGCCGCACGTTTTCCGATTGCACTACCGCGCCGCGCCATGCCATGGTATCGGGTTGCTACCCTTTGGACGAATTCTATCGGGAACGGGACGAAGCGCGGCGGTTGAAGGAGATCAAGAAGTCTCTGGGAGAAGCGGGATAGAATTCATGGATACGGCAGGGGAACCATCGACAGGTTGCTTTGGATCAATCTAGATGAGCGTCGCAAGCCAGGTGTGCATTTCCCATCGGAATTTCTCCCAACGTACTAGTCCCGCCTCGATCCAATGCGGGAACCGGTAACGCCATGAAATACAAAGACCTCCCGGCCATCGATCTCTACCTGTGCCTCTTCCTGCTGGGCGCTCTCTCAATCACTTTTTCCGGGCATGGATCGTCCGTGGATGAAAACATGATCATCCAGGTCACTGAGTCGCTGGCGGAACGTGGCGAGCTGAATATTGACAATATGTACCATGCCTTGCCGGGACCCGATGGCCGATTCTACAGCTGCTACGGCATTGGTTTCCCGCTGCTGATGCTTCCGTTTTATTTCCTTGGGAAGGGATTGGAATGGCTTTTTCCCCATACCCCTGCGTTTTTTGGCAACGGCCGCTTCTTCATGATGCTATGGGGGAATCTGCTCCTGACGGTTTTGACCGGTTGGCTGTTTTACCGCTTGTGCCGGATGTTGGATGGCCCGGTGAAAGCGTCCGTGGCCCTGGCGCTGGCCTTGATTTTTGCCACACCGTATTGGCCGTACAGCCAGACCTTGTACCGGCTGACCGCGGCCGGGGCGGTGCTGACCGCGGCGCTGATTTTGATGATCAGCGGGCTTCGGAAGCCCTCCCCCGCAATCCTTCCGGCGCTGGCATGTTTAGTCGCATTGGGATTGAATGTCCGCGAAGATTTGATCCTCGCGTTTCTGCTGATGGGGGGTTACGTCCTATGGCGGGGCGGGGCAGGGAAGTGGGGATGCGCGGCTTCCCTGGCGGCCGGGGCGGTGGTTGGCACGGGCATCTGGGGAGTTCACAACTACGTCCGTTTCGGATGTTTGTTTCTTGATACGTATGGAGTCCTATCGTTCGATTTCCCCTGGATACTCAGCCTTCCCCAACTGGCCCTGGGCAAACGGCACGGCCTGATTGTGTATGCGCCGCTGGTATTGCTGCTGCCCTTCGGATATAGCGCCGCACGTCAAGCGGGACATTCGGATTTCTGGTGGTTTTGCGCGGCGGTCCTGCTGGCGTATGGGGGATTGTACGGTAAATCGAGCCTGTGGCACGGGGGAGTCTGCTGGGGCCCGCGCCTGATGTATTATCTCTTGCCTTTGGGCCTCCTGCCCGGTGTATGGATATGGAAGCAATATCCATCCACCCGGGTGCGATGGATGATCGCGGCCGGATTCCTGTGGGGCCTAGTGATGAACTGGCCGGGAGTGTATTCGCATAAGGGGAAATACCAGGATTTTTTCAGCTGCCCCTCGTTCTTCTCACTCGTGAATAAACCGGTGGTCCATCCGGAGTATATTACCTTTGATGAGTTGGATCTCTGGTGGGTTCGAATGATCAAATTGGATCCCTTCTCCCACTGGCCGGTGCTATTGGGAGCGTTGATCCTCTTCACGGCGTGGAGCGGATACCGGTTATGGAGAGAACTCACGCGGCCGTTGGAGGGGCCGGATGGATTGAGTCCCGAGAGATCCACTCCAATGACAAGAAATAGCTCAGCATAATGATTTCCCCGAACGCAGCCGTTTCTCACGATAGGATTGAGGATATGCGGATAGACGAGGAGAACACTAAACACCTGCCGCTCCCGTTGGGAGAGGGTCAGGGGCGGGGCCGGTTATAAAGATGAAAATACATCTCTTCTGTGTTTGAGTTAACCGCCGCGAGCACTGAATACATTCTATGAAATCCCTCGTACATTTATTCCTTCGTTTGCCTTTTTGGCAGGGGCGCAACCGGATTCGCTCGGCCGGAATCGAGGATGCCCTCAAGAACGGTATCTTGTTGTTGTTCGGTCTCGGAGTGGGGTGGGCCGAGTATGTCTTTTTCGAACGGTTCTGGACCATCCTGGGCGCCGTTCCCTATGGCTACGCCTTGTTGCTGCCCCGGTTCTTCTCCATCCTGGGATCGTTTCTGTTCGCCTTTCTGGCATATTCCAGCGTCTTGACCGCACTGTCTTCGTATTACCAATCCGAAGACCTCGCCCTGCTGCTGGCGTCGCCCCTGCGGTTGCCCTGGATCATTCTGTTCAAATGGGTGGATGTGGCTATCCGGAGCGGCGTGACACTTATCCTGCTATCGTTGCCTCCCATGGCCGCGTTGGGCAGGGTTTTGCACCTTTCCTCCGCGTTTTATCTTGCGTACCTAGCGGCAGTGTTGGCTTTCGCGGGGATCGCGGTCAGCCTGGGCGTGTGGATTGCCATGCTCATGGTGGCCGTGTTTCCGGTGAAGCGGATGCATCAAACGGTGGCGTTCTTGGGATTGAGTCTGGCGGTGTTTTTGATTACCGCCCTGCGGTTTTTGCATCTGGAAACCTTGTGGAGCGAGCAGGCCGCCAGCAATCCACTGATCCTCTTCCTGCAGTATGAACCAGGTGGTTGGATTCGTTACGCGCCAGGGAGTCTGTTTGCGCACGCCATCCAACCGTTCGTTCTGGAAAATCCGGCCGGCGTTTCGGGCTTGGCAAAATTGGCGGTACTCAGCGGAGCGATCATTGTTCTGACGGCCTTGGCCGCGAAACACCTGTTTCTCCGCGGCTGGTGGAAGAGCCAAGAGCAGGCTGACCCCGAGGTTCATCCCCGCGGCTGGACCGCCAAGCCAGGGAAAAACACCGCGCCGGGGCCGTTGCGGATTCTGCTTTGGAAAGATTGGCTGATTTTCAAGCGCGATCCGTCCGTCTGGACCCAGCTCTTTATGATGATCCCTTTGGCCGCTCTGTATTTGTTGAACCTCACGTTTCTTCCGGTACAGGGAGAAACCCTGGCTCCGTTTTTCGCGCTGGCGGATGTGGGATTGATCGGCCTGATCATCGCGGCGGTCAGCGCGCGGTTTCTCTTTCCCGCCGCCAGCCGGGAAGGGCGGCCGGTCTGGATTCCCGCCGTCTCTCCCGTTGCATCCCGGACCATCATCTTCCAGAAGGTGATTTTCTTGATTCCTCCGGTGATGTTGCTCAGCGCGGTGATGTTGCTGCTCTCCAGCAAGATCCTGCGGCTGCCGCCGGATATGGCCCGCTGGTGTCTCGGGTATGGATTGCTGGTCTCGTTGCAGATCAGTCTGATGGCGGTATTTTTAGGATTCTGTTTTCCTTCCTATAAATTCCGTCATGTGCTCGAAGTTTCGCTGGGGAAAGGGGCGTTTTTATTCATGATGCTGGCGTTGGCGCAAATCATGTTGCTGTTGTATAGCGTTTGGAGTTTCCTGATGAGCAGCCCGGCCCCGGAACTGCCCTTCTGGAACGGCTGGTTGTTGACGTGGCTGGTGGTGTGGAGCGGGGTGACCCTGTTCTGTTATTGGGCGGGACAGCGGCGATGGGCCAGAGCGGGAAGTGGAGAATAAAGCCATTCCCGGTTTGATCTCCCGCTCCGGCTATAGTAGGATAGCCCTTGCAGGCCGCCGGAAGATCCGGTTATTCCATAGAATCAAGAAATGAAAGGAGATATGAGAATGAAGTCCAGTTTTATTACAGGAATCCTTTGTATGGCCATCGGGGCGCTTTGCCTGGCCCCCTCCGCGTTCACGGAGGAGCCCGTGAAGGTGTTGTTTCTGACCAAGTCCGCTGGATTTGAACATTCGGTCGTGCATCGTGAAAAAGGGGAGCTCGGCCACGCGGAGAAAATCCTGCTGGATCTGGCGAAGGACAATAACTTGTTCGTCGTAGTCAGCAAGGACGCCGGCATGATCAACGAGAAACAACTGGCCGTTTTCGACGTGGTGGTCTTCTACACCACCGGCGATTTGACTCAGCCCAGCAAGGACAACGGCACGCCCATGAGCGCCCAGGGGGTAACCGCGCTGGTCAACTGGGTGAAGAACGGGGGCGGGTTTGTGGGTTCTCATACTGCCTCCGATACGTTTCATGAGAATCTCGATTACCGCAAACTGTCCGGCGGGGTCTTCAAAACCCATGGCCAGCAAGAAACCGCGACGATGAAAGTGGTGAAACACCCTATCACCGCGCATCTGGGCGATACGTTCACCACGCCGGATGAATATTACATGTTCAAGGACACGACCAACACCTTCCAGCCGCTGCTGATCCTGCAAACCAAGGAAATGAAGCAAGAAATGTACAACAGTGTGGAACCCTATCCCATCACCTGGATCGAGGAATTGGGTGAAGGCCGGATCTTCAATTGTGCCCTGGGCCATCGCGAGGATGTCTGGACGAATCCCGATTTCCAAAAATTGCTCATCAACGGGATCAAATGGGCGGCGAAGCAATTGTAGGGACTCAATTTGGGTCAGTGTGATCAGGCAAAGGCAGAGGGCACGTGACAATGTGCCCTCCTATTTTTCCATTTGAAATTGAGAGAACGGATTCCTCGCTTTTTTTCAATCCCACTCCACCAAACGGTTTTCCAGTGTCCGCAGGGCTTCAAGGGCTTTCCAATCCGGTTTTTGAGCGAGGAAGGTGCTTTCCGCCCGCGCCAGGCGCTCCACCATTTGGGTAACGAGAGCATGAATGAATTGCCACAACGCTTCTTTGTACAGGATGGGATTTTCATCCCAATAGCGGTGGCTAAAAAACAAAAGGTCCCGCCGGGCTTGTTCATATGCCTTGATATAAGCACCCCGGGAAGCGGTCCAGTTTAACTCCAAAAAGGTTCCGAGCCGCGAATGATCCTGCGCCGTCCCGGAGGCTTGGTCCAATACCCGCTTGATTTCCCCGGCCTGTCGGCGCACGGATTCCGGCTCCAACCAAACCAAACCCGACGCCCAGTGGTCACCCAGGGATTCCCCCTCCTGGATCTCTTGGAGAAACCACGCGAAATCCGAAGACCCGCCTTGCTTTTCCTGGAGCGAAAGAATCCAGCGGGCAAGGTCCAACTCCAATTTCCCCTTGAGACTGCTGGTGAGGGTAAAATCCTGGCGGATCCGATGATCCTGTACGCTGATCAAGCAAAACCGGTACGTTTTGTGGGGCGGAAGGCCGGTGATCGTGTAGGTTTTCGCGTCCGGTTCCACGGATGTGCAGAACAGCGGGCTGAACACGGGAAGGTCCGCTGGTTCGATCGCCCGGCGGCGGGGTTGGTACACATACTCCCGGGTGGCCGTGGCGTCCCGGTACGCCGGGGCTGGAACCAGGTGCTGGGACACGCGCGTAAAAATCGATTCCAGGGTCACTGCCATGGAACGGAATTCACTCCCCGCCTGCCGGATTTCGGCGGACGCCTGCTTCCAGGCTTTCCAGGCTCGCGCCAGCCAGTTTTGTTGTTGCTGCTCAATCGTCCACTTTTCCACCAGGGTGGATTCCTGAGCGCGCCGGGGAATGCTGGTCCATCGGCGGAGCGCAGTGAAAAACCGGGCCATATGTTCGCCGGTGACGGGCAAGCCGTCCTCCGGGACTTGCGGCAGATCGGGATTATCCCAGGTTTTATCCGACCATAGGGCCTTGATCAGACTGCCCACCTGATTCCAAACGGATTCAGGAGCGACAGGAGAATGAATAGGACCTTTGTTTCTATTCATGATCCTCACCTCGATTCACTTTCACCCATGACGAGAAGAATCTCTTGCCGGCATTGGTTCCATACGTAATCCACCGATCCGCGCGGAATGTTCAGTTCCCGGCCGATTTCCTCGTTGGTCATCCCCTCGGATTTGAGCCGCATCAGCCGGCCGCAAGGGATCTGCCGGTTTTTGTATGTGACGGAAACCTTGCGCAGGACGCGCAGGATCCGCTCCAGATCATGCTGATCCTGCCATTCGCTCGTACTGGATTGCCCGCCGAAGAGTTGGTCATCGATCTCCACATCGTGCAGCGGTTCCAAAATCCGGGACGCCAGGCCGCAATGCGGACACTGCCAGCGGTTGCCCGCGTGCAGCGGTTCGCTGGGGGGAATCCGGCATCCACCCGGGCATCGGGAAAAATCCAGGCCGCAGGTCCGGCACCGTCTTTCCGAAGGGCTGTGGCTGAGCGATCCACACCGCCAGCACGCGTAAAGGGTGTTGGTATGCTTGCGGATCAGGTCGATCAAACGTTTTTTGGCGATATGGAATACCGACCGTTCGAATCCCGCTTCCCGCATCCAATCCGGCATGGCGCGTTTTAACTCGCTGGCGGTGGCGATGGCGTTTTGTTGGGAATCACTGGACCAATCGTAAATTTCCGGAAGATATTCCGTCCAACTTACCTGTTTCCCCTCCCGGTTCGCAAAACGAAACGCGGGAGATGGCCGCAGTTCCCGCGGGGGTAGATATGGAATTCCAAATTCCCGGAGAAACGAGGCTTTTCCAGTCTTGTCGTAGAATCGCACCGAATCTTGCGGTTCGTCCACGGAGAGGACAATGATTCGGTTTCCTTCGGTTTCCAGGGCGATCCGCGATTCATCATCCGATATGTAAAGCGTCCCAGGTTGATACAGCGCGGTATCCACCGCCAGGGATTCGAGAAGGCCTTGCAGATCCCAAACGTGAATCAATTCCCGGCTGCGCGTATCCCACAGGAATAATTGATGATCCGTCCGGCAGGCCGCCAGGCGGCCACCCGTTTTGGACAAAGCAACCCGGGTGATGATTCCCCGCTTCACTCCCCGCGAGCCAGGGATGGGGTA
>JABLXU010000053.1 GCA_013177805.1 Candidatus Omnitrophota bacterium
GGGCCGATCTCCAGCGGTACGATATCGGCGAAAAAAACATCATGACCGCCGCCTGCTTTTCACCGGATGACCGGCAACTGTACATCGCGGGCATCGACAGGAAAATCTACGTCTTCGACAGCCATCTGCCCTCCAACCCTGCCGCGTGGGAACTGTATCCTTGAGTGAAAGGCACCCACTCCCGCGGAATACGGCGGATCATCCCGGAAGCCGGACGGGTCCTTTGTTCAGCCTCGGCGTTTCGGGGGCGTGGCTTCCGTCTTAGGTGATTCGCCCCATATCGGGAACTCATTTTCCAGCATGCCCGCGTGAAGAACGATCGCGAGACAAATCAACACACCCGGTGATGCTTTTTACCAGATTCGCTAAGAAGCCGGACGGCTTCCTCTCTATGGCTTTTTCTCAAATCCGGTTGCGACCACGTATACTACTTCTTGTCCTTCGGGGATATCGAGCGCCTTTTGGGCTTCGGGACCGATTACCGCGCCGATAGGAACACCGCCCATCCCCAAACTGATGACCTGCAAGAGCAGATTTTGCGCGATGTGCCCCGCTTCCTCGTAAATGTAGCGGGGCGCTTGGTCTTTGTATTTGGAAGCGGTTTTCTCGAACACCGCGCATAGCACGAAAATACAAGGCGACTCGTACAAAGCGGACTGTCCCAAACCGGCTTCGGAGAGCATTTTCCTGGTATCCCCGGTCTTGGTTTTGATCACGGCATGTTCTTCCGGCAAATAGCGGTAAACGCCATCCGGGAGAACCACATACAACACCATGGGATACAACGCCCCCGCGGAGGGCGCGGTGCGCCGGTTGGCGCCAGGCCGGTTGATTCCCTGCCCCGCCCAAAGGAGCTGCGCGACTTGTTCCCATGTGGGCGTTTGCGCCGAAAACGCGCGTACCGACCGCCGTTGCCACAAGGCTTCTTCGATCGACACATCGCTCGTTTCCTGGGGCGGAGGCAATTTGATCTTTTCACCTCCGGAAGCTTCTTCCGCCGGAAAACCCGCGAGAGTCCCCCCCCATGAAACCAATAAAACAGCCATGACGAAAGCCGGGGATTTGCGCGCCATTTTTTCCTCCTGACCATGTCTTTACATTCGAGATGCCTTGATAATATAAAATCTGGACTGGACGGTGAAGAGTAGGCGTATCGAAGAAGGGAAAAGATAAATCATTCCCTCTGGGAGAAGATCAGGGAGAGGGTATTCTTGAACAAACACCCTGTTCCCTTTTCTTTACAATTAGATCCTAGCGGCAGGTATCTGAGACATACCAACGTAGTCCGTTGCTTTTCCCCTCGATGGAATGGAAAGGTCGTCGCACTCGAAACGGAAGTGTGGAAGGATTACTGCCGCATCCAATCCCGCACCACCGTGGGATGGCGCAGCGCGTAGAGTGTGCTGTCGTTGGAGGTGACATACAGCGTGCCGTCCGCGCCCACCACCGGCGCGGACTCGATGTTGGAATTCGTGGCGAACCGCCAGAGTTCTTTCCCCTCGCGGGAAAGCGCGTAGAGCGTGCCGTCGCTGTCGCCGAAATAAACCGTTCCGTTACCGTCCACGCTGGGAGAACCAAAGACGAAATACCCATCCGCGCGGAACGACCATTTTGGATTACCGTCATCCGGATTCACCGCGTACAGCGAGCCGTCCAGGCAGCCGGTATACACCGTGCCGTCCGCGCCCACGGCCGGCGAGGCAATGATGCCCTTAGGCAGGCGGACGGACCAGGCGCGCTGGCCATTCGTCAGGTTCACGGCAATCAACGCGCCGTTGGCGGAGGCGCAAACTCCCACGTACAACCGTTGGCGGGATGTATCGATGGCGGGCGAGGAAATGATCCGGTGCGAGCCGAGCCGCTGGCTGTCCGTGTACGTCCAAACCGGTTTAGCGGAATTGGGGCTGAATTTATGAACGGCCAATGCATTTTGATTAGATGAATCCTTGGCGGCGAGGTAGATGTTGCCTTCCCCATCCGCGGCCGGAGCGGAAGAGACCAAGCCGTTGACTTTGGCCTGCCAACGCATCGTACCGTCCGGACCGATACAATAAAATCCATTGTTCCAGGATCCGAAAAAAGACAGCCCGTCCGGCATGACCAGCGGCGCGCCGAGAATCCGCCGGTCATTGCCTGTGGGGACAGGATAAACCCATTTCAACGCACCATCCGCGCCGACGGCATAATAGCGGCCGGCCAGGTCCGCGAAATAAATCGCCCCCTCGGGCCCGATGGCGGGCGTGCCGTAAATGGATTCTTGGGCGGTGTAAGTCCATTTGGTTTGCCCATCCGGAGCCAGGGCGTACAACACGCCGTCAGTAGAAGCGACATAAATCGAGCCGTCTTCCCCAATCACCGGGGACGCGGTAAGAGACGACTTGGCCTTGAATGTCCAAAACACATCGGGCGTTTCAGGCCCGGCCACGGCAGTGAGGCCCGTCCGCTGATTGTCATAGTGAAACGCCGGAACCGGATCCCCCGGCCAGGCGGAGGAGACCACAAGGAGGGTCCCCGCGATGAGGGATACCACGTTGCGATAGATCATTTTGACACTCCTACAACGCGAATCAGCCGCGGTCCAATCCCGGCTGGATGAAATACCGGGCGTCTTCGATGCTCAACCCGATTACTTCGATCTGGTCCAAATCGTTGGTTCCCAGGTTCCGGTCCGCCGCCAGCCGCAGGATATTGGAGCAATTGTAAAAGGGCTTGGTCCGGTCGGCGGCGTGGGGATCGTAGCCCATCACCGAGGCGGTGACCGCGTCTGTGCTGACACAATTCGTCCCGGCGATCAGCAGGTTGGGAACCGCGATACCCGTTTGCAGGCCGTTCCACGCCCCCTCTCCCCCGGTCATGGTGACGATGGCATCGATAATCGCCAGATCGATAGGCCGCGCCCGGCAGATATCGGTGACGATGCGGGGCACGCGGAAACCGGGATCATGCGAGGTGACCGGCTGGATTTCTCCATCCGCCGCGGGGCGGGTAGTCCCGTCATGCAAGAGCGTCCGGACTTTCGTGGCCCGTTCGTTGCCCGGATCGGCATACAGGGAGTTGGGCGTGATGCCGAACAGGTTTTTCATCGACAACGTGATGCCGGCGATGTCGTGGTTCTTCATCTTGGCGATCGAGACCATCACGTCCGTCTCGGCGTACCGGTAATTGAGATCGAATGAATTGAAGAGATACGCCCCCTCCCCCACGGACAGAGTGCTGTATCGCGATCCGCTCCCCAGGTTACGGGTATTTTCCCACTCCAGGTTTTGAATTTGGGATTGGAAGAGAGCCACATCGTACTTGTGGTTGTTGAATGCCTGGAGAGTCTCGTCATTGGAGGGAAAACTCTCGCAGATGATCATCCGGCGCGCCCCGTATTCCTGAAACAACGAGCACGCGGCCAGCACCACCACAGGGTGGGTATGCACAGTTTCCACGGAACTCAGCGTATAGACCCCCTCTGCCATGTACGAGGTCAAATTGACTTTGATGGTCACAGTTTTTCCCTTGACCAGCGCGGGAATGTCCCCGATGCCATCAAACAATTTGGCGAGCGTGGCCCGCACCAACTCGTAATCATACCGGCGGCACCGTTCGATGCCCACTTTGGGATAACTTTGAAACTGCAGGGGCCACACGGCGCGGGCAGGGCGGGCGCTCATCACGGCCGCGCCCAGGGCGGTGGAGGTCTTCAAGAATTGCCGGCGGGTGAGAGAGCAAGGTGCTTTCATGAATTTGACCTGCCAGTCAGGATGCGCAACCCGGTTGCGGAGAAAATACATCATAGACATATATTTTAATTAAGATATCGCGGATTATTGATTTTGTCACTTCGCGATGGCTTACCGGTTTGCCGTGCGCCAGCAGCGTGGTATGTGTGTAGCTCAGGGCGCAAGCCCTGGATGCGATAATGGTAATCAATTCTTCTATCATGAATTGTGCAGTAAGGAATTATCAAATTATTATTTAAGTAAAATATTATCCTAAAAATTCCCCTTAGCGTGGCCTAATCGTTTCGCTTCTTTTGAAAATTAACACGCCCATTCTCCTGCCGCGCACGGGGGTGTGGGAAATGTATCTGGGAGAGGGGTTACACTCCTTATATTAATCCATACTGCGGATTTGCAGGGAGAAAAGTCAGCGCCCGGGCGGGGCGGTGATGGCCAAAAGGCGGAACGTGAACCATTTCCGGGCGGCGTTTGCGATGTCGTCCGCGGTAACTGCCTGGATCGCCTCGGGATACCGGTTGGCGTATTCCCATCCCAGGCCGGCGGCTTCGAATTTGCCGTAACACGATGCTTGGCCCATGTTAGTCTCCAAGGCCATGACATAGTTCCCGGCCAGGCAGGTTTTCACCCGTTGGAGTTCATCTTCGGGCGCGGATTCGTTTTTCAGCCGCTCGATTTCCGCTTCCATGCACCGTAACGCTTCCTCCCGGTTGGCAGAACTGAGAACCGTATACAGGGCCAGCGGGGTATGATCGCGATGAGGCGAATACAGAGTCCCCACTTGGTAACATAATCCCCGCTTGTCCCGGATTTCTTTGAAGAGCCGGGAATCCATCGATCCCCCCAGCAAGGCGGAAATCACGGTGAGGGCGGGCCTGTCCGGATCAAGCAATCCGCAGGCGGGATACCCCGCCACCACGTATTCCGCCTCCGCCTCGCGGTGCTCGAGGATCGTCGTGTCTTCCTGGATGGCTGGTGTGGCGGGCGGACCGTCCGGAGGCGAAGCGGCCCCACGCGCGGGACGGGCCCCGAAGGCCTCGGCAACAATCTCCAGCACGTTTCCGTCATCTCCACCGACAACAGAAACCACCAGGTTGCCGGGATCGAGCGCGGCATGGGCGAACGCGACCAAGTCGTCCCGCTGGATGGCGTCCAGATTTTCAATCCGCCCGAGACTGGACCAGGCGTAGGGATGGTTGCCGAAATACCGCTGGCAAAAAATCCGCAAGGTGAAATGCAGCCGCGAGTCGTCCTGTTCAAGCAGGGTCATCCGGACGATGTCCCGCTCGCGTTCCACTTTGTCTTCGGGGAAGGTGGGGGCGTCGATCAGTTCCAACACGGTATCCAAGTCCTCACGCAGGCAGTGGGTGGTGGTTTTCAAATCCACCCAGCTGAGGTCTTTCCCGGATTCCGCCTTGAAATGCGCCCCATTTTTTTCGAGCCGGTCCGCGATTTCCTCCTCACTATGCCGTGTGGTCCCCGCCGCGAGCAGGATCATACTCAGATTGGCCAATCCGGCTTTCTCTCCGGGTTCATGGCGCGAGGCCAGGCGGCTGAACACCCGGACGGCCACGATTTGATTGTAGGGATTAGGCGCGTACAGCAGGGTTGTACCGTTCGGCAGGATTTTGCGGAGCACGGCGCGTTGGGGGATTGAAATGGAGAAACCGGCGGGCAGACTGGATACCATGGACAACGGAGGGGGACAAAATCCCCGTCCCCCGGATCCTTTCTAATGACAGATTGGAAGAAGTTTATTTCTTCACTTTCCCCTGGTTGGCGACAGCCTGCATGGCTTTTTTCACTTCTTCCTCGTCACCCAGGTAGTAGGAACGCAGGGGTTTCATTTGGTCATCCAATTCATAGACCAACGGCATACCCGTGGGGATGTTCAGATGGATGATGTCCTGATCGGAGATGTTGTCCAAGTGCTTGACCAGCCCGCGCAGGCTGTTGCCGTGGGCGACGATTAACACGCGTTTGCCGCTTTGGACGGCGGGAAGAATCACGTCAAACCAGTAGGGCAGAAAGCGGGTGATGGTGTCTTTAAGGCATTCCGTCTTGGGTAACTCCGCCGGCGTGAGATTTTTGTAGCGGCGGTCATGCCCCGGGAAACGGGGATCGGACTCCTCCAGCGGCGGAGGCGGAATGTCGTAGCTGCGCCGCCAGATTTTCACCTGGTCCTCGCCGAACTTTTCGGCGGTTTCGGCCTTGTTAAGGCCTTGAAGTGCCCCATAATGGCGCTCGTTAAGCCGCCAGCTGCGGTACACGTCGATCCACATCTGGTCCAGTTCGTCCAGGGCGATCCAAAGCGTGCGGATCGCCCGCTTCAGCACGGACGTGTAGGCGGCGTCGAATTCGAATCCCTCCTGTTTCAACACTTGCCCCGCCTGGCGGGCTTCTTGCAAGCCCCGTTCTGAGAGATCCACATCGGTCCAGCCCGTGAACCGGTTTTCCATATTCCAGGTACTCTCGCCATGACGCAAGAGAACGATTTTTTTCATAATATCCACTCCGGCGTTTGAGATCCACTACACGGTTGCGCCGTTCATTGTGGCCGTGCCCGGCGGCTTCGTCAAGCATCGGAAGGATGAGACAATAGGTATAATTGGAGGGGGGCGATGGAACAAACACGGCGGAATCTGCGAGGGGAAATCCCGCCCTGAGCACCGACCGTTACATGGATACGTATGGTCATCATCCATAAAGACGTTATCATCCTTGGCGGGGGAGCCGCGGGTCTTTTCTGCGCCTGCGAGGCGGGCCGGCGCGGCCGTTCTGTCCTGGTCTTGGAACACAACGCCCAGGTCGGGAGAAAAATTGCCGTTTCCGGGGGCGGACGCTGTAATTTCACCAATTGGCATTCCAATCCCGGTTATTTTGTATCCGGCAATCCCCGCTTTTGTGTTTCCGCTTTGGCGCGTTACACGCCACAGGATTTCCTCCGCCTGGTGGAAAGCCACCAAATCCCCTACCACGAAAAGAAACACGGTCAGTTTTTTTGCGACACCTCTTCCCAGCGGATTATCCAGATGCTGATGGACGAATGCGCCCAGGCTCGGGTGGAAATCCGCCTGAATTGCGTTATTCAGCAAATTGAAAAAAACCTTACGTTCCGTGTTCAAACGAATCAGGGGATCTTCGAATCGCAATCGTTGGTTGTCGCCACGGGAGGATTGTCCATCGCCAAACTGGGAGCCACCGGCCTGGGCTACCGCGCCGCACGGCAATTCGGCCTTGCCCTTACCGAAATCCGGCCTGGGTTGGTCCCCCTGATCTTTCCCCCGGAAGAACAGGCGATTTGGTCCGGATTGCGGGGCATTTCTTTCTTGGCCGGCGTCCGATGCCGGGAAACGGAATTCACCGAAAACGTGTTATTCACCCACAAGGGGCTCAGTGGACCAGCCATTCTGCAAATTTCTTCGTATTGGCGGGAAGGTGATTCCCTCTCCCTGAATCTGCTCCCGGAATTGGATGTCCCCGATTGGCTCAAGCGCTGCCGGTCCAGCGGCGCGTTGCCGGCCACTTTGCTAGCGGAACGGTTGCCCCGGCGGTTTGCCCAGACTTGGTGCGGCGTGCAGGGATGGACCCGGCCGCTCCGGCAATATTCTTTAAAACAGATTCAACAATTGGCGGCTCAGTTGCAAGGTTGGAATATCAAACCATCGGGAACGGAAGGCTATCAGAAAGCCGAGGTCACGCGGGGCGGGGTGGATACACGGGAACTATCGCCTAAGACCATGGAAGCGGTGAAGGTACCGAATTTATTCTTCATCGGCGAGGTAGTGGATGTCACCGGTCATTTGGGTGGACACAATTTCCAATGGGCGTGGTCGTCGGGATACTGCGCCGGGCAATCCGTATAAATCCACCAATTATCCAACAATGATCTCGCCCCCGTCGGCATTGATGACATTCCCCGTGATCCAATCGGACTCCGGCAGGGAAAGCAGAGCGATGACCTTGCCGATGTCTTCCGGGGTAGTGAGGCGGCCGTTGGGATTCTTCATCCGGGCTTCATGGATCAGTTTTTCATGGCCGGGAATCTTGCGTAACGCGGGAGTGTCGGTCACGCCGGCGCATATGGCGTTGGCTCGTACGCCGGCGGGGGCCAGTTCCAGGGCGATTTGCCGGATGTGGGCCTCCAACGCCGCCTTGGCCGCCGAGACCGCCCCGTAATAGGGCCAAGCCCGTTGGCCACCCGCGCTGGTCATGGCAAAAATCCGGCTCCCTTCGCCCAGGAGTTTTTCCCGCCGTAAATCCCGCGCCCAATACACCAGGCTGTTGGCCATGACGTCGAGGGTCATCTCCATCTGTGGCTGGGTGATTTCATCCTCGCTGGATTCGGCAAAGTAGGATTTCAAGGAACCGAAGGCCAGACTATGAACCAGAGTTCGGAGAACCGCGCCGTCTCCCATTTTCTTTTGGATGGCCTTGATGGTGGCCTGCCTCTTTTCCTCGTCGGCGGCGTTGAAATTGAAAAATTCCACCTCTACGCCGTGGCTGGTCATGGCCGCGATCTGCTCATGGATGGCCGCCATGGCCGAGCGCCGGTCGAAATGCACACCAAAAATATTCATCCCCCGCGCCGCCAACGCCTGCGCCGCCGCCATCCCGAAACCGCTGGACGAGCCCAGTATCAGGCCCCACTCACCTTGAAACCATTTTTTCACAAAAATCCTCCTTGCCAGGCGGCGAGAGCCAACGCCCCCCCATGCCAAGAGCATGGCAGGTTATCGTTCCATTGAATCCATTCGCCCGAACTGGCCTACGACATGTGGACGGGATGGGATTATTTATAGCTGTTAGGCCCTTTGGTAAAGAGGCACGGACCGGATAGGGGGATCACCCATCCCCCCCGCCCCTGATCCAGGGATAAGAAATGGATCATGAAAGGTAAATGGCTAGGCACTAATCCCATATACAGTTTGGACTTAATTCCTATCAAACCGGCTTTTGCCCCCCCTCCTTATTTCTTCACGATAAAAAATTCGGGTGAGACAAACCTGGTCCCCAGATTTAGCTCACCCGAATCGATCCCTCGAAACAATCGGAGAGAGGATCATTCTTTGAATAATATCCAGGCCTTCCCGGATTTCAACGCCAAGGCCACCACTGCAGCCCGCCGGCCGGAACACATCTTACTACCGTTTCTTACTGTTTTCCGGATACCCGGACCGACTGCTTTTTGGCTTCCCGTTCTTCCTCGAGTTTCTGAATGTCCTCCCGTAGATTTTCCTGGATTTTCAGAACCGCCTCGTAATGGCCATAATTTTTCTGCAACTCCTGATCGGCCATAATCTTGCGTTCCGCGATTTTAGCTTCGTAAATCTTATCGATTTCGGCCAACTCTTTCTTTTGCTCTTCACTGAGGGGCGGACCCGAGGGAGATTCTTTTTCCAACCGCTCCATTGCCAACTCATACGCGCTTTTCATGACTTGACTCCCTATGCGATTATTTGTTGGTCTGGCCTCACCCGCCGAAGACCTGCTTCACCCGCTCGAAGAACGACTGGGTCTGGGGATTGGTCTCTTCGCCGCTGATGGCCGCGAATTCCTCCAGCAATTCCCGCTGCCGGGGCGTCAAGCGAGTCGGAGTTTCGACCACCACCCGGACCAGTTGATCCCCGTAGCCGTATCCCCGCAGGCTGGGCATGCCTTTCCCAGACAGCCGGAAGAGTTTGCCGGTTTGGGTGCCGGCAGGCAGTTTCATGTTGACGGTGCCGCTCAAGGTGGGCACTTTGATTTCCGCGCCTAACGCGGCCTGTGGAAACGAGATAGGGACTTCGCAGATCACATCATCGCCGTCCCGCTGAAAAACCGGGTGCTCCTGAACACTCAGGACAATATAGAGGTCTCCAGGCGGCCCTCCGTGATACCCGGATTCCCCTTCGCCCGCGACTTTCAATTTCAAACCGGTCATGGCGCCAGGAGGGATGCGGATCGTCACGCGGCTGGAACTCTTGGCCCGGCCGCTGCCATGACATTTCACGCAAGGATTTTTAATGACCTGCCCTGTCCCACCGCAGTGATTGCAGGTCCGCGAGATGCTGAAAAAGCCTTGAGCAATGCGGACCTGCCCCGAACCATTGCACTGTGGACAAGATTCGGGATGATACCCGGGGACACATCCGCTGCCGTTGCAGGCGTCACAATGGACCAGTTTGGGGACCTGGATTTGTTTTTCCACGCCCCGGTACGCTTCTTCCAGGGTGATTTCCAGATCGTAACGCAGATCGTTCCCCCGGCGGGCCCGGGTCGCGGACCGTCTTCGTGACCGGCCCCCTCCGAAGATCTCTTCGAAAATGTCGCCGAATCCCCCGAAGAGGTCTTGAAAATCATGGAATGCCGCTTCGCCGAAGTGCCCTCCGCCGACTCCGGCATGACCGAACTGGTCATAGCGGTTTCGTTTTTCCGGATTACTGAGGACTTCGTATGCCTCGGTGGCTTCTTTAAATTTCTCTTCCGCGTTTTTATCTCCGGAGTTGCGGTCCGGATGATATTTCATCGCCAGCTTCCGGTACGCTTTTTTGATTTCCTCTTGGGTTGCATTCCGGCTGACACCGAGTACTTCATAATAGTCGCGCTTATCTGCCATTATGGCCATGTCCTATCCTCATACGTGCCAGAATGACACGGATTGGATACCAACTAGTGGGGGAATTCACAATCAACATCTAGCAAACTGACAATAATCAGCAATTTGCAGGCCAGAAGACCCCAACCTCCCTTCCGAAGATTTCCAATCTTTCGGGATAGGAAAAAAAGTTATCGGGAGATATGGGAGCCTCATGAGGTAAATCGATTCCATTCACTCCGGGATGAGGGCGGACAACCAGATCCGCCTCTACAAAACCCTCACTCCGGTCCTCACCCAGTGGGGAAGGAAATTATAAGAGGGGTTTTTATCGGTCATTTTGACAAGACGCGAACCAACGATCTACGAACCAACGATCTAAAGAAATACTCGAAAAGAACGCACTTGCCGGATAAGCCTGTATTGTTTGAATTTTTTTGTGAATAAGGTGTACTTGCTTCTTTCCACTGTGCCAACTTGGCCAGGACGCGTATACCATTAGTCTGGCCGGTTTGGGTGAATTCGGGATTGCCGAATCGTTTTCTCTTGATCCGTTTGCGGCTTCGTCTTAACGCTGAAACGAGATATAGTACTTGATTTAATACGATATACTCTCCCCTCGGGACATACGGTTAACCATGATACTCAAACGGACCCATTATTGTGGCGATTTGCGGCCGGAACACGCTGGTCAGCGGGTGACCTTATGCGGCTGGGTTTGGCACTGGCGCGATCACGGCGGGGTGATTTTTATCGATCTGCGCGACCGTACCGGTCATTGCCAGCTGGTTTTTGATCCTCAGGTGGATCAGGAACTGCACGACCGGGCCAATGACCTGCGCAGTGAATATTGCATTGCGATAACCGGAACCGTCCGGATGCGGCCGGAAGGAACCGTGAATCCCAAAATGGCCACCGGGGAAGTTGAAGTCGTCGCCGATCATTTAATGATCTATAGCGAATCGGAAACGCCGCCGTTTCCTATCGACGATCACTTGGAGGCTGGTGAGGATATCCGCCTCAAATACCGCTACTTGGATATGCGCCGCCCCAGTCTGCGCGAATCCCTGCTGTTCCGGAGCCGGTGCTACCAGGTGGTCCGGAATTATTTCGCTCAACATGGATTCGTCGAGGTAGAAACGCCATTCTTGAGTAAATCCACGCCGGAAGGCGCGCGTGACTTTTTAGTTCCCAGCCGGATCTCACCGGGCGAATTTTATGCCTTGCCCCAATCCCCCCAGATCTACAAGCAGATTTGCATGATCGGCGGCCTGGACCGTTATTTCCAGATTGTCCGGTGCTTCCGTGATGAAGACAACCGCGCCGACCGCCAGCCGGAATTCACCCAAATCGATGTAGAAATGTCCTTCATCACCCCCGAGGACATCTATCCCATCATGGAAGGGATGATCCAGACCCTGTACCGCGAACTGTTGGATGTGGACGTTCCGGTCCCCTTCCCCCGGTTAACCTATGCCGACGCCATGGAACGCTTTGGTTCCGACCGGCCGGACATCCGGTTCGGCATGGAGCTGCGGGATATCGGTGACATCGCCCGGGAATCGGAATTCAAAGTTTTTCAGAGTGTTCTGGAAAACGGGGGGAAAGTTTCGGGATTGTGCGTGCCGGGCGGAGCCTCCTTCAGCCGGAAGGAAATCGACGACCTGGGACCGGAAGCGGCCATCTTCGGAGCCAAGGGGCTGGCCTGGATGAAAGTCACCGAAAATGGGCTGGAATCCAACATTGCCAAGTTTTTCTCGCCGGCTTTGCAGACCCGGCTCATCGAACGGTTCGAAGCGTGTCCGGGCGATTTGCTGCTTTTCGTGGCCGATGAACCGAAGGTGGTTTACGCCAGCCTGGGATCGTTGCGCTTGAAAATCGCCGCCCGGTTGAAACTCTACGATCCCAACGACAACCGATTCCTCTGGGTGGTGGATTTCCCCATGTTCGAGAAGGATGAGAACGGCCTTCCCACCCCCTGCCATCATCCCTTTACCTCCCCCAATCCTGAGGATCTGCCTTATCTTGAAAGCGATCCCTTCCGGGTCCGGTCGTTGGCGTATGACATGGTGCTCAACGGAGTGGAGCTGGGTGGCGGCAGCATCCGGATCCACAACCGGGAAACGCAAAGCCGGGTTTTCAAGGTGTTGGGGATCGATGAAGCATCCGCTCAGGAAAAATTCGGTTTCCTGCTCGACGCGTTGCGTTTCGGCCCTCCCCCTCACGGCGGCATCGCTTTTGGATTCGACCGGTTGATCATGCTCATGCGGCACGAGCCGAACATCCGGGAAGTGATGGCGTTTCCCAAAAACAACCGCGCCCAGGCGGTGATGGAAAACGCCCCCTCGGCCGTGGATGAAGCGCAGCTGAGAGAATTGGGATTGCGGGTCCGGGTGTAATCCCGGCGAACCGGTAGGAGTGTTTCGTGTTTCTTCTTATGGGTAGATCTGTTCTAAAGCCATGATACGCGGAGAGACGTTGCCTTAGTTTCACTGTATTTTCCAAATATTCATCCACTTAAATGATCCGCCGGTAATCCGCGAGTTTATATTCCCAGACCCGTTCCCCGCAATACCGGTCTCCCTCCGGACAGAAGGGCCGCCGGCGGGCCATGTGCCGCAAGGTGCAGGGAGGAAGCAGAAACCGGCCGATCTGGGGATTGACTTCCGCGATTTGGCGCGCTTCGTCCACCGACGCGCGCCAAATCTCTTCTTGCGCGTTATAACAAAGACGCATGGCATGCTTGTGCCGCAGATTCAGCAAGTCGGACGATTCCGTGAAGCGGATGGCTACCGCGTTGGGCAGCAAATATTCGGCGAATTCTTCTTTCACTCCCCGGCGGCGAAGCGCGTTCACGGCCTCCCAGACGCGGATCATGGTGTCTTCGTATTCGCGGAGGATGGTCTCGTCGAGCCGGATCAGTTCCGGAGTGATGAAATCCGGTTCCTCGGTGAGGTGAGCCGCCAGGATGGGGCGCGAGGCGGGGGTCATCCGGTGGCGTTGGTCCTGCGAGTCGGCGGTATGGCTTAATTTCTTCCGGAACGAATAACTGGGGTGGAACAGGCAACGGGCAAGTTTGGACATCGTGGTCACGTTGAGCGATTCGCCCAATAACCGGTTCTTTCCGGGATCGAGAACCAGGGCGATGGCCTCAGCGTCGCCGAGGACGGATTGAGGGAGGCCGAGCACCTCGCGCACCGACGCGGCCAAGAGGGATTCATTGTGGATTTTGTAATCGATGAGGCGGGAAATGGTTCCCTCCAGGCTATCGTCAAATTCTTGGATAAATGTTCGAGTATGCTTTGTTCCTTGGTGGTGGGTGGTGAAATATTCCCATTCGGGTGTGGCTTCGAGTTCCAGAGGTTCTTCGAGGATTTCACAAAATTTGGGCTCCACCTCCAACAAGCAGCGCACCATTTTTTGGATGACCAGCCGCTGTTCGCTGGGGGCGTCGAACTGGCGGCAAAGACGGTAATACCGCAGCAAGGTGATTCCGCTAACGGTGTGATACAGATAGGCAAAGGTGGCCACCGGCAAGACGTACCGGGCCGCTTCCTGCGCGCGTTTGCGGATATCCTTGACCACCTTTTTGTCCAGAAGCGAACGGGCAGGAAAGCGTTTGTGGTATTCGCTTTCGACCAAGGGGGTCAGGTGTTCACTCAACGAGCGATACCGCTCCATCTGGAAGGCTAGGGTGTTTTGATAAATCTCCAAGGCCATGCCAGACAGCGCGGGAACAACCACATTACCGGGCTGGACCTCCACGTACCGCTGACTGACCTGTTCGGAATTGTAGAATGGATGGCTATGCAAAAACGACCAGAGAAACTGGCGGGAAACGTTTTCCAGCGTGAATTGAAAATGGGCGTGCTGCAGTGTCGTGTGATGGCCGGCCGCGTACAGGCTTTTCGCCAAAAAATCCCAGGTTTCACCAATCTCGGCATCGTGGATAATGCCCTTGGAAGAATAGCAGGTCCGTGCCGTGGCAAGAAAATTTTGGTAGGCGGACGGGAACCGCTTTTCCAAGGTCACAACCGGCTCGGGAGACAAAAACAATTCAGTCATGGACAGCTCGTATTCATCTAAGATTCTGGAAACCTTGGTTGAATCCCCCGGGTTCCCGTCATTTTCGAAAATGATGGGAGATGGAGAAAACCATAATGCCTCACTCGTTGCGCGGGAATGGGAAAGATTAGGTTGATGAGTACAAAATCTCATCAAGACCGGATCCGATTCCGCTCCCGCCTCTTACCGGATGGCGCGCGGGCGGGCGGGAAGTAGAAAACCCCGCAGATCGTCCAAGGTGGGGGTGATGCCGGCCGCCTCGGATTTTTCGGACGCGGGCTGTTCCCGGATTTCCCGCGGAGCGGCCGAAGCCTGGTCCCGGCGCGGCCCGGAGGCGCAACCCGAAAGGGCGAGCACCAGCGGCACGGTGAGCCATGCCGCAATCAAAAATCTGGATTTCCAAGAGGTCATTTTTATAATATGCTGAAAAATGGTTTATAAGATTGTCCTGTTGAAAACACCCAATTCCTCCGATACCAACCGTCGAAGGAGTAATGTGCACATGATGACCAGGTTTTTCCGATTCTCATGCCTTGTTCTCATTTTGGCCGTATTTTCGATCGGCGTGAAGGCGGCGTTGGTGGAAACTACCCGGGGGCCGCGCGAGGGGCGGGTCATTGTGCGGGAATCCGCGGGCCGAGAAGTGGTCACCGTGATCACCAAAGACAACCGTCTTTTCCAGTTTTACGCGCGCGATGTGAAAAGCGTCAGCGCCGCGGAGCGGGTTTTGATCGGGCAAAAAACCGTTCTCCGTGAACAGCCGGAGGACCAAGCGGTCCCCGTGGCGGAACTGCTTCCCGGATTGGAAGTGAAAATTCTCGAAGACAAGGAAGGCGAATCTTGGATTAAGGCCGCGGCCTGGACTGGAGCCGAAGGCTGGATTCACCGTGAGGTGCTGACGGATCGGGTGGAATTCACGGAAGAAGGCGCCGCCGCTCCCGCAATATCCGCGCCGGCCGCCCTGGAAGAAGCCACACCGGCGGCTGCTTCGCCACCGCAAGCCGCCACGATATCCATCGTGGAGCCGGCGGAAGCGGAAAAATAACGATAAATGTAATATCTTTCGCTTCGCGCAAGTATGATATGCGGGGATTTCAACCGGTGGGTGCCATTTTGCGGCCGTTTTTTTGCTATAATGAGAATTTGACGTTTATTTTGATTTTGATGGCTGTTTTGATGCGATACGGGTTCATGGATAGGAGTAACGGTATTCAATCTCAAGAAATTAGGAACTCAAGAAATAGGAGAAATCTCTCCCTCGAGTCCTCTCCCGAAAAGCCAATAAAAACCCTAGAATGATGAACAATCCGCCGGAAGCCCGGAGGGAAAAAGGGAACCGCACAAGTCGAAGGAGAATCGAATGAAAACCAGGCGTTTGGGCAAATTGGGATGGGAAATTTCGGAGATTGGTTTCGGGGCATGGGCCATCGGCGGCTGGTGGGGGGCGCAGGACGATCAGGAATCGTTGGCCGCCCTGCACAAATACCTGGACGTGGGCGGGAATTTCATCGACACCGCGCAGGCGTACGGCGAGGGGCGCAGCGAACGGTTGATCGGGAAAGTTTTGAAAGAACGAAAAGAACCAATCTACGTCGCCACCAAACTGCCCCCGAAGGACCGGGTTTGGAGCCCCCCCTCCTGGACTCCCTACACCCAAACCTTCCCGTTGGATTACATCCGGGAGGGCGTGGAAACCAGTTTGCGGAATCTCGGCACGGATTGCATTGATATTTACCAGTTGCACACTTGGTGCGAGACCTGGAACACGGTGGATGAAATTTTCGAGCTGGGGGAATCGCTGAAAAAAGAGGGCAAGATCCGGGCGTTTGGCATTTCCACCACGGAAAGTTACCCGGAATGCGTGATCGGGGCCTTAAACACGGGCACGATTGACACGCTCCAATTGATTTTCAACCTGTTCGAACAGCATCCCCGCGAGACGCTGCTGCCGATTTGCCAGCGATTGGGTGTGGGGACCATCATCCGCGTGCCTTACGATGAAGGCTCCCTGACCGGGAAATACAAGGGGGACGAAACGTTTCCGGAAGAAGACTTCCGCTCCATCTATTTTCACGGAAACAACTTGAAGGCCACAGTGCAGCGGGTGGAGAAAATCCGGGAATGGGCCAACCAAAATGTGCCGGGAATGCCTCTGGCCGAGTTGGCTTTGCGCTGGGTGCTCAGCCATCCGGAAGTGAATACCGTCATCCCCGGCATCCGGAATGTCCGCCAGGCGGAACTGAATACGGCACCGTCGGACGGGCGGCTGTTGAGTGAAGCCCAATTGCGTGAATTGAAGCGCTTTGCCTGGCGGCGGAATCCTTGGGTGGAAGATTTGCCCCTGCTAGCCCAGTAGAGGTAAACGAAACCGCCCCATATCCGGCGGGCACAAGGCTGGTTCGGGAAATCCTAGGATGAAAAAACATGTCCGCCTGTCGTTTTGGCTCATCGGCGTGCCGGTGCTGATGGCGCTTGTATACAGTCAATATTATCAAGTCAGCCGGCGGGCGCAGATGGACCGCTTGGTCCGGTCCGGTGTCCTGGCTTTGTTCGACGGCGGCCGGGTCACGCGGGAAGATTTGCGGTTCTACTTGGAAAATCCCCCCAAAGAGGAGCGGGCTATTCTCCAGGCACTGGAACTTTCGCCCGAGGATGTCACCGGCATCGGCCTGGTGGAGAAAGACCTGGAGCTGCTGCAATCCAGCCTGGGCCAGTTGTTGATTCAAAACATCATCAAGCACATCGCCATTGTTCAGTATTTGGACCGATACGCCGACACCGATCGTATCCTGGCCGGGGAGGACCGGATTCAACAATACCGCGAAGAAATCATGGCCGAGGTTTTGGAAGATGAACTATCCCGTTTTTCCCCGGCGGTAACCCCGGAGGAGATGTTGGCCTACTACGTGGACAATCCCGATTTGTTCCATCGCGAGGGCAAACGCCTGGCGCGCTATATCATGTTGTCCGGGGAGCCGGGGGAGGAGTCGCCCGGGGAATCCGCGCCACCTCCGGCGGAAACCATCATGGAACGTTTACGCCGGGGAGAAGACTTTCAAATGGTGGGGGAAGAATACACTACCGGCGGGAACCGGGCGGGAATGCTGGGTTGGGTACGGCGGGGCGCGTTGCATAAAGCGTTCGATCAAGCCTTGTGGGCGTTGGATGTGAATGAAATCACCGGCCCGGTCACCGTCGGACAGACCACGCATTTCATTCAACTGCTGGACGCGCAACCGGAAGGCTTGATTCCCTTCGAAGAATGCAAATCCAAAATCCGGTCTATCCTGGAAGAAAACAAGCGGATCATTCACCGTTATGAAGCTGTCGGTTTGCCGCCCGGTCTGGCCGGAGATGTCACCGAGTCTCACGCGGAGTATCAGCGGGCTCTGATCCAGCTGGCTTATGCGCGGGGATATGATCAACGGCCCGAGGTGCGCCTGAAAACAGAGGCCTATCGCCGGTATCAAAAAGCGGATCTCCTTTTTCAGGACCGGGTCGAACAGTTGTTGCGAAAGCGGAATCTGCCCCGGGGGACGGATTCGAACTGGATTGTGGAAAGTGAAACCTTGAACCATTTGCTGGACCAAATGGATTTCCGCCTCTTGGTGAAACTAAACATTCCCAAATCGGGTGAAGACGATGAGATCCCCGAAACGCGGGATGAATAAGAGGCTGGGAATGTTCGTCTCTAGGATCATAGACCAATCCAAAGGGATGGCAGGCATGAACCGGATACGAGGGCGGGGATGGGTGTTCCTGATGGTGTGGTTGGTGTGGTTTCCTTTGGCTGGCGCCGCGGCGGAAATCCAACTGCCCTGCCTGCTGGGCAGTTGTTCCTCCCCGCTGGCGGGAAGCACGCCCGAGCGGATTCAAAACATCCGCGCCGCCGTCGAGAAAATTTCAGGACGAGTGCTCCAGCCGGGTGAATCGTTTTCCTACAATCAAACCGTGGGGCCGCGCACACGGGCCACTGGATTTTTACCTGCCCCCGCGATTGTACATGAGGCGCTGCGGCCGGTGATCGGCGGCGGGATCTGCCAGGTTTCTTCCACGTTGTTCAACGCCGTGTTGCTTTCGGATTTGACGATTTTGGAACGGCACCGCCATTACACGCCGGTCAATTATCTCCCTCTTGGCATGGACGCCACCATCAGTTGGGGGACGAAGGATTTCCGCTTCAAGAACAATTCCCCGGGCAGCATTCAGATCATCGGCCGGGTCTCCGATTCCACATTGACATTTCAAATCTATGGTGAACAGCCTCTTCCTGAAGAACTGCGGCTGGAAACCGAAATCGTGGAATCTCCCAGTCCCCACCCCGAAGAAGAATCCGAACCGGCTATCGAGATCAAACTCTACCGGGTCCGACTCAAGGAAGGGAAAACCATAGCGCGGCAGCTGATCCACACCGACTTTTATCCGGCCCGGATCATTCAACCACCCCGGGAATCATGAACCGCTTACGGCTTTTCTCCGGCCTGCTCTTCATCATGGCCGCGGCGCTACCGGCCACCGGGGCCACAGCCGTGGTTCCAGCGGCTCCTGCTCTCAGTGCCGACGAAACGCTCAAGGAATACACCGACTGGGCAAAGAGCCCGGAAGGCCCCGCGTTCCTGGCTTTTATCCGGCAAACCGTGCAGGCGGTGGCGTCGGGAGAACCGCTTCCGGCTTCGGATTGCCACTTCCCCTGGTTGAAACAACCTGTGGGGGTGTTTGTCACGGCCATGAAGGGAAAACAAGTTCGATCCTGTGTGGGAACCTTCTCGCCCGCCGGTCCTACCTTGCGGGATGAGATTATCCATCAATGCCGGCGGCTCGTGACGGAAGATCCCCGCCATCCCCCCCTCGATCCCTACGAGCTGGACGATTTGCGTTTCGTGGTCACCTTCGCGGGCGCGGCGCGGCACCTGGAGAATCCCGCGGACGCCGATATCTGGCGGGAGGGACTCATCGCCCGCTGCCATGGCCGGGAAGCCGTCTTGCTGCCGGGAGAAGCCAAAACCTTGTCCTGGGGCCTCGCGTTTCTTCACCGGCAGATTCAGAAATCCAAGGACGAAACGGTTGTGTACGCCGCGTTTCCGGTGGTGGTGTTGAGCGAACCTTGGAAACCCATCTTAGCCGCAGAGGATCAAACACCCACTGGGGATACGAAGGGCAGAAAAAACAAGAAAAAAGCCGATTGAATTCCTGATCGATTCCAGGATCAAGACCATTCTTGCCCAATTGGAGGAAATTCCATGTTTGCCCGCCGCTCGTTTCCCGCTCTCGTTTGGTGGTCCTCGTTGGTGTTGTTGACTATGGCCGGGGCTGGTTCGCATGCCGCTTCCGTCACCATCTCGGGGACGGTCATCGATGAAACCGCCCAGCAGCCCGTCGCGGGCGCCAAGGTCGAACTGACCAACTCCAATTATGGCACCGGATATTTCGTGACGACCACCAACGCGGACGGCCGGTTTTCGTTCACGGATGTCCGTTCCAACATTCCCTATGATTTGGCGGTGGTGAAGGAGGGGTATTGCACCTACGAGATGAACCGGTGGCGGTTCCCCGAGAACCAGAACGCCATTGACTTGAACATCCCGCTTATCCGGGGGGCCACCATCCGGGGACAGGTCGTTCTTAGCGACGGATCCACGCCGGTGAACAACGCCCAGGTGAAGCTGTCCTTTCAAGGCGGCAATTTCAGCATGATTCAATATGAGCAATCCCTGTTCACCGATGAAAAGGGCGAATTCACGTTCCCGGCTTTGCCCCCCAACATTTATTCCCTGGATATCTCGCTCGGCGGATACATTGGAGAACGGGTCGTGGGGATCCGCCCTCAGCCAGGGGAGGAAAAAACCTACACCATCAAGCTCTACCGTCCGGCGAGCCTCAGCGGCGTGATCCGGCTGGGGGACAGCGATACTCCTTTACGGGATATCGAAATCGCCGCGCGGGGCGCGTCTCAGCAGATGGGAACCAGTGACGCGAACGGCTTTTTCACCATCCCCGGCTTGCTTCCGGGAACGTATCAACTGCAATCCAATCCCGCCGGCTTCCGGCCGTACACTTCGCCGGAAGTCATCTCTTTAAAAGAAGGAGAAGACCGGACCGGCCTGGGGATCGGTCTGCAGCCGTTGCCGCCTTCCATCTCCATCAGCCTGCAACGCGATGTGTTTCTGCCCGATCAAGATCTGGTTTTCCAAATGCGCACCTTCCGTGTCGGGCAGTATGAATGCGACATTCATAACATTCCCATCCCCGTGTTCCTGCAAGAGCCAACCGGCGTCCGGGCCTTGCTGCAACAGGGAGACCTGTCTCCTTTCAACACCGTCTTGCAATGGACGGAAGAAGTCAAATTCACCAACCCCTACATCTGGATTGATAAGGATGTGAAAGCGCCCGGCCGCCTGCCGCACGGAGCGTATATCCTGCGGGCGCATAGCTCCCGCGAGCAGGTGGAACACCGCGTTTTGTTTTTCGTGACCGAACTGGGCATCATCGTGAAACGGGGTGAAAACAGCACCTTCGTGTACGCCACGCATCTCAAGACCAACATGCCGGTGCGCGGGGCCCAAATCAAAATCCAGCCCCGCCCCTTCGACCTCCACCAAACCCCCGGCTGGACCCAGATTCTCCTGAACACCAACGAAGCCGCCATCGCGTGGAGCGGAGAAACCAACGAGCAGGGGATTCTGGTATTGAAGCAGGAAATGCCCTTTTCATCGGGCGACGTCTTGGCCCTTTCCCCCGACGGTCATTTTGCCATATCACCGATCTACAAAAGCGGGCAGATCGCGTTCGAAAAGCAGACCATCTATCCCTACACCGACCGGCCGGTGTACCGCCCCGGGCAGACCGTGTATTTCAAGGCGATTTTCAGAGATAAGGAAGAAAACCGGAATTACTCCATTCCCGCGGGGGAACAAGCCCGGATTGTAGTAACCAATCCCGAGGGGGAGGTGATTCATACCGAGGAGTTGACACTCACCGAATGGGGTTCATTGAACGGCTCGTTGGAATTGCCGAAAGACACCCCCCTTGGCAGCTACACCCTCTCGGCAGGGATCGGAGATGGTCCCCAAAAGGCGATCCAGTTCTACGTGGAAGAGTACCGCAAGCCGGAGTTTCTCGTAAAAGTGGAACCGGCCAAACCGTTTTACATCAACGGCGAGATTTTGAGTTTCGCCATAAAGGCGGAATACTATTTCGGCGGGGCGGTGCCCAACGCGGAGGTCCGCTACCGGTTTTATGAGACCCAGGCCACCGGCGGCGGAGTCCGGGAATTCCCCACCTCCTATTCCCGCTTTCTCGCCAGCGGGGAAACCCGAACCGACGCGGAGGGCATGGCGCGGGTGGAATACGTTCCTCCCCGTGGTTCCACCGACCGCCGCGTGACCATCGAAGTGGAGGTGCAGGAAGCCTCGGGCCGCCGGGTGACCACCAGCGAGGCGGTGCCGGTGGGTGTAGGGATGTTTTACATACTCGCCGTGCCGGCGCGGAACCTGTTCGACCGCGACACCCCGCTGGCGGTCGACGTGCAAACCCTGACCCACGACGGGCAGCCGGTTTCCGTGGCTCTGACCGTGGATTTTGTCCAAGAAGTGTGGAATCCCGTGCAGCGCTCCTACATCCGGCCTTCCATGCCCCAGGCCAGTTTCCAAGTCGCCACGAACGCGGAGGGAGAAGTCCGCGTGGAATGGCTGCCGGACACGAAGATCAGCGGACGCATCGAAGTGGAAATCCGCGGGACAGACGAGAAAGGCAACGAAATCACCACCGCCACGCGTCTCTGGCGGATGGTGGATGGATCGGGGAGTTTTGACTTTGAATACCCCATGCTCGAAGGCATCCTGGACAAAAAATCCTACCAGCCCGGAGAAGAAGCCGCACTGTTGATCAACACGCAATACCCTGAAAATCCGGTGATTCTGACCATCGAGGCGCGCGATATCCTGTCGCACCGGGTGATCTGGCCTTCGGGGAAGACCACCAAAATCACGATCCCCGTTCTCCCGGAATACGCGCCCAATGTCTATATCGGCCTCTTCATGCCGCGGGGAGTCAATCTCTCCACCCGGCAATATGTCCTGAATGTCCCCGAACAACGGGGAGAATTGAAAGTCGAACTGAAATCCGACCGGGCCGTCTACAAACCACGCGAAACCGGCCAGGTGGCCATCAAAACAACTCTGCCAGACGGCAGTCCTGTTCCCGCCGAAGTCAGTCTGGCGGTGGTGGATGAAGCCATCTTCGCCATCCGGCGCGATCATACGCCCGATATTCACCAGATGTTTTATGACAAGCAGGCCAATTGGGTCACCACCAGTTTTTCGTACCCGGTCAATTACTACGGGGGGGCGAACAAGGGAATCCAAGGAGATGTCCGCAAGGATTTCCGTGACACGGCCCTTTGGATCGCCGATATTCACACCAATGAACAAGGGGAAGCCACGGTGGAGGTGTATTACCCGGACAACCTGACCACCTGGCGGCTTACCTCCCGCGCCCACACCAAAAACACCGAGGTCGGCTGGACCAAGTCCTCCACCCAGGTGACCAAGGAACTGGTGGCGCGGTTGGCGTTACCCCGTTTCTTCCTGGAACGGGATGAAGCGCAGATCTCCACCCAGGTCAACAACCTAACCTCGGAAAATCTGCCCGAAATCCAGACCCGGCTGTCAGTCAGCGGCGGCGTGGCCCTGCAAGAGCCGGATACCAAGACCACCCAGGCGGCCGCCGGCGCCGTGGCCCGCGAACTGTGGAGCCTCACGGTCAACGCCGCTTCCCCCACGGCCACGTTCGTTTTCGAGGCGAAAGGCAAGGAAGACGAAGACGCCCTCGAACTTTCCGCTCCGGTTCTGCCGTTAGGTTGGCGGGAAGACCAAGCCCGCGGCGGCCGGATCACCGATACCGCCACCGGGATTCCCTGCGAGGTGGGAGAGGATGTGCGGATCGAATCCTCTCAATTCGAATTCACCTTCACGCCGTCCCTGGCCGCCGTGGCCTTGGGCGCGATGCCTTACCTGACAGCCTTCCCTTACGGGTGCGTCGAGCAGACCATCAACGGCTACTTGCCCAATATTCTTGTATTTCAAACGCTCGTGGACTTGGATGCCTTGCCCGAGGAAATGGAAGGCCCAATGGAAACCTTAGGCGGTTCGGTCGAAAAGGCTCTGCAGCGGATTTATTCGATGCAAGGCCCCGAGGGCGGCTGGGGCTGGTTCCAAGGCAGTCCGGAAGATCCCATGCTCACCGCCTTCGTGGTGCACAGCCTTCTCCTGACGAACCGGCTCGGGTATGAAGTAGAATCGTACCGGATCGAGTCGGCTGTCAATTACCTGAAAAACACGGTGACCTTCACCCGCGAATGGGACACCCAGGCGTATATCACCATGGTTCTTGGTGAAGCCGGGCAGGCTGATGATTTCCTTTTGAATACGCTGTACACGAACCGCAACGAGATGTTCGATTTCGGCCTGGCGGTCAGCGCCCTGGCATTGCACGGCCGGCAACGAGAGAAAGAAGCCGGCGATGTGCTCGACCTTCTGCTCAGCCGCCTCCAAAACCTTTCCGAGCGCCATGCCGCCTGGCAAGTGGATCCCGGTCAGGTTTGGGGCTGGAACGGAACGTCGATCGAAACCACCGCGTGGGGGCTTATGGCGATGATGGAAATCCGCGGCCGGGACGCCGTCACGGACAAAATCACCCAGTGGCTGATCGACAGCCGGCGGGGCAACCGCTGGCGTTCCACCCGGGAGACGGCGCTGGTTATCGAAGCGCTCGTCCAAGTGATGAAGGCGGAACAACAAGTCCAGGAATTCACGGATGTGCCCTACACGATCCGGCTGAACGGTCAAACCGTGCAGGAGGGCACGATTACCAAGAGCCGCTTTGTCAAGCCGGTGGTGGTTTCATTGCGTCCCCAAAACGGAGCGAATCAAATCACGCTCGAATTGGCGCGGCCGCTCGGATACTGGTCACTCAACAACACGCTATTTCACCGGGGGGAAATGCGGCAACCCGTCCCGCACGACTATTTCAAGATGACCCGGCTCTACGAAACCGCTTTGCACACCAAGGATTACCGGGGACGCCCCAAACTGCTCCCCCAAGGCTTCTCCCCCGACGATCCCTTGAAGGTGGGACAGGAAATTCTCGTTTCGCTGGTCATCGAGGCCAAACAGGATCTGCCCTACCTGATCATTGAGGATCCGCTGCCCAGCGGCTGCGAGGTGATCGAGTCGTTCTTCACCCGCAACGTCGAGGGATGGAGGCCGTATTCGCACTACGAGCGGCGGGATCAGAAAATGGTCTTCTTCCTGGATGATGTGCCGGAAGGCGAGTTGCGGATCGAATATCTTATCCGGACCGAACTGCCCGGCGTCTTCCGGGCCAATCCGGCCTACGGCTGGTGTATGTATTATCCGGAAGTCCACGCCCTCACCGCCACCAACCGCCTCACGGTGCGCTGACCGGCGGAGAGGTTTCATCCAGGGCGGGAACCCGGTAGACGAACAGGGTATAAGCAATCCGGTCGTCGGGATCCCGCCCGATCACGGGCCGCAGGAAGTCCGGCGGATGGGTGCCCCAATACTGCCGCAGGAGGGTAACGCTTACGATGTACGTGCCCGGTTCCAGGTGATCCAGCTTCTTGGTGTCCCGGCACGGCACACCGTAGTATTTGGGGTATTGTTCCGGCCCGAAATAATACAGGAAGGCGTCCTGAATGGTGTTCTCATTCAGATATTTCTTGAGGAAGAAGAGATCCTGCCCCCAGTCCAGGTTGGAATCCACCGCGTAATAATGCCCGTTTTCCGGCCCGCCGATCAAGGTGTTGAAATAGGACAAATAATGCGGGTGGATGGACAACACCTCCCCGGCGGTCCACGCCAACAGGAACACTCCCAACCCGGCGCGCTTCCAGGAATCCCGTCCGGCACATGAAGCAGCCCCGTCCGCCGCGGGTACATCCGGTGCACGGAACAGGTACGCCAGCGCCGCCCCCGCCAATCCGGTAAGGGCAAATGGAACCAGTGGCAACGCGTGCCGGTAACCGATGTTCACCCGGTTCCATTCCACCAGCACCACCGCGTAAATCAGAGGAATCAGGAGCAGGAACACCCCGGCGTGGAAATCCAGCCGGATCCGTTTGGTTACGAGCAATCCCAAACCCAACAGAAACAGGATCAGCAAAGGCAACGGCGTTTTGATCAGAAACAAGACGGGATAGTACGACCTCCAGCCCCCGGCGGATATCTCGCCCATGAAATAGGCCAAATGCCCGGTTTGCAGGTGCTGGCGGTTGGCGAAGAATCCTTCCCAATGACTGAAGGCCGGGACATACCGCCGGAGGAATTGCCAATACGGATCCTCCGGATCCCCGCTGTTGAACGGATAGCGCTGATCCATCCCCAGCAGATACGCGGCCGTCTGGAGAGGCAATTGGGTTTCCCGCCAGAAGGCGCTGCGCTGCGGTTCGCGCGGACCGGGGATGCTATCGCCCACTTCGAAACCGTATCCCGCCCAGATCACCAAAAATCCCAGGAACACAATCAGGCTCATCGTGACCGCCGATTGTGTCCACGGTTTCAGGATGGCCGGGCATGTCGCGGTCAACCGGGGAAATGGAAACCAGGCGTTCTCGTGAATTCTCCGATACGCGATCCCGAAGCCCAGAAACAACGCGGGGAGGAGCAGCGGCCCGGTATGCTTGGCATACCAGGTCAATCCAAAACCAATGCCCACAAGCATCAGACGAGCCCAGCCCGGCTTCTGGACGAAACGCCACGCGAAGTAACCGGACAGCGGGAACAGCAAGGCGGGGGCGGTGTCCGTGGTCACCAGCCTTCCATGCGCGAGGAGATTGGGTTCCAACACCGTCACGGTCAAAACCGCCAGAGCAGGCCCATATCCCCAACACGCGTTCGCCCAGAGGAATACCACCAACGACAAGAGAACCGACAGCGCCATCGTTCCCAGGCGGCCGGTCATCAGCAGATGGTGAAAGTTGCCGGGATTGGCCTCCAGAAAGCGGTCGCCCGCGCCGTTCCAGATGCCTTGTTGCCAACAGGCATTATGGAAGGGGAGGTGGTAGTCTTGGGTGAGAGCCACGGGCAGGGCGCAGATTAAATTTTGCAGCGGGGGCGCGACCCGGTTCATGCGGAAATCCCCGGTCCGCAGCGAATACAATCCGCAGGCCAGGTGGCTCATTTCATCCACGGTGGCGGAATCCTGCCGGGCGCTGTCCCCGAGCAAGAATCCATGAATCAGAAGGAGAGCGAGAACCGGCCCGCTTCGACGCGCCATCGGCATCCGCCCCGGAAGCCGGAATTTTGTATTCACTTCATCCGGCGCCATCCGCTTTGTGCCATGAAAGGAACAACGGGATTCCCATTGTTTTTTTAACCGATGAAAAGCATTGAATTCATCATACTATATACAAGACCCGAATGGACCGCAAAATGGAATCCGGAAGACCCCCCCATCCTACTCGTGAAATTGCAAATGGTATAAGCGCTGGTAGAGTTCGCAACGTTCCAACAGCTCGGCGTGCGCGCCGATATCCACGATCCTGCCCCGGTCGAGCACGAAAATCCGGTCGGCCTGCAGAATCGTGGACAGGCGGTGGGCAATGACGAACGTGGTGCGCCCCCGCATCAGAAGCCGCACGGATTCCTTGATCCGCCGTTCCGAATCACTATCCAGGGAAGAGGTCGCTTCATCCAAGATCAAGATGGGCGAATCGCGCAGAAAGGCGCGCGCGATGGCCAGCCGCTGGCATTGCCCGCCTGACAGGGATTCGCCCCGTTCCCCCACAATCGTGTCATAGCCGTGAGGCAGGGCGGCGATGAATTCATCCGCGCCGGCGGCCCGGGCGGCGGCCTCGATTTGTTCTTGTGTGAACGATTCGTTTCCGCAGGTGATGTTCACCCGCACCGTGTCGCCCAGGATCATCACCTCTTGATGGACCGTGCTGATCAAGCGCCGCAGGCTCGCGAGGCGGACGGCCCGCAAATCGTGGCCATCGATCAAGATACGGCCTCCGGTGGGATCGTAAATCCGGGGGATCAAGCTGACCAGTGTGCTTTTGCCTGCTCCGCTGGGTCCCACAAGGGCGATCTGCTCGCCCTTGCGCGCGGTGAACGCGATCCGGTCCAGGACAGGAACCAGGCCATCGTACGTGAAGGAGACCTCCTCGAAGCGGATCTCGTGTTCGAAACGATCCAGTTCCACCGGATCCGCCGGTTGAGGCAGGCGCGCGTCCAGATCCAGGACGGCAAATACCCGGTCCGCCGCCGCCAGCCCCTGTTGGATCTGTTGAATGGTGCGCTCCATGCGTTTCACGGGTTGATAGATGAATCCCAGCGTGGCGATGAAGACCAAGAAATCCCCCCCATCGAACAAACGGGGCCCGCCCTCCTGCCGGAACATGATGAAGCCGCCCAGCATCAGCACGCAACACAACGCGAACACGCCGATCAACTCACTGATCGGGGAGGAAGCGCCCATCGACTTGGCCAGGGACATGCTGGCGTCGAACACGCCCCGCGCTTCTTTCCAAAACAGGCGCTTCTGCCGTTCGTCCATGGCGTAGCCTTGCACCAAACGGATGGAGCTGAAATGTTCCTGCAGAAACGCGCCCATGGTGGACATAATCTCCTGCGCCCGCTGCCCGGCCCGGCGGCTTTTCCGGGAGAAGAAGCGGATTGTCCAGTAAATGAAGGGGAAAATCAGCGCGTACAGGAGCGTCAGTTTCCACTGCATGTAGAGCAAAAACACCAGGGCGGCCAAAATCAGGCAGGGATCCAGAAGCAAACGCCCAAACACGTCGAAGACGGTTTCGCCCACCTTGCGGGTATCCACGGTGAAATACGAGATGAGCGCGCCCACCTTGTGCCGCGCGAAATAGGCGGCGTCGAAATGCAGCATGTGATCGAACAAGTCCCGCTGCAGATCCAGGATCGTCCGGTTGCCGATCCACTTCACCATGTACTCCTGGATGTAGCGGAAGATGCCGTTCACGATCACCAGGAGCAAGATGAACAAGCAGACCATGCCCAGGGTCAGCAGGCGGTTGTTCTGGGCATACCAGCCGATCACGGCATACACCGGCGCCAGGAGAGTGCCCAGTTGGCCCGAGGGCCGCAGCAAGGTCTGATCCGGAGAAGCGGGCGCGGAGGATTCCTGCGCCGCCGGGATCATGCCGGAGACCGGATCATTGAAGATGGTTTCCACCGCCGGTTTCAACAAGGAAAGCAACAGCAGCGACGTAATCGAAATGAGGCCGCTGCACACCAGCGCGTACATAAACCGGAGTTTGTAAGGCAGGACATACCGGGCGAACCGGCGCAGCGTGCCGGGCTTGTCCTTCCCACGCAAGGTCACCATGGTTTTTCACGCGGAATCCCGCCCCGGGTTGGAGCACACGGCTCCGCCCTTCCCCGGAGTCCCCAGCCGTTTTGTGGCCCAGGAGAATCCATCGCGGGATCAGAGAGTGGACTTGCTGAGCGTATCCAAAAATTCTTTGTTGTTCTTGGTTTTTTTCATCCGCTCGATCAGCAGTTCAACCGCCTCGCTGGCGTTCATTTCGTTCAGCACCTTGCGCAGGAGCCACACCCGTTCCAACTCGTCCGGTTCCAGCAGCAATTCTTCCTTCCGGGTCTTGGAGCGGTTGATATCGATGGCGGGATAAATCCGGCGTTCGGCCAGTTTCCGGTCGAGGTGCAATTCCAGGTTGCCGGTGCCCTTGAATTCTTCGTAGATGACGTCGTCCATGCGGCTGCCGGTGTCGATCAGCGCGGTGGCCATAATGGACAGGCTGCCGCCTTCCTCGATGTTGCGGGCCGCGCCGTAGAAGCGCTTGGGCGGAATCAGGGCGCTGGAATCAATTCCCCCGGACAGAATCTTGCCGCTGTGCGGGGCGATCTGGTTGTAGGCGCGGGCCAGCCGCGTGATGCTGTCGAGCAGAATCACCACGTCGTGGCGGTATTCCACCAACCGCTTGGCCTTCTCGATGACCATTTCGGCCACTTGGATGTGGCGCTCGGGCGGCTCATCGAAGGTGGAGGAAATGACCTCGCCCTTCACTGTGCGTTTCATCTCGGTGACTTCTTCGGGCCGCTCATCGATGAGCAGCACGATGAGGGTCACCTCGGGATGGTTGGTGGTGATGCTGTTGGCGATCTCTTGCAACAACATGGTCTTCCCCGAGTTGGGCGGCGCGACGATCAAGGCCCGCTGGCCGAGACCCATGGGCACGATCAGATCGATGATGCGCGCCGAGATGCGGTTCGGGGTGGTCTCCATGCGGATCCGGACGTTGGGGAACAACGGCGTCAGGTTGTCGTACAGGATTTTGTCCTTAGCCGCTTCCGGCGGTTCCCCGTTGATCGAGGTGACCTTCAGGAGGGCGAAATAACGTTCACCTTCCTTAGGCGGCCGGATGACACCGGTCACGGTATCGCCCTTGCGCAGCCCGAAACGCCGGATCTGGGAGGGGGAAACGTAGATGTCATCCGGTCCCGGGAGATAGCAATAATCGGCGCTGCGCAAGAAGCCGAAGCCTTCCGGCAAGGCCTCCAGCACGCCCGATCCCTGCATCTCGCCGGTCTCTTCCGGCTCGACCTTGGCGGCGTGTTCCACGATCTTGTAGATCAGTTCCTGTTTGCGGAGGCCGCTGACCCCTTCGATGTTCATCTCGTGCGCCAGTTCCATCAGTTCGGCGATGGTTTTTTTCTTGAGGGTCTCCATCTCCAGGCCGGGTTTCTTGCTCGTGGCGGCCGTGGCCGCCGGTGTGGAAGAATTGGAAGTCCCGGCCCCTGTGCCGCCCCCGCCCGAATTCGCAACGCCATAGGGTTTGTTGTTTCGATCGTTGTTTCGCATATCGTTTATCATTCCTCTCCGACCATGCGAGTTGTGCATCCGGTTGTTGTTTTGCCTAACACGTCGTGTCTGGGTTTTACTCTCCATCATTCGAATTTTCAACCTTTCAACTGTTCATAAACGCTTCGACTTGAGACCGCAATCCGGCCAAATCGCCGTCGTTTTGAAAGACCACATCTGCCCGCTGGATTTTCTCCGGTTCCGGCCATTGCGCCGCTTCCAGGATTTCAAAGAGCGATTCGGCGTTCCGCATCGCTTCGAAGCGTTTTTGCCGTTCCGCCCGCGGCGCGGACACTACCAGCACAGCGTCATACGCATCCGCCATCTGCCATTCGAAGATCAAGGCCGCGTCCACCACCAGCGGCCCGGTTTTCCGGGATTTCCGGAATTGTTCGATTCGATCCAAAATCGTTTCAATCAGAAACGGATGAATCAGCCGGTTGTACCGCCGCAAATCAGCGGCCGATTTCGTGACGATCCGGCGCAACGCGTTCCGGTCGATCCGGTTCTTCGGCCCCAGGATGCCTGGGCCATACTCCGCCACCAATGCTTCATACAAGGGAGAATCCCGGCGCAACAAACGGTGCCCTTCGGCGTCCCCGCTGACCACCACGGCGCCCATCTCATGCATCCACGCCGCCACCGTGCTTTTCCCCGCTCCCGGATTGCCGGTCAGGCCCAGCACTTTGCGCCGCGGGGGAATTTCCGGCGGCCCCACATCCCGGAGGGACGGTGTTGCCGTATTCTTCATGCGTCAGTTCAAATCCGCCCAGTTGGGCCCTATCGATGTTTCCACCGGCGTGGGGACATCGAAGCGCATGGCTTGCTCCATCCGGTCACGGCACCGGCGGACGATTTCTTCCGCCCGGTCCTCCACGGCCTCCAAAACCAGTTCATCGTGCACGGTCAGCAGAATCGCGGCCCGGCCCCTTTCGGATTGCAACTCGGCGTGGACGTCGACCATGGCTTTTTTCATCAGGTCCGCGGCCGAGCCTTGGATGGGCGCGTTGATCGCCGCCCGGCGGGCGTTCTCCTGCCGTTGAGGATGGCTGTCCCGCACTCCGGGCGTGGGAATCCGGCGGCCCATGAGCGTTTTCACGTACAGGTTCTGCTGCGCGAAGGCAATGGTTTCGCTCATGTATGTCTGAACCCGCGGGTACCGGGTGAAATAGGCCTGGATATAAGAGGCCGCCTCGTCCGTGCTGATGGACAACCGCCGGGCCAGCCCGTAGGGTGACATTCCATAATTCAGCCCAAAATTGATTTCCTTGGCCTTGCGGCGCATATCCGGAGTCACCTCGGGGAGTGGCACCCCAAAGATTTCCGCGGCCGTCCGGGCATGAATATCCTCACCCGCCGCGAAAGCCTGCAGCAGCCCCGGATCCTGCGACATATGCGCCAGGACCCGCAATTCAATTTGCGAATAATCCAGCGATATCAGCACGCATCCCGGCGAAGCCACGAAGGCCTTCCGCACCCGCCGGCCCAAATCCGTACGGATGGGGATGTTCTGCAAATTGGGGTCGTTGCTGGAAATCCGCCCGGTATTCACCACCGACTGGTTATAGGTAGTGTGTACCCGCCCGGTGTCCGGCCGGACCATGCGGGGCAGAGCGTCAAGATACGTGGATTTGATTTTCTGCCGGTGCCGGTATTCCAAAATTTGCCGGGCGATAGGAACCCCTTCGTCCGCCAATTTCTCGAGCACATCGGCGCGCGTGGAGCGTTTGCGCCCCTCCAACACTTTCAAGTCATCATACAGGATTTGCGCCAATTGCGAAGGCGAATTGAGGTTGAATTCACGCCCGATGGATTGGAAAATCTCTTTTTCCAGGGATTTCATCTCCTCGCCCAGTTCGCGCGATTGTTCTTCGAGAATCTCCGTGTCCACCCGCACGCCCTGGCGCTCCATGTCCACCAGCACCTGAATGAGCGGGATTTCCACCCGGCGGTACAATTCCTCCAAACCATATTCCTGAATCCGGGGGCGCAGCACGTTGCGCAACCGCCAAGCGGCATCGGTGTCCTCGCAGGCATAGGGACCGGCCTGGGCGATCGCCACATCGGCCATGCATTTCTGTCCGCGTCCCGTGCCGATCAAATCGGTGATAGGCGTCATCCGCATGCCCAATAGATCCTGCGCCAGATCGTCCAATTTCTGGCTGTCCCGCTGCGGGTAGACCAGATACGCGGCAATCAGGGTGTCGTCCTCGAGCCCCCGCAGCCGGATCCCCTCGTTGGCGAGGATGTGCTGATCGAATTTCACATGGTGCCCGGTTTTGCGCACCGATTCCGATTCCAGGACTTCCTTAAGCAACGGCCATGCGTCTTCCCGGGGGATGTTGCCTCCTCCGCTGTGGCCAAGGGGGATATACCAGCCTTGATCATCTTCCACGCTGAACGATATCCCGACCAACCGCGCGTCCAGTGTCTCCAGCGAGGTGGTTTCGGTATCCACCGCGCAAGCGCCTTGCTCTTGGATCCGCCGCACCACATCGGCCAGCCGGGCCGCCGATTGGATTATTTCGTATCGCACCGGCCGAGCTTCCTCCACCGGCGCGGGAGTCAGTTCGGCGGCGAAGGAGCGGAATTCCATGGCCTCATAAAACCGGCGCAGATCCCTTTCGTCCACCGGGCGCATTTCGATGAAGCCGTTTTCCAGCGGCAAGGGAACGTCCGTTTTGATGGTGACCAGCGCGCGGGATAAAAACGCCTGCTCCCGGTATTGCTTCAAATTGTCCCGCCGTTTGGTTCCGCTGACGCGATCCAGGTTTTCGTAAAGCGATTCCATCGATCCGAATTCCTGGATCAAGGCGATGGCCGTCTTTTCCCCGATGCCGGGCACGCCGGGCACGTTATCGCTGGCGTCCCCCATCAATCCCAAAACATCGATCAATTTCACGGGCGGCACCCCATACCGGGCCACCACATCGCTTTCGGCATACAAGGTGTTTTTGTTCGGAGACAAGCGCAGCACTTTCACGGAACCGCTGACCAGTTGCAGCAAATCCTTATCACCCGAGACCACGATCACCTCGTAGCCCTGTTCCGCCAGGCGGACAGCCAAAGTGCCGATCAAGTCATCCGCTTCATACCCCGGCATTTCAATTTGAGAAATCCCCAGTTTTTCCGTGACTTCTTTAATGTACGGAATCTGCACCGCCAAGTCTTCCGGCGGTTTGGCCCGGTTGGCTTTGTACTCTTCGTATTGCTCCTTGCGGAACGTCGGTTCGGGACGGTCAAACGCCACCACCATGTGGCGGGGCTGGTATTCCCGGATCAGGCTCCGCAGTGTGGCGACATACCCGTACAACGCGTTGGTGGCCATCCCGTCCGACCGGCGCAAGTTGGGGATGGCATGATACGCGCGGAAAAAAATGGAACTGCCGTCCACGAGATACACTGTATTCATGCTTGAAAACTCAAAGGCGGATCATCGAAGGAAAACAACCCACCGGAAATCCGGTGTCCCGATGGGATACCCAAACCTCAGGCTTGTTCTCACCTGCCCATTCATCCAAATCAGTTCATGGAAATGAGAATCCTTCCGGATTCCTCGCCGATCCCGTTCAATCGATTGTTTATTTGAGGTTATCGGGGTATTGGGAGATGACGATCAACCTTATTTGACAATTCTCCGTGTGCGGGATGGAACCGGATGGCACACAAAAGAAATTCATGTTCCTGCTTCGTTCCGTTGGAACCCAAATTGTTTCGTCTGAGGATTTTCCCTGGATTCAGGAGTGCCGGACTGTCAATTTCATGAAATCTATAATCAGTATAGTGTGATTTCCCGCTAAAGACAAGTGATTTTCACAATTTTATCCTCATTCAAACCGGCTTTTCACTCTCCGCTCCCGCCGGCCGGGCATCTTTCTCCCCTAGGGTTTAGGATTCGCTTCCCAAAACGCGCGCAGTTCTTGCGCCAAACCCCAGAGTTTTTGATTCATCGAGGACAGCACCCCCAAATCCCCTCGCGTCCGGACCCGGCGGCTGAACGCCTCAAATAAGTCCGCGAATGGCGCCTGGTTCCAGGCATCGAGGGCTTTCTGGCTGGATGGCGCCCATTCAGCCTCCGGTATTATCCCGGCCAGCCAGGCTTCTTTCAACTGGCAGGCCGGCTCCAGGTGGATTCCCACCTGTTCCAAGGCCAGAATGCCCCGCAAGGTTTCATTCAAGTATTCCAGGTTGGACCGCTGGGTTTTGTCTTCGGCCTTCGGCAACACCGATTCGACGGTCTTCTGGAAACGGGTGACGTCTTCGCGGATTTCGGGGGTCATGCGCCCCCAACTGGGATGATAGGGGAAATATTCCGGCGACTCAACGCCTCCCCGCCGGGGAGCCAAGACCTGATCGACATCAAACCGGGTTAAAATGGGCGCGATTTTCCCCGCGGCCGCGGGGCCGTATTTGGCTTCGCACCACGCCGCGTAAAAGGCGGAGGTAATATCGATTTTTTCCTCGCGCGACAGGAGGCGCACGCCATCGATTTCGGGAACCGAAGTGGTGAACAGCCCCAAAGCATCCAGGTTGGCCTGAATGTCCTCCGTGCGCCAGTGAATCCCGATCACGCCCTCGATACCCTGTCGCCGGGCCAGGGCGATGTGCTCGGCCAGCACCGAAACGCGCGGTTGCGGATGCCAAAGGCGGATATCCCCCTCCAGCCAGGGAATCACCCACACCTCCCGGTTCTCCATCTTCCCCATGAATTCCACCTGCGGATCCCACCCTTGGCTGGGATTCAGGCAGGAGAAAATGATGTCGGAAGGCAGCGCTTCGTGCAGCCCTTTCAGCAGGGGAGGCAACTGGTTCCCGCCGCCCCAGCCGCTGATGGCCATGCGCACGTGCGGCGCTTTCCGCCGCAGGAGCTCGTAGGCCTTCTGGACATAGGCCAACGACCAGACCCCGTTGAAGACCTGCCGTTCATCGGTCAAATACGAAAACCGGTCCTTGTGCGTGTCGTAGTATTTCTGAAACCGGGGAGGGAATCCCCGGGTCTCGAGGGGATTCTGCATTTCCTGGAGCCAGAACCAGATGTAATCGATGCGGGGGTAGGCGGTCAGAATCGCCTCGATGTATTTCCCCAGCAGTTCGATGTTGGCCGGATGCGTGGGATCGGGCAGGTAGGTCGCGTACAGCATGGCCTCGGGGGGAATCACCGAATAGAACTCGGGGGGGTACACGCCGAACTCGAAACCCAGGCACACCTGGATATCCTTCTGATGCGCGTAGTCGATCACGTTCCGCATAAGCTCCCGCGCCCGCCGGTAATGGTCTTCATTGTCCCGCGCCCGGACCGCGCATTCGGCCCCGAACGCTTCCCGTTTGAACAACCGGCCGCTGCGGAACACAAACTCGCGGGTGGACATGGGCCAGTACCCCCACCGGGCGGTGAGGGACGTATCGAGTTGCGCCAGCGGCAGCACGCGGCGGTAGCGGACTTCGATCCAGGGTTCCACGTAATTGACATACCGCTCGGAACCGCCCGTGTAACAATGAAACCCGATGAAGTTCAGTTTCCGTTTCGCCATCCAATCCAGGTAGGTCTGGTAATCCTCGAAATTCCAGGCGGTCGGGCCCGATAGAAAATTGTGCCACGGCAGCGTGCCGCGGATGGCGAAAGGAGACTCGGCCGCCGCGGCGGGTAATCCGGCCCCCCCGATGATCCATCCCGCCAATAGCATCCCCAGGATCTTGAATCGATTCATGCGTCCATTCTCCCCGGATTCCCGTCATTATCCCGTCCGGAATCTTAGAAAGATCCGCGCCTCATTGTATACTAGATTCAACTGGAAAGAAAAAGGGTGCGGCGGCCCGGAAGCACCGGGACGGCGGGCCGCTCGATTCCATGCTTGGGGCCTATTCATGGGGGATACTTTCCTAGGCGATCTTTCACGGGAAGCGGTCCGGGTGGAAAAGGGAACCGTGATCATGCGCGAAGGCGATATAGGCCAATGCGCCTATTTCGTGGTTCACGGCCGCCTGCTCGTCGAAAAAAATATTGACGGGGAAAACGTGCCCATCGCGGAAATCGAACCGCGGGATATCGTGGGCGAACTGGCCATTTTGGACGACGCGCCGCGCTCCGCCACGGTGACCGCCATGGAAGATTCCCTCTTGGTGATCCTCAACAAAGACCGGATCCGCTCCATCATCCGCCGGTCGCCGGCGGTGGCCGAGGTCATCCTCAAGTTGATCTGCCACAAACTCCGCAACACCCATCAACGGATGTCCATCACCTATGATCTCAGTTCCCCGGATTTATGGCGGAAGGTTCTCATGGTGCTCCATTTGACTCTCCGGTCCCAGCCGGATCCAGAACGAACGCGGGACCAGCTGGCCGGTTATTTCCGGGATCTTCTGGAGATCCCCGGTCACCGGGTTCAGGAATTACTCCGGCGTCTGGAAACGGCCGGATTCCTTCCCGCCCGGCAAGATCCCGGCACCGGCGGCCTCAAACGGCTGGAGGATTTTCTAAACTACTGCCACGAAGAGTACCTCAATCAACCCGTTTTCGCTTTCACCCCCGTCAAAATCTATACGGCCGCCCGGCTGATTCTTTCACGCTGTCAGCCGGAATGGGAGAAACTGGATTGGGTGGAATGGCCACAGGGCGCGTTGCTCCGCCTGCTGGCCCATCCGGACCTTTGGACCCATCTGCGCCACCATTATCAAAATCAGCGGGCCGCCGCCCTTTTGGATCACTGGATCCGGACCCGCCACTGCCAGAAGGATCCCGCCCCGGGAGAGACCATCCGCGTGCATCTCGCCGCGCTGCGCGCGTTGCCGGAACCCCGGGAAGAGATCGAGAATCAACAATTCATCCAGTCAGTGCTTTTCAAACCCAGCATCGGCACGATCCCCCCGGAAGAGTAAGCCGCGTTCGTCCGCCTTGGATCTTACCGGTCCAAGAAACTCTGTTGCGAATAGGTAATATCCCCCGGCGACACCAGGCCGTTCGAAGGATTGTAAGGCGGTGCCAGCCATTGGCGGGCTGTGACATTGATCAACGCCCGGTCCGGTCCGGCGCTGGCCAGCCGCCACAACGAGTTGCCGAATAGATATTTCCAAATCGCCGATTGCGTGCCCACGCCGCCGTTGAAATAAATCGTCGTGTAATCGTAACTCAATAGGCTGCCCACGAAATGAGACGGAGACAAATTCGCCCGCACGTCTTCCGCCTGAAAGACATCGGGCATTACCGCGTTGATATACGCCACCGGTGTGGTCAGGCGGGACAGGCACGACGCCCATCCGTGATCGCCCGAGGGGCAGGGCATGTCCCACGGGGCCGCGTTTTGATCCAGAATATATGTCTCCAAAGCGGTACCGTAGGCTTTGAAGTCCCCCATGACCCGTGCGATCTTGGCCCGGGTTTGGGCGTTCAGAAAATTGGGCACGGCGATCGCCGCCAAAATCCCGATAATGGCCACACGATTAACAATTCAATCAATGTGAAAG
>JABLXU010000054.1 GCA_013177805.1 Candidatus Omnitrophota bacterium
GATGCGGAGCGCCTCGCGGGCCTGGCGGTTCAGTTTGCGGCCGTCCAGTTTTATCATGCGCTTACATTCTCCCAGGAAGTTTTTTTATAGTATAGCGCATGTCGTGATATTTTTGAAGGTCTCAATATCTCGAAACCGACTGTATTCATATTAACGCCTGACGAGATCAAACAACGCGTTCATCGCGGCGAGAAGGATGGCCGTATATCTTATTGGCTACAGCCTAAGGACTATGAGAGCGCTGACTTTCGTGACGCTTGGCACAGAATCGGACGTGGCGATAAATCGGCATAACAAGACGTTGGTCAGCCCCAACGTAGATCTTCCCGAAACGTAACAGGTCACTTATCTGCAGTTCAACCGCTCTCCTGTTACCAACCTTTCATTTGTAAAATCCTCCATCCAAAAAAGAATACCCATCTATATTTCCCCGACTGGAAAAAGGTCAGTTTTATGAATTTATAGAAAAATATGTTGAACAAGGGTATACGATGTATGCACTCGCGACTGGATTGCACATTCATCTAGAGTGTTAGAGAACCAGGAAGAAACGAGAGGGTATATCCCTCCCCCCAAGAATCAATCTAACTCAGGAAATAGAAATCTCATTTCTAGATCTGACGCCCCGGCAAAAAGTGAACATGATCCTGAAATATTCTATATGTTGTAGTGCAGGCGTCCCGCCTGCAACAATATCTTGTGCAGACAAGATGTCCGCACCACAATAAAGTGACTTTTTGCCGCTCCGTCAGATCTACCATTTGTTTAACAGGTCACTCTTCTGAAGTGCTAACTGACGGGAAAGGCGGCAGGTGCCCGGTGCGGACGTATTCCCGCAGGGCGGCCACGAGAGTCGTGATGGGATTGTACCCGCGCCGTTTCAGAGTGCGGAATATAACTCATCAACACCCCTTGAGTCAACGCGCCCTCGCCACGGCAGCTGCCGTATCAGTTTTTTCAGGGGATCGGTAGTCTGAACGTAACTTCAACCAAATCAACCCGCGCCCAGCAGGACTCGAACCTGCAACCTACTGCTTAGAAGGCAGTTGCTCTATCCGCTTGAGCTATGGGCGCGAAACGGAGGGTGTTCCGGAATGAAATAATCAATGGACTGCTGTCTCGGGATTATACTATTGCGCTTTCAAAAATCGAACCGTCCATCTCTCTCCGGCGGATTGCCTGATCCGTGGGATTTCCCGCCGGGCCGATCCGCTGGCTCACCGGCCGTCGTTTTGCACCTGCAACACGCTGACGATTTGATCGATTTGACTGATCACCCGGTCGATGTTCAGCACATTGTCGATGACTACGGATTCTTTTTGATCCCGGAAGGTCAGGACCAGCCGGCCGGAATTGACCAGGGGCAGATAGTATTCGATCACGTCCTGAATATCCTTCAGGTACTGCATCTGCAGGGTGGGGAAGCGCTGGGTGCGTTCCAACAGGCCTCCGACAACCACCACTTCGTTGGATTCAATACACACGTAATGGAAGCGGACCACGGCCAGCGAAATCATCATCAAGATGACCCAGATCACGAAGATGGCAAAATAGAAATGCGGATTGGCCATCGGGGTCAAGGCAGCCAGCCGCGCCAGGACCGTGGGGAGAAATTCAAAGCGTTCGTTAATTAGCGTCAGCAGGAAAATCGCGGCCAGGGTGATGGAAAACGTGATGAGGGCCCATCGGATTTCCAAATCGACACAAACGGTGAACAGGGAAAAGGCGAATACGATCAAAAAGATTACGCCCAAAACATAATCCACTTTGAGCGAGGCAGTCAGCCGTTGGGCCAGGTTTTGCCATTCGGCAGAATCAATGACACGCGGTTCGGTCCCGGAAGGCACCGCTTCCCCGGCCGGTTCTTCCACCCCCGCCGGACTGACTTGGGCCGAGGCCGCCTGCCATTCTTTTAATTGCTTGATTTTGGGTGAACTGCCCGCCATGGCGCCCACCAGGCTGCAAATCAATGCCAGAATGGCCATGGGATACAACACCGGTGTTTTGGGCCACATGCGGATGACGACCCGTTCCGGCGGTTTGGGAGCCGGCGGTGTGGCTTTCTGGTTAGGGGCCGCGGATTGATTTGGATTTTGCGAAGAATTTGCTTCCATGGATTTCCCTCTCCATTCTGAGTTTTGATACTCGATCCGTGTGCACGGGAAAAGTATTACACGGATTTTCTTTATCTTCCAGCACGGGAACCAAAATGGCAAGGATCGTTTCCACTACCGGAAAATGGCATGCTGGAACCTAAACCGGCTTGGACCCGTTTCAGATATTCCTACGATTCCCCCCCCCGGGATTATTTCAGTATTTCCGCCCCAGGAGACTGTATTCCACCAGGCCCGCCGCCACGCCCAGTCCGCTCACCAACGCGTCGAGAAAGTTCACGGGGATGCCTTGGAGGGCGAAATGAATCCCCCGTTTTTTCAGCAGGTACATTTCAAAGGGGATGATGAGGTAGAGAAAAACACAGAAAAATAATCCCGCGAAAACGGCGAAGATCCAGTCGAAGCCCGTCAATCCGGCTAGACACAACGCCGCGTAGGCCATGGGGATGCGGATCATGGTGGCGAAGGCATTGGTGCCAAATCGCCCGGATTCATCCACCGGAGCCATAATTTCCTCCGGAACGGCTGTTTCCGACCGGTTGCGCAACAAAAGCTTGGCCAGATCCCGCGAGCGCCGGAACTGGTTCTTGATGAAATCCCACACGGTCATTTTTTTGTTGTGGATAACTTCGATCGAACGGTCGAGGCGGATGCGGAAATCATGTTTTCGCAAATTCCGTCCCAAAGTGCGGTCTTCCACCGAGGCGGCGCGGATGTTTTCATCGAATCCGCCGCAGGCCAAAAAAGCGGACCGCCGCACGGCCGTGAGGGAGGTGAAGGTGGTGTCGATCCAATCGGGCAATTGCATGAGCACATAGCGGTTATACAGGTTCTTGTACTGGGAAAAATAATTAGCGTAGGGACACACGTCAGAGAAAATCCCTTGGACCGCGTCGGCGCCGGTATTCACGAAAAGCGTGTGGAGTTTCAGGAGGAGTTGTTTGGGGACCAGGACATCGCTGTCGGTGAAGACCAGGGTATCGAACCGGGCCTCCCGGGCGCCGTGGTTGCGGGCGCGGGCGGGACCGCCATTTTGCTCCAAGCGAATGACCCGGGCACCGGCCCTTTCGGCGAGGGCCGCGCTTGAGTCGGTGGAGGCATCGTCCACTACGATCACTTCGTCCGCGGTCGGTTCCAGGGCAAATACGCTGCGCAATGTGTCCGGCAGGCTTTTTTCGCCGTTGTAAACGGGAATGATGATCGAACAACCGGAGGATGTCGGTGATATGCCGTCCCGTTCTTTCATGCTGTCAGGCTTCCTTTCGTATCTCGTGATACATGGTTTGAACCTTTTCCACCATCCGGCCGGTGGTCAAATCCCGAAGCACGCGGTGGCGGGCCGCCCGGCCCATGTGGCGCGCCTGTTCAGGATGGCCGATCAGATCCTCGATCGCGGCCGCCAGGCATTCCCAGCCGGGCTGTTCGGCGAAGCGGCCTTCGGCGCCATTTTCCAGTATGCTATCGATACCGCCCACGCGGGTGGTGATAATGGGTTTTTCCATCGCCATGGCCTCCAGCAAGGCCATCGGCACACCCTCGGAGATCGAAGAACAGACAAACAGGTCCATGGCCGCGAGGCAAGGGCGCACGTCCGCCACGTATCCCGTGAAAACGGTCCGGTGGCCGATACCTAAAGTTCGGGCCGATTGGCGAAGCCGGGATTCATCGGGACCAGCGCCCGCAAGCAGCAGCCAAGCGGCGGGATGGGAAGAGAGAACCGCGCGAAACGCGCGCAGGAGATGGTCAAACCCCTTGACGCGATCAAGGCGGCCGGCACTGCCGATGACCAACGCGTCCTCTGGGATTCCCCATGCCGCCCGGACCGGCCGGGTAAACCGGGAGGGATCGTACACCGCGGGATCCACGCCGTTGGGTATATAGTACACGCGGCGGGGCGGATGACGCCATCGTTTCACGTAGGCTTCCAGGTGCGGCGAAATCACCTGCAGGGCGTTGGCCCGGCGGATCCAGAAATTGTTGAACTCATGCGATAACCAACCCCGCACCGGATTGGCGTAATCGGCTGAGTTGATATTCGGTAGCCGGATCACCCAGGGCAGGGAAGGCGGCCTCCGCAAGAGGCCCGCCAGCGTGTTGGAACGGAGACCAAAGGTGTGGATCAATCCCGCGTCCCATTTCCGGACAACCTCAGCCAGACGGCGGACTGCCGGCAATATGCGTACCCGGCCGCTCATGGGGATGAACTCGACCGGCAAGCCTTTCTCCACGGACTGCCTTTCGAGCTCCCCGTGATTGGCCAGCGGCACGACTACCGGGTAATAAAAACGCCGGTCTAAATTTTCCGCGAGGTTGAGGATATAGCGCTCCACCCCGCCAAAATTGCCATCCACCCGGACCAGCAACACCACGGCCGGCTTTTCGCTGTGCTCCATGGCTCCAGCCACAATCCTGTATCATGAGTTGGCGGGAATCAAAAATCCCTGCGCTTCATGGTATAGTATTCCGCATTCCCAAAGAGGGGGAAACCCATATGATTGGATGGCTTTTCGGCCTGTTCCCCCCAAGGAGGATTCACGGATGAAATCCATTGTTTTAATTCGTTTGATTCGTTGCGCGGGGAGGTTGTTCTTGGGATTGTCTCTTTTGGGGGTATCAACCGGTTGGGGACGGCCTTTGGAAATCTATTTCATCGATGTGCTGGGGGGAGCGGCGGTGTTGATCGTCACCCCGCAGGGCGAATCCGTCCTGATCGATAGCGGGTGGCCGGGGGAAGAAGACCGGGATCTGAACCGGATCCATGATACACTGGTGACCAAAGCGGGCTGTTCGAAACTGGATTATCTGATCACCACCCACTGGCACCGCGACCATTACGGCAACGTGCTGCCGCTCAGCCGGCGTGTGCCCATTGGAGTATTTTATGACCGGGGGATTCCCGATTCCTTCGAAGAGGACGCCACGTTCTTCCGCCGGATGATTGAGGAATACCAGCAAGCCACCGGCGGGCGATCGAAAGTGCTGCGTCCGGGAGATTTTGTGGATCTCAAACAAGATCCGGATGGACTGCCCTTGTCATTGGTGTGTGTGGCCGCGAACCGGCAGGTGATCCGCCTTCAGGGGGCGGAAGAAAATCCAGCCTGTGAACGCGCCGAACCCCAGGCAGAGGATTTTTCGGATAACGCCCGCAGCATCGCCCTGTTGCTGTCATACGGGGATTTTCAGTTTTTCAGCGGAGGGGATATCACCTGGAACATCGAAACCCGGTTGGTTTGCCCGGTCAACACGGTCGGCCCCGTGGATTTATATATGGTGAACCATCATGGAGCGGATAGCAGCAACAATCCAGTGTTTCTGCGCAGCCTGGATCCCATCGCCGCGGTAATGTGCAATGGGCCTGCCAAGGGTGGCAGTCCGGCAACGATCCAGCGGCTCAAGGACTTGCCGGGACTGCAGGCGCTTTATCAACTGCATTGGAACATCCAGATCCCCAAAGAGCAAAATACCGCGGCCGGGTTCATCGCCAATCCGGATCCCCAAACCTCCGGCCAATACATCATGGCCTCCGTGGCCCCCGACACGAAATCCTTTGTGGTGACGTTCGGTAAGGATACCAATCCCCGGACCTTCTTGTGCCGGTAACCGGCGGGAGGGGAGTGGAAGGAACTCCGGGCCACTTCTCAGATTGCCGAAACGATGATATCTATGTAGTTGCGAAACCGTTTCGTTTTCACGATGGATTGCCGCGCGGCCTCGAATCGGCGCCTTGCGGCCTAAGCGTTTGGAATTTTCAGGAGGAACACCTGTGGCCGCCACCGTCAAAGAAATTGAAGAACAAATGGAAGAAATCCAGATGCTGATGAAGATCTGGAACAAGTTTTACAAAATTCTCACTACCACATTTTTCAATCCAGACGCGGATATCTCCAAACTGGATCCTGAATTCCAACAAATCAAGCAGATCGTGGCCGAGCGTCATGCGCACTTCATGAAGGTGATCAAAAAAGACTTTCACATCGGGCAGTCCATTCTTACGACCGTGAAGCGGACCATTTCGCTCGAAGGATTCAAAAACCTGAGCGCCCTGGAAATCAACAAGACGCTGATCGAATGGCACGAAGCCAATATTCTCCTGAGCGAAACCCTCGGCTCGCTGGAATGTGACCGGGACCGGATCCTCCGGGGCCGCAAAAAGGATATCCCCAAACAATCGGGAGTGGAAAAGGCCAAGGACATTTTTCAAAGCCCCATGTTTAAAAATGCCGCCACTTTGGTGGTGCTTTTGGTTGTGATCGGCGGTTTGGCGATGTATTGGGATGTGGTCAGTCAGTCCGCGGTTTACAAAAATTACTTCGCTTGGATGATCGATCCCCTTTTAAAAATGGCCGGGATCGAGCCGGCCCCCGCCCCCGCCCCCTGACTTCCGGTTCTCACCTCCTGGCCTGTCCCCCTGTTGGACGATGTATCCTCCCCCGGATGGACCGCCTATAATATACCAATGATAAGCCTAGGAGTCCGCGGGCCTGAACCACCATCTGAATCAAACCAGGGGTAGCTGCGAAAAGGATGAAAGCCACAATCCTGCTTGTGGAAGATGACCGGCGGTATGCCTCCCGGATCGCCAAAAACCTTTCCTTGGATGGCTATGACGTCTTGACCGCCTATTCAGGAGAGGAGGCTTTGGACCTCTTTGACAAGGAAGCGGTGGATCTGGTGTTATCGGACATCAAGATGCCCGGGATGAACGGCATCGACCTACTTAAAAAAATCACCGAACGCACGCGGTTGGACGAATTGGAGATCCCCGTGATTTTTTTGACCTCCGTCGATTCGGTGCGGGTCGCGGTGGACGCCATGAAAGCCGGGGCCTCCGATTACATCACCAAGGACGCCGACCGGGACGAAATTGTCCTCCGGATCGAAAAAGTCCTGTCCGAATCGAAGGTCCGCGCCGAGAACCGGAGCCTCAAGCGGCATATCCAGACCGCCAACGAATTCGGCCGTTTGATCGCGGTCAGTCCGCCCATCCGAGCGATCCTCCAGGAAATTGAAGGATTTGTGGACGCGTTTCCCGGCATCCTGATTGAAGGCGAAACCGGGGTGGGAAAGGAAATCATCGCGCGGTATATCCACAACCGCAGCCCCCGCGCCGGCCATGCCTTCATCGATGTGAACTGCGCGGCCTTGCCTACGGAAAATCTTTTCCAATCCGAGGTGTTCGGGCATGAAAAAGGAGCCTTTACGGGCGCGGTGGGCCGGAAGCGGGGCAAACTCGAACTCGCGGATGGCGGGACGCTGTTTTTGGATGAAATCGGCGACATGCCCCTTGAAAGCCAGGGGAAGATTCTGCGCGCCCTGGAAACCCAAGAATTCGAACGGCTGGGCGGCAACCAAAAAATCCGGGTGGATCTCGCCTTCATCGCTGCCACCAACAAGGATTTGCGCCGGGAAGTGGAAGAAGGGCGGTTCCGCCGGGATCTGCTTTACCGTCTCGATATTATCCGTTTGCGGATTCCCCCGTTGCGCGAGCGGGTGGAGGACATCCTCCCTCTGACCCGCCATTATCTGGAGGAATACGCGCGGAAATACCACAGTCCCGTGCCGGATATCACCGCATCCGCCCAGCATATGCTGACCGCGTATCCCTGGCCGGGCAACGTCCGCGAACTGAAAAACCTGGTGGAACGGATCATCCTCCGCCACCGCCACCGGGAGGCGATTGACGAGGAGATGCTGCGGGGCGAAGGTTTGGTGATCGATACCCCCGAATCGGGTTCCTCCCAGGGATCCCTATCTTCCGGGGACGACCTGCTGCCTCTGTCGGAGATCGAGAAAAAAGCCATTATCGCGGCTTTGGAACGGGCGGATTGGGTGCAAAGCGAAGCCGCCAAGATTCTCGAAATCTCGCCGGACCGGATGCATGCCCGCGTCAAAAAGTATGGCCTTCACCATCCCTCCTGGCGTTCGCATAAACCAGAACCGTGAGATAACTTGATTTCGAACGGGATTGGGCGTTAAATAAGCTTCTATTAATTTGTTCGTTGTACAAAGTTTCCGGTCTTCAGTCACCTTCGCTTGTACATCCCTGCTTTTGGATTCTGAAACCGAACCGGGAAATTTCCGATCCCGCGAGAGGAGTTTTATTTGCGCACACACCGGGAATCACTGAAACATATCATCCATTACTCCGGTTCGTGGGGGAAAGGAGGCGAAACCCAGCGGTTGAAATGGAGATGGCGGTACTTGTGTCTCATGGTAGAGGGTAAAGATCCATGCCCAAAACTCAAACCAAGGAAGGATACGGAAACATGAGGAAAGTATATTTCGGCCTATTAGGATTTGCGGTGGTGTTGAGCGCCAACGCCACCACCAAGACGGTCGGGAAATCCGGCGCGGAATTCACCAGTATCCAGGCGGCGATCAATTCCTTCACGGAAGCCGAAGTCACCGATGGCCAGCCGGATGTCGTGGAGATCATCGATGGCGAGACGTATGACGAGCAGGTGGTGATCGGGAAATTGATCGCCGACCCGGCAGGCACGGGACAAGGCGAGGGGTATCTCGACGCGGCCATCGACCTGGCCAAGCGCAGCGATCCCTTCACCCTCCGGGGGCGTGATCCCAACAACCGCCCCAAAATCAATCCCGTGAATGTGGAGGGCATGCCGTACGGCGTGTTCACGAATGACCCCGGCGACAATTTCGTGGCCACCTTATCTTACTTGGGGATCAATCTCACGGTGGAGAATATCGAGATCTTGCAGGCCTCGGTGATCGCTGATGATCAATATGGCCTCAATGGCCAGGCGGGCAACATGGTGTTCCGCAACGTGCTGTTTGCCCTCGAAGGCGACAAACAGCCGGGCGAGGCTTTGATCAACTTCAACAATGCCATCGACATCGCCGGACAGGGATTCGACAATTCCTACACGTTCGAGAATTGCACGTTTGACGCCACCTTCAACGGCGAGCGCAACGCCGCCGTGGACACCATTTACTTCCATGGATATTCCCAGGGCGACGCGGACGCGGCGGGAATCGATCCGGCCAATGTCCCTGTCAACGTCAAATTCATTAACAGCCGGTTCATCAACAGTGACACGGCGGTTTACATTCGCGGCCGCGCCCAGGCGAACAATGTGACGTTTCAGAACTGCTATATCACCAAAAGCAACCATGGCCTCCGGGCCTCCGGCAAGGGGACCTTCGTGGTGGAAAATTGCATTTTCCATGACAACATGAACCTTCCGGACGATATCGACAGGGATTTGGGGGCGGTTGAAACCGTTGGCCGCGAGGGCTTCACCCCCGAGTTGACCATCCGGAACTCGCTCTTTGTCGACAACATGTCGGCTGACGCGGCCAGCATGGCCGGCACGGGGGGGTGGGATTCCCGCGCCGCGGCGGTCCGGATCCAAAATGACGGGACAAATCCCAAGGTGACCATCGAGAATTGCACCTTCGTGAACAATCCCATCGCCATCCGGTTTGCCGACAGTTCCGCCCGCCCCCGGGAAGGATCGGTCAATAACAACATCTTCCAGAATAGCAATGTGGCGGTGCTCACTGCGTCGGACTTCCAGCAAAGCTACTTTGCGGCGGCTGATATCATTGACGTCCTGGTGGTCACAGGAACCAACAATGTCTTCGACGGCAACGCGGTCGTCGTGGAAGACAATGACAAACTGCCCAATGTGAATCTGCAAGGGACCGAGGCTTCCGTGACCTTCACCAACACCACCATCAATCCCGCCGATCCCTTCGCGGGGCCTCCCTATCGGGTGGCCAGCGGCGCTCCCGCGGGCGTGGGAGCGGATTTGAGCGGTGGCACGCCCGTCCCCGACTTCATGTTGTATTGATTGAAATGGAATGGTGTAACTCGATCCGCGTCCGCCTTTCTCCTGAGAGAGGCGGGCGTTTTTTTATTTGGTATAACCTAACGCCTCCAGCGCCTGGCGTTGCGCGGGAGAGAGTTCCTGGATTTCCTGGAGGCCGGATTCCTTGGCGATCCACCCGTCTAAAATCTCCTGATGCCGCCGGGCGGTCTCGAGCCAAACTTGATTTGGGGATGATTCCAAAGTTTCCGGTAGCAGGTTCCGTTCTTCGCGGGGATCTTTTACCGGTTGGTACAATTCATTCAGGAACAAAGGATCCTGGTCTTCAAGGAAGGTTATCGTGATTTGGGGCTGCCGTTGCCCGCCAAAGACTCCCTCGCTGCGCCATTGGATGTCGATCCGGTGCGCCGGCCCTGCGCCCGCGTCCACCAGGCCGGTGGAGGAAAGATCTTCGAAATCCTCGATTACCCAAAACGGGTTGCGGAACCGGGGGGACGGCGGATAGCGCAACGAGGGAGAATAGAGTTCTACTTGATCAATAACGAAAGTCCCGGTTTTTTGCTGGGCGGGAAGGGAAGCGTCCACCCCCACGCCTTCCAGCACCATCCATTCGGTGGGCCAGCCACGGGCCAGGCCATACGTCCGGGCGGTGTGGTAGAGGTCCGGCGTGGCTTGCAACCGCCAGCCCTCCGGCGTGGGCAGGAAAGACGATTGCCGCTTGGCCTGGTTGTGTAGGGGATCGGTCCCGAACGTTTCGGCATACACGGCGGTGGTATTGAGCCGGGACAGCGCCTGCAGGTCGCGGCTGGTGTAGAGTTCCGGGGTACGATAGCGGATATGGGCCATGAGGCGGACCGATGGATCGCCTTTCACCCGCGCCAGCACGATGGCGGGGCCTTTCAAGGGAATTTCGGTGAACAAGCCCAGCGGCGTTTCCGGCCGCCTTCGGGCGCTGTGATAGATGAACTTATACTCGTCGCTCCGCAATCCATACAGTTTGTTGGAGGCCGCCACCACATCCGCTTCGGTCTCCAAAAAACCGGGATGTTTATCATACCCGCCGGGGTTCTTCTTCGGGGAGGAAATGAGAGGAAGAAGGGATTTGCCTTCGATCCCCGCGATCAGGGGAATTCCGCATAATTCGGTCAAGGTCGGGAACAAGTCAATGGATTGGACCATCTCCGCCACGCGCTGCCCCGGGGGAAAGGCCGGAGGATAACGCATAAGAAACGGTATATGAATGGCCGGCTGATATAAATCATCCCCATGAAAAAAACGTCCCTTTTCACCCAGCGCCTCGCCGTGATCGGCCAGGGCCACGAGGATGGTGCGGCCGAGCAGGTCTTTTTTCTCTAACGCTTCCAAAAGCCGTCCGATTTGATGGTCCATGTAGGTCACTTCGCCGTGATAGAGGGCTTGGAGATGCTGGAGGTCACGCTCGGACAGATGCGCGCCGCGCGTGGCGTTGAGAAACGTGATCTCCGCGACTGACCCCCGCAGCGGCCCGGTGTAATCCGGATCGTACATCGTCGTGTAGGGTGGTGGAGCCTCGTAGGGCGTGTGGGGATCGTAAAGGTGAATCCAGATGAAAAACGGCCGTTTTTCTTTTTTGTTCAAATAATCGATGGCGGATGAAATGGTCTCTTCCGCCCTCCGTTCGTTCGTGACCGGAGTTTCGCCCTTGCCGATGGATCCCATGTCATAAAGGCCGAATCCCTGGGTGAGTCCGAAAGCAGGATCGAGGACCGAACTGCTGATGAAAGCGGCCGTGTCGTATCCGTAGGTCTGAAAACGCTCCGGCAAGGTTTCTTCTTCGGAAGGCACCAGCGCTGTCCGGAACCGCACGCCCGTGGTCTTGGGATTACGCCCGGTGAGGATGGCCGTATGCGAAGTCAGCGTGGCAGGAATCTGGCAGATGGCGTCTTCGAACAAAACTCCTTCGCGCGCGATCCGGTCGAGATGAGGAGTCTGGACCACCGGATTGCCATAACATCCCAACGCGTCCGCCCGCAGCGTATCCAGGGTGAGCAGAATCACGTTGGGTTTCTCCGGCCGCGGGGTGCACCCCGCGCCGAGCCAAATGGACAGCCACATAACCGCGTAAAAAATCCTCGATTCCCATGGTGGTTTCATGAAAAGTGTAGCTCCTTGCCCGGTCATACCGGATTGCCGATGGGAATATTGTAGCCATAAGATTATGTTTTCGTTGATGATTCCCTCTCCCGCTGGGAGTGGGTCAGGGTGAAGGTAGCCCAGAAAGGGCGGAATGTACATTTTTTCCCCAATTGGGTAAACCGTTTCGGGATCGTTTATTACCCCATTGCTCGCACACCTCCCGGATGAATCCTAATTTCATCCTTATTCCGCGGCCGGGAGTCGAAACTCCGCTCAAAATATGCCAAAATCCATTTTCGTAGCACTACGAATCCCTCTCCGGAGGATTGACGGAGCGTGGTTATGAAGCAGGATAGGACGTGGAAAAACAGATGGGCCGGCCGGCTGGCGAGGATTGGATATGGTGTGGGGATTCTGGGTTATTTCACAATAACGGCGGGAGCAGGTACCGTGAACATCGAAAAAATCGAATACCAGGGATGGCAGAATTGTTACCGGATGAGCAACGGGGAAGTGGAACTCATCGCGGTCGCCGATGTGGGGCCGCGGTTGATCCACTTCGGCTTTGTGGGCGGTCCCAATGTGCTGTATGTGGATGCCAGCACCGTGGGAAAAACCGGCGGGGACAACTGGGTATCTTATGGCGGGCACCGGCTGTGGGTGGCGCCGGAACTCGTGGAGGTGACCTATTATCCCGACAATTTCCCTGTGGATGTGGAGATCGCGGGCAACAAACTGATCCTCACCGCGCCTCCCGAAGTGACGGATCCCGCGTTGCGGGCCCAATATCAAAGCCGCCAGGAAATTCTCGAACAGATGGAAGATCCGGCGTTCCGGAAGTCGGTCAAATTCATCAAACAGATGATCGTCACCATGAGCGGGACGGGAGAGGTGACCATCGAGCATAAAATCACCAACGGTGGGCTGAAGACCGAATCCATCGCGCCTTGGGCCCTGTCGGTCATGACCGCCGGCGGGATCGGCATCTTCTCCACGCCGCCTTACGCGCCCCACGGCCCGGGCCATTTCCTGCCCGAACAAGCCTTGCAGATTTGGAGTTACACCGATCTGACTGATCCGCGCTTGAAGTTCATGAAGAAATACATCACTTTCCGGCAGGATCCGGCGGCGGATAAGCCCATCAAGTTTGGCTTCTCGCAAACGCAAGGTTGGGCGGGGTATGCTTTAGGGGATCAACTCTTCGTCAAAAAACTGGATTATTATCCAAGCGAGACGTATCCCGACATGGGTGCGTCGGTAGAGATCTTCACCAACCAGGAGATGATGGAAATCGAATCGCTGGGTCCCTTGGTCAACCTGAAACCCGGTGAGACCACGTGCCACCGCGAACGGTGGCAACTCTTCCGGATCACGCCAGTCTCCCAGACGGAAGAAAGCCTCGATCGGGCGATCCTGCCGTTAAATCTGGGATCGTAAAAAACGGAAATCCTCTCAATCCGCGGGGGCACGATGCATTGTGCCCCTATTTCCATGGTAACGCCCTAGCGGCTTATTTTTCTCCTTCATCGATCCGGCCGCCACTTCCATTCCCCCTGTTTTATGACACAATTTCCCAATTATTCACTTATGACTTGCTTTACCCTGCGATGCGCGAGGGAATACCCAAGGAGAACCATCCATGAAAGGTCGTGTCTTCAACTTTAACGCGGGACCCGCGGTTCTGCCGCTGCCGGTTTTGGAAAAAGCGCGGGAAGAGTTGCTCAATTACGGCGGCTGCGGCATGTCGGTCATGGAGATGAGCCACCGTTCCAAGGAATTCGAGGAGATTCTGTCCCGGACCGAGGCTTCCCTGCGCCGGATTCTCCGGATTCCGGACGATTACGCCGTCTTGTTTCTTCAGGGCGGGGCCAGCCTGCAGTTCTCCATGATTCCCATGAACTTGTACTTGAAAGGCCAGCCGGTGGAGATCATCCATTCTGGCAGCTGGACCGAAAAAGCCATCGCCGAGCACAAAAAACTGTGCGAATACAAGATCGTGGCGTCCAGCGAGTCCGAGAAGTTTCTGCGCCTTCCCAGCTGGCAGGGCGTGGCCTTCAATCCCAACGCCTCGTATGTCTATATGTGTTCCAACAACACCATCTTCGGCACCCAGTTCCGGGAATTCCCCGATACAGGCAATGTGCCTCTGGTGGCCGATATGTCGTCCGATATCCTCTCGCGCGCCATCGACGTCTCCCGCTTCGGGTTGATCTTCGCCGGCGCGCAGAAAAACCTGGGGCCATCAGGGGTGACCCTGGTGATCATCCGCAAGGATCTGGTGGAACGGGCCGCCAAGGAACTGCCCACCATGCTGCAATACCGGATTCATGTCAAAAACAACTCGTTGTACAACACCCCGCCCACCTTCGGGATTTATGTCTGCGGCCTGGTGCTGGATTGGATCGAGGCGGAAGGCGGTCTGCCCGCGATCGAAAAGCGCAACGACGAAAAAGCGCGAATCCTCTACGAGGCCATCGACGCTTCTGGGCTTTTCTACGGCCCGGTCGAGAAGAACAGCCGCTCCCGCATGAACGTCGTTTTCCGGGTGAAAGGTGACAACGAGGACCTGGAGAAAAAGTTTGTTTCCGAAGCCGCGGCCGCGGGATTGGCCGGACTCAAGGGTCACCGCTCCGTGGGCGGCCTGCGCGCCTCCATTTACAATGCCCACCCGGTCGAAGGCGTCCGTGCGCTGGTGGACTTCATGAAGGAGTTCGAGAGGAAGAACGGGTAAAACAAACACACACCGTAATCCCCGCCGGGATTTTGTTGGGTCTGGTCTCAAAGCGCCGGGGCACGTTCATCGTGCCCCGGTTCGTCTGGTTTTTCCGCTCATCCCGTAGAATATTCTCTATATAACAAAATTCAATTCGCGTTCTCGTCGAATTGCATCAGCCCCAGGGTATTGTCGTCGGGATCCAGGATGTAGGCCAGCCAGCCAACGCCGGGGACGGCCATCTTGGGTAACGCGATCCGGGCTCCGAGCGCGGTGGCCTGGGTGAGCGTCTCGTCGAGCGAATCAACCTGCGCGATGCAGACAAAGGCGTTCATCGACGCCGGATCACCGGACTTCGGGCATGGGCGTTTCAACAAGCCGCCGTTGATCCCGGGTTGTTCATTGGGGCCGGTGCCGATGAGCCAATACTCCATCCCGCTGAACTGGTTGAAGGTCCATCCGAACAATTGGGAATAGAAATCGATCAAAACCTGAGGTTGGGTAGCGTGGATTTCAAAATGAACAATACGGGGCATACGATTCTCCTTGGGATTCATGCGGCTCACGCCCACTCGCGTGGCCCGTTTTCATTCGGTTCTGCCATCTGGATACCCGGACACATCCGGTCTAAAGGAGGCCAATTGATGAATGCCCGCCAACCGCCCTCATCAATCGCGCCTGCTATCCCGCAATCGGATTTTCGTTTTGTCCTCCCAGGTGGCGTTAATCTCGATCGGATAGATCCGGCCGGTTACTCCTAGAATTGTTGTCTCAACCGAATCGAGCCAACGGAGAAGATAGGAAAACGGACGGCGGCGGATTTCTTCCATCCGTGGCCACGGGATCGCTTCGGTTTCTTCCCGGAGTGGCTGGCGTATGAGCGGATCCCAAGAGGCGCGGTGATGAACAAGGTGGCGCTCCATTCTCAAGAATTCGCCGGATGTAAATGGCCGGCCTGGATTTGGGAAAAATCATCGTGACTGAACGGCATCATCCTGATTTTCATCCCCCTGTCCAGTATGGTATCGTTGCGAATAACGCTTGAATTGACCTGAACCTTTGGCCCGATCGAGGAGGATTTCCAATGATCTCAGGATTGGTATTGGCGGGTTGGTGGTGCCTGGCGGCCGCGGTCGAGTTGGACGTCCGCCCTGTCGAGAGCGCGGAAGGGGTGGCGGTTGAGATCGTATCCGGCGCGAGCGCGGTGTTCCGCCCGGTGGAAACCAATGCCGTGTTGTCCGTGGTCCAGCCTTCGGGAAGAACTCCGGTCCGGTACACCCGGTTGGAGAACCTCTCTACCGGATTCAATCTGAAGGGCGGTTCCGCGCCGGGATTGGAATTGTCCGAGACCTGGAAACGGATCACTTCCGCCTTGTGGGAGCGCGTGGTTTTGGTGAAGGCCCACGCCGACGGCCGGTATTATGTGGATATGGCATGGAAGACTGCCCCGGAAGGGGAGTATTACTCCTACCTGAGGAAAGAGCCGGATGCCGCGGTGTACAGCCCCAGTTGTACGGGAGCGGGCTTTGGCGACAACTCGTGGCAGACGTTTCCCATGGTAGGCGTGCGGCATGGGGATCAACTCTTCGGATTCGTGGGCGACAGCCCCGGCCTGTGGGAAAACCGGAGTTTTCTGCGTTTCGATCCCGAAAACCGCGTCATCGCCCTGGCGTCAGGGGATGGTTCGGCGAAGCGGGAGGTCATGATTCCCTGGGACCTGGATTCTACGAACATTTACCGGGCGGTGTTCGATGGCTGGCAGCATATCGAAGCCGGGGAGGTGCAGTCCTTCACCACATGGGTGTTCGCGTCGCCGGCGCGTTCGCTGTATGACGTGCAGTTGGCGGCTTCGCTGGCGCTGGCGAACGCGAAGGGATGGAACGGCGGGCCGGTCGAGGCGATCCTGCGCAACACATCATACCTGCTGCTGCGGCGCAATCTCCTGCGGACGGAGAGCGATTACATTTTCATTTCCGGCGTTGGATATGGCTGGAAACAATGGGTGAGCGACGGCTTTTGGATGTCGCGCGGTTTGGACAATCCCCGGTACGACGCGGAAGCGAACCGGGCGGTGTTTTTCGAACGCGTCAATTACGAGGACAACGCGCAATATTTCCTGATCTGGTCGTATCTCGTAAAACAGGCGGGCGGGAATCCGGATCCGCGGACGGTGGCGCGCGCCTACCGGTTCATCCGCGAGCACGAGAAAGACGGATTATTCATCCCTCCGCGCCTCCGGCCGGATGTGGCCTGTTTTAAAACCTACCATGACCAGTTGCCTTACGATGACGACGACGCGCCGTCCTCCAACCAGGGATTCCATTGCGGCGCGTTGCTGGCAGCCCGGGAATTGGGATTCGACGTCACCGGGGCCGACATCGAGAAAGCAATCGCCGGGTACAGGAGGATGTTCAACGAGACGGGCGGATATTTCGCGACTAGCCTGAAGCAACAGGAGCACATCGGGCAGGACAGCCTCTACGGAGAAGTGCTCACCTACGCGGTGTTCGGAAAGAAACTTCTGCCGGATGAGATGGTGCGGCGGCATCTGGAAACCACTATGCGGATTCAGTCGCCCTACGGGATGCGGGTGATCTCCAAGGCCGACGGCGGTCTGTTGGATGGCCATTCGGGCGTGTATGTCTTCGGGGGATCGTGGTTCTTGAACGACGCGGCGAACTACCTGGACGGATTGATCCACGGCATGGATCCCCAATGGGTGGATGAGCAGTTGCTGTGGCGGATCGGAAAGGAACTGGCCTGGATGCCGGCCTTCCATGAATCCATCAGTACCGTCACAGGCAAACCCCATGGGCATCACCTGTACTCGTGGAATTCGGGCTACTGGTGGTTGCGCCGGGAAATCCGTAAGCGCCTGGGCATGGAAGGGCCGGATCCGCTGGAGGAACGCGTGGCTGCCCTTCTGGATGTTACCCGCCGTGACGGTTATCTCTCTCTGGATCCAGGATCCGGAACGGGCATTTGGTTGCCAGGCCGCGAGGAAAAGTGAACCATTTCGGTTTGTGTCCGATGAAAAAACGGCGGAACCACTACCCCCTCACCCGCCGGAACCGGCCGAACAGGGTTTTCATTCTGGACAGGAAGACCATGCGCGAGGCTGGTTTGGTCTCCGGTGCGGATGGAGGTACGGATGGGGGCGGGGACTGGATTTTCTGAGTTTTGTATTGCTCGATATAACCAACCACTTTTTCCAACACCGTAATGGCTTTGCCGAGGAATTCCACTTCTTCCCGTTTTTGGCTCAGGGAAGAATCCACCTGGTTGAGATCGGAGATGAACTGGTCGATTTCGTATTTATCCTTGATGGGAAGGTTCAATGAGTAATTTTTGTTCATCACGAGGCAGGCTTTTTTGAGCATGCCCACAACTAAATCTTTTTTCGGGGAGGATTTGATTTTGGACTGGATGATTTTGGCGTTGGTTTGCACAAAGGTCTTGGAGAAACGGGAAAACAACTCGATGAGCTCCAATTCCTTCATGTAGATTTCGCGTTGGCAAAGCAGCTGCTGATGCAAGGCGGTAAAATACAGGCTGATCAATCCTTGCACCTTGGCCGCCGATACCGTGTAGTGGCTCATCATGAGGGTGAAAATATCCTTGGTGGCCTTATAGTAATTCGCGGTCCAATTGGCGCAAACCCGCTCCTTGTGCGTCAGATAATTGAGGGCTTGGTTTTTCTCCGCAAGGCCGAAGGGGGCATAATTGGAGGTGAAGAGGTATTGAATGATCCGTTCGGAATTGCGGATGGAGGCCAGGCAGGCTTTGTACCGGTCGTCTTGTTCGATTTGCAGCAATTCATACAGTTTCTTGTCCTTAAAAGATTCGGTAATTCGTTCACGCCGGGAAATTTCCTGAAACACGTTGTCAATGGTGTCGATGACCACCTGCCCGTTGTGAATTCTTTCAATAACCTCGTCCCGCCTTACACCCGGATTTTCCTTCAGGTATTCGTTGATGATTGATTGCTTAAAACGTTCCGTAAAAATATTTTGAATATCACTGATCCGGCGGTCGATGATATCCGATTCGCTCACTGGCGTGGTTATTTTTCGGTTTCTAATGGATGACATGGAATTCTCAATCCCCGCCTCATCCTGATCTTCGAGTTTGGCATGGAAATCAGGACCACATGGCGCTGTTACCAGGTTCTAAGAAAATCCCTTGCCAACAAAGGACTTATCAAGAAATCACCCGGAATTCAATTTCGCTTAGAGGCATTCATCTCACCCCGGCACGATTTTCGTAAGCTCATGATAATCATCGGCTTTCCACCGTTTTTCTGTACCCGTTCCCTCCAATTCGAGGTATTGGTTCGTTCTTCCCCCTATCCATTTGGTTGACACTCACTTCGGAATACGGGATGACTACACACTCGCGATAATCGACGAGGATCTAACTTATATTGAAATATATCGCAATATATCGATGCTTTAAACAACATTTTGTTCCTGATTGTATCCTAATACGGTGTGAAAAACCACCGCCTTGAAATTTGGTAGCGGATGAATAGGAAAGGAAACAAGACCAATTCCCCGCCAATTCTCCCTGGATTGGAGATGCGTATGGAGGTCATTCAGCCGTGGGGATGATTTTCCCTTGTGGATCCTTGTCCGGGTGTTCAGTCGCTTTTTCCAACTCTCCAACCAGCCCGGGAGACAAATGGTGCTCCACCCGGTCGGCGGGATCGTGTTGATGATCCGGAGGATAACCTAGCTCGTCCAGGTAAGTTTCATACAAACGGTGGGCCCGTATGAGCCCCAAGGCCTTGGTATGGCCGGATTCAGAGAGCGAGAAACGGCCCTTTTCCAGGTTCAACAGGCCGGAAAGGTTCAACCGGCGGGTGCTGGCCTGTGCCTCGGACGCGAGCCATTGGAGAGACTCGCCCAGTTGACCGGCGGTGAACGAATGGGCGGCTTCGGTTTCCCATTGGCGGTGCGCCCAGAGCAAGGCGTCTTCGTCGGCGACCCGGTGGCGCAGGCGCCGCATCCGGATCCACCGGATGACCAGCCCATGAGTGGGGGAGAACAAGAAGGCGGCCGCGAACAGCAAACCGCAGACCGAGGCCATGGCCCCGGCGATAGAACAATCCAACTGAACGGAAATCAAGTAGCCAAGCAAGGAGGCTAAAGCCCCCAAGGCCACGGAGAAAATCAGCATCCGGTTGAGTTTTTCGGTCAGTAAATAGGCGGTAGCGGGAGGAGTAATCAACATGGCGGTCACCAGGATCACCCCCACGCTCTCAAACGCTCCGACCGTGGTCAGGGCCACGAGGATCATGAGGAGATAATGCAAAAAGGTCACGGGTAATCCCACGGCTTTGGCCATGTCCGGATCGAAGGCGGCGAGTTTGAATTCTTTGTAAAACAAAGTGATCACGGTCAGATTGAGGAGAAAGAGACCGCCGTTGATCCACACCGGACGGGGGCCGAGATACCGGCCGTTCCACAGCAAGGGATCAAAGGGAGTGTAGGCGATTTCCCCATACAAGACACAATCAAGATCGAGGTGTACGGCATGACCGAACAAAGAAACGCCCACCACGCCCAAGGCGAACAACGACGTAAAGGTCACGCCCAGGGCGGCGTCGTTTTGCACGCCGCTGCTGTTAAGCCATTGAACGAAGAAAGTGGTCAACAAGCCCACGGCGGCCGCGCCCACGAACATCGATAGGACGTTCATACTGTTCGTGAGCAGAAACGCGATCACGATTCCCGGCAGAATCGCGTGACTGATGGCGTCGCCCAGCATGGCAAGGCGGCGCAGAACCAAAAAACAGCCGGCTAACGCGCATGCCCCGGCCACCAAGGCTCCCGTGAGTATTATCCAAAACGCGCTCATAAAGTCGGTCATGGTGATCCTGTGGTGTGGCCCTCCGGACGGCTTTCGATCTGGTTCAACCCGGCAGGGGATGCGGGCTGGGCGGCCGTTGAGGCTCCAGGCCGTGCTGCTGGAGAAGTTCTTCCAATTCCGCGACGGTATCTGGATTCAAGACGTGTTCAATGATATCCGCGTCGCGGTCCACGTGATCGGAACGGAGCTCTTGTTCGTGCATTAGGTACATTTCCCATAGCCGGTGATTGCGGGTGACGCGGTGGGCCTCGCCTCGACCGGCTTCACTCAAATATGCCTTTCCCTCCTGGAATTGCACCAGGCCTTCCCGGGCCAACAAGGTCAGATTGTGCACCGTGCGGGAAGGATTTTGGCCACGGCGGGCCGCGATTTTTTCCACGGGAATAGGCTGGTTCCATGCGTTTTCCCGTTCGGCCCATTCAAAGATGGAGCGCAGGGTGTTTTCGCGGGCGACCTTCCGGCGCAAGGTCCAGCCGCGCCAGGCTTTGGCTGCCAGGCCGCGCCGGGGCGCGAGAAACAGGGACAGAAGAAAAAACACCGCCGCGGAGAGGACGATCAAGGGACCGGTGGCGAGGCGCGGGGCCAGGGTGCTGAAATAGGTTCCCAACGCGCCGGAAAACGCCCCAATCGCGCCGGCTAGGCAAACCATCCGGCTGAGGGAATCCGTCCAGTAACGGGCGGCGGCCGCGGGGGTGATCAGCAAAGCAACCATCAGCACCACGCCTACCGCCTGCAGGCCGATGACCACAATCGCCACAATCAGCAGGTTGAGCAACGCGTCCAACCACGCCGAAGGGAATCCCAAACTGTCAGCAAAACCGGGATCGAAGCAAAGCAGTTTCAACTCCTTGTAAAGCCCGATGGCCACGAGTCCGGCCAGCAGGGAGCAAATCACCATGATCCGGACATCGGAACCTACCAGCGAAGCAGCCTGGCCGAAGAGAAACTTGTCCAACCCCGCTTTTTGCCCTCCCGTGCGCAGGATCAGAGTCAGCAGGACTATGCCGAACGCGAAGAAGACGGTGAGCACCATGCCCAGGGCGGCGTCTTCCTTGATTCGCGAATACCGGGTGACAGCCTGGACGCAGAACGCGCCCAACAAGCCGGCCAAAAACGCCCCGGCCATCATCAAGGGTAGAGAACGCTGCCCGCCGGAAATCAGATACGCCAGGCAGATTCCCGGCAGCGCGGCATGGGCGAGGGCGTCTCCCAGCAGGCTGCGGCGGCGCAGCATGGCAAAACTGCCGAGAAGCCCGCTGCAGGCGCCCAGCATAACGCAGCCGGTCAAAACCCAGCGGGTGTTGGGATCGTTCAACCAGGCGGTCATGGTGTGCCTCCTGGCGGAGCGTTGCGGGCTACGGCTTCCGCGACCTCAGTCAGGATGGTGAGCCGCCCGCCGTAGGTTTTCTTCAAGTTTTCGGGGGTAAAAACCTCCTCGCACGGGCCGATTGCCACGAGGCGCATGTTCAGCAGGCAGACCCAGTCGAAATAATCCCGGACGGTTTGGAGATCATGGTGCACCACGAACACAGTTTTCCCCTGCTCCTTCAACTCCTTGAGCAAGGTCACGATGGCCTTTTCGGTGGCGGCGTCCACTCCGGCAAAAGGCTCGTCCATAAAGTAAAGGCGTGAATTCTGCGCCAAGGCGCGGGCCAGGAAAACCCGTTGCTGTTGACCGCCGGAGAGTTGGCTGATCTGGCGGCGGGCGAAATCGGCCATCCCGGTTTTCCTCAAACATTCCAGGGCGAATTCGCGTTCCGCGCGGCCGGGCCGGCGGAACCACCCCAATTGGCCGTAAATGCCCATCAGCACCACATCCAAGGCATCGGTGGGGAAATCCCAATCGACCGATTCCCGCTGCGGAACGTAACCGATTTTTTTGCGTTCCTTGTGGATGGGTTGGCCGTAACAATGCACCCAGCCCGAGGCGAGGGGTGTCAAACCCAGCGCCGCCTTGATCAGGGTGGACTTGCCCGCGCCGTTGGGGCCGATAATGCCGATCAAGACCCCTTCGGGAACGACGAAATCGATGTCCCACAGCACCGGCTTGCGGTGGTAGGCCACGGTCAGGTCGTGGACCTCCAACGGCGGCGGATCGGGAATAACCCAGCGCGGGGTGGGAGTCACGGTGGATTGAGGTTCAACGGAGACGGTGTGCGATGAATTCATGGCCGGTATCTTGTTTATTTCAATGCTTTTATTTCAATGCTTCGACGATGGTATGGACGTTATGCTCGATCATCCCAACATAAGTCCCTTCCGGTGTGTCCTCGGGTCCCATGGCGTCGGAATAGAGCTCCCCGCCGATACGGATCTCATGCCCCCGGGCCTTGCAGCCTTCCACCAAGGCCTCGATGGAACGGCGGGGGACGCTGGATTCCACAAACACGGCTTTGATTTGGCGTTCGACAATCAAATTGACCAGCCGCTGAAGATCTTGGAGCCCGAATTCGGAAGCGGTGCTGATGCCCTGGAGGCCGGTGACCTCGATGTCATACGCCCGCCCGAAATAACCGAACGCGTCATGGGCGGTAACCAACACCCGCCGTTCCTTGGGAATGGTTTGTATTTGTTGTTTGACTTTCTCATGTAAGGTCCGTAGAACCTCGCTGTAGGCTTCCCCGTTTTTCTGGTATTCCTCCTGGCCGGCCGGATCGATGGCCGACAGTTCCTGGACCACGATGGGGATGGTTTGCGCCCACAGGCTGACATCCATCCAAATATGGGGATCGGGATGACCCTCAAATTGCGGCGGATGGGTCAACCGGGCCGGATCGAGACGTTCCGCGAGGGCCACGGAAGCGGCCGGACGGCCCGCGCGGGCGATGCGTTCCAGAATGTCGGTCATGCGTCCTTCCAGCATGCACCCGTTATAGAAGACGATGTGGGCGGAGGATAGGCGGCCGATGTCGCCTTGCGAGGCCTTGTAGAGATGGGGATCGGTGCCCGGACCCATCAGGGCGGTGACCTTCACTCGATTTCCGCCCACGTTTTTCACCAAGTCGGCGATTTGGGCGGTGGTCACCGTGACCCGGACGTTTCCATCCGGCCCGGGATTAGGGCCTTCCACCGCGCACGCCACCAGGAAAGCCATGGCGGCTATCATCAGGCAAAACCGGAACCATCTCATCCGCGGCGCTCGCTTTCTCCCGAAATATGAAGAAAATGAAGAATCCATTATGGCGACATATATACCTGATTCGCTAGGTCTGGTCCGATGATCTGCGTTTTTCCTGATACGACGATGCGGTACGGACCGCCAAAAGGTTCCTTCGTGACCATCTTCACCTCCACGCCCGGAAACATGCCGAGTTCCGCCAAATAGCGCAACAGGGCCGCGTCGTCGTTGCTCACATGGTGGATAATGGACCTCTGGCCGGGCTGGAGATCCGTCAGGCGTTGGCCTAGGGTGTCTTCGATCCGCCCGTCCTTCGTGGGGATGGGCGCGCCATGCGGGTCACGGGTGGGAAAGCCCAAATAGGCGTCGATCTTGTCGCTGAAGAAATCCGATATGACATGCTCCAGCCGCTCCGCCTCCTCGTGGACTTGATCCCAGGTGAATTCCAAGGCCCGGATGAGATAGAGTTCGATCAAACGGTGATGCCGGATGATCCGGAGGGCGATTTTCTCGCCGGCAGCGGTCAACCGGATTCCCTGGCTGCGTGAATAGCGGATCAGGTTTTGCTCCCGGAGACGCTTGACCATTTTGGTCACGGCCGCCGAGGAAATGCCCAATTGCCCGGCCACCATGGCCGGGATTACCACCCGGTGTTCCCGGGACAGTTTGTATACGGTTTTTAAATAATCCTCGGCGGAAGGCCCGGGGTGAAGGCGCGGCATCATTCAGGAATTATCCTTGGTAAATAAAATGAATTAACCATGGTTAAATATAGGAGAAAAGTGGATTCCGTCAAGGGTATTTTGCCTATACGGATTCCAGGCCGGTTTGCTAGGATGATGCTATTGAAGAGATCGGTGAGCAAAGGAGAAAACTGAATGAGCAGATTGCTGATCGGATTGGTGATTCTAAGTTGGATCCCCTTCGCGGCCATCAGTGGAGAAATCCCGGAGGCAGACTCGGTGCGGGGGGATGGGCTTTCGGATGAATGGGAAAGATATCCCGCTCAGGAGATGATGACCCGGTATCTGCGGCGTTTGGCTCATGAAGCGCTCGACCGGCGGGAGGCGCACTACGAAGAGATCAAGACGCCGGAACAGATCGCCGAATACCAGAAAAGCATGAAGCAGTTTTTCGTGGAGCAACTGGGCGGATTCTGGGAAAAGACGCCGCTGAACGCGCAAATCACCGGCACGCTGGATTTCAAGGATTACCGGATCGAAAAGTTGATCTACCAGAGTCAACCGGGATTGTATGTGACCGCGGTCCTTTATTTGCCGAACACCCCGCCTCCCTATCCCGGCGTGCTGCTGCCCTGCGGCCACAGCGATAACGGGAAGGCGTCGGAAACCTATCAACGGGCAAGCCTCTTGCTCGTGAAGCATGGATTCGCGGTCTTGTGCTACGATCCCTTCGACCAGGGAGAACGGTATCAACTGCTGGACGCGCAAGGGAAGCCGCGGCTGGGTGGGACTATCGGCCATACGATGGTAGGCGTGGGCTGCATCCTGCTGGGGCGGAACGCGGCCACCTACCGGATTTGGGACGGCATACGGGGGATCGATTATTTGACCAGCCGGCCGGATATCGACGCCTCCCGGATCGGCTGCACTGGGAACTCGGGCGGTGGGACCTTGACCAGTTATCTGATGGCCTTGGACGAGCGGATCGTCTGCGCGGTTCCCAGTTGCTATCTGACCACCTTGCGAAACCAGGAGCCGCAAGACGCGGAACAAAATATTCATGCCCAGATCGCCTTTGGGATGGACCACGCCGATTACATCCTGATGCGTGCCCCCAAACCCACGTTGATGAGCACGGCCACAAGGGACTTCTTCGATATCCACGGCGCGTGGTTCACTTTCCGGCAGGCCAAACGGTTTTACACCCGGCTGGGTTTCGCGGAACGGGTGGAATTGATCGAAACCGACGCCGAACATGGGTTTTCAGTCCAATTGCGGGAAGGCATGGTCCGGTGGATGAAGCGCTGGCTGATGCACGTGGAAGATCCCCTCACCGAGCCGGAACTGGCAGTCTTGAGTGATGAAGAAGTGCGATGTACGCCCCAGGGACAGGTCGGTTTGTTGGACGGCGCGAAGACCATCTACGAGTTGAACCGGAAAATCGAAGAACAACTTCAACAAAATAGACAACAGTATTGGCAAAAAACACCCCGCCAAGCGGCTTTGCATGAAGTGCGGGCCATCGCGGGGATCCGGCCTTTGGAGCAGATCCCTTCGTTGGAAGTGGTTAAGATGGAACCGGTTGCCCAGGAAGGGGCTGATCGGAAACATCTGATTCTAAAGGGGGAAGATGGATTGTATGTTCCCGCCGTGGTGTGGGTGCCCAAACCCTCCCCCAGCGAAGACTTCTACCTGGTGCTGGATGAAAAAGGCAAGCAGGCGGTGCTGGGACCGGACGGAGTAGGCAGAGAGTTGACCGGCGAAGGGCATGTGGTGATGGCGGCCGATCTGCCGGGTTTGGGGGTGACCGCCCGGCCGGCTGGCTCGAATGTGTGGAGCACGCATTTCGGGCCCGGGTGGCAGGACGTGTTTTTGGCTTACATGCTGGGTAAATCGTACGTAGGCCTGCGGGCGGAAGTGATTTTGGCGTTGGCCCGGTTCATGAGCGAATTGGAGCCTGCCGGCATCCCTCGCCGGATTCATTTGATTGCCTCCGGGGAAGCGGGTCCCGCGGCGTTGCACGCGGCGGCCTTGGAACCCGCACTGTTCGATTCGGTGAAGATCCAAAAATCCCTCGTGTCCTGGTCCAATGTGATTCACAACACAATCACGAAAAACCAATTGGTTAACACGGTCCACGGCGCCTTACGGAAATACGACCTGCCGGATTTGGCCGCCACTTTGCCCGCGGATAAATTGATCATTGAAGATCCTGTGGACGCGCTGGGGAATCCGGTGAAATGAGTCGAACCCCCTCCAATCCCCTTTTCCACTGCTGAACTTTCCCCTTAAGTGAACCATTCATAAAGGACGGTTCCTCATGACCGGTTTCTTCGAAACGATAGATTAAGAAATACTCCATACTGAATCAGCGTGGCCCATAGCAGGGGAAACCGGTCCAGCCAATAAAGAGGGGGGCTGCCCAAGAAACCCTGCGGATAGATATAAAAAAGGATGGATAAGGCAGCACAATAACCCCACCCAGGAACGCACGGCAAGCGATTGGCCAGCAACGCGCCGGCGGTGACCAGGGGCAACAACAGGCGGATGTGGGTGGCAGTCCAGGCGGTCGGAGTGATGAGCAGAGAGACTGTGGCAAACAGGGAAGCATTGACAAACACGGCATTTGAATTCCGGACCTTGAGCAAATCCCGCGCGTGATAAACCGCGAAGACATACGTCATTCCCACCAAACACCGGATGAGTTGGATGAATCCATCTCGCATCGCCAACAAGTCGCGCAGAAACAAGGACAGCGACTGGTTGTCCACATATGCGTCCGCGTAGTTCAGCAAGGCGGGAAGAATGGTTCGCAGGAATGTCCACTGGACGCGCCAGCCGATCACTCCAGTGAAGAGTATGACTCCGCTCAGCCCGATTGCCAAAATGGGGATGAAAATCGGTTTCCGCCAGACTGCCGCGAGGGATAACATGTAAGGCCCCGGCCAGAGTTTGATCATCACTCCCGCCACGTAGGCCCCCCCGGTTCCCCACAGCCAACGGGTTTCCGCCGCTCCAACCACGGTCAGGAGAAACAGCAGAAACAAAAAACCCTCGATTTGCAGCGATCCCAGGAGCAAAGAGGATGGATACGGCGCCAGGACGAGCAGATGAATGAAGGAATCCAACAACGGCGCTCTAGGGGATATGATTTTCCGTAAACGAATGAGGAGCAGATCAATTCCAATAAGCGCGGCGGCCGCGCCAAACGCGAAGACCATTTTGGCTTGCACCGGCCCTAGCCAGGTCAGTGGATACAATCCGGCGGCGAAATAAGGGGGGTAAAGGTACCAGGAGTCGATCCCCTCGCGTGCCGCATCCGCCTGCGCGTCGTAATAAATGTTCTCTCCCTGAAAAAGGCGCTGGCTAGCCTGATAGTAATGCTCAAAATCCGTGCCATGAATCGACACGATGCCCGGCAGCCCGGTGAACATCCAGCAGACTAATACCGCGCCCACGGCCCAGGAGAGACCGGTAGGCCAGGAAAGTGAACCATTCATGAACACGCGCGTCCCGGATGAATCATTGCAGGTCACCCCGCCGATTGAACATCTCCATCTAGAATTTGACTCGATTCGGGATTGGGACGCAAGGCGGGGAGAGGGGCTGGGGATAAAGGCTTGGGCAATCCATAAAAAAAGGCGGGACTGGCAAGCCGGTAAGCCAGTCCCGCCCATTGTAGAATAAGCATCCTTAAACCTGTCAAACGGAAACGCCCGCAAAACGTCTCAGCAATCGTAATACAGGAAGAATTCATACGGCGTGGGGCGGAGATTGCACGGCAAGATCTCCTGCGTGCGCTTGTATTCGATCCAGGTGTCGATGACGTCCTGGGTGAAAACATCGCCCTGCAGCAGGAACTGATGATCTTTCTCTAGCGCGGTCACCGCTTCCGCCAGCGAACCGGGAACCTTGGGGACCTTGGCCAGTTCCTCGGGCGGCAGATCGTAGAGGTTCTTGTCGAGCGGATCGCCCGGATCGGTTTTGTTCAAGATGCCATCGATCCCCGCCATGGCGATCGCCGCGAAAGCGAAATAAGGATTGCAGGAGGGATCGGGGCAACGGAACTCGACGCGCTTGGCCTTGGGACTGGGCGAATACATGGGAATCCGCACGGCCGCGCTGCGGTTGCGCTGCGAATAGGCCAGATTGACCGGCGCCTCGTAGCCGGGGACCAGCCGCTTGTACGAGTTGGTCGTGGGGGCGCAGAAGGCGATCAGGGCGTCGGCGTGTTTCAAAATGCCCCCAATGTAATGCAAGGCCAATGGCGACAGCCCCGCGTATTTGTCCCCCGCGAACAGAGGCTTGCCGTTTTTCCACAAACTGGAGTGGACGTGCATCCCCGATCCATTATCCCCGTACATGGGTTTGGGCATGAAGGTGACAGTCTTGCCATGGCGGGCGGCGACGTTCTTCAACACGTACTTGTAGATCATGAGCTGGTCGGCCATGCGTACCAGCGGACCGAAGCGCATGTCGATTTCGCACTGTCCGGCCGTGGCCACTTCGTGATGGTGCGCCTCCACGTCGATGCCCAGGCTGATGAGGACATCCACCATTTCCGATCGCAGATCTTGCAGCGTATCGGTCGGGGGCACGGGAAAATAGCCTTCTTTGTGGCGCGGACGGTGACCCAGGTTGTGGCCGTCGCATTCCGCGTCGCTGTTCCAGATCCCTTCGACCGAATCGATTTCATACATGCCGTAATTGGCTTCCTGGCCGAAACGGACATGATCGAAAACGAAAAATTCCGCCTCCGGGCCGAAATAGACCGTATCGGCGATCCCCGTGGACTTGATATATTCCTCGCATTTTTTGGCGACATTGCGTGGATCGCGGGTATACGGTTGCAACGTGATCGGATCCAGAATGGAGCAAGTCAGGGACAACGTCGAGTGCTCCCGGAACGGATCGACGAAGGCCGTAGTCGGATCAGGCAGGATCAACATGTCGCTTTCGTTGATTGCCTGCCAGCCCCGGATACTGGAACCGTCAAACCCAAATCCGTCTTCAAACGACTCGGCTTCCAGGCAATGGGAGGGCACGGTGAAATGCTGCCACGTCCCGGGAAAATCCTGGAACTTGAAATCGACGTATTTGATCGACTTTTCCTTGATGAGGGTCAATACTTCGTGCGGCGTCATGGTTTGCTTCTCCTTTAATTTATTTGGATTTAATCAGCGGTCCATCCCGATAATTCTGAGAATCGGATCCCATTATTTGCCCAATCATGGAGAGATTGCTTCCGGTATAATCCTTGTTCTAAAAATTACACCCCCATCCCTGCTGATTCACTCGGCCAGTGGACAAGATCGGACATGATCTTCCGGGGAACAACTTATGGATTTTTTATAAAATCCGGCTTTGGGGTAAACAGCTCATGAACTGGATTACCATTCAATCAACACGCTGGTTAGTAATGCACAGGGTATGCCAATTTCGCGAGGATTCTTGTATCTTAAATCAAATCAAGGTATTATATCAATCCTCTCCTTAGGTTGTTCTGGTTTGCCCTGGCGGTGTCCACCTCCCTATTGTCTTTTTATGAACAGGTGGTCAAAAAAAAACACAGGCCGTTTGAAAAAGAGCAGGGGGAATTTCACGCGCTGAGAAGAGCCAAGTGTATGGATTAGGCCGGAATCATCCTACACTATAATTTCTAAGTGATAAACAGCTTTCTTAAAGCTACATAGCAGACCGGAGTATGGCATGAATCGGGTACTGGAGAGCGGCAAGCCACCTGTTCTCTCCTGGGTGGTCATCGTGGGGCGTCCCAACGTGGGGAAATCAACCCTGTTCAACCGGATCCTGGGAAAACGGGATGCCATTGTGGACGACCAACCGGGCGTCACCCGGGATGTTCTGTTCCGCCTGGCCGACTGGAACGGAAAGTGTTTCACGCTGGCCGACACCGGCGGTGTCTTCGGGCCGGATGACGATCCATTTTCCAAGATCATTCAGGAACAGATTGAAATGACCGCCCGGAATGCGGCGGTGATCCTCTTCCTGGTGGATGGCCAAACCGGTCCCGTCCCGCTGGATCATGAGATCGCCCTGTTTTTACGCCGTCTGGATAAACCCATCGTCACGGTGGTCAACAAGGTGGATTCTCCCAAGCAGGAGGCGGCGGTTTTGGCTTCGTTCTATGAACTGGGCTTGACGGATCTGTACGCCGTCTCCGCCCTGCACGGGACTGGGATCGGAGACATGCTGGACGCGGTAACGGCTCATCTGCCGGATGAACGATTCATGGCCGGGACATCCCGGCTGCCGGGGATCGCTATCATTGGCCGTCCCAACACCGGGAAATCCACTTTGCTAAACACCTTGTGCGGTTCTCCACGGGCCCTCGTGTCACCGATTCCCGGAACGACCCGTGATCCGGTAGACACCGAAGTGGAGGTGAACGGCAAGCGGTACTTGCTTATCGACACGGCGGGCATCCGGCGGCGGGGGAAGACCGCCCAGGGACTGGAGCATTACACGCTGATCCGCTCGCAACAGGCTCTCGAACGCTGCGACCTGGCCTTGTTGTTGATCGATGCCCAAGAAGGTTTGACAGAAACCGATGCCAAAGTATTCGGCCTGGCCAAGGACGCGGGCAAGGCCGCCATCATTTTGGTAAACAAGTGGGATCTGATCGAAAAAAACGAGAAAACCACCGGGGCCTACGCGAAAGCCATCCGGGAGCGAATCCCCTTTTTGCATTACGCGCCCCTCGAGTTCATTTCGGCGCTCACCCGGTTGCGGGTGCAGCGGATTTTTCCTCATGTGGAGCGCATTCTGGAACATTTCCACACCCGCGTTTCCACCTCAGTGTTGAACGGGATGCTGGAGAAGATCCTCAGCCGCAATCCGCCGCCGTTGCATAAAGGGCGTTCTCCCCGCATATATTATTGGACGCAAGTGGCGGCCGCGCCGCCCACATTCGTGGCGTTTGTCAACGACCCCAAAGCCATTCACTTCTCGTATCACCGGTATTTGATTAACCAATTGTATGAGACGTTCGATCTGGAAGGCACGCCGATTCGACTGTATTTCAAAAAACGGGAGGGCCGAAAAATCCGGTGAACATACTTCTGAGTTGGGTATTGGCCTATCTGCTGGGATCCATCCCCTCCGCCTATTACGCGGGGAAATGGATCCGCGGCATCGATCTGCGCGAACACGGGAGCGGCAACCTGGGATTCACGAACGCTTGGCGCACGCTGGGATTCAAGATCAGCATCCCGGTGCTACTGGTTGACATCGGCAAAGGAGTGGTGGCCATCGGATTGACGCGCTGGCTGTGTCCCGGCCATGAGCTCGTGGCCATTGCGGCTGGATTGGCGGCGATTCTGGGGCATAATTGGACGGTCTTTTTGGGATTCAAAGGGGGAGGGAAGGGCGTGGCCGTCTCCGCCGGCGTGTTTTTAGCTCTGGCTCCCGTTCCCTTCTTGATCACGCTGGCGGTCTTTTTGCTGGTTCTGTTCACCACCCGTTATATGTCGCTGGCGTCGATTACAGGCGCGGTGATCCTGGTGGCCGCGGGCGGAATATTGCGGGCCCTGCGGTCCCCGGCCGCCCCTTCTCTGGAAGTGTTGATCTTTTCGGGGGTGGCCGCGGTGATGCTGATTACGCGGCATTCATCGAACATCAAGCGGCTGTTGAACGGCACGGAAAACCGGTTGAGTTTTCGCTCCAAGGAAGGGACATCGTAAATGGAAATTATCCCGGCCATCGACCTGCAGGGTGGACAGGTAGTCCGCCTGTTGCGGGGAGAATACGATCAGAAGACCGTGTATGACCGGCGGCCTGAGGAGGTCGCGAAGCAATGGCAAACCGGAGGAGCGCGGACTATCCACATCGTGGACCTGGACGGCGCGAAGGAGGGCTACACTCAAAACGGCCAGGCCATCCAGGCGATTGCCCGGGCGGTAACCGTGAAAACCGAACTGGGCGGCGGTCTGCGTGATTTGGATGCCATCCAGCGCGTCTTGGCCATGGGAGTTACCCGGGCCATCCTGGGCAGCGTGCTGCTCGAAAAGCCCGGATTGGCGCGGGAGGCCGCCCGGCGGTTTCCAGACCGAATCATTCTAGGTATCGACGCCCGTAAGGGTCTGGTGGCCACCCGGGGTTGGCGCGAGGACAGCCCGGTTTGGGCCACGGATTTGGTGCGTGAATTCGCGGGATTGCCCATCGCAGGGGTTATCTACACCGACATCGCCCGGGACGGAACCCTTGAAGGCCCTAACCTGGAGGCCATCGCCCGCATGGCCGAGTGCTCTCCGTTTCCGCTGACCGCTTCGGGGGGGATCGGCAGTTTGGATCATATCCGGGCGCTCGCGGCCTTGGCCCACTCGCTGAAACAAGGAAGCATTACCGGCGTCATCGTGGGCAAGGCATTGTATGAAAAGAAATTCACTCTGGAGGAGGCCATCGCGGCGGCCGGGGAAATAAAATGAATAGAAAATAAAATAAGTTAGACAGGGGGCCGCGTATAAGACAAAACGAAAGGCTTACTCAATTGGTGCCATCCTGAGGTGGGCGTCATGGGATTTCTTTCCGCGTTATACAGCCTGGCGGTGGCGTTGGAACTGATTTCGCTCGCGCTGCTGCTTTTGTTTCTGCGCAATTGCTGGCGCCGGGTGAAACGCCATCCCGAAACCGGGGAACGCTTGCGCCGGAGAAAAATGGGACGGGACACCGTCCTGGGGTTGACCACGTTGATTTTTTTCTTCGCCGGGATGACCTTCATGAACCTGGCGTTGTTTTTACAGTCCTACCGTACCTATGTGGTGGGCCATCCGATCGCCTCGGTGGCGGTGGAACGGCAGGATGGCGACGGCGGATTTTATCTCCGGGTCAAGGAGTTGGGCACTCCCTTGAGCCATACTGTCCAACCGTTCGAGCAAGAGTATCACTTGAAGGGCGAACGCTGGATGCTGGAAGGCCACCTGATCCGGTTTCATCCCCTGCTCAGTTTCTTCGGTTTCAAACCGGTCTATCAACTGACCCGCATCCAGGGCAGCTATTATTCGATCGACGAGGAACGGACGAAAGAGAGGACCGTCTATCCCCTCGTGGACCGCGCGGATGAGCAATGGTGGCGCTGGATTTACAAAAACCGCAAATCCATCCCCTTGCTGGATATGGTGAGCGGCTCGGCGGTCTCCCAAGACGCGGAGGAGGGGAGCAAATATGTGGTAACGGTTGTCCCCACAGGTTTTACGCTGCAACCAGCCGCGGAATAAGAATGATTCCTTCAGCCTCGATGCTTCCACTCCGGCTTGATACTCCACTGTTTTATACCACGGATCTGGGCACCATCGGTATCGCGGTCCCTGCATGCACCTGCCGGTGTTGTTTTTTCTCCGGCGCCGGCCGTGCGTTCCGGCTCCATAGAATCCGGGATTCCAGACAGAAGTCCCAGGCAACTCCGCACCCACCCCATCCGGCATTCCCGTGGATTTCCCGGATAGAAACCTGGACCCATTCTCTCCTTCCCCATCCCCAGCCATGCTAGGATGACTCCAACCTGTATGAGAAAAAGGATGTTGAAACCATGAGTCACAAACACGCCATCCAATTATCGAGACGCGATGTATTGAAAACCACGGGAGCGCTCTTGCCGGCCGGTTTGGCCATGGGGAACCTGCTTGCTTCCGCGCCGGGCCGGGCGGACGAAGCGAAAATGCCCACGCGCGTTTTGGGAAGAACCGGCCGGGAACTCTCGGTCATGACGTTGGGCTGCGGACATTTGCGGGCCAGTTTCATGGATCGGGGAAAAGCCGAACAGATTGTGATCCGGGCTTTGGAGTTAGGCGTCAACTCCATCGATACCGCGCCGAACTATCAAGAATCCGAGGACTACTTGGGTGAAATCCTGAAGGACCGGCGGGAAAAGGTGTTTCTAGCGACCAAGAACGAAGAGGCCACATACAAGGAAGGCTGGGAACTCCTCCGGAAAAGTTTGAAACGGCTGAAAACGGAGTATCTCGATCTGGTGTATATCCACAATCTGGGCATGGAAGGCCGGTTCGCGGATGTGAAGGAATTGTTGGGGCCGCAAGGAGTGCTGGCCGCGCTGGTGGAAGCGAAAAAACAAGGTGTGGTGAAGGCCATCGGCGTGTCGGGCCACCTGTATCCAAGCCGGTTTAAAGCGGTGTTGGAGCGGGACGAAATCGATGTCTTCATGTGCGCGGTGAACTTCGTGGCACGCCATCAATACAATTTCGAAGAGAAAGTCTTTGAACCCGCCCGCCAAAAAAACGCGGGACTGATCGCCATGAAAGTCATGGGCGGCGCGGGGAACTGGAGTGAGGGCCAGGCGCGGCTGGCGGAGGAGAACCTGGACCTTTGCGTCCGGTACGCGTTGGATCTTCCCGGCGTGTGCTCGGCGAATTTGGGTGTGCGCACGCTCGATGAACTGGAAACAGCCGTCCAGCGGGTGAAGAACTTCACCCCGCTCACCGGGGAGGAAAAAAAGTCCTTGGAGCAACGCGGCCGCGAATTGGCCAACGCCTGGGGGCCGATGTACGGCACCCCGGTGGCGTAAAAAAATGAAAATGGCCGCTTTTCCCTGATTGTAAAACTTCCCGGCTGAGACCGAAGCCCTCTCTTCTTGCGGATTGAAAATGGGAAGAATGGATTATTCGAAGGACCGGAGGGCAGTTTCTGGATCGTCGAACATTTCCAGAATCCGGTCCAGGCGGGTGATTTCGATCAGATTGGATACACTCGGCTGGGCGCGCATCAATTTCAGGCGGCCACCCTGTTTTTTGAGTTGTTGATACAACGTGATGATGAATCCCAGGGAGGAACTGCTCATATAAACGATATTTTCCAAATCGAGCAAAAAATCCTTGCATCCCGCGTCCATTCGTTCGCTGATCACCTGGCGGAGCGGTTCGGGATCATTGAAGTGTTCCTCCACCTCGAACGAAACCACGGCCACGGCATTATGATCTTCTACTTTTATCAGCATGAAGGGTCTCCATCCCAATTCAACCCAATCGGCTTGCCTGCGATAATTAAATCATATCGGGAAAAAAGAAATTTGCTATACTTTGTTGTCTCGATTTCCTTTTCGAATGGATTTCTTGCCGGAACGGGCCGGAGAGAAATCCCAAACACCGCGATCATAGGCGGGTCAGAAAGGGACTCCCAATGAAAGCGTTGCGTTGCACGGATACCGGTTTGATGCTGGAGGATCAGTGTCCTGAACCTCGCCCTTCCGCGGGGGAGGTGCTTATCCGGCCCCGGATGGCCGGGATATGCCGCACCGATTTGGAATTGACCAAGGGGTATATGGGTTTCCACGGTATCCTGGGCCATGAATTTGTTGGGGAAGTGGCGGAAGCCGGAGCGGGTTGGGAGGCCGGCGTCCGGGTCGTGGGCGAAATCAACGCCGGCTGTGGAACCTGCCCGTACTGCCGGAAGGAACTCGCGCGGCATTGCCCCCACCGGACGACGTTGGGGATTTATAACCGGGACGGCTGTCTGGCCGAGTACATGACGCTCCCGGCGGCCAACCTTTTCCGGGCGCCGGACGGAATACCCGATGAAATTTTGGTGTTCACGGAACCGCTCGCGGCGGTACTGGAGATTTTTGAGCAAATCCAAGTGCGGCCGGTGGACCGGATTTGCGTTCTCGGCGATGGCAAATTGGGCCTTCTGGCCGCGCTGGTTCTGGCCTTCCGCCATGAAGGCGAAAGCCTGTTAGTCGGGCGCCATCCAGGCAAGTTGGGTCTGGTGGAGGATTTTCTTCCCACCTTGCGGGAACAGGAATTGGATGCCGTCCACCATAAACAATGGGACATCGTGATCGAGGCCACCGGCGCCACCCAAGGACTGCGGC
>JABLXU010000055.1 GCA_013177805.1 Candidatus Omnitrophota bacterium
CCGCCTTGGTGTCCGCCCGCCTTCGTGTCCACCCGCCTTGGTGTCCGCCCGCCTTGGTGTCCGCCCGCCTTGGTGTCCGCCCGAATTTCATCGAGTGGATAGAATGCCTTCTTCTCCAGCAGGTACGCACCTGTCTGATGAACCCAATATTTCCTTTCCCCTGGAGGAAGGAAACCTACCCCCCCGGTCTCACCCTCCGCCCAGGGTGGAAGGCGCGTTGACATCCCCGCCGTAGCGCGTGATATCCCCCAAACTGCGCAGGCCGTTGGAAGGATGATACAACGTGTTGTTCGCCCCGGCCGGATTGTTTGAAAACCGCACCAACAGCGGCCAGTGTACCCCGCCGGAATCCCGGTCGTCTGGCCCCTGGGAGGTCAATCCGTACCCATTCGGCAATTCGCTCAGCGATTTCACTCCTGCGGCGGCCATGCCCCACTGCCGCCCCCAATCCCCGCGGTAATTCACATACACGTAGGTGGGGTGGATGGCGTGCTGCTGGTTGTTCCAATCCCGCCGGGGAATGAAGGGATCCTCCATATCCACCGAGGTGATATACGCAACCGGGGTGGTCAGTTCAATGCAGTTGGCGATGTGGTTGTAGGTCCCCAGCACCTGGCCGTTGCGGAGCGGCCAGGGATACGCGCCCCGGTCCAGGTTGTAACTGTCGATGGCCAGCGCCAACGAGCGCAAATCGCTGCGGACCCGCGCGATTTTCGCCCGCACTTGCGCATTCAAAAAATTGGGCACGGCGATGGCCGCCAACACGCCGATGATAGCCACCACGATCAACAGTTCGATTAAGGTAAACGCCCGTCGGCGGTTTTTCATGAGAATTCTCCTGCCTGGCGTCAAAATCTTCTTCCAAAACCAATTCCTATTCTCCCCGATTTCTGTCTATCCCGTCAACTCGGATTCTCAATAGTGGGGAGACCAGATCTTGGGCAAGGGTAAAGAAATAGAAATCTCCCCGGCGGACTGGTAGGATAGATTCCGCCGAGACAGCGTTAAGGGCATTCCATTCAATCCCTCGTATGAAGGAGCCATAAGCCATGACGTATTCAGCCCCATTCGCCCGTTATTTTTCGTGCCGCCTTCTTTCCCAATCCGCCGTGTGGGCGTTATCCGCCTTTCTAGCGGGCGCGGTTTTCGCCGCGGAGCCGGACCAATCCCATAACAAGGAATGGATTCCCCTCTTCAACGGCAAGGATTTGGAGGGCTGGAAAGTCAAAATCACCGGGTACGAGCTGGGCGACAATTTCGGCAACACGTTCCGGGTGGAGGATGGAATTCTGAAGGTGCGTTATGACCAGTATGACAAATTCGATGGGCGTTTCGGGCATATGTTCTACAAGGACAAGTTCTCCCATTACATCATCCGGGTGGAATACCGGTTTGTGGGGGAACAGATTGCCGGGGGTCCGGGTTGGGCGCTCCGCAACAGCGGGATCATGATCCATTGCCAATCCCCGGAAAGCATGCGCAAGGACCAGGAGTTCCCGGTTTGCATCGAGGTGCAACTCCTAGGCGGCAACGGCCAGGACGAGCGCCCTACCGGCAACCTGTGCACGCCGGGCACGAATGTCGTCATGGGCAGCCAATTGATCACCCAGCATTGCACCAACTCCAAGTCCAAAACCTATCACGGGGATCAGTGGGTCACGGCGGAGGTGGAAGTCCACGGCGGGGCCGTCATCCGGCACAAAATCAATGGGGAAGTGGTCATGGAATACGAACAACCGCAACTGGATGAACGCGATCCCGATGGCAAGCAATTGATCAAAGAGGGCAAATTACTCCTGGAGGAAGGGTATATCTCCCTCCAGTCCGAAAGCCACCCCGTGGATTTCCGTAAGGTGGAGATTCTGTTGCTGGACGAATAACGGTTGCCTCAATCCTGAAAGAGCCTTCCCTCACCCCAATCCTCTCCCCCAGGGGGAAAAGGGGTGGAAAAGAGAGGGAGTGAGGGCAAGAAAAAAGCCCCCAGGAGAAATCGTTCTCCCAAGGGCCTTGCTGATCTCGATACTGCAATTCGATCGGATGGATTTTCTTATGAAACCATCATCCTATTCAGGACAATCTTCCCATTCGACATCCACATGGACACCGTAATAGTCGTTTGCCGGGACCACAATGGATATATAATTCAATTCCGCATTAACCGCTTTAGCTTTCCAGTCGAACTGGCCTGGTGACGGATTTCCGGACGGTGCAGACTCATAGTCTTGGATGCTAACATTTTCCTCAACGTCCTTGAACCTCCAGCCATCCTTTAAGGTAATGGTTATGGTCACATTGCCGTTGTCCGCTTTGGAGAAAGAGACTTCACCGGCTACCATGTTTTGGCCAGCGATGAGATCAACTTTTTTTTCTACACCCTCATAAGCGACATACATCGCCCAGCTCCCTTTGGTCACATAGCGTTCCCCCTTGGCCCAGGCGGTTTCTCCGATCCATTCACATTCGGGGGGATTGTAGCAAAAAGTCACGTGGCTGATGGCATGCTGTATTATTTTTCCTTTTCGATTGGTGGAGGTCGGCGCGAAAAGTCCGGTGTCACTGGTGGACCCGCCTTCATAGCAGTAAACATTCACCGCGTTGCTGCCCTTCACAATCACGCAGTACACCAGCCCCTCGGAAGTCCAGTCAAATCTGTAGCCGTCGTTATTGGGGCGGGTTTGGCTTTCTTTGGCTTTCTCTGACTATTAAACTATTAAATTGTGTGATTGGGTCTTCCAGACAGCTCCCCCCATGGGACCATCTCTTTGGAAGACCAGCTCGATTTCCCTTACAATTTTAATTTTTCTCCATCCGGCCGCAATCGGGGAAAATATGATTTTTCTGTAGGGGATTCCCTTAATATGTAGGGGATTTTCCTACATGCCGAGGGGCAGATAAGGGAGGGATTTGGTTCGGAATACGTATTGGGATTCATGCACTATTATTGTAGATTATTGTAGGGATGGCATAGTGTAGGGAAAACGGAAATCCTACCGGGCCGTCAGATATCGATACGCCCCTCGTTACCACGGCCTGCCAAGCAGTCCGCCCTCCCGGGAACGGCATTACTCCACCTCCCCCAACTCACACACCAATAGCAAATCGTTGCTCTCCCGGGGATTGAATTCCGAAAAGTCATAACCGCCGTAACTGAGAATCTGCGTGAATCCGGCCGTCTGGGCCATACCCACCAACTCGTCCCACATCCAAGGATGATGTTTCATGACATAACTATGGGATGTCCAATTCCCTTGCTCCTTCACCGCCACAACGAAATGAAAGTCCCAATGTTCCGGATGAAATTCATAAAAGCGGATAAATACGTATTCTTTGCCTCCCACCACCATGCTGCGGACAGGAAAATCGCGCTTGTTGAATTCCAATATCCGGCTGTAATTGAGCACATGGAAGATCGCCACACCGCTCTCCTTCATGGCTTTCACCGTTTCAGTGAACAACCGCTGAACGGCCAGGCGGTCCAGGAGATGCGGGATGTTGTTCCCTACACAAACCACGGCATCGAATTGTTGTTGCAAATGGGAGGCAAAATCGGTGAGCGGCAGGCAGAGAAACTCGATGTCCAGCTCCCGTTGCTCGCCCTGCAGCCGGGCGTGTTCGATCATGTCGCGGGCGCTGTCCAGTCCCACCACGTTGTACCCCATTTCCGACCAATGCAAGGCGTGGCCGCCGGTGCCGCAGCCGAGATCCAGAATCGACGCTCCCAACCGTTCCTGAAACAAGTGCTGAAAGAATGGATCTTCCCGCTTGATCCGCTCCTCCCAGTCGATAAAATAATCATATACTTCGGCAATTTGATTGTAAACTTTCATAATATTTGAATTATCCTCATACTCATGGGTGGTGATATAGGCAGTCAAGATTATTCTCTTGACATCATGATAGTACAATATCCCTATTGAAAATAGAATTATATGAGATCCAACCCAGAACAACCCATCAACTCAACGGACTCTTGAGGCCAAAGGCCCACCGGTTGCATCTTGACAGGCTTTCCAGGGAATTCAATACTTCTAGAAAAATGGTATGGTGCTATTTCCCCAAGTGCCGGACTTTCTCTATGTGTAATTCGTAATAGGAATTCAAAGGGATACGCGAAACAAATACCCTCTCTCTGGGAGGGGAATGGGAAGGGTACCCCTGAAAAGTCGTAGGGCATCCTTTCTATGGAATTTAGTAAAAAAACAATCCGAGAGTTTTGGATACAGACACAGCCAGACAGACTCGTCCAACGGCAATCCACCCCCAATGAAAATTCCTAGTTAGGGGCCGGTTTTGTATATAACAACTATCTCATCTCGATAAGGTTAGGTGAATCAATCATGCCACTCGATACCTCCCCGGCAGCCGGGGTAACCACTGTTCCTGACTCGCGGGGACGGTTCGGGACATACGGCGGCCGTTTCGTGCCCGAAACCTTGATGCCGGCCTTGGTGGAACTTGAGGAAGCCTTCGAAGAAGCTATTCAGGATTCCCGTTTCCAAGAAGATCTGCGATTCGCATACCGGGAATACGCCGGCCGGCCCACGCCCCTCTATTACGCCCGCCGATTGAGTGACGAACTGGGGGGGGCGCGGATCTTCCTCAAGCGCGAAGACCTCACCCACACCGGCGCGCACAAAATCAACAATACGCTCGGACAAATTCTCTTGGCCCACCGCATGGGGAAAAAACGGATCATCGCCGAGACCGGCGCGGGCCAGCACGGCGTGGCCACGGCCACCGCGGCCGCCCTCTTCGGCCTGGAATGCGTCGTGTACATGGGCGAGGAAGACACCGTCCGGCAACGCCTGAACGTCTTCCGCATGAAACTCATGGGCGCGCGGGTGGTCCCGGTGTCCAGCGGTTCCCAAACCCTCAAGGACGCCATGAACGAAGCCATGCGCGACTGGGTCACGAATGTCCGGACAACGTATTACGTCATCGGCTCCGTGGCCGGCCCCCACCCCTATCCCAAACTGGTTCGCGAGTTTCAAAAAGTGATCGGCGTGGAGGCCCGGCAACAATTTCTGGACCGGGTGGGCCGATTGCCCGATTACCTCATCGCCTGCGTGGGGGGTGGCAGCAACGCCATGGGGCTGTTTCATCCCTTTTTTGAGGATTCCTCCGTCCAGTTCATCGGCGTGGAAGCCGCCGGACGCGGCCTCCACACCGGCCAGCACGCGGCTTCGCTCTGCGCGGGGCGGGTGGGTGTCCTGCACGGTTCCAGGTCGTACCTGCTGCAGAACGCCGAAGGGCAAATCGCGCTGGCGCATTCCATCTCGGCCGGATTGGATTACCCCGGCGTCGGGCCGGAACATTGTTTTTACAAGGATACCGGCCGCGCCGTTTACGTCTCCATCACCGATCAAGAGGCGCTCGACGCCTTCACCGCCCTCTCCCGCCTGGAAGGCCTCATTCCCGCTTTGGAATCGGCCCACGCGGTGGCGCACGCCATGAAATTGGCTCCTACGCTGAGTCCGGATACGCACATTCTCGTCAATCTCTCGGGGCGGGGGGACAAGGATGTCGAGGCCGCGTCCAAATACCTGGAGGGAGTGATTCAATGAATCGATCCTTTATCAGTGTCCGGCGGGGCGTGGAAGCCATCGCCCACGCCTTTCAATTGCGGAAGGACGAAGGGGGCAAAGCGTTGATCCCCTACCTCATGGCCGGCGATCCCGACCTGGGAACCACCGGGAAGATCGTGAAATCCTTGTCGGGTATCGGCGTGGACCTGATCGAATTGGGGATGCCGTTTTCCGATCCCCTGGCGGATGGCCCGGTGATCCAGCGGGCCGGCGAACGGGCGTTGCGCCAAGGCGTCACCCTCAAAAAATTGTTGGGTCTCGTGGAAGAACTGCGGCTGGATCTCAACACGCCCCTTATTATCATGACCTATTACAATCTATTCTTCAGTTACGGCCTGGAAACCTTCGCCCGCGACGCGGTCCAGGCCGGCGTGGACGGCGTGATCGTCCCCGATTTGCCCGTGGAAGAAGCCGCTGATTTCCAACAGGCGCTGGACCGGGAAGGCTTGGCGCTGGTTTATTTGGTCGCGCCGACGAGTACGGAAGACCGCGTGCGCGCCATCGCCGCCCAAGCGCGGGGATTCATCTATTATGTCTCCCGCACCGGCGTGACCGGCGAACAACGGGACATCGCCGCGGACTTGGCGGAGAATCTGCGCCGGCTGCGGGAGTTCACTCCCTTGCCGGTCGCGGTGGGATTCGGCGTGTCCACTCCCGAACAGGCCGCCGAAATCGCCCGGCACGCGGATGGCGTGGTCATCGGCAGCGCCGTGGTCCGCTTGATTGAGGAAACCAGCCAATTGCATGAGCGCATTGCCGCCCGCTTCTTGCGCCCTTTTGTGGATGTTCTGCACGGAACACCGCCGTCAGGGAAATAAATTCCCGCGACCGCCATTCCGTTTTCAACAAATGCTGTTAAAGTTACTCTCTTGTGCGCATCTTCCAATCCTGTTTCCTGGAATTGGAATGCCGTGGAGGAGCAGCTGTGGTGTGGTTCCGGAAGAAAAAGGTCTTTACCACGATCAACAAACAAGAAAAAAAAGTGGATATTCCCAAAGGGGTGTGGCGCAAATGCGAGGGCTGTGATCAGTACATCACCAGCGAAGAAATCAAACGCAATCTGTTCATTTGTCCCCGTTGCCACCACTATTATGTGCTGCCCGTCGAAGACCGGCTCAACAGCTTGGTCGACGAAGGAACCTTTGAGGAATTCGATGCTTCCCTCGCCTCGCGCAATCCCCTGGATTTTGATAATTACGAAGAAAAATTAATCAAAGCGCAAAAAACCACAGGCCGTCACGAAGCCGCGGTGACCGGACGCGGCGAGATTCACGGCATTCCCGTGATTGTGACGGTGCTGGATTTTTCGTTCATGGGCGGCAGCATGGGCTCGGTAGTGGGGGAAAAGATCACCCGCGCGGCCGAACGCTGCTTGAACGACGAACTGCCACTTATCATCGTCTCCACCGGCGGAGGCGGGGCGCGCATGCACGAAGGCATGCTGTCTCTCATGCAGATGGCCAAAACCAGCGCCGCCATCGGCCGCCTCAAGCAACATGGTATTCCTTATATCTCCATCATCGCCAACCCGACCATGGGAGGCGTGGCCGCCAGCTTCGCCGCTTTGGGCGATGTCATCCTGGCCGAACCGAAAGCCCTGATCGGCTTCGCCGGCCCCCGGGTCATCGAGCAGACCATCGGCCAATGCCTGCCGGAGGGCTTCCAAAGCTCCGAATTTCTGCTCCAGCACGGCATGATCGACGCCATCATCGAGCGCCCCAAACTCCGGGACGTGCTCAAACCGCTATTAAAGCATATGTGGTTGAACCAAATCGCCTTGCGGGTCCGCGAGGCCAACCGCAAACCCGCTCTGGTAGCCGGATGAGAGACAACCGGCCGTTTCGCGTAATCCCCCTGCAATTTAAACCTCGATTTACGCCTCGATCATGTAGATCCCTTTTTTACACCCCCCTCCGCGCCCTCCGGGTCCCGGCGGGGAACGATTCTTTCATCGGCATCATTTCAGTTCCTGGATCCGCACATCCCGCAGGCTGATAACCGTGTCGCTGCGGGTGAAGACACTAAGCGCGATGTTCCCCGGCCGAACGGGGATCGGATCGTATTTCGCCACGACCGCTCCGTTGACCACCACCGTGGCCTGACTGCCTTGGGCGATGATCTGGAGGGGAAACCATTCCTCGTCCCGGGTGTATTTCCCGTCCGCCGCCGCCAGGATATTGACATCGTTCACGCTGCGGCCCAGGGTGACGAGGCTGCCGGTCTTGTGTTTCTCGTGCCGGTCGTTGAGCAGGGTGACCAGAATGCCGGGTTCCCTCTCACTTTGCCAACGAATCCAGATGCCCCCGGTCGCTTCCGGGCTGGTTTTGACATACGCCCACAGGTGAAAATCCTGGTATTGCCCTTCGGAGACCAGGAATCCCCGCCCGTAATGGCCGGCCACGCAGGATTCTTCTATTTTCCATTGCGCGCCGCCCAACACGTTCCACCGCTCGAACCGTTTGGGGAATTCCAGGGATTGATCGGCCCCGTTGTTCTCGATTTCGATTATCGTGCGGCTGGGCAGGAAGAACCAATTGGCGTCTCCCGCTTTCCGCCAACCGTCTAGATTCTTATTGTTGAACAGGGGAATCCAGGAGGCCTGATCCGTGCCGCCGAGATCCTTGGTCCGGACATCGCGGAACCAGACATGGTTGCCGTGTTCCTGCAGCCCGATGGGCCCGAAACGTTTCCGCCAGCGGATGCGTTCATCCTGGCTGACATCGAGATCCTGCACCACGGTTCCGTTGAGCGTCACTTTCAGCCGGGGATGCTCATACCAAATTTCCAGCTCGTTCCATTCGCCCGCGGGGCGGCAGGCAATGGAGAGCGGGGGAACCTTGTCATACAACGCGCCCGCGCTGGACAGGGTAGGTTCTTTGCCGTAACTGTCATGAATCTGGATTTCCCCGCCCACCCGGGACTGCCGGCCGTGCTGGGGAATGTGAAAAAACACCCCGCTGTTGGCGTTCGGGCCGGTTTTGTATTCCAATCGCAGAATGAAATTTTCATACGAGCCTTCCGATTGGATATAGCCTCCACCCAGCCCCGGCAACGCGTGCAGAACGCCGTCCTCGATCACCCAGGCGCTTTCATGGCCCATCACATGCCATCCCGCGAGATCACGCCCATTGAACAACGGAACAAAACCTTCCTGCCGTTCGCTTTCTGACAATCCTTGAGACACGGGCGTCCCAAAACCAGCCAATACACCAATCCATAAAATCCAATACCCGAAACGCTTGTCGAACATATAAGTTCTCCCTTGGCAACTATTTACTTGATTCCAGAGAAAAGAAAAATCGCGTTCCTTCAGGGCAACCCTCACCCCGGCCCTCTCCCAGAGGGAGAGGGAGAAGTTGGGGTAGTTCTCTCTCGCCTGATCCATTGGAAAACGATCGCCTTCTTAAGAAAAGGTACGCACTTGCTGGATGAGCCAAATTTCATTATTCTGATCCAACCAGAAACCAGCGTAAAGTGAACATCCAGATCCCATTGGAAAATGCCTGGGAGGGTACATTATGAACCGCCGTCAATTTGTCACCGTCTCGTCCCTGGCCGCCGCCGCTTCGTGGCAGTCGATCCCCGCCGCCGGAGAAAACCGCGCGCAAGAGTTTTACGAACTCCGGCAATATCACCTGCCTACCGGGGCTCAGAAAAACGCCACGGCGGATTTCTACAAAAACGCCGCCATTCCGGCCCTCAACCGTTTGGGCATCCAGCCCATCGGCGTATTCGAAACCATATACGGCCCCAGCCAGCCGACTTTGTACGTGCTCATTCCCCATCCCTCGCTGGAGTCGCTGCTCACCACACCCGAAAAACTTGCTGCCGACGCGGAATACCAGAAGGCGGGCGAAGCCTTTCTCAACGCGCCGTTCGCGGACCCGGCCTATGTCCGCGTGGAGAGTTCCCTCATGCGGGCCTTCAGCCACCTCCCCCAGATCGAACTGCCCGATTTCGCCGTGGCCAAAAAACCGCGGATCTTCGAATTGCGCGTCTATGAAAGCCACAGTGGAAAATTCGCCAAGAAAAAGATCGAAATGTTCAACGAGGGCGGCGAAATCGCCATCTTCCGCAAAACCGGCCTGAATCCCGTCTTCTTCGGCGAAACGCTCGTTGGCCCGCGCATGCCCAATCTCACTTACATGCTCTGTTTCGAAAACATCGAACACCGCAACAAGCAATGGGGCGTGTTTGTCTCCGACCCCGATTGGAAGGCCTTGAGCGCCAAGGAGGAATACAAGGACACGGTATCCAACATCACCGACTACATCCTGCGCCCCACGGCCTTCTCGCAGATTTGATGAGGAGCATATCATTCCATGTGATGCGAAAGGGGGCGCGCCGTGGAGGGCCCCCTCGATATCCCGGAAGGAGCATCTCTCATGGACCTACAGGCGTATCAGCGCCGGATGTATGAATATTTGGGAGACCGCGATCCCATCGGCGTGTTGAGCCAGACCGCCGGAGTATTGGCGAAGATCGCCGCGGATCATCCCGCCGCCATCCTGAAAACCCGCGCGTATGAGGAAAAATGGACTCCCAACGAGATTCTCGGCCACCTGGTGGACGTGGAACTGGTCACCGCCGCCCGTCTGCGTTTCATCTATTGCCAGGATGAACCGGATATCGTGGGCTTCGATCCGGACCGTTGGGTGGCGCGCCAACGGCATAACGAGCGGGAACCGGCCGAATGGGTGGAGCTTTTCCGGCCGTTGCGCGAATGCAACCTGTGTTTATGGAACCAATTGACTCCCGCGGATTTGAAGCGCGCCGGACGGCACCGCGAACGCGGCCTGGAATCGCTGGAGACTATGCTGCGCATGGAAGCCGGTCACGATCTTTGCCACATCGATCAGATCAACCGCTATGTCCAAGTCATTCTTCTAAAATCCCAATAAGGTATGGCTCCCATTTCCCCATGACCCTTTTAACGGCCCGGCCGGCATTTCCAAACCTTCCGGCCAAGATCACGATAAAACCGCGCTCCGAGGGCTTTCCGGCAATTCATTCGCGCGCGTTTCCCGATACAATGGGAAGATCTAAACTTCTCATCCGAACGGAAGGCCTCGATGAACTACGAAATCCTGCCCATCGAAAATGGTCACGCCACTTCGGCAAAGGGATTCAAGGCGGCCGGAACCGCCGCGGGGATCAAAAAAAGCGGCAAACCCGACTTGGGGATTCTGGTCTCCCAAGTGCGGTGCACCGCCGCCGGGATGTTCACCACCAACCGGTTGAAAGGTGCTTCCCTGCGGGTCACCCAGGAGCATCTGGCCGATGGCCATGCCCAGGCACTGATCGTTAATAGCGGCAACGCCAACGCCTGCACCAGCGAACGGGGCCTTGTGGACGCGCGCGAAATGGCCCGCTGCTTGGCGCGTCCCCTGGGCATCGCCACGCAGGATGTTCTTCCCAACTCCACGGGAGTCATCGGAATCTATCTTCCCCTCCCCCTGATCCGCGAAGGGATTGAAAAATTGATTCCCCGGTTACGCGCGGACGGCGGCCTCGAGTTGGCCCAGGCGATGATGACCACCGACACAGTCCCCAAGACGGCCGCCCGGCGCGTGGTGGTGGAAGGGCACGCGTTCACCATTGGCGGCTGCGCCAAAGGGGCGGGGATGATCATGCCCAACATGGCCACGATGCTCGCCTTTTTGACCACGGACGCCCGGATTTCTCCCTCAAGCCTTTCCTGGTTCCTGCACGAGGCGGTGGAGAGCAGTTTTAACCGCCTCTCAATCGACGGCGACACCAGCTGCTGCGACACGGCCATCCTGATGGCCAACGGCCTGTCCGACAGCACCGATATCCTCCCGGAACGCGATTGCGTTTCCGAAGCCTTCCTGGCGGCGCTCAAAGAAGTGTGCCTGGATCTCACCCACCAGCTGGCCCGCGACGGCGAAGGCGTCACCAAGGTGGTCACCGTCCAGGTCAAGGGCGCGCGCGCGCCGGACGATGCCCTGCGCGTGGCGCGGTCCATCGCCAATTCGCCCTTGGTCAAAACCGCCATCCACGGTTGTGATCCGAACTGGGGCCGCCTTATCACGGCAGCCGGGTACAGCGGAGCGGAGTTCGATCCCACCCAATGCGCCCTGTGGATCGGAGACATCCAGATGATGCATCGTGGTCAACCTGCCGGATTTGACGAGGCGGCGGCCCACGCCTTCATGCAACAACCGGAATACACCATCACCCTGGACTTGGGCCAGGGGGATCACAGCGATTTTTATATCATGACCGACTTGTCCAAGGCGTATATCGACATCAACGCGGATTACCGCCACCGCACTTGAAACCGCCTGGCTTCATCCGCTTCCTACGGATTTCCCAGGGAATGAGTACAATAAGAAAGAATGAATGGGGCAAGATCCATTCACGCGAGGCGGAATCCGTCTTGGTGATGGATCAAAAACCCAATTCCCTTGACGCTGTCAAGTCATTCGGGAATGATGAAACCTTTGAATACAGAACCCGTTTGGCCAGCCAACCAGAGGGGATAGCCAAGCAGAAGGGATAGTGTTTCGTGGGCCTCTTTTCCAACAAACCGACCAATGCGCCGACCGAACAAATGGTCCTGACCGCTCTGAGTCAGGTGCAGGATCCCGATTTGCACCGGGACCTGGTTTCTTTGGGCATGATCAAGGATTTGAAAGTCGATGGCGGCAAAGTCTCGTTCACCTTGGAACTGACTACCCCCGCTTGCCCGTTGAAGGAACGGATGAAAAACGATTGCCACGCCGCCGTCTCACAAATCTCCGGCGTTCAGTCCGTCGACATCCACTTAACTTCCCGCGCGCCGCAACAAGCCGGCCCCACCCAAAAAGCCATTCCCGGCGTCAACCACGTATTCGCCGTCTCGAGCGGCAAGGGCGGGGTGGGCAAATCGACCGTGGCGGTCAACCTGGCGCTCGCGATGCAACAGAACGGCGCGAAAGTAGGCCTCCTGGACGCCGACGCCTACGGACCTAACATCCCCCAAATGCTGGGAATCACCGAACGGCCGGGCTCCGACGGCAACATGATCTTCGCGCCGGAAAAGAACGGTATGAAGGTGATGTCCGTCGGCCTGATCGCTCCCGGCGACACACCGATCGTCTGGCGCGGCCCCATGCTGCACAGCCTGATTCAACAATTCCTTTTTCAAGTCGATTGGGGCGAATTGGATTATTTGGTGGTAGACCTTCCCCCCGGCACCGGGGACGCCCAGCTGAGCCTGAGCCAGCAAGCGCCGCTGGCCGGAGCACTGATGGTCACTACGCCGCAACAGGTGGCGCAATCGGATGTGCGGCGGGCTATCATGATGTTCCGCAAAGTCCAGGTTCCGGTGCTGGGAGTGGTTGAAAACATGGCGTACTTCCTCTGCCCCGATAATAATAAAACGTACGAGATCTTTGGATCCGGCGGAGGGGAACAAATCAGCCAGGAGTACGAGATTCCCCTCCTGGCCCGGCTGCCGATCGATCCCCGGATCGCCCAGGGCGGCGATTGCGGCCGGCCGATCGTGTTAGAGGATCCCCATTCGCGCGCCGCCGGCGAGTTCCGCAAACTGGCCGGCGAGGTGGCGCGGCAAATCAGTATTGCCAGTTTGAAGAATCAGCCCTTGCCGGTTTTATGATGGTTCAGGATAGGCCGCTGGCTTGGCTATTCCGTTCGGGAGCATCCCCATGCCCGTTGAATTAACCCGCCGGACTCATTTCGCCGCTGCGCACCGGCTGCACAGCCCGCATCTGAGCGAAGAAGAAAACGCCCGCGTCTACGGACCGTGCAACAATCCGCACGGCCACGGCCATAATTATTATCTCGAAGTCACGGTGGAAGGCGAACCCGATCCCCGGACTGGGATGATTATCAACCTGACCGAATTGGATAAAATAATTGATCAGGAAATCGTCGCTCAGGTCGACCATCACCACTTCAATTTGGATGTCCCGTTTACGCAAGGAGTGATTCCCACCGTGGAAAACCTGGTCGTGACCTTCTGGAATATCTTGGACCGGCGCCTGCCCCCGGGCATGTTGAAAAAAATCCGGTTGTGGGAATCGGAAAACAATTCCGCCGCCTGCACCCGGCCGGAAAAAAACGGGACGGGAATCTCTCCATGACAAACCACCGCATCCATTCCGCCGCTACGTTGCGCGAGGAAGCCGCCCTGGCCGGCCTCGATCCCTTGGAGCAGGTCACGCGCGACTTGCTGCTCCACATCGGGGAAAATCCGGACCGCGAGGGCCTGCTCCGCACGCCCCTCCGCTTCGCCCGGGCCTGGCGTTTTCTCACCCGCGGCTATGACCAGGATATCGTGGAAATCATCAACAACGCGGTGTTCGAGGAAGACGCGGATGAAATGGTCGTGGTCACCGACATCGACTTTTTCAGCCTGTGCGAACACCATATGCTGCCCTTTTTCGGCAAAGCCCACGTCGGCTATGTCCCCAATGGGAAGGTGATCGGGCTGTCCAAAATCCCCCGGCTGGTGGAAGTCTTCAGCCGCCGCCTGCAACTGCAAGAACGCATGACCCAGCAGATCGCCAGCGCCATCGAAGACGCCATCCATCCTCAGGGCGTGGCCGTGGTCACCGAAGCTTCCCATTTATGCATGATGATGCGCGGCGTGCAAAAGGTCAACAGCAACACCATCACCAGCGCCATGCGCGGCGTCTTCCGCAAAAACCGCGCCACGCGGGCTGAATTCATGGACTTCATCCACCAGGGCACATCCCGCTGAGTCCGCCACGGTTGCCGGTCAATTACGCCGGTCCCCCCTCCCGGCATCCCCTCCAAGAAAAATCCCCGCGTCCATCGTGTCACGCCCATGCGCGGCCGGTTCATTCAAACCGCGCGCTGTTCAACTGCCGCAACAGCTCGTTTTTCGTGCTGAGAATCAAAGTAGTCTGCGCGTCCAAGGCGGCTTCCAGGGCGTCCAGCGAGCGCAGGTAGCCATAAAATTCGGGGTCGCTTTCAAAGCCCTCAATCCGCGCCGGCGGACTGCCGGTGACTTCCTTGATATACCCCTGGGCATAAGTGCGCGCCGCTTCGGCGTCGGCGTTGCCCTTGATGATCCGCGCGTCCCGCTCCGCTTCCGCCAACAGGGTTTTGACTTTCCGGTCGGTCTCCGATTTGATGTACGTGGCCTGCCGCTCGCCAAACGCCCGGTACCGCTGGGCAATCCGGTTCCGTTCGGCGGTCATATTCTTATAAATCGCTTCCATATTCTGCTCGGGCGGATCGGCGCGTTTGATCCGCACGTCAATAACATAGATCCCGAATTGCTTGGCCTTCTCCCGCGCGAGTTGCGTCACCCGCTCCATGATCCTCGTGCGCCCGGTCTTGATCCGTACCTGCTTTTGTTCGGGAATCTCGATCCCCGACTCCAGCATTTGATCGCTGCTGCGGATGATTTCGATGAATTCATTCTCGCCCAAGGTATTGCGCAAATCCGACCGGATGATGTTGTCCAGCCGGTTGAGCGCGGTGGGGATGTTTTCCACCGTCTGCCGGAACAACAACGGATTCACGATGTACCAGCGCGAAAAATTGTCGACGATCAACCGCTTTTGATCCCCGGTCATGATCGTGGCCGGCTGCGAATCGAAGACCAGAATCCGGTCCTCGAAATATTCCACCTTCTGCAAAAAAGGAACCTTGAAATACAATCCCGCGCCGAAACTCAGTCCCACATGCGTGCCGCTGGATTGCTCGTACGCCGCGAGGCTCTTCCGCAACGCCTCCGGATCGGCGAACGGCGACTCGCCCGCGATGACCCGCACCGGCCGCCCGAACTGCGTAATCACCGCCTGCTCCATTTCAGTCACCACAAAAACGGACGATCCCAGAAGGATCAGCAACACCACGGCAATGAGCCCCATAACGGTCACGACCGGCTTCGCCTTCATGGATGGCCCTCCTCTTCCGCCGCGTCCGGAGGGAGAAGCGGCGCCGGCAACGGGATGGCCGGCGACAAGTTCATGAACTTCAATACATTTTCCTCGGAATCCACGATCACCTTGGGTTTGCCTTTCAGGGCTTTCTCCAGGGTCTCCAAATACAACCGCCGGCGGGTCACTTCGGGGGCGGCCCGGTAAGCCTGCAGCAGGGCGTGGAACCGTTCCACTTCGCCTTGCGCTTTGGCGATGCGCTCCGCCTTGTACGCTTCCGCTTCTTGCAGCAGTTTCCGCGCTTCCCCCTCCGCCCGGGGAACCTCCTTGTTCTCGTAGCCTTCCGCTTCCCGTTCCACCCGCGCTTGATCCTCGCGGGCGTTGAAGACTTCGGCAAAGGCCGGCTCCACGGCCTCGGGGGGATGCGTGTCTTGCAGGTTCACCCCTTCGATTTGAATCCCCATCTGATATTCCGAACTGATTTTCTCGATGATTTCCTGGATTTGCGCCTGCAACTGGTCGCGGCGTTCGGTCAACGCCGCCTCGATGGGGAAATCGCCGATCACTTGCCGCTGAGCGGCTTCGGCGATGTCTTTTAACGTGTTCTCCACGTCCTTCACGTTGAACAAATAGTGGACGGGATTGGCGATTTTATATTGCACCACCGTCTTGGCCACGATAATGTTCTCATCGCCCGTGAGCATGATGCTCTCCTCCGGGATGGTCACCGGCTCCGCGCTGGGACTCCGGGGATTCGACCGGAATCCCACCTCGATTCGCCGCAACAGCAGCACATTCGGCACAAAGACGGTCTCGAGGGGTGGCGGAAACCGGTAGTGAAAACCCGGTTGGACGACGCGGTGGAGCTTGCCCAGCCGCAACACCACGCCCACTTCCCCCGGCCCCACGATGAACCAAGGCCGGAACAAGATCAGTACAATCACCACCGCCACGGCGGCTGCGGCCAGGCCGATGCGCTTCCAATGAAGCGTACGGCGGCCCCCGCCCAGGGGGATATCAATGGGGATCTGCTCGAACCAGTCACTCATAGTGAGGGCTATGCTATCAAAAGGAAGGCTAAAATCAACGGAGTGGCTCCCTGAATCCCTTATCTTGCATTCCGCCGGTCATTATGATAGACAGCCATCATGCGGTCGCGGTTATCCCATCTATTCCTCTATTCCCGCTTGCGGCCCTATTGGGGGCTGATCCTGGTTTTTCTGCTCGCCTGCGCTTTTTCGCCGGTGCGGCCGGGGGCCACTCTGCCGGTCTTTTTGGACCGGGACAACATCATCGATATCGTCCGCCAGGTCTCCGTGCGCGGCATTATCGCCGTGGGCATGACCTTCGTGATCATCAGCGGCGGGATCGATCTCTCCGTCGGCTCCGTGCTGGCTCTCTCTACTGTGATTACGGCACTCGCCCTCCGGGACGGCTGGGGCTCATTCGCGGCCATCGCCCTGGCCCTCCTCACGGGTGCGGCGGCCGGCCTGTTCAATGGCGCCGCCACCGCCAAGGGAAAAATCCAACCCTTCGTGGTTACCCTGGCTATGATGAGCATCGCCCGCGGCCTGGCCATGGCTTTCTCGCACAATTACACCATCCCCATCCGCCCCGGCGATTCGAATTTCTTGACCTTGGAGGAAAAGATCTTCGGGGTGATTCCCCTCCCGGCGGTCTTCTTTTTGTTTACCGTGGCGGTGTTTCAAGTGCTGCTGGTCTATACCGCTTTCGGCCGCAATCTCTACGCGATCGGCGGCAACGAAACCGCCGCCCGGCTCGCGGGAGTCCGGGTCGACCGCTATAAGATACTGACCTATATCCTCTGCGGCATGCTGGCGGCCGCCGCCGGCGTGATTCAGGCCGCCCAGATGCACCAGGGCGATCCCAAGGACGGCATGGCCTTCGAACTGGACGCCATCGCCGCCGTTGTGGTGGGCGGCGGCAACTTGATGGGGGGGGTGGGGAACGTCACGGGCACCCTTGCCGGTTCCCTGCTCATTGGTATCATCATCAACGTCCTGGGTCTGCGAAACGTGGAACCCAGCGTGCAGAAAATCGTCATCGGCTCCCTGCTGGTCCTGGCCGTGGCCGTCCAAACGGGAACCTTTGGCCTATGGGGGAGAAAGATCATGAAACAATGGCGTGGCGCGGCGGCCGGACTTTTCATAGGCCTGGGAATCGCCGGATTGATGGCGCTGACTTCCGGATGCTCCCCCGCGGAAAGCGGAAAATACGTCATCGGTTTTTCGCAGTGCAACAACAACGAACCATGGCGCAAAGCCATGAACGACGCCGCCGTGGCCGAAGCCCGCCACTATCCCGATATCGAATTGCGCTTCCAGGACGCGGAACAGAAAAACGACCTTCAAGTCAACCAGGTCCGGTTGCTGGTCCGGCAGGGGATCGATCTGCTGATTATCTCGCCCAACGAAGCCGCCCCCCTGACGCCCATCGTAGAAGAAGTCTACAACAGCGGCACGCCGGTCATCGTTCTGGACCGGGCGGTCAACACCGAGGCCTACACCTGCTTCATCGGCGCGGACAACCGGATCATCGGCAAGCAGGCGGGTGAATACGCGGCCAAAATCCTCAAGGGAGAGGGATTGATTGTCGAAATCCAAGGTCTGCCCGGCTCGCCTCCGGCCATCGACCGCAGTGAAGGTTTCAAAGAAGCAATCGCCGCGTTCCCCGGCCTCAAGATCATCCATAACCCGGTGGCCAATTGGTTGCGCTCGGAAGCCATCGACCAGATGAAAATCGCCCTCCAGGCCCAGCCCAAGATCGACTTGGTCTATGGTCATAACGATCCCATGGCGCTGGGCGCCTACTTGGCCGCCAAGCAGGTCGGCCGGGAAAAGGAAATGAAATTCATCGGCATCGACGCTCTTTGGAACGAGGGCATCCAAGCCGTGATCGACGGCGAACTCGACGCCACCTTCTGGTATCCGACCTGCGGCAAGGAAGCGATCCAATACGCACACAAAATCCTCCAAGGCGAAACCGTCCCCAAACAAATCACCCTGCCCACCGAATTGATCACCAAGGAAAACGCTGTGGAATGGCAGCAAAAACTGAAACCGGCCGAAGGGTGAAGTGGGAGGCGGACAATCTTGCCCGCGCCGCCTTGGACACATCTTCACCCTGCCCTTCTCCCGCGGGGCAAGGTCCAAGGTGAAGAACGGTCCCGCCTTCACTCACTTTCCAGCCAGATGATTTGATGATTGATGGTCTCTTCCAGGTCCAGGATGCCATACGACCCGGTCGCGTCGCGGTTTAAGGTGGGACTCCCCGGATTGAAAACGAATTTCTCCTCGATTTTCATGAATAAGGGCACGTGCGAATGCCCGAAAAGCACCAAGTCCACTTCTTCGCCAAACGCCTTCACTACACGCGTTTCCAGATTTTTCGGCGGCCCCCAGCCATGGATCAATCCTAATCGATGGCCGTTGATCTCCATTACTTTTTTTTCGGGAAGGATGGCCTTCAATTCCTGGCAGTCCATGTTACCGTACACCGCGATCACCGGCGCGATCTTTTGAAACTCCTTGTAGGCCGCCAGGTCACAGAAATCCCCCAAATGAATGATGGCGTCCACTTTCTCCAGATCTCCCAGCATCTTCATGGGCAAATGGCCGGCATCCGGCATATGGGTGTCCGACACCACCCCGATCCGTGTGCCTTTTTTCGTCCCGTTCATTGAAACCTTTTCCCCTTTTCTCTCCTCCGATTGTATAACCCTCCGCACCGGACCGAAAGACACCCCAGGACAGGGGAGGCCCGCTTCTCAATCCAGCATGACAAATTCGAACCGCTCTGCTATAGTGCATCCGATTCGATATTGTGGGCTCATTTCGTAGAGTTTATGAGGCCATTCCACGATGCCGGTGGTTTCGCAACCCGGGGGAACCGCTAGAGAACATACTTGAAATTCGATGGGAGGGCAATAGATCGTGATGTGGTACGCTCCAGAGGGGAAAGGCTTGTCGGTGCTGACAATCGTGGCGGTCATGGGTTTTGCTGTAATGTATTTAATTTATGCGCCCGCCCTGTCCGCCCAGGAACCGGCCACGCCACCTGTCAATTACGACATTTTTTTGGATGGCAATTCCCGTTTGGACGCCCGCGACTTGTTCCGCATCCAACAGCTATGGGCGGGTTCCCCCAATCCCGTGGATTTCAACCGGGATGGCCGAACCAACGGCCTCGATCTCTTGATGTTCATTCAATCGTTCCACGCCACGGTCTCCAGCGCGCCGACTCCCACGCCCTCCGATACACCCTCGCCCGGAGAACCAACACCCACCCCGACTCCCACCGCGACGCCCACCCTCGGCGGGGCAACTCCAACACCCACGCTCGTTCCGGGAGAAGAGACTCCCACGCCGACCCTAAGTGAAGCCACTCCTACCCCGACTCCCGAAGAGGCTGCCCCTACTCCGACTCCACCTCCCGGCGAAGAAACCCCGACGCCCAGTGAAGGAACACCCACACCAACTCCGGAAGAGGTGACCCCTACACCGACGCCCCTTCCCGGCGAAGAAACCCCAACCCCTACCGTGACTCCTACGCCGGAAGAAATCACCCCCACCCCGACGCCTCTTGAGGAAGCGACCCCCACCCCCACTCCACCGCCGGCGCCTACGCCCACCCCAACCCGGGAAATGGGCACTCCGACTCCTACTCCGGTGGGTGGCCTCCATTTTTATGTGGATTTCGACAACGCCATCACATTTGATGATATTCCTATGTCTTCTCTGGGACCGGAGGACGCGGAAACCTTGATCGCCGAAGAGCGCATGCCGGTCATCAACCGGGTGGAACCGTGGTTCATCCTCGATACCCAGGCCGGGATCGGGTGGGGAACCGCCTCCAGCGAACCCAAAAGCGCGGCGCTGAATCCCAATTTCGGATTTTATTACTCGTCGCAAACCTCCGTCCTCGAAATCGACGTCCCCCTGGATACCTCCGCGGCGGTCCTGCCCACATTATCTTTCGACGCGGCATTCGCGTTTGACGAACCGTTTTTTGAAGTAGGAGATTACTTGGTGGTCGAAGTACGCCGTTCCGGACAAACCGGGTGGGAAATGCTGGATCTCAACAACGACGGCGAGGTCATCACCGATCCCGCGCAGTTTGATCCGGATAATCCCGCGCAACCGCTTCTGTTAGGAACCTTTGACGCCTTGTACGGATATTCCAATCCTCAAAATCCCGGGGGAATGCTGACCCAGGCCGATTTCATCCACCTCCAGATCAATCTGCCGAAAGATCCCGCCTTGCGGATCGCGTTCCGCTTCCAAAGCGATTCGTCCATCTCCGCCGAAGGGATTTATCTCGACAACATCCGGATCGTCGATTCCGCGGGCAGTGTGGTGGAACCGGTCATCCGCGCGATCACCAATCTGGCGGGCACCGCGTTCTATGTGGACACCGAAAACCAGGCCTTGATCCAAGGCGAACATCTCACGCCCGTGAAGCAAGTCATCTTCCAATCCCGCGACGGCGTGGCGGAACTGCCCTTCACCCTCCAACCGGCCGGCATCGCCGTGGTCTTGCCCCGCCTGAGCAATCCCTCCCAAGGTGACACGGCCATCCTGCGGGTGATCCGGGAGGATGAGGCCTCCACGGCGGGATACAACCTTACCCTGGAACCCGCGCCTGTGCCGGTCATTACCGCGATCAGCCCCTCGCCTTTCTTCCTGAATGCCTCCAGTTCGGTCATCCGGATCACCGGCAACCATTTCCGGCCGGCGTTCGAAGGGGCTTCGGCGGATGGCGGAACCCGCGTGATCATCACCTCGGGTACCGGTGATCCTTTGGTGTTTGAGGACCCGGAAGATTTCATCACCCGCGATTTGACTACCCTGGAATTTGATGCTCCCGCGCTCAAAGCTCTCTCTCCCGGTCCTGTGGAAGTCCGGGTCCACAACGGCTATTCCGGCCACGAAAGCACGCCTGTGATCCTGAATCTCCAGAGCGGCGCGGGAGATCTGGTGGTGGATAGCTTCCGGATCGAACTGGGCTTCGGCCTTTATTCGTTCGATCCCGCCACCGGAATCTACCCGTTGCAGACCGATCAGTCCTTCTCGTTGCTCTGGCAGATGAGCGATTTCACCCCCGCCCTGATCAATATTGACATCGCCGGCAAACCCTTCGTGACCAACGGCCAAGCGGTGGGCGCAACCGGCAAGGTCAGCGCGTTTCTCGATCCCCTGAGCGGGGTCAGCCTGGAATTGGCTCCCCTGGTCCTCGACGGGACGGGAACCATCACCGCTTCAATCCGCCTGGCCAACGGCACCCCGGTGGACGCAACCTTCACACTCTTCGATCCTTATCCGCCGCTTCTCTACACCTATCCGGATGATTGGAGCACTCAGACGCTCTCCATCTCTTCCGAGAACACCCTGATGATCGTGGGTGACAATTTCCGCGGCCTGGGCACCGGCGCCACGGACCGCGAAACCATCACCCGCGCGTACCTGATTCCCGTGGAAAGCGCGAATCCCGATGCGGACAAGATTGCCTTGCCGGTCATTCAGGATGTATTCGATTACTATATCACCCCGCAAATCGGGGTGGCGGGAGCGGAGGATGTGTTATATCAAAACGTCCCCGCCAATCTGTTCTCCGTGCCGGAGGGAGAAACCCGCCGGTTCCGGCTGCGGGTGGAGAATCCCGATTCAGGACTCTTTACCGACAGCGCGCCGGAACTCGTGGTGACGTTTACGCCGTAGGGCGTTCAAAGAATCCTCTCATTCCGGTCTGCGTTTACCTGCGGGCGGCATGGGGATCACATAACCCCAGGGACCGCACTTCTGGATTAAAAACCAGCCCTCGGGGAACGAACCGGGATCAGGAAAAAACCTGACTCCAAAATTTGGATTCAAAAATCCAAGAGTATATAATGAGAACAAGAATCATTATTAAAGAATGAGAGCAATCTATTTAATACGATTCCCGATCGGAAACCTGGTTTTTAAAAAACCCGGCCTGTTGTATTGATGGTTTGTTTCAACCCGCTCAGGATCTCATCCCTGGAAATATGGCCTGGATAACCTAGCAACACCTCGGTATTGACACCCATCATTTCCATCATCTTGCTCTTTCACTCAACGGCTAACAGAAAAATTCAATCTAATTTGACTTGCATTTACCAATATTATCAATTATAATATATCTATATAGAGCATGGAGGTCAAAGCAGTGGTCACACGACGCCAATTCGTCACATCGTGCAGCGGACTTCTCGTTGCCGGGCTTGCTCCATTCATGAACGGGAAAGCAGGAATCGCTGCGGATGCGGCAATCAAAACCCAAAACCAACCAATGGAGGAGAAATCAATGCCACACGTACTGCCACCGTTACCGTACGATTACAACGCGCTGGAACCCCACATCGACGAGCAGACCATGCGTTTGCACCACGACAAGCATCACCAAAGCTACGTGGATGGCCTGAACAACGCGGAAAAGAAGCTCGAAGAAGCCCGCAAGTCGGGTGATTTCGCCGCGGTCAAACACCTTTCCCGCGAACTGGCCTTCCATGGTTCCGGTCATTTTCTACACACCATTTTTTGGGAAATCATGAGCCCAACGGGTGGAGGAAAGCCCTCCGGCGATATCGCCAAGGCGATTGACAAAGCCTTCGGCAGCTTCGACGCGTTCTCGGCCCAGTTCCAGGCCGCTTCCAATGCCGTGGAAGGTTCCGGCTGGGGCATTTTGGCCTATCAGCCCCAGGTGGACAACCTGGTGATCCTGCAGTCGGAAAAACACCAGAATTTGACTCAGTGGGGCGTCGTTCCCTTGCTGGTGCTCGATGTGTGGGAGCACGCGTACTACCTGAAATACCAAAACCGGCGTCCGGAATATACGAAGGCCTTCTTCAATGTGATCAATTGGGAAGAGGTCAACAAGCGGTACCAAAACGCTAAATCGTAATCCCTCACCAAGTGTTCCATAACCGATGTGAACAGGGACCGGCATGTTCCCTCCAAGGGCCGGTCCTTTTTATTTTATTTCTTATATTTTTCTTACTTTACTGAAGGCTTATTGGTCTTGGGGTAACGTGAAATATTCTTGCAAGCGGCTCAACCGGCTCCCCCCGATGCCGGATACGGCATCCACTTGCTGCCATGTCTTGAATCCCTTGGCTTGTGTCCGGGCTTGGAGAAGCGCCTCCGCCAAATGTTCCCCTATACCGGGAACCTTCAGCAAATCTTCCCGCGTAGCCTGATTTAACGGGATCTTCTGCTGCGTTGGACGAGCGGGAGTGGCCCGCCGGAACGGGGCGGGGGGAAATACCGCCGGGGCAGGCGCGGCGGGACGGATGGCGGGAGCCGGTTTTTTCAACAAAGATTCGGCGAATCGCAGCAAATCGTTCATTTTCGCGGGGCCGATGCCGCTGATTTCATCGATTTGCTTCACATCGGTGAAATTCCCCAGGGCGGCGCGCCGATCCAGAATACGCTGCGCCAGGACCGGTCCTATCCCCGGCACTTTGACCAGTTCTTCGAGACCAGCCTGGTTCAAAAACTGCACGAGGGCGGCCGCAATGGCATCATCCGGGGTAGTGCCGGGTAACGTGGAAGCCGGTGCCGTGAGATTGGAGGCCGGCATTCCCGGCACGGCCGCGGTGGCGTCAAAAGGAGTTACGCCGGGATGGGAAATGACGATCTCCGCTGTTTTGTCCGCGCCCCGGTAGTTTTCGTACGCGATCCCCGCCAGCAGAATGGCCAACAGGACAGCGCCCAACGCCAATTCGCCGCGCTGCATGATGCAAAATCCCCCATGCGGTGCGCATACTCGGTTCCCGGCCGGCCCGCGGCCCAGGGAATCCATCAGGAAGACTCGGAGGATTAGACCACAATATTCAGTAATTTTCCAGGTACGTAAACTTTCTTACGGGGCTCTTTAGCATTCAACCAGCGGGTAATTTGCGGTTCTTGCAATACCGCTTGCCAGATCGCGCCTTCGTCTGCGCCTTCGAGAACCGTGACTTTCCCGCGCACCTTGCCGTTGACCTGCACCACCAGAGTAAATGTCCCGGTCCGCAACAGGGCGGGATCGCAGACCGGCCAGGGATGATCGTACAAAAAGCCTTCATGCCCGGTGGCCTGCCACAACTCATCACTCAAATGCGGCGCGAAGGGCGACAACAACAAGAGCAGGGTTTCCACCGTTTCCTGGAAGATGGGAAAATCGGCGGCCGCGATGGTTCCACGCTCCGCGAACCGGTACATTTCATTGACCAGTTCCATAATTTTGGCGATGGCCGTGTTGAGGGCGATGCGTTCCTCCACGTCGCCGCTGACGCCGGCGATGGTCTTGTGGCAGACACGGCGCAATTGGATCGCGGCCGGGCTGGGTTCGCCATCGGCCTGCGGCGGTTGCCGTAGCGCCGGGGCGTACTTCATGACCAGACGGTATACTCGGTCGATGAACCGCGACGCGCCCACCACCCCTTCATCGCTCCATTCCAAATCGCGTTCGGGCGGCGATGTGAACAAGATGAAGACACGGGCGGCGTCCGCGCCGTAGGTGTCCAAAATCTCGCCGGGATCCACCACGTTGCCCTTCGATTTGGACATCTTGAAGCCATCCTTGGTGACCATCCCTTGGGTCAACAGGTTGGTGAACGGTTCGCTGATGGCGACCAGGCCGATGTCCCGCAAGGCCTTGGTGAAAAAGCGGGAATAAAGCAGATGCAGAACGGCGTGCTCCACCCCGCCGATGTACAAGTCCACCGGCATCCACCGGGCGGCCTTTTGAGGATCGAAAGGCGCGGTGTCGTTCCGGGCGTCGGTATAACGCAGAAAATACCACGACGAATCCCAAAACGTGTCGATGGTATCCGTCTCCCGCCGCGCGGGGGACGCGCATTGGGGGCATGGCGTGTTGACAAAGGCCGCGTGCCGGGCCAAGGGCGAGCCTTCGCCGGTGATCTCCACGTCCCGGGGCAGCTCGACCGGCAATTGATCATAGGGCACCGCCACGATGCCGCACGTGTCGCAATGCACCAAGGGAATCGGCATGCCCCAGTAGCGCTGGCGGGAGATGCCCCAGTCTCGCAGGCGGTAATTGACCGTGCCCTTGCCGATGCCCCGTTCCTCCATCCATGCGGTGATTCTCCGCTTGCCCTCCTCGTTGGGCGTTCCATTGAAGGGGCCGGAGTTGACCATGATCCCCTCCTCCACCCACGCGGCGGTCATCTCTTCGGCGGAATGAAACGGCGCGCCTTCCGGTTGAATCACCAGGCGCATGGGCAAGCCGTATTCCCGGGCGAAATCAAAATCGCGCTGGTCATGGGCGGGAACGGCCATAATCGCCCCAGTCCCGTACTCGGCCAGCACATAGTTGGCGATCCAAATGGGGATCTTCTCCTGGTTGACCGGATTGATGGCGTGCCGGCCCGTGAACACCCCCTCCTTTTTCGTGGCCTCGTCCGTGCGGACGGCCTTATCCATCCGGGCGACTTTTTGAATGAACGCGCGGCAGGCCGCCTCCTCCGGCGTGCCGGAAATCAGGGGCTCCACCAGGGGATGCTCGGGCGCCAGGACCATGTAGGTCGCCCCGAACAGCGTATCCGGCCGGGTGGTGAATACCGGGATGGGTGTCCCGGCTTGGGGGCCATCCGCGGCGCGGAACAAGATTTCGGCCCCTTCGGACCGGCCGATCCAGTTCCGCTGCATGACCAGCACCTTGTTGGGCCATCCATGAAGCTGCTCCAGATCCTGCAGCAGTTCGTCCGCGTAGGCGGTGATCCGGATATACCACTGCGGCATGTATTTTTGCGTGACGGACGTGTCGCACCGCCAGCACTGGCCGTTCACCACCTGCTCGTTGGCCAGCACCGTCTGGCACGTGGGACACCAGTTGAGCAGCCCTTCCTTGCGGTACACCAGGCCTTTTTCCCAAAACTTAAGGAAAAGCCACTGGCCCCACTTGTAATAATCCTCCCGGCAGGTGGCCACCTCCCGGCTCCAGTCGTACGACAATCCCAGGGCTTCCTGCTGCTGCCGCATCTCGCGGATGTTATTCTCTGTCCACACGGCGGGATGCACCTTGTGCTTGATGGCCGCGTTCTCGGCGGGCAGGCCGAAGGCGTCATACCCCATGGGATGCAGCACCCGGTAGCCCTTCATCTGGTAATAGCGGGCCATGACATCCCCGATGGTGTAATTGCGCAAATGCCCCATGTGCAGTTTGCCCGAGGGATACGGAAACATCTCCAGGCAGTAAAACTTGGGCTTATCGCCCTCCTCAGACCGGCCGAACAGGTTGGCCTCTTTCCAGGCCTTCTGCCATTTCGCTTCGGCTTCGCGGAACGGAAAATGATCGGGCGCGCCCTCGGCCGGGGTGATCTCCGAAACCGGGCTATTCCGGGTGGACATACTCATCCTCACAGTTGATCGCCGTATCCCGCTTTGATCATCCGGGATGGCTGAGTGAAAATAAGGATTCAGTATTCGGTTACGTAATAAAACGTTAAAAATATGGAGTACAAAATATACCATTTGATTGTATCGATGGCGGCAAAATAGAAAAGGCCGAAGGAAAGTCACCCCCCAATGTGGAATTGGATTGTTTGATCCCTTCGGGTTTGGATCCAGGCGGGAGGCCTGGATCCGCCCGCGTAGGGCGTTACGGGAAACTTCCTATCCTAATATTCTTCTCGTCTCCGGGGAAAAAGTGAGTGTCTGACTCCCCGTCCTTACAGCGCCGGTCATGGATACAATGTCTCCATGACCAAAACGCTGATCATCGGTTTCGGAAATCCCCTCAGAAGCGACGACGGCGCGGGCTGGCGGGCCGCCTGCCTGCTCGAGAAGCGCGTCCACCGGCCGGACGTGACCGTCCTTGTCCGCCATCAATTGACGCCCGAGCTGGCGGAGGATCTCTCCCACGCGGAACGGGTGATTTTCATCGACGCGAGCGCTACTCAGCCTCCCGGAACATTCGCGCGGAGGGAAATCCATTCCGCGCCCTCCATCCCGGAAACGTTCTCGCACGATTGCGCTCCCCCCACGCTGCTGGCTCTCGCCCATGCCCTGTACGGCTCATGCCCCCAGGCGTCCGTAGTGGAAATCGGCGCCGCGGATTTCGGCTACGGTGGCCGTCTCTCACCCGTCGTCGAAACCAGTGTGAAGCAGGCCGTGGAATTGATTCTTTCCATTGTGGAGGAATAGAATGATTTCCCCTGTATACCCGGATGCAGAACTCCCTCAATGCTCCATCCAAGGAATGAGGAGGGATGGAAACCCGAAACGAATCCCTCTCCCTCGAAAAGAGAATCAGGGTTAGGGTAGCCCAAAAGGGCGGAATTCATCCTGGCGCTGCAACCGGGCACATAGTTACCGGAATGGTATAATAACCAGAACTCCGAATAGAGAATCGTACTTGGATTTTTTTTCTACTTATACCAACCCACCAATCCCCGAGGTGAACAAAGCATGGTGATACAATCCGTCAATCCCGCGAATGGCAATGTCATCCAAACCTACGAGGAGATGCCGCCTCAGGAAATCAACGCGATTATCCACAAAGCGCATGACGCCTTTCTATCCTGGAAAAAAACTTCGTTCGCTCTCCGGGCGGACTTGATGGCCGGCGCGGCGGACCTGTTACGCAAATACAAGGACGAATACGGGAAATTGATGGCCTTGGAGATGGGCAAGCCCATCCGGGACGGCCGGGCGGAAGCGGTCAAATGCGCCACCGTCTGCGAATATTACGCCGAAAACGCCGAGAAATTCCTCGCGCCGGAACCGGCCGCCACCGAGGCCAGTAAAAGCTATGTCACGTTTCAGCCGATCGGGGTGGTCTTGGCGGTGATGCCCTGGAACTTCCCCTTCTGGCAGGTGTTCCGTTTCGCCGCGCCCGCGTTAATGGCCGGCAACGCGGGCGTGTTGAAGCACGCCTCCAACGTGCCGGGTTGCGCGTTGGCCATTGAGCAGATTTTCCGGGACGCGGGATTCCCTGAACATCTGTTCCGGTCGGTCCTGTGTGGCAGCCGCGAAGTGGCGGGCATCATTGAGAATCCCCGGGTGCGGGCCGCCACGCTCACGGGCAGCACACCGGCGGGCCGGGCGGTAGGCGCCAAATCGGGCGAACGGCTCAAAAAATCGGTGCTGGAACTCGGGGGCAGCGATCCCTACCTCATCCTGGAAGACGCGGACCTGGAAACAGCCGCAGCCACCTGCGCGGCCAGCCGGCTCATCAACTCGGGGCAAAGCTGCATCGCGGCCAAGCGCTTCATCGTAGTGGAGCCGGTGGCGGAACGGTTCACGGAATTGTTCGTGGAGTCGATGAAAGCCGCGAAAGTGGGCGATCCGTTGGACGAAGATACGCAGGTAGGCCCCCAGGCGCGGCATGATCTTCGGGACGAGCTGCACCAGCAAGTCGTGAAGACTCTCGAACAAGGCGCGAAATTGGTACTTGGTGGCGAGATTCCAGACGGGAAAGGCGCGTATTATCCGCCGACCGTGCTGACGAACGTGAAAAAAGGCATGGTGGCCTATGAGGAAGAACTCTTCGGGCCGGTGGCCTCGATCATCACGGTCAGGAACGAGGAAGAAGCTATCGCCACCGCCAATGATTCGGTCTTCGGCCTGGGAGCGGCGGTGTTTACACAAGACGTGGCACGGGGCGAGCGCATCGCGGCGGAAGAATTGGACGCGGGCGCGTGTTTCGTTAACACCTTCGTGCGCTCCGATCCCCGCCTGCCCTTTGGCGGCGTGAAGGAAAGCGGATACGGCCGCGAACTGGCGCACTATGGGATTAAGGAATTCGTGAACATCAAGACGGTGTATGTAAGGTAAGGTGTATGTAAGGTAATTTGGCTGAACGTTTCGTGATGGCTCTTGGCTCCATATGGGGAATGTTGCGATTCAAGAGGGATCCCCTCACCCCGGCCCTGGAGGAGAGAGGGGCGAGGCTTCCAGGGCTGGAGCCCGGTGCTGGGGGAGAAGTTCTGTTGACGCGGGAAACCGGTTGGGCAAGCCTGTGCATTCTTATTAGCCTGTGAATTGTGACTTGGAGAGTGCCCGCCATTTTTTCATCCTATCCGGCCGCTTGCTTCGTCTCTCGTTTTATGAAAACCTTAACCGCGGCGGGCGGAGGATGGGCCTATCGGGGATTCGGCCATCCCGCCTCGCGCAGTTTCAATCTTGCAAGGGAGGTAAAAAATGACCTCACGGCGAAGCCGCGGTTTGAATCTATGGACTCATTGGCATTGTCATGAGAAGGTACGCCTGTTCCAGGCTTCCCTCACCCCTATTCGCTCCCAAGGAGAGAGGGAGCGGATCAGCGCTTCCATCCCTTCACCTGCCTCGAATAAAGCATGGAGTAAGTTCCGCGTGCATGCGAATCATTCCATCGTTCTAGGATTATTGGCCGGGTTTTTCTTGATGATGAGCCATGCCTTCGTGGCGGCGGATTCCGAGCCGCTGCGGCTTTATGTTTCTCTGGCCGGGAAGGATACCTGGACAGGCCGGTTTCCCGCGCCCAACGACACGAAAACCGATGGGCCGTTCGCCACGCTGGAGAGGGCGCGCGACGCCATCCGCGAACTCAAACAAACAGGGGATCTGCCGGATGGGGGCGTTACCGTCATCGTCCGGGGCGGCGTATACGCGCTGGCGAAACCCTTCGAGTTAAGTGAACAAGATTCTGGAACCGAAGGCGCGCCCATTGTATATATGGCGTTTCCAGGTGAAGAAGTTCGCCTGTCCGGAGGCAAGGCCGTTTCTGGATTCGAGCCGGTCACGGATGAGGCCGTCTTGCAGCGGTTGGATGAGCCGGCACGGGGGAACGTGCTGCAGGCCGATCTGAAGAAGGCCGGCGTCACGGATTGCGGGCCCGCCAACGAGGGCGGCGCGGAGGTGTTCTGCAATGACGCGCCGATGACCTTGGCGCGCTGGCCGAACGAGGGATTCGACCGCATTGTGGATCTGGTCGTGGAGGATGGCCACCAGATCCACGGCATCCGCGGGAGTAAGGTGGGGCAGTTCAAGTACGATGGCAGGCGGCCGGCGCGCTGGGTAGATGAAAAGGATCCCTGGCTGCATGGCTACTGGTTCTGGGATTGGTCCGACCAGCGCCAGCGGATCGCGTCCATCGACACCGCCCACGCCGTCATCTCGCTGGCGACGCCGTATCACCACTACGGCTACCGCAAGGGGCAGTGGTACTACGCGTTCAACATGCTGAGTGAGCTGGACACGCCCGGCGAATGGTACATCGACCGCGAGCAAGGCATTCTCTATTTCTGGCCGCCGGAACCCGCTGATGCCGCGAAGATCGTGATCTCCGTGTTGCCCCGGCTGATAAGCCTGAAGGACGTATCGCATGCCACGTTCCGTGGCTTCATCCTCGAGGCGGCGCGGGGCACGGCGGTCGAGGTCTCGGGCGGGAAGGGCGTCGAGCTCGCCGGTTGCGTCATCCGCAACACCGGAGGCTGGGCGGCGAATCTTTCGGGGACGGATCACCGCGTGGTGGACTGCAAGATCTATCTCACCGGCGGGGGAGGCGTTTCCCTCACGGGCGGCGACCGCCCCAGCCTGACGCCCGGCTCCCTGGTGGCGGAAAACAACGAAATCCACCACTACGGCCGGATCAACCGGATGTACACGCCCGGCCTCTCGCTCAACGGCGTGGGCCTCCGCGCGGCGCATAACCGGATCCACTCCGCGCCCCACATGGCCATTCAGTTCGGCGGCAACGAGCATGTGATCGAATACAACGAGATCCACCATGTCTGCCAGGAATCGAACGACGCCGGGGCCATCTACGCGGGCCGCAATTGGACCATGCGCGGCAACGTGATCCGCCACAACTACCTGCATCATATCAGCGGCTTCGAAAACCGGGGCTGCGTGGGCGTGTACCTGGACGACATGTTCGCGTCCGCGGACATTGTGGGGAATGTCTTCTACCAAGTGACGCGGGCCGCGTTCATCGGCGGCGGGCGGGACTGCACGGTGGAAAACAATATCTTCGTTGATTGCAAGCCCGCGCTGCACGTGGACGCCCGCGCCCTCAACTGGGCCGCCTATCACGCCGACGAATGGATCGAAGAAGCCAAAACCAAGGGCACCTTGTCGGGCATCACCTTCAACCAGCCGCCTTACAGGGAACGCTACCCGAAACTGGTGACGATCCTCGACGAAAATCCCAAGGCCCCCGTGGGCAATGTCATCGCGCGCAATATCTGCTGGGGCGGAACGTGGGACGAAATCGAGGAAAGCGCCCGCCCGCTGCTGAAATTCCAGGACAACCTCATCGGGGTGGATCCGCTCTTCGCCGATGCCGCAAAGCAGGATTTCCGCCTGCGGAGCGGCTCGCCCGCGTTCCAGATCGGATTCAAGGAAATCCCCATCGAGCGAATCGGATTGAAGAAGAAATCCAAATTCAGCGAAGCGGAAGAGGCCGTCCGCCTGTTGTTGGCTTATTCTGAATTGGTTCCCGTGGAGCGCGTCAACCTCTTGCTCCTTCTCGCGCGTTTGGCCCGCGGGGATGGGGATTACGAAACCGCCCGGAAATATGTACGTGAAATTGTCGCTATGCCCGGCGCGCCCGGTTATTGCAAAAGCCTGGCCTTGCTGACCGCCGCGCAGAGTGAATACCGGAAGAAGAACTTCTCCGAAGCGCGGGGGGCTTGTCAACAAGTCCTCGCATTGCCGGACACGCCGCCGCATCACCATTGGGAGGCGGAAGAATTGCTGAAAAGCATCCAGCGTTCTCAGGAAGGCCTTGCTCCCCGGGATCCCGATGCCAGCCGGGTGAAGCTCCCCCGGCTGCCAGAACCCGCGGTCACCATCTATGTCGCCCGGAATGGCTCGGACCGCTATCCCGGCACGCGGGAACAGCCACTGGCCACCATCTCCCGGGCGCTCGAGAAGGCCGCGGAATGGAACAAGGCCCCCGGCGGCTATCCCCAGGGCGGCGTGAAGATCGTTCTCCGCGGGGGCGTGTACCGGTTGCGGGAAGGCCTCGCGCTGACGGCGGCGGTCGCGGGGCGGGAAGAAGCGCCCCTCGTGATCGCGGCCGGCGAGGGCGAAACCGTGCGCCTGACCGCCGGTGCCCCGGTCACCGGATTTCGGAAAGTCACCGATCCGGCCGTCCTGCAGCGCCTCCCCGAGGAATCCCGCGGCCATGTGGTGGTGGCGGATCTCAAAGCCCAGGGCATTACGGAATACGGGCAACTGGTTTACCGGGGATTCGGCGGAGGATCGCGGCCGTCTTTGGAACTGTATTGCGGCGGGCAACCGATGATCCCCGCCCGCTGGCCGAACGAGGGATTTGTCCGGACCGGAAAGGTGCTCGATCCCGGCTCCTTATCGGAGAAACGCGGCGGCCGCTTTGAATACCAGGGGGACCGGCCCGCCCGCTGGCGGAACGCCGCCGATCCCTGGCTGTATGGCTATTGGTATTACGATTGGGCTGACAACGCCATCGGCGTGGCGTCCATTGATACCGAAGCCAGGCAAATCCAAACCACCCACACCAGCCCCTACGGCATGCGGGAAGGCCAGCCCTATTATGTTTTCAACCTGCTGGAGGAAATCGACTGCCCGGGGGAATGGTACCTGGACCGCGAGGCGGGGCAATTGTATTTCTATCCGCCTGGGGACCTCGACAACACGGAAATCGAAATCCCGATGGTGGATGAACCTCTGCTGCGCCTCGAGGGCGTGTCGCATGGGATTCTCCAAGGCTTGATCGTGGAGATGGGGCGGGGGGACGGAATCGTGATTGAAGGGGGAGAACGGAATCTCGTGGCGGGCTGTATCGTGCGCCGTTTCGGTTCCTCGGGCGTGGTCATCCGCGGCGGCCGGGGGCATGGCGTGTTGAGTTGTGATATCCATACCCTGGGCCGCGGCGGGGCCGTGATCCAAGGCGGAGACCGGAAAACCCTCACGCCCGGGGGCCATTTTGTCGAGAACTGCCATATTCACCATTTCTCGCGCGTCGACCGCACCTACACACCCGCGGTGCAGATCGAGGGCGTGGGCCACCGCGTCGCCCACAACCGCTTTCACGACACGCCCTGCCACGCGATCCGGCTGGAAGGCAACGATCACCTCATCGAGTTCAATGAGATCCACGACGTGGTGCAGGAATCCGACGACCAAGGCGGAATCGACCTCTTCCTGAATCCCAGTTACCGGGGCAACGTCATCCGGTACAATTACTGGCACGATATCGGCAACCGCCACGGCCTGGGGCAGGCCGGCATCCGGCTGGATGACGCCATCTGCGGAGTGCTGATCTATGGCAACGTGTTTTACCGCTGCTCCAACGGACTCTTCGGCGGCGTGCAGATCCACGGCGGCAAGGATAATTGGGTTGATAACAATCTCTTTGCCGAGTGCCGGTATGGCATTAGTTTTTCGCCTTGGGGCCGGGAACGCTGGTTGAATTTTTTATCCAGCGATTCCACGTCCGCACTTCTCACGCAGCAAGTGGACATTCATCAACCGCCGTACAGCACGCGCTATCCCGGCCTGGCGCGGCTCGAAGAGGGGAATGACATCAACTGGATCTGGCGGAACGTGGTGTATCGATGCGGCGGTTTTCTCACGCGGGATCAGGGAATCCAAGTCCTGCTGGGCAATTGGATCACCCGGGAAGACCCAGGATTCGCCGGCGCGGCGGATCAGAAATTCGCCTTGCGGGACGATGCGCCGGTTTACAGTTGCTTGGGCTTCGCGCCGATTCCATTCGCGGAAATCGGCTTATATGAAGACGGTTGGCGCACAGCCCTGAATGACAAAGACAAGCCATAACAAGTTCCCCAACCCGTTCCCGGATGATCCGTGATCTCTCTCAATAGAACCTCAACAGCGTCTCGATCCGCTGGCGGGCGGCGGTGGAATCGAGCAGCCCCTTCTCCGCCAACGCCACCAGGGTGTTGGCCGTGGTTTGCAGCGCCCGCGCGCGGCCGTCCGCGTCGAGGTGGTGATGCGGCGCGAAATGGTGCCGCACGCTCAGCGGCGAGCCCTGCAGCGCCAGCTCCAGGTTGCGCAGCCATTCGGCCAGCCGCTTGGCCCCTTCCTGCACGGTGCGCGCGTTGTTGGTCAGCAGTTGGTATTGCGCCGTGCCCCACGATTCCGTGGTCCCCCAATTCCGCCCGAGCATGAAGGGCGCAAGATGCAAGGCGGAAATCACCTGCTCGCCGATCGCCCGCAGGCTCTCCTCCCACTGGTGCGCGTAGCCGTCCGGCCCGATGTAACTCACCCGCACGTTGTCGAAGGTGACCAGGTTGCTGTCGGTCTCGCGCTCGCGCACTTCCGAACGCAGGGCTTCCAGTTCCTCCTGCATGCGGGCATTGTAGGCCCCCGGCTGTTCCCGAAGGCCCGGCTCGGGCTTGGCCATCTGGAAATGAACCATCGGATACCCGGCGTTGTGCTGGGCGCGGGCCATGTCACGCAACATCTGCTGTTGCAGTTTCACCACCAGGGGCAACGCCAGGAGCGGCGAGCGGCCGTAGGGGGAAAGCCCGTCCGTGTCCAGACCGAAATAAAAGAACGAAGCGGGATGCAGGGGGGTCAGGGTCCCATCGCCCTGGATCTGAAAGGGGAGAAACCGCCGGCTCCGGGCATCCGGGCGGAAGCGGATGGTGGCCGGATCGATAATCAGAAAGCGGTCGATCCGCCGGCGGGAATCCTCCAGCACCACCTCGCCGCAAAACGCCCCGTAGGTGAAGACCGAAAGGAAAAAGCATTGCACCAGGGCTTCCACTCCATGGTCCTGCCCGGTGGGGAGATCCACGAGGCGGCGGTCCAGGGCGTCCAGGACCGCACGGGCGCGCGCCTGCTCGGCCTCGGAGCCTTCAGAGAGGGAATAGGATTGCGGTGTCGAGCACAGACGCACCCAGGCCCACACCCCGGCCGAGACATCGGGGATGGTATCCCGCAACCGCCGGAGAAACGGGAACAAGATGCGCGGATCAAGCCCCGGCGGCGGCCCATAATCGCCTTCCGGGCCGAAAAGGAAGCCTTCGTACAAAGGACGCGACCGGGGCGAGACGGGCAGTTTGGGTGGGGGCGCCCAAGCCACTTTGCGCGCGCGGACGGGACTTTCTGGGGATGACGGCTTGGCGAACCAGTTGCGGATCCGAGGCCACATGGTTTCCTCCTGCGGGGAAATCGGGAGACGCAAAAATTCCCCCTATCTATGAGGAAAAGGCCGCGGAATTGAGGGATTAATCGGGGTTAAAGCGAGAAGATCAAGAAAGGAGGCGTTCGTTGAACACAAAAAAATGGGACCGCTTAACCACGGCCTCTTCTTCGGAGAGAGAGTCAGGGTGAGGGAAGCCCTGAGAGGGCGAAATTCATCTTTATTCCGCAATCCAGCGGTTGTAGGGTGGGCTCAAAACACACCGTAGCCCGCCAACATGTCCCGGGCTACGCTCACCCCATCGGGGTTTTCCGCGCCGCGCGGCGCCGGCGGGCGGCGAATTCGGGCGCTTCCTTGATGCATTCACCCAGGATCTTCACGCCCTGCCACAAGAGGCCGCCGGTCGCGCGCACGAAAC
>JABLXU010000056.1 GCA_013177805.1 Candidatus Omnitrophota bacterium
TGTGGGCGTCGGCTCGGGGGTTGGGGTGAAGGTGAACGTCGGAGTAGGTGGAACCGGCGTGTCGGTGCTCGTTGGGGTATAAGTTGCCGTGGGCGTGGGCGTCTCGGTAGCCGTGGCGGTGGGGATCGGTGTGGGCGACGGTTCGGGCGTAGGGGTGAAGGTGAACGTCGGCGTAGGTGGAACCGGCGTATCGGTGCTCGTTGGGGTGTAAGTTGCCGTGGCCGTGGGAGTGGACGTCTCGGTAGCCGTGGCCGTAGAGGTCGGTGTAGGTGACGGCTCGGGCGTGGGGGTGAAGGTGAACGTCGGCGTGGGTGGAACCGGCGTATCGGTGCTTGTTGGGGTATAAGTTGCCGTGGCCGTGGGAGTGGACGTCTCGGTAGCCGTGGCGGTGGCGGTCGGTGTGGGCGACGGCTCGGGCGTCGGGGTGAAGGTGAATGTCGGCGTGGGTGGAACCGGCGTATCGGTGCTTGTTGGGGTATAAGTTGCCGTGGCCGTGGGAGTGGACGTCTCGGTAGCCGTGGCCGTGGCGGTCGGTGTAGGCGACGGCTCGGGCGTGGGGGTTTCCGTTGGTTCGGGCGTGAAAGTGAATGTCGGTGTCGGACTCGGCGGCACGGGAGTAGGTGTAAAAGTAGGTGTATAAGTTGGGGTTGGTGTATGTGTTGATGTTGGAGGAGGTGGAACCGGTGTGTGTGTCTCGGTTGGAGTGGGTGTAGGTGTATCCGTACAAGTAGGTGTAAACGTAAGTGTCTCAGTTGGTGTTGGTTCAGGGGTAAATGTATAAGTCGGCGTGAATGTCCATGTCGGAGTTGGAGTATTTGTGGGCGTAGGCGTAAAGGTCGCAGTGGGGGTTGCCGTGGGCGTAAAGGTGGGGGTGGGCGTAAAGGTCGGAGTTGGTGTTTCCGTGGGAGTGAATGTGGGCGATGGAGTATAAGTCGGTGTCCAAGTCGGGGTGGGTGAATAAGTTGGGGTTGGCGTCTCCGTGGGAGTGAATGTGGGAGTCCAGGTAGGGGTAGGCACGGGGGTGAATGTATAAGTTGGCGTTGGAGTTTCCGTTGGGGTTGGTTCGGGCGTGAACGTACAAGTCGGCGTTGGATGCGGGGTCGCGGTCCACGTGGGGGTTGGATCAGGTCCGGTTTCCTCCGTGGGAGTAGGGGTAGGGGTTAGAGCATTGGGAGTTGGAGTATAAGTTGGAGTAAACGTTTTTGTATTTGTGGGTGTTCGGGTCCGGGTTGGGGTTCGAGTGGGAGTAGGAGTGGATGGTATCTCGGTAGGAGTAGACGTATGGGAAGGGGTGGGTGTCGGATCGAATTGGGTCCAAACCGCAATGGGAATCAAACCCATCTGGCTTATAGCATTGCCGCTTATTTCGTTCCCTGACGCGTATCCCGCGGCCCATATCCCGTGCGACATGAGGACGATGATGATCCTCAGCCCAGCATAAAAACATTTTTCTGCGATTCCCAGGCGGTAAATAACGCGTTTTTTCATGGGATACTCCCCTCCCTTGAAAAGGCGCCAACGCCCGTTTCTTCCCATGACCCGGTCTAGCGAGAAAACCGAGATGAATGGCAGACAGTAACTTGATCAATTGAGATATTTATGGAAAGATCGATAATCAATTACCATTTTGAATCGCAAAAATCAAGGACCAATTATTGTTTTTAAAGAATTTTAATAAAGAAAAGTATTAAGATAACTTTACTATATATTATATTTTAGTAAATATATTTAGATTTAATACCTCAAAATGAACTTTTTATGTAGGAAGAAAAATTTTAGTGAGTTCTGAGAAAAATATGTGCTGGACTTCGAAGAAATTTTATGAAAAAATCTATTGGATTCTTGTTGAGATAATCCGGTTGATGGAATTGGTTGAGAATTTTAATCAATCCTGGTCAGCAAGGAGTAGAAAAAGTGAAAATCCAACGATCCGTATGGATAATCATCGTTTTGGGCTGGTTGACGGCGGCAGGAGAAGGTCAGGAATATATCCTTTTCAACGATTTTGAGTACGAAATCGGCACGTGGAGCGGCTGGGCGCAATGGGCGGATTTTACGGTTCCCGGCGAACCGGTTCATGGGGGCGAATCGGCGGTGAAGGTGGATGCCTTCCAGAATGCGGGATGGACCGACGCCCGTGTGGTGTTCCCTGAAGGCATTGACGCGCGGGGAACCGACCAGTTCCGGTTGTGGGTTTATTCCGATCAGATATTCCAGTTGCGTGTGGATTTGGGTGTGGAGGTGGTGTTGGGTTTTCGGAATTATGGACCCAGCGATGTCGGCACGTGGAAGGAAATGGTCTTTTGGTACACAGAAGAACAAGGCAAGTTGTGGGAAGATTTGTTATCCAATGTCAATTCCCTGCGCCTGTGGATCAATCCCCAGGCGGCCACGATCGAGGGTGTGGCGGTACCCAACCGGTTTGAAGGGTTTGTTTATTTTGATGACATGCGGCTTCGCAAACGAGTACCCGTCGAGCGGGAGTATCTGCCGTTGATCGGGTTTAACCGTGAGGCGGACGCGGCCTTGGTTACCCTGGCGGGCGGCGGAACCGCGGCGGAAATCAACCTGTCCGGCGATCCCGCGCCCACCGAGGGGACCGGATTCTTGATGTTCTATTGGACCTCGGGCTGGAGCGAGAATATCACCATCAACCTGAGGGATTTTCCCGAATTCCGGAATTACGACCGTATCCATTTTGACCTGTTTGTGGACGGACCTTCCGATTGGGCTGCGGTGGCTTCGGTGCTGCGGGTGTCCTGGACTGACGAGAACGGCAATAACCGGGGAACCGGCTGGACCACGCTGGATGAAACGATCATGGGAGGCAGCAACGCCGTGGGCGATTGGGGGGAGTTTTCCGGCCAATACGGGCCCTTGGCGGATGAGGGCTACACCCGAAACTGGTTGTTGCCTGAAATCGCCGGTGTGTATGATGATCCCAATGGGACCATTACCCTCACGTTGACATCCCAGGGCGGTGATACACTGGACGGTGTGCCGGCCTACCTGGATAACATCCGCCTCTCCCGCCCCAAAGGCTCCGTGGTGGCCGATTGGGAGTTATGGTGAGACCAGCAGAAGCCGGCCCGGAAATCAAGACAGGGCACGTGCTTTTTCTATCTTTTAAAAAATGATCATTCAAAAAACGATCATTCTGTTGCCGCCGATCCAGGGCATGGAGAGACCAGGGTGGTGTGTTCGATTTCCGGCCATTCGAGTTTGAGTCCATCGGCCGGAAGGATCATTTGGATTGATCCGGGTCGGCCGGGCCTTCCGCTACGGTTTATGCATGCTGATTCAATCCTTTGAAAGGTGGTCAGTCTTCAAGATATCCCCGGGCATGGTTGCGACCGTGATATGTTTTTTGCCGTTGATCTCCAGAATATCCGCATTGATGATTATCCGGAGGTCTGTGGGGCAAAGCTCTAATTTTTTGGCTATTATTTCTTCATAAAATTTATCAAAACGTTGGAGCTCTTCATTGGTCGCCAGGGGATTAAGAGCCAGATAAGAGGTTTTGATTTGGAGGAATTCTATTTTTCGTTTTTGGGGGGGTAAAACAGCGAGATTCCAAGCGTTTACCACATGACTCAGCATTATTTGCTGTCTTTCTAACGTTTTCTCCGCGCTGATATAATTTCCACCAATTTCGATGAGCATTGCAGAAACCTTCGATTGGCCGGAGGGTAGTTTGGCGAGGGGATGGGAACGTTTGTGCTTTTTCTGACGGCTCAAGCCGTTTTTTCCTTTCCGAGGAATAAATCATTTCTATTATAACAGCGAAAAGACTATGGTGGATTTTATCATAAGCCGACCATTTCCGAATGGGTTTCAAATCATTCCGGTAAATAGAGTTTTCGAGATCGATCCTGTTCCCAAAGTGCTTCTTCGAGAATAAAGGGGGATTTCCTCGCATACCTCTTTTATGGCGGAATCCTTCTCAACTTAACGCCAGTGATCGGCAACTATCGTGGCCAGGAAAGTGAGAAACAAAACGCCCGGCGCCCAGAGAAGGAGAAAAACATCCTGTCGGCGTGGTTTATTTTTCAACAAAAAGTACCGGGATAACGTCAAGGATGAAAAAATGAATAGAAGCAGAAGAGTATCAAACAAAAAATAGCCAAAGGATCGTGGATTCAGCCACTCAATGATCTTCGCGAATAACCCCGTTATACCCAAGCTCAAGATCAGATAGCGAGAATATTGCCGGATGGAGATGGCCGTGCTGGTTTCCATGATGGGTACCTGTTTGCTCGATTCCAGAATTTGGGCGACTATCGTCCTTTCAGGACTTCTCAACCTCTATCCAAGGGAGAGGGAATTGTTTCGCATTCCCTCCTGCTCATACCACGGATTAAGCAGTGAGAAAGATCCAGATGCAACGAATAGGAACATAACGTATTATTTATAAAAAGTCTATTCTCTTGCTTTCTCGTATGAACTATGATTTTTGTTTATTTCAATATATATTATAATACACTTTTCCACACCACATCGCTTTTCGTATTGTTTTCGGCTCACGCGCTAGTCGGGATTGGGCGGGAAGTGCTTTCTCTCTGACACTCATCGCGTTTCGTATTACTATCCCTATAGCCGATTGCGATGTCCAATTCTGGAAACGCCGGATGTGTTTTAACCGGCTGAAAATGTTCGGCTTGAGGTGAACATTATGATTGCTCCCCGTCGAGACCAAGGTGGTTTGCGGGCCGTAGTGCTTGGTTTGCAGCCTGAAGAAAAAAATATTCTGTATGAATGCGTGGACCGGGCCGGTGGTACGCTGGTTTCTGCTGAATCCAACATGGAGTTGTGGAATTGTGCCCGCCAGGAACCGGTGGATCTCAGCGTGATCGGGCAGTGCGAGGCCATACCTGATCCGGTTTATTTGGCTTGGTTGATGCGGGGGCACTCACGGCACACCCGGATTGTCCTGGTGCTCAATCCTCTGACGGAGGAAGAACGCCGGATGTTCGCCCCGATGCAGGCCATCCACATTCTGGAACGTCCGCTCGATCCGGAGCGTTTGATGGATATCGTAAAAGAAGCGGGAACTCTCCGGGCTTTCGATTTGGAAAACCTCGCTGATCCGGTGGGATTCCAGATCCCTATCCGGCGTGCCCCGGTTTCCGAAGAGGCAGAGATCGACTTTTAAGGCTGCCTCATGGAACTTCAAAAGGTTCATCTGGGAATTGCGTATATTCGACGCTTTTGGCCCAGGTTTAAAACCCTTTTAAAACCCTGGGCGGCTGCAAAGCCGTCCGTGGAAGGGGACTCTATGCAAGCGGGACTCCTGCCAATTCCAAGGAAGTCCATCGGGGCGAAAGGACTTTACTCTTATCCAATCCGCTCGCCCAGAGAGAGGGACTTCGGGGCCGTTCTCTCCATACGGTTTGATGGAATGGCGGAGCAAAACAAAAAGAAAAAGTACTCACTTACCGGATGAGCCATCCAAAATAATCTGCCAGTTATACAAAATCTTCCGCCTATACAAAGCCCCGCCGCGGGAACACAATACCCTCCGCGCTGCCTGTTGAATCCATCTTTCCTCTGTACCTTCAACAGAGTACCGGGGAAGGGAATGCCGGGAGGTTCCCCGCCTTGCTTCTCGTTTTCACGGCCACGCTAGTGGTCAGTTCCGCTTTGTTGTTTTGGATTCAACCGATGTTTTCCAAGATGGTGTTGCCCCTGTTGGGCGGCGCGCCGAACGTCTGGAACACTTGCATGGTATTCTATCAGGCCGTGCTCTTGGCTGGGTATGGCATGAGCCATGGGCTGATCCGCTGGTTGGGTGTCAAGCGGCAGGCGGTGGTTCAGGTGGGAATTTTGGGGCTGGGATTCATATTTCTGCCTGTGGCCATTCCTGAGGATTGGGCAGAGAGCGCCGCCACGTGGCCGGCCGGGCGGTTGCTGCAATTGATGGTAACCGCGTTAGGAGTTCCTTTGCTGGCGATATCCGCCACCGCGCCCACGCTGCAGAGGTGGTTTTCGCAGACCAAGCATCCGGCCGCGCGCGATCCCTATTTCTTATACGCGGCCAGCAACCTGGGCAGCCTGGCGGCGTTGTTGGGCTATCCTCTGGTGATGGAACCGTTCCTCCACCTGCCTGTACAGGCTGGAATGTGGACTGCTGGATACGTGTTGCTAGCAGGATTGACCTTCGTTTGCGCGGTGATCGTATGGAAATCCCCCGGCCGCCCCTCCATCTCCCTATTGGATTCATCCACTGAGGAACATTGTCCCCCAAGAATCCCAGACGCCATGCGACTGCGGTGGGTGATGCTGGCGTTTGTGCCCTCCGCCCTTTTGTTAGGATTAACTACCTACATGACCACGGATATCGCCGCTGTTCCCTTGCTGTGGGTGATCCCCTTGGCCGTGTACCTGGTTACTTTCATCCTGGTCTTCGCGCGGCGTCCCTGGCCCCCGTTCTCCGTGATTTTGATCCTGCAACCTTACCTGGTATTGCCCGCGGTGTTGCTGTATTTTTTGGGGGGCAAGATTCCCTTGCTGGTGAATTTGCCTCTTCATCTCTTCGCGTTTTTCGTGATTGCCTTGATGTGCCACGGGCAGTTGGCCAAGAGCCGGCCCGATCCCGCGCATCTCACCGAATTCTATCTCTGGTTGTCGGCCGGCGGAGTATTGGGCGGCTTGTTCATGGCGTTGGTTTCGCCGTTGCTCTTCAAGAGCACGATCGACTATCCCCTGATGATCGCCGCTTCCTGCCTGCTACGCCCCCGGGAGGTTTCCGCCGAGATAGGCGAGTTGAACCGGGTGACTCTGGCAGGGATCATCAGTGGTTTGATTATTTTGATCGCGGGAATGGCCTCGGGAAATCCCGCCATCGCTTATATTTTCGGGTTGGTGGGACTCATCATCCTGTTCTCGTTGTTTGGATCGTTTTTATTTTATTGGATCGGCCGTCCGGCCGGACTGGGAGCGGCATTGCTGATCTTGGTGGGGCTAGGAGTTTGGATCAGCGACCGGTACATGACGGTGATGTACCGCGGCCGCGATTTCTTCGGACCGCTGATGGTGCGCGCGGATCCGGACCAACGCTTTTACCTGTTGCTGCATGGAACCACACTGCACGGCGCGCAAAGCCTTCTTCCGGAAGAACGCCGGTATCCCCGGACTTATTATGATTTCACGGGGCCGGCCGCTGATGTTTTTCAGGCCTTGCGGGAGAAAAACGGTCCATTGCGGATTGGGCTGATCGGCTTGGGGACCGGCAGCATGGCCGCGTATGGACTACCCGGTGATGAATTCACTTTTTATGAAATCAGCTCTCAAGTAGTCCATATCGCCCGTGATTCCGGTTATTTCACCTTTTTGAAAGACAGTCCGGCCGTGATCCGGATTATCCTGGGAGACGGGCGCGTCGCGTTACGTTCGGCTCCAAACGGCTATTACGACGCGCTTTTCTTTGACGCGTTCAGTTCTGGTTCCATTCCCGTGCATATGCTGACCCGGGAAGCGCTCACCATGTATCAATCCAAACTAAAGGCGGACGGCTTGTTGGTGTTCCACATCAGCAACCGGACGCTGGACCTCGAACCGGTCATGGCGGGTTTGTCCAAGGAACTCGGCTGGGCGGCCTGGGTGGGCCGGGACCGGAATCCCGGGCCGGGAGAACGAAAAATGCTGAAAGCCGGTTCTACTTGGGTAGCCATGGCCCGGCAGCCCGGGAACCTGGGAAGTTTGACGCAAGCCCCACGGTGGGAATCGCTGACTGATATGCCGCGCCGCCTTCTGTGGACCGACGATTACTCGGACATCGTGCGGGTATTCCGGTGGCCCCATCTGAACTGGTTTTAGACCATTCTTCTTTTCATCGGTTTTGCTTTCCTTTTGATATTTATGAATTCGATGACAAAGGGAAGATGTCTTTCGCCCTTTCAGAACTTCCCTCTCCCTATCCCTCTTCCCGTGGGAGAGAGAAACATTTCGCGGTAAACATATTTAAATTACGAATAAAGCCGCTGGAGAGTTCCGCATTCGGATCAATCATTGATCCATCTGGAAGATGAAATTTTTTGGAATTGCTTCCTAAAATCGGTATTCTGATCAATGCGCGGGGTTATCCCGGGGAATAGGGCATTGCTTATTCCTGAGAAACGCAAAAATCATGTGAATGTCTACGTTGATCATACTTCCAGATAATCCAATCCGGGAAGAACCGGGAAGAAGGAGTCATCTCGATGAAAGTAACGGTTGGAATGATGAGCCTATGGCTGCTGGCATGTGGCGCGGGGATGGGGTGGGCGCAGGACAGGGAGGCCCCGGAGGAAATCAAATCCCTCTACGATTTCACACTGAACGATATCGACGGGAAGCCCGTGAAACTGGAGGCATTCAAGGGCAAGGTGCTGCTGATCGTCAACACCGCCTCGTTCTGCGGTTACACGCCGCAGTATAAAGATCTCATGGCCCTTTATACGAAATACAAAGAGCAGGGCTTCGAGGTGTTGGGTTTCCCGGCCAACGATTTCGGGAAACAAGAACCAGGCAGCAACGATGAAATCAAGGAATTTTGCACTACCAAGTTCGATGTGAAGTTTCCCCTGTTTTCCAAGATCTCTGTGAAAGGGGATGATCAGCATCCGTTATTCAAATACCTGACCACGCGGCCGAATCCTGATTTCACGGGGGATATTCAATGGAATTTCGAAAAATTCCTGATCAGCCGTGACGGCCAATTGATCCACCGTTTCCGCAGCAAAACCACACCGGTCAGCGAAGAACTGACCCGGGCCATCGAAACGGCCTTGCGAGCGGAAAAACCCGCGGATTCGTGATCTTCTTCCAAAGGAAAAGGGAAGTTGGTTATCGTGGCTTCAGGGTTACAGCCTTGGGCTTTACGCCCATTCAGGGCAACCCTCACCCTGACCCATTCCCGGAAGGAGAGAGAAGTGGGGGATCTCGTGACAGATATGGAAACCGATCCCATTTTTTGAAAATGTACGCTAAGATCGCATAAGTATATAATGCATAAAAATATTATTTTATGTATAATTTTGGGCCGCTTTACATGCAATCCACCACCCGCGCCATTTCGGCTTCAGTTTGATAGAAATGAGGAGTCAGGCGAATGCGGCCTTCCCGCTCCACGGCCCAAATATCGCGTCCCATCAGATCGTTCACCACGGACGCGGACGGCCGTGTGGGATGGGTGAAGCTCACGATCCCCGACCACTCGGCCTCTCCCCGGGGTGAGTGGCAGCGGTAACCTTTGCGCGTCAGGCCGTCCACTAAGATATCCGTCAGCAGCCGGATCCGTTCCCGGACGTTCTCCAGGCCTGCTTCGAGCAGCATAGCCACCGAGACTCCCATGCCCGCCAGCGGCAAGGTTGAAGGCGTGCCGTATTCGAACCGTTTCGCGTGATGGGGCAGGGTGTAGTCGTATTCGGTATAGGGTATCCAGCGGGCCACACTCGAGGCGCCCGCGCAAGTCACCTCCAATGCCTCCAGGCGTTCCTGCGAGCAATAGAAGAAGCCGGCGCCTTGGGGCCCCAGCAGCCATTTCTGCCCGCCGCCCGCCGCGAAGTCCACCTGGCAGCGTTTCAAATCCATGGGGAATACCCCCATGCCTTGGATCAAGTCCACCAGAAACAGCACCCCCCGTTCGCGGCACAGGTTGCCGACCGCTTCCAAGTCGAAACGGAATCCACTGGCGAATTCCACGAAACTCAGGGTCAACAGGCGGGTATTGGGTGTCAGGGCTTGCGCGATGGCCTCCAGGCTGACCCGTTCGTCCACCGGCTCGATGAGATGCAGCTCCACTCCCCGGCTCCGCAGGCGCATCCAGGGATAGATGTTGGCCGGATATTCGCGGTTGACCGATACCACCCGGTCGCCCGGCCGCCACGGCAGGCCGTTGGCCACCCAGTTGATGCCTTCGGTGGTGTTGCGCGAGAGGGCGATCTCGTCCGGCGTCACATGGAGCATGCGCGCCACCGCTTCCCGGCACTCCTTGAGCATGGCCATAGTACGGTTGTAACTCACCGGTGAGAGCACCCGGTTCCATTCCACCCCTTGGCGCAAGGCTTCGGCGCACCGCCGGGGCAGGGGCGACACGCCGGCATGATTGAGGTACACGAAGCCCGGCCGGGGCGGTTCGAATTCGTCACGGTACAGGTTTAGGTCCATGGCAGGATAGGATAATCGGTCCGTGGGAAATGAAAAGATGAAGAGGGACGTTTCGGCCGCGGCACCCTATAATGTGCCTTATGGACGACGAAAGGCGAGCCGCATGATGAAAAAAATTCTTTTTGTTTTTGTATTGTTCCTGTTTTCCTGGGTGGGTGATACTGGGACGGCCGGGATTCTCGATCTTCGCATTAATGAATTCCTGTCTTCGAACACCCGCACCAATCTGGAACCGGAATCGTACAATTTCGTGGAATGGATTGAACTCTACAACGCCGGGGATGCCCCCGTTGATTTGGGGGGACTGTATCTTAGCGATGACCTCTATCAACCCGCCAAGTGGAGGATTACCGCCAAGACAGCCGCCGGCAACGTGATCGGGCCGAAAAGTTACCGGTTGATCTGGACCGATGGCACGAATCAGAAAGGCCATGCCAATTTCAAGCTGGACCGGGAGGGAGAAGAAATCGGGCTGTTCACTGCCGGCGGGGAGCTGATCGACTCCGTCCAATACCCATCGCAACGGCCGGATGTTTCTTTTGGGCGAAAAATCCCTGAGGAGGACAACTGGTATTATTTCGCCATACCGACTCCCGGGCAAGCCAACGATACGGAGGGAGTTCTCACCAAGGACACCGCACCGGCGCCGGAATTCAGCTTGCCGGGCGGATTTTACGGCGAAGAAAAGACCGTCCTGGTCAACATTTCATCCACCGCGGCGGTGATTCATTATACCCGGGATGGCTCGTTGCCCACCCGGGATTCCCCCCGGTACGATTCGCCCCTGACGATCGCGTCCACCACGGTGCTGCGGGCGCGGGCGTTCGAGGAGGGGCGTTTGCCCAGCCCGACGGTTACGCGGACGTATTTCATTCAGGAATCATTTACTTTGCCGACGATCTCCATTGCGATGGATCCTCCGCATTTGTGGGATGATGAAATCGGCATATATGTCACGGGCGTCAATGGGATTCCCGGCAATTGCGATAAGACTCCGCGGAATTTCAACCAGGATTGGGAGCGGCCGGCGCATATTGAATTCTATGAACCGGACGGCCGGCTGGGCTTCCAGGTGGAAGCCGGGATCAAAATTTTCGGAGGCTGCAGCCGGGACTATCCGCAAAAATCGCTGGCCATTTACGCCCGCAACAAGTACGGGACGAATCAAATCAGCTATCCCGTATTTCCGGATAAACCAATTCGGGCCTTCAAGAACCTGATCGTGCGCAACGGCGGCAACGATTGGATTCGCACCCTGTTTTCCGACGCGATGATGCAATACCTGCTGAAAGACCGGATGGACATCGACTACCAGGCCTACCGCCCCGTGATTTTGTTCCTCAATGGCGAATACCGGGGAATCATGAACCTGCGGGAGAAACTGAATGAGCACTATCCCGCGCAGAATTACGGGGTGGATCCCGAGCAGGTGGACCTGATCGAGAACGGCACGCGGGTGATGCATGGAGACGCCGAACATTATAACGCGTTGATGAACATGATTTACAATCAAAATATACAAGCCCCCCGCGTGTATGAAACCATCCAAACGCAAATGGATGTCCACGAATATATCAATTACGTGATTTCCAAAATCTATTATTCCAGCATGGATTGGCCGCATAACAACATCAAATACTGGCGGACCCGCATTCCCAGCGGCAAATGGCGCTGGATGACTTACGACAATGATTCCGGATTCGGGATTTGGTGGCCGGTAACCGATAATACGCTGAACACCGTATCGCAAGTAAAAAACGGCAATCCTTTTTTTCTGGGCCGGCTGTTGCTCAATTCCACGTTCCGGGATGAATTCATCCAGCGGTTCGCCGCGCATATCAATACCACCTTCGCGCCCAGCCGGGTGAAGCGGCTCATCGGCGATATGCAAGCCGTGCTGGAGCCGGAGATGCCCCGGCAGATCGCGCGGTGGGGCCGCAGCGGCGCCTCCGGGTGGGGGTACCGCATTTACACCACGATGAGCGAGTGGCATGCTCAAATTGACCTTATGAGGCGGTTCGCCGAGCAGCGGCCGGAGATCATGCGCCGGCATATCCAGTCCCGGTTTGGTTTGGCTGGCACGGCGGCGTTGACTCTGCAAGCCCTTCCCGGCGACGGCGGCCGGTTGTATATCAATGATGTTTCCATCGATAGGGAAAACGCCACGGGGATTTATTTTCTGGGCGTTCCCATGCGGGTGCGGGCGGTTCCTCATCCCCGCTACCGGTTTGCCGGGTGGCGCGAACGGCCTGAAGAGCGCGAATCCACCATTTCTCTGACCTTGACGGGAGACACCACCCTTACGGCGGTCTTCGAAGACATCACGGGCGTGGAGGATTGGGGAATATGGGAGGGGGAACAATAATAGGGATGGGAGGAATGGCTGACTTCGCAGGATTGAGCATGAAAATGATGAGGATTCCCAATTCCCGATTCGACTGGATTTTCCACTCGCGCGCCAAGCGGTTTAGGGCACTGATCCTGGTCTTTTTTTGGCTCCTGGATTTTTCTTTGTTGGGAATGGCTGGCACCGTTACCCGCGTGGAACATTTCGACAGGGAACCGGCGCACTGGGAAGGGATCAACAACCGTGGGACGCCTTTCGAACCCAAAACCGTCACGCAGGATTTCGGTTTCAGCCCATCGACTCACACTGCCGGAGGCCAACGGGGTGAAATCGGCGGCCTTCTTCATCCAGCCGGCGAGGCGGCCTTTTATGGTTACCGGTTGCCGGTTCCGCTCGACTGGAACCAGCCGCTCGGCGCCTCCGGCCGGATCTATGTGGCTACCGGCGCGAATCATTTTCTATTGGGCTTTTTCAATGAAAACACGTTGAATGAATGGCGGACTCCAAACACCTTGGTGGCCCGAATCAATGGCCGTGGGGATTATTTCCATTGCCATGTCGAATACGCTTCCAGCCGCTGGCGCGCCAACGCGGGGGTGATCGGCGCAATTGTGCCAGGTGAAAGGATTCTCCCGAAGGAACTCCCCGGCGGCCGGTCGTATGTTTGGCGGCTCCAGTATGATCCCCACAGCGCGGAAAGCGGCGGAAAACTGACCTTCACCATGGATGGCGAAACGGCAGAGTGCATGGTTTCAAAGGAACACCGCAGCGACGGGGCGGTGTTTACCCATTTCGGATTGTTGCCGATTCCCAAAACCTGGGATTCGCCTGGAGAGGCCTGGCTCGATGACGTGACCATCAACGGTACAGTTTTTGACTTCACGGAAGATCCCCAATGGGACCAGAAAAACAACCGCGTGACATACATCACCAAGGACACCCGCCCGCGGTTTGATTTCGGCTGGAGTCCGACCCATTGGGCCGGCGGCCGCGCACCGGGGGAACTGGGCGGCTTGATATTCCGCGGGGATTGCCGCGAACCGGCCCGCCTGGCGGCCTATGGGGATCGCATCGGGCCGCTCACATTGGATAGTCCACTCCGGGTCCGGGGGAAAGTATGCATGATCCGTGGGATTTCGGACAGCACGGCTTCGATCGGATTTTATAACTCCACTTGGAGTTTGTATTCCAATCCGGCCCAGGATCAATCGATTCCCCTGGATTATCTGGGAGTGAACATCGAAGGGCCGTCGAGCGAGGGATTTTATTTTTATCCCGTTTATCGCGCGCATGGTGACCCATCTGGTTATCTGGGCAGCGGCTCCGGGACCGTGCCGCGGATTTATCCGGACCGGCGGGTTCACGATTGGTCTTTGCAATACGATCCTTCCGGCGCCAACGGCCGCGGACGGATCACGGTCACCTTGGATGATCAAACCTGTGTGTTGGACTTGGCCCCTGAAGCCCGTTCCACCGGCGCGGTATTCGACCGCTTCGGGATCTGCACCCCTTGGATCGATGGCAACAGTGTGACAGTCTTTTTTGATGATCTGGAATACACGTGCCAAGAAGAGGAAGAAGGCAGGTGATTGACCTCGAGGCCTGATTTCGCAAGGATTCCTCCCGGATAGGTTTCCACCGGGACCGGAGCGATAAGGAAGCCTTTTTCGTCCTTTCAGGACTATTTTAACCTCCCAGGCGCAGCTTGATCAGTTCCCACAGCATGGAGGGGGCGTCGCGGTGCATGCGCAGGCGCGACTTGGAATTGTCGCTCCAGGTGATCGGCACCTCCTGCACTTTGAAGCCATGCCGCCGCAAGCGCCAGATCAGTGCCACGTCGAACGCCCAGCCGGTGGTGTGGATTTCCTCCCGCACGGCCTCGATGGCCGCTTTGCGGAACGCCTTGGCCCCGCATTGCGTGTCCCGGTAGGGGAATTGAAACAGGAGACGTACGATCAGGTTGAAGATCCGGCTGGCCACCCGGCGGGCCAGCGGCTGCGGGATCGCCTGATGGCTTTGCGGCAGCCAGCGCGAGCCGATGGCGGCATCCGCTTCGCCCGCCGCGACCACATCCAGCAGGCGGCGCAACTCGGGCGCGGTGGTGGCGTTGTCGGCGTCGGCGAAGGCCACGATTTCCCCCTCGGCCAGTTCGAATCCCTTCATCACCGCCCCGCCCTTGCCCTGCCGTTCCGGTGTGATCCAGACGCGCACGCAGGGATATTCCCGCTCCAGTTCCAAGGCGATTTCGGCTGTGCGGTCCCGGGAACCGTTGACGATAATGCGCAGTTCCGCCTCGCCATCCGGAAAGTGGTCCTGGAGATACGCCGCGTAGTCCCGCACCGTATCGCGGATGCGGGCTTCCTCGTTATAGGCGGGAATGATGATGGAATATTTCATGACGAATCGGCCGCCGGTTTAGAGTTCGATCGTGTCGAAGCCGCACAGATCGCGGATTTGCTGGATGCGTTCTTCGATAGCCCGTTTTTCGATATGGGCCAACCGGTTCAAGCTGAAATCCTCCACGCAGAACGAGGCCATCACCGTGCCGATTACCGCCGCCTGTTTCATCGCGGGGAATGAGTGGTTCCCGGTCCGGGCAAGATAGCCCATCATCCCGCCCGCGAAGGTATCGCCCGCGCCGGTGGGATCCACCACTTGGCGCAAGGGGACCGCCGGCACGAAGAATTCACTCTCCCGGGTGAACAATGCCGCTCCCGCGTCGCCCCGTTTGATCACCACCAGCCGTGGCCCCATCGACAGCAGCGCGTCGGCCGCCGAGCGGATGGTCTGCCGGCGGGTCAGCATCCGCGCCTCTTCGTCGTTGACGAAAAAAATCCCCACCCGCTGAATAACTTGGTTCAGAAGATCCGGCGTGGTCCGGATCCATAGATTCATGCTGTCCGCCGCTGTCAGGGGATTGCCCCGCATGGCGTCCAGCACATCCAATTGCAATTGGGGGTGAATGTTAGCCAGAAATACGGTGGTTATCCGGTCATACGGCGGATCAATCCGGGGGGTGAATTCGCCGAACACTCCCAGTTGGGTGTCCAGTGTCACCCGGTTGTTCATGTCGTCCTCGTAGCGTCCATGCCAGAAAAACGTCTTTCCCGGTTTTTTCTCCACGCAAGTCAAATCTACTCCTTGATCGCGCAGCCGGGCTTCGTGTTCCGGAGGAAAATCGTCCCCCACCACGCCTACCACCGCGGGCGACGCGAAATACCGGGCCGCGCAGGAGGCGAACACCGCCGCGCCGCCTAAAATCCGTTCCATGGTAGCGCGGGGGGTCTCAATGGTATCCAATCCAATGGAACCGACAATCAGCAACTGAGGGGAGGTCATCTAGTCTTCCTTCTGTTCGAATCAGTTTTGGCAGGCCATCCACGCTTGTTCTAGGGATACTCGAGGGAAGCTCGAGAAAGCGTGGGCTTGGCGTCGATACAGAACTCATCTTAAGTCATGGATCTACCTTGGGAAAGGGTATGCAATAGCCAGGGAGAAAAACCAAACCGGCAAGCCATCGCTTGGCGGCAATGGCAGAAGACTCATCCGGCAGGCGGGGGACTTCGGGTACCAGACCGAATCCATGCGCGGCCGAGCCGATCCCCTTCACGGGCGGGAACCAGGTTATGAGATCCTGAATTTGAAATCCCCAAATAAAAATAATAGGGGAGAAAAGATACACGACCCCAATGCGGCATTCCGGCCGCTCCCGGCGCGGGCATTGGAGTGGGATTCAATCCGTTTTCTCGACTTGCATTTCTTTGGGGATGACCACAATCCCTTCTTCTGTCCGCATGAACTGGCGCTGGTCTTGTTCGGCGTCATAACCAATCACACATCCGTCGGGAATCCGGACATTCTTGTCAATGATGGTGTTGCGGATGCGGCAATGACGGCCAATCACGGTCCCATTAAAGACCACGCATCCCACCAGTTCGCTGCCCTCACCGATCTCCACCAGCGGCGAGATCACGCACCGGTCCAGGTTTCCTTCGATCCGGCATCCGCCCGAAACGAACGAACGCGCGATGCGGCCCTGCTGGGAGTTGCTCAGGTTCAAGCGGCAGGGCGGCAACTGAAACGAGGAACTGCGGAACGGCCATTCACTCGAAAACAGATTAAACGACTGGTTTTCGTTCAGCAAATCCATATTCGCCTGATAGTAACTCATCAGGTGGCCCACGTCGCGCCAATAGGGGTCCGCGCCCTGGCGGCTGAAGGGGTAGGCATACAAGGCCACCCCGCCTTTCTGGACCAGGCGGGGGAAAATATTCTTTCCCAGATCGTGCTGGGAACGGAGGTCCTTGTGGTCCTCGATCACCGAACGGACCATGCAGGCCGTGTTGAACACGTAAATGCCCATGTTGACCAACGCCCGGTCCGGCCGGCCGGGAATCGCGGGAGGATCTGCCGGTTTCTCGACGAATTGAATCACCCGGTGATCCGCATCCACCTGCATCACCCCAAATTCCGTGGCTTTCTCCCGCGGATATTCATAACAAGCGATGGTGGCGTCCGCCTTTTTATCCACGTGATAGGCCAGCAGATCATGATAATCCATCCGGTAGATGTGATCCCCGGAAAGAATCAGCGTCCGTTCGGGTTTCCATTGTTCAAGCAGAAAGATGTTTTGATAGATGGCGTCGGCGGTCCCTTCGTACCAGCGCGAATGCATGCGTTTCTGCGGCGGGACGGTCTCGATATATTCCCCCAACTCCCGGCTCAGCAGGTTCCAGCCATCCCGGATATGACGGTAGAGCGACTGGGATTTGTACTGCGTCAACACATAGATCTGGCGCAAACCCGAATTAATGCAATTGGACAGCGTGAAATCGATGATCCGGTACGATCCCGCGAACGGCACCGAGGGCTTGGACCGGTCCTTGGTCAGGGGATAGAGACGTTCTCCCTGACCTCCGGCCAGAATCAGCGTCAGTGTATTCCGAAGCAGGGATGGAGCCAATCGATCCATGAAAATCAATCCTTCCTTGCATACCCGCCGCCCGGGGCAAACCTGTGCCTCATTGTACAACCGGATGGTTTTTTCTTTGAAGGAATGTGGGAGACGGGAAAAAGCCGAAAGAAGAGAGAGAAGTAGAGTTATAGCGGCTCTCCCAGAGGGAGAGGGGATGTCGGGTATGGATTTCATCGATCTTGTCAACGAGATGCGAATCCGTGATCTGAAAAAAGTACACATTCCCCGGATGAACCTAAAAAAGGTACGCATTGGCCGGATGAGCCCAAAACAATATTCCTCAAGGGTATCCAGAAGATATCGGGTGCGCCATGAGAGAATATCAGGCTGGTGAATCCTCCCGCGGGTCCTCGAATACCCGCTCGAAATACGGCAGGATCACCCAGTTTCCATTGGTGAAGAGAATGGTGCTGGGGCCCAGCCTCTGGGAGGCGGTCCAGGTTTCGCCCAGGATATGAATGACTGTGCCCGGGTGGATGGCCCGGCGGGCGCGCACCATCCGCGCGCAGCCTTCGCTGCAAGTGAGGTCCCGCGAGGCTTGTTTTATTTTTTTAAGAAGCGTTTCCCGTTCCTTGTCCAGATTCAGGATCGCTTCTTCAACCGGGCGCTTCCGATCGTCCAGCGGAAGCGGACTGGTTTCGTTTGGGAGTTCTTCATCCGGGGCGGACTGCAATAGACGGTCTTTCTCGTCTTCCTTGGCCTGGAGTTGGCTGCGTAAATGTTCCACTGTTTCCCGTAAGCCGGGGAGTTCGTTTCCCAAAAACAATTCGGTGGGGGTGCCCGCCTCCGAGCCGATTTCCACCGCGCAGATGTCTTCCCAGGCCTCCAACTTCCCTCCCACGATCTGGCCATTCGGACCTTCCGACACGATCCGGCGGGCGGAGACTTCCGACTCGATGATCGGCCCCCGGACCACCACGTCTCCACCGGCCTGGATCCGCGTTCCCTGCACATAGGTGGTGAGGACATGCTTTCCGGTTTGGAGCACGGCTTTTCCTTTGCCGTAAATCCCCCCCCGGCAAAACACGGTGCCTTGGGCCCGGACGGCCGCCTGCTCAATCATCCCCCGCACCGCGATGTCTTCTCCCGCTTCCACCGCGAAGTCCGAAAGCACGTTCCCGTGAACATACACCGATACGGGTGATTTGATATCTCCCGAGTTGGTATTCACGTTGCCGCGGATTATCTCGGCCGCCGTCACGATTACCTGGCCGCCTTCCACATACGCGAATCCTTCTACCAGGGAGAACAGACCGGTTCGATCCAGGTCTACGGCGCAATTCCGTATGGCGGGCAGTTCGGCCTCTTCTCCCCACAGAGCCGGAATCCGGCTGCCGAAAACATCCATCCCCGGTTCGCCTTCCGTGGCGGGGATCTTGCGAAACACGGCTTGCCCCTTTTTCACGGGGATAAAGAGAATCTGCGGTTTCAAATCCGCTCTGCCGCCGGATCCCGCGGGGATGCCAGTCGTGCCAAATAAGTTCAGCTCGTCCTCGATCCGCCCCGGCCGGCCCGCCGTGGGTTCTTTTCCCCGCGCCACGCCGATGTCTTGGTCAAATTGTTTATTTTGGAATATCGCTTGAATCGCTTCTTCATCGATACCCTGCACGATCCCCCGCCGCCGCAAGGAATCTTTCACTAACGCCGGCGTCCACAAGTCCGGCGCGGCGGATGGAATCCGGATGTGGACCGCCATGGCATCCGGTTCGATCCATAGCGGGGGGCCGAGCGCTACCGCCGCTTCCCGCAAAAAGGCCACGGAATCGCCCGTGAGACTTTCTCCCCACGGCCGGAGGCTTTTCCCCTGCCGGACTAATTGATAGATCGAGATAAGGTGGGCACCGGCCGTATCCCGGATCTGCTCCGGCGGTTGTTTATCAAGCGCCTTTAGGCATTGGGCAAGGGCAAGGCTCGATTCCCGAAATGCCGCGGCGAGGGGTTCCAGGTCTTTGTGCATGGCAAGAGAGGACGCGAACCGGTCCGCTCCTTCTTGGAGCAAAACGATAGCCCGTTTGATGAGCTCCGCCTCGAGGGCCGCACGAAGGGTCGTTGAAGTGGTCATGGCGTTGTGACGGTAATGGAATTCTCCCGTATGGGCCAGATTGCTATCGTACTCGTGGATCCGTTTCCCTGGCTTTCTCCGGTGATGCCTAGTCAAGGTAGGATATTCAAAACGGAAGCCCCTCGAAAGGCCAGAAGGGAGAGTTTCCCGTGCGAGGAGTTCCATGCAGCAGGGAAATAAGCGCCTCCAGGATATCAAAGCGCTTTACGGATTGACCATGCGGTTGGGCTGTCCGGTGGATTCCAATACGGAAAGCCATAAATCGCTTTCCGGGTCAAGGGATTTGCGTCCTGTCACCACCGCCTCGATGGGCACATGGGACAGTTGGGATTTCCATGAACCCACCAACATGCCCGTCCGGCCGCTCATGGCCGCGTGCACGGCGGCATGCGCCATCCGCAGGCAATACATCCGGTCGGAGGGGATTGCCTGCAAGGACCGCACCATATAGCTGGGATCGATATACCGGACTACGGCCTCGATCCCCCGGTCTTTGAAATAGGTTTTCACCCGCTCTTGCAGAAATCCGCCGATGTCCGCCAATTTCGGGTTGCCGGACGCGTCCCGTTCCCGTTCTGCCGAGCCTTTTGTTATCAAGTCCTGGCCGGCGCCTTCCGCCACCACCACCAAGGCGTGGTGCCGTTTCAGGATCCGCCGTTCCAAGGCCGCCAGGAAACCATTGGGAGGATCCAGATCAAACGGCACTTCCGGCACCAAGGTGAAATTCACCTCTCCGCTGGCCACCGCCGCGGTGGCGGTCAACAAGCCGGATTCCCGGCCCATCAGTTTGACGATCGCGATGCCATTGCAGGCCCCCACCGCCTCCGCGTGGGCGCTCAACAACACCGTGGTCGCCACGGAATACGCCGTCTCGAATCCGAAACTTTTCTCCACAAACAATACATCGTTGTCGATGGTCTTCGGGACGCCGATCACGGCGATTTCCAACTTCCGCTTTTGAATCTCCTCCACCAACGCCATGGCTCCCCGTTGCGTTCCATCTCCTCCGATCGTGAAGAGCAGATTGATCCCCCGCCGGACCATGAAATCCACCATGGCTTCCACCGGCTGGGGGCCCCGGGACGAGCCGAGCATCGTTCCCCCCCGCGTATGGATTTGATTGACCGCGGCGGGATCCAAGGGAATCGGTTCCAGGCCGGAATTCTCCACCAATCCCTTGAATCCATAGCGGATGCCCAAGATCCGGCGCACGCCATAATGAAAATAAAGCGATTGCACAATCCCCTGGATCACGTCGTTGAGGCCCGGGCATAGGCCGCCGCAGGTCACGATGGCCGCCGTGACGTCTTCGGGTTTGAAATAAATCCGGTCGCGCGGCCCGGCAGCCTCGAACGCGGGGGGATCGATTCCCCGCTCCAGGTATTTCCGGATTGAGGACAATGATTCGTCATAGAGGATCCGTTCCTCGTCCGCCACGAAATTGGCGATCAAGTCGCCCATGATGTGGGATAATTGCATCGGCGAAGCATACCGGGGAGGGCCCAAGCGGCAAATGGTGAAATCGGGAAGGGTTGAATCTTTCATGGAGAATGTGCCTTTCTCTTTCCCTCGTCCGTTGGGGACAAGCCGTGGGGAAAGTCCCCGAGGCAAGACGTCCCTGTATGCTTACCCCGAGGATAGGAGAAATGATTTCACCGGCTGCCCCGATTGGATACCGATCGAATTGATTCAATCGTAGCACCCGTCTCCGATGAATTTTGGAAATCCGTTTCGCTGATTAAACCAACTTCATCCGGTTTATCAATCCCGGCCATCAAGCGCCCCGCCATCCGCCGGATCCGTTCCATGCCGCCGCGGGATTTTTCATTTTTGGGGCATGCCAGAAAGGACGGGAATCTCAGGGTCCGCTGTAGGGGAATAACTCGGTAGACAAATACCTCTCCCCGGTGTCTGGCAACACCACCACGATATCCTTGCCCGGACCCAGCTTCCGGGCCTGCTGCATTGCGCAATAGCAAGCCGCTCCGCAGGAAATCCCCGCGAAGATTCCTTCTTCCTTGCACAACCGCCGGGCGGTCTCCATGGCTTGATCGTTGGTCACCGTCATCACTTCGTTCACCAGGCTCATGTCCATGATCTGGGGAATGAAGCCCGCGCCGATTCCCTGGATTTTGTGCGGGCCTGGGCTGCGTCCCGACATCACCGCCGAATGCTCCGGCTCCACCGCCACCAGTTGGATATCCGGCTTCTTCTCGCGCAGGAACCGTCCCGCGCCCGTGATTGTGCCTCCTGTGCCCACGCCACAGACCAGCATGTCGATCCGGCCTTCGGTTTGTTCCCAAATCTCGGGGCCCGTGGTCCGGTAATGAATCTCGACATTCGCGGGATTGTTGAACTGCTGGGGTAAAAAAGATCCCGGCATTTCCCTGGCCAGCGCCTCGGCCTTCTCGATCGCCCCCCGCATTCCTTTCGGCCCCTCCGTCAGGACGATTTCCGCCCCAAAGGCCTGCAGAATTTTCCGGCGTTCCAGACTCATGGTTTCCGGCATCACCAAAATGCACCGGTAGCCTTTCACCGCCGCTACCATCGCCAAGCCGATTCCCGTGTTGCCGCTGGTTGGTTCGATGATCACCCCGCCGGGACTCAACAAGCCGTCCCGTTCCGCCGCTTCGATCATCGACTTGCCGATACGCTCCTTCACGCAGCCCGCCGGATTCTGCGATTCCAACTTGGCCCACACCGCGGCCATCGCGCCATTGACTAGTTTATTCAACCGGACAATCGGGGTATCCCCAATCAATTCAATAATGTTGTTAGCCCGTTTCGCCATTGCCACCTCCTTGTTTCTTTGGACTGGATTGACATAGAACGGAGCAGTGCGTGGAGTCAGAGCCGTATTATAAGACATTATGTATTCTATATCAAAGATAGGCATTATACAATGTTGCAAACATTGGGGGGCAGACCGATTTCTTCGATATATTCGATCTATTTGAATCGATATGATTGACATGAAATCTCATTGAAGCCGCGGATGGAATTCCGTGGGTGTATTAAGGGGAATCCCCAAAGGGATTTTGCTGGGACCGGAGGGGAGTAAGACACAGACGGAAAGATAGGATGGGGTGAAGAGGCTCTACCGTATCTCCGTCTTCATCCAAGAGGGAGGATCTTCATCCGCAGTCTTGCTCAGGCAAAAACCAAGATTCGCGAAGATGGAACCTGGTATCCGCCTCCCGGAGCGAATCCTCTCAAGAATTCAATCGAAGGAATACTTTATCGGCTGTACGTCCTTCCAATCTGCCCGACGATCGCCCGCTTCACTTCCAGCGGATCGATCTCACCCGTATGGCGGTAGATAATCCCCCCGCCGGGTTTGACCAAAATGGTATGGGGAATGGCGCCGGCCCATTGTGCGTCCACCGCGTCCATCAACGCGTCCTTGTCCGTTCCCGAGTAATGGTAATTGGGGTTGGAGGCCTGCTGTTTCTTCAAAAACGTCAGAACCTTGTCACCGTCCTTCGGATCGTCGGCGCTGATGGTGATCAACTCCACGTTGCGGTGCCGGTACATGCGGTAAATTTCCACCAAGTGAGGGAGCTCGGTCACGCACGGCCCGCACCACGTGGCCCAGACATTGATCAGCCGGTAGTTTTCGGATTGGTTCCGCACCAACTCCGCGATCCCTTTGACGTCGATAGGTTGGACCTTCACTTCCTCCCGGGCCAGCTTCTCCATGAATTCTTTCACCGAATCGCGTTTGTCGTTCCACTTGATCGAGCACCCAAACGGCCGGGTGGTGTCGATGGGCACCGGCGCGCCGGCCAGGACGGCTTCCAAGGCATTGCGCAGGTCGAAGGAGGTGACTTTATCCTCGTTTTCGTTATTGTCGATCCGTCCCCGGTACTGCAGCTTGCGCTCCGCGTCGAAGACGAAGGCGTGGGGCGTCGCCACCGGGCCGTATTGCCTGGAGACTTCCTGGTTGTCGCCGTCGTACAGATACGGGAAGTTGAATTTCATGTACCCGGCACGCCGTTTCATTTCTTCGAATGAGTCGTTCAGGTCCGTATAGCCCAATTCGTCCAGGCGCAAGGCCAGGGGATCGTTCGGCGAGATGGCCACGAAGGCCACGCCCTTGGGCGTGTAGTCCTCGACCAATTTCATGATCCGTTTCTCGTAGGCCTGCGCGGTGGGGCAGTGATTGCAGGTGAAGATCACCACGAGCACTTTGGCGTCCGCGAAATCCTTCAGCGAATACGTTTTATCGTCCACGCCCGGCAGGCTGAAATCCGGCGCGGCCGCCCCGATTTCCAACGGTTGCGGCTCTTCCGCCGTCATGCCTGCCAAGCCCAGGCCGAATACCCCCATCACTACCCATTTCCAGTACGTTTTCATGACGCGATCCTCTCTTGAGTCATAGAAATTAGGTGAAGGCATTGTAGCGGATTTTTCGATCAGGATATACGCATGTCATGGGCGAAACCGCCAGGCTTGATTGGGGGGCTACGCTATGCTTTGAGCCCGCTCAGCACGGTGGGTGCACGGTGGCATTCCGTGCGAGCGGACCTTCGTGTCCGCCCTAGCAACTTCTCCCTCTCCCTCCGGGAGAGGGCCGGGGTGAGGGATAACCTTTCGTTTCGCTTCAGCATGCCGATTCGACGCGAAAATCCCTTGTCCACTGCCGTAGGGTCGCGCGGCCACGCGTCCCCGCCATCCCTACGGAAACGATTTGAACCTAGGGCGCGAACGCCCCCATCTTGGTCATCGGGTCAATCCAGGCCATCCCGATTCAGACAATAACCCCCCCCTCCCATCTCAACCCATTCCCTGTCCCGCGCTATGATATTTTGTCAACATCACCCTCGATTCCAAGGATCAAGGCGTAGCATGAACAAAGCCATGCCCAGTCCGGTCAACGCGAGTTCGCCCGGCGCGGATGACATATCGCCCATGATGCGGCAATACCTCGCCATGAAGGAACGGTGCGGGGACGCGATCCTGTTTTTCCGTTGCGGCGATTTCTACGAGATGTTCCTGGACGACGCGGTCAAGGCGTCCGAATTGTTGGACATCGCCCTGACGCGCAAATCGGCAGGCAAGGGTCAGACGGTTCCGCTTGCCGGCATCCCCTATCACGCCGCGCAGAACTATATCTACCGCCTCACCCGCCTCGGCTACCGGGTCGCCGTCTGTGAGCAGATGGAACAACCCCAGAAGGGCAAAAAAATCATCCACCGCGAATTGATCCGCACCATCTCGCCAGGGACTATCATCGATTCTGATGTCATTGATGGGAAAGAGAACAATTTCCTCGCTGCCCTGTTCGACGGCGGCCTGGCGGGCTGGGGCCTGGCCAGCGTGGATGTCACCACCGGTGAGTTCCGGGCTACCTGGGAGAACGGGCCGGAAGGCTGGCGTTCCATCCTGGCCGAACTGGGCACGCTCAATCCCAGCGAAATCCTGGTGGAGGAAGCAGCCGCCCGTGACGAGGAACTCAAGAAGCAACTGCGGGCTCAGGCCGATTGCCTGATCACCGCCTTGCCTCCCACGGCCTTCTCGGCGTTGGATTTCGAAGCGCGGGGCGTGGAAATCGTTACCGCCGCGGATCTCAAGCGGCTTCAGGCGGACCGGGACCTCTACCTCGCCGCCGCGGCCGCTATCTTGTCGTACCTGGAAACGCATCAAAAGGAGACGCTCGGCTATATCCGCACATTGGAGCTTTATCGCCGCAGTGGGTTTTTGATCATCGACAAAAACACCGAGCGGAATCTGGAACTGCTCACGTCTACCGGAGAAGGCGGCAAGAAATTTTCCCTCCTGGGCGTGCTCGATCTCACCGCCACCGCCATGGGCGGCCGCCTGCTGAAACAGTGGATTCTCCGGCCCCTGCTCGATCTCGACAGAATCCGCGCCCGCCAGTCGATGGTCCGCCTGCTGGTGGAACAGCCCAACCTCCGTGAGGAACTGCGCCAGTGCCTGCGTTCCGTCCACGACCTGGAACGCCTTTTGGGCCGTGTGACCTTCGGCAACGCCAACGCCCGCGACCTGGCGGGTCTCCGGCTGTCGCTCGAACAACTGCCCCGCATCAGCGTGTTGCTGCAGGAAACCGGCGAAATCCCCACCATCCGTCGGGCCTTGTTCCGGGAAGAAGACCCCGCGGCCGGACCGGATTACGTTTCCCCCACAGGCGAATTGATTGATCCGGTGATGGAAATCCGCGAACTGCTGGCGGCGGCCTTGGTGGACGATCCGCCCCTTACCGTGCGGGATGGCGGCATGATCCGCGATGGCTACGACCGGGAACTTGATGAACTCCGCGCCATGCGTAAGGACGGCCGCGGCTATCTCGCCCAACTGCAGGAACAAGAACGCGCCCGCACCGGCATCCCCTCGCTGCGGGTGGCGTACAACAAGGTATTTGGCTATTACATCGAGGTTACCAACACCCACAAGGACAAGATTCCCGAGACATACATCCGCAAACAGACCTTGACCAACGCCGAACGCTTCATCACGTCCGAACTCAAGGAATTTGAGGCTAAAATCCTCCACGCCGAGGACCGCATCCGCGAATTGGAGTTTGAAATCCTCCAGAAACTGCTCGTGGCCGTGCGCGGCTACGGCCCCCGCCTCAAAAGCGTGGCGCATCAACTCGCCCGCCTGGATGTGTTGCAAGGTTTGGCCGAGGCCGCGTCCCGGAACGGCTATGTCTGCCCGGAGGTGAACGATACGGGCGTGATCGACATCCGTGAAGGCCGCCATCCGGTGCTCGAACGGGCCGCCGTGGTGGAATCCTTTGTCCCCAACGACTGCCGTCTCGACCAGGACAACGAGCAGATCCTCATCATCACCGGACCCAATATGGCGGGCAAATCCACCTACATCCGCCAGGTGGCGCTGATCACCCTGATGGCCCAGATGGGCTCGTTTGTTCCCGCGCGCACGGCCTCCATCGGCCTGGTCGACCGCCTCTTCAGCCGCGTGGGCGCGTCCGACGACCTCGCCCGCGGCCGCTCCACCTTCATGGTCGAGATGAGCGAAACAGCCCACATCCTTACCCACGCCACGCCCAACAGCCTCGTCATTCTCGACGAGATCGGCCGGGGAACCAGCACGTTCGACGGTGTGTCCCTGGCCTGGGCCATCGTCGAATACCTGCACGGCTTGCGGGGCAAGGGCGTCAAGACTCTTTTCGCCACGCACTACCATGAACTCGCCGCGTTGGAGGAAACCCACCGCCGGGTGATCAATTATCACGTTCAGGTCAGCGATGAAGGCGGAACGGTACGGTTTTTATACCGGATCGGCCGCGGCTACACCGACCATTCGTATGGCATCCATGTGGCCGACCTGGCAGGCGTTCCCAAACGGGTCACCTCCCGGGCGCGTAAGATCCTGCAGCGCCTGGAGCGCGGCGAGCATCTGGCCCTGCAGCCGTCCCGCGATAACGGCGGTGCGTACCAGATTTCGCTCTTCAGCATGCTCGACGAACCGTTCCGTGCCCGCCTGGCCGATCTCGATCCCGAGACCCTCTCTCCCATCGACGCCCTGCACATTCTGACCGAATTGGTCTCCGAAGCCCGCCGGTAAGGATCTGGGAATTCGAATCAGCAAATGCGGGATGAGGCAAGGGAATCTTGCCGGGATGGAGCCAGGTGTATACCCAGGTTATTGCTTGGTTAATCCTACCCCTTACCCTCCATTGGTTGGGGGCTGGTTCTTTGATACGCTGGAGGATCAGTCCGGCATGGGATAAGGAGGAAGGCGATCATGATAGGCGCACTCACGCAAGGCACCCGGCGGGATTTTCTGCGGAGAATGGGCAGCGCTGCCTTGGGGCTCACCGCGGGCTGGGCGCGGCTGGGCCTGGCCAACGCGCAAGAGCAACGCAAACCCAATTTTGTTATTATTTTTTGTGATGATCTGGGCTATGGCGATTTGAGTTGCTACGGCGCAAAAAAAATCCGGACTCCCAACCTAGACCGCATGGCGGAAGAGGGGATGCATTTCAACAGTTTCTATGCCTGCGCACCGGTGTGCACGCCATCGCGCGCGGGATTGCTGACCGGGCGGTACCCCATCCGCAGCGGGCTGACGAATGTCTTGTTTCCGAATAGCCAGGACGGGATCGATGATACGGAAATCACGCTGGCCGAAGCGCTGAAAACCTGCGGCTACGCCACCGCCTGCATTGGCAAGTGGCACCTGGGGCATCAGCCGTCCTTTCTGCCCACGCGGCATGGTTTCGATTATTACTTTGGAATCCCCTACAGCAACGATATGGATGTGCCAAAACGGGGCGATCCGCCGATCCCCCTGATGCGCAACGAGGCAATCATCGAGCAGCCCGCGGATCAGGACACGCTCACCCGGCGTTACACCGAGGAAGCCCGCCGGTTCATTGCGGAACACAAAAACGAGCCTTTCTTCCTCTATCTGCCGCATACCATGCCGCATGTGCCGCTGCATGCATCGCCCTCCTTCGCCGGCCGTTCCCCAGGCGGCCTCTACGGCGACGTAGTAGAAGAGATCGACTGGAGCGTGGGTGAAATTCTGGCCGAATTGAAGCAACAAGGCCTGGACGGGAACACCCTCGTCATCTTCACCAGCGACAACGGTCCGTGGCTATCCCAACGGGAGAACGGCGGCAGCGCGGGAAAATTGCGCCTGGGCAAAGGAACCACCTTTGAGGGCGGGATGCGCGAGCCGTGTATCATGCGCTGGCCGGGAACCATCCGGGCGGGAAGCGTCTATGACGGTCCGTCCGGCACACTGGATCTGTTTCCAACCCTGGTAGGCCTGGCGGGCGGTTCATTACCGGAAGGCCGTGTCTATGATGGATGCGACATCCGCCCGGTGCTCATGGAAGAAGGCGTCCGGCCGGCGAAGGAGTTTTATTATTTCAATGGGCAGGAGCTGCAAGCCTGCCGGCATGGGCGTTGGAAAGCCAAAAAGCCCTTCAAGGGCAATGTGTATGGCGAGCCGCTGGAACATCCCTGGCTGCTGTTCGACCTGGAGCGGGATCCGGGGGAAACCACGAACCTGGCGGACCGGCATCCGGCCATCCTGGCTTCCCTGCAAATGAAAATGGATCAATTTCGGAAAGATTTGGGTGATGTGCCCAAGGCGAAACGGTGAGAATCTATTCCGGGAATCCCTGTTGACCGAAGCGAATTGATTTTCCGGCCGGAGGGGTCCCCGCCGGGCGTGGCGCTTTTCACCTCCGCCTGGAGGGTGGCTTCGCAGCGGTCGATCCGAAAAGTCCCCAGCGCGGGAAAAGGATGCTGTTTAATTTCAATCAAGTATTCCTCACCCGGCGCAAGCTCGATATCGAAAGAGTAAATCTGCTCATGGATCCGTTGGGTATATCGTTCCCGGGCGTGAAGGATGACATAGATGTCCGTCAGGGTTTGCGTTCCGTGGTTGATTATCGTCCCGCTGGGCCTCAGCCAGGTGCTTTTGGCTTTGGGAGGAGGTGGCATTCCAGGTGGCAGACCTTCCGCAGATTGATCCACCAACATTACCTGCGCTTCCCACCGCCCATCTTTCAAGGTGAGCCCGGGACTCGACGCCCCGCTAATAGTCAGCGGCCCGGATTGGCCTGGAGAACACCCGGCGGCCGCGATCACCACGGCCGCCAGGGATAACCATACTCGGAAAGACCTTTTGATTTTCATGATGGATAAATCTATTCCTTCAATAAATCATTAAACATCGCCATGGCATCATCCAAGGTTATTCCCAAGGCTTGTGGGAACAAAGTGATTTGTTGGGGAATGATGTCGGCATTGTTTTCTAGAGTAGATTTTTCGATCTTAACCCAGGATTCTGTTTCCAGATCATAAACCTGGCAATCCGGAGGAAAAATGAATGAATCCGTAATGGCTTTAATATCCACATTCCGAACCAAAGATAAAACCTCTAATTTTGTGGGTTGAATTTCTTCTTGAAAGATAGTCTGAATTCCAGTTTTGGGGTAATGTATACCATCCTCCAAGGTCATCCATTCCAGGATGCTGTGCTGCAGAACATCCTTCCAAGGTGAATTCTCGTCCGCGCGGGTCTGGCGAAAAATCTTTACAGGCAACATGCCATGATTCTGATCGAAGGTGACCTGATATCGGATTTCACCCTTGGCGGTCTTGGCGATCAGATTCACAATGTTGTAATTTCCGTCCAGCGATTGAATCAATTGGTCTGGTTTTATATATTCGACTTCGCCACGCAAGATATTGGGTATTTCGGCCCCCATGATCCGGCGATAGTAGTTTTCCGGACTTTCAGGGGATAAGAAGATTACGTTTCTACCCGTTTCAATATTCCCCGTATTATTGATAGGCTGGAAACCCCGGCTCATTATTCCATCGAAAACCGCTAACTGACGGGATGGCGCCTGCGTGGACGTAAATCCATATTCATAGATCTCCTCCCGGAAACAGCGTCCATTGGGACGGCTTTCGAATCCACTCAGGACCAACAGGGAAATGCCAGGAAAATTATTTGGATTACCGTCTCTTTGAATGGTAAAGAGAGTGGCATGGTCACCGACCGCCTTCAGGGTGGCGTCCATTGGGTCCGCGATTTCCTGCAGAGCCGGCTGGCTCAAGGCGGGAGATGTCATCAATAGCCCAAATGCCGCGATCAGAAGCACAAAATGAGTTAATCTTCGGCATGAATATGAATAATTCATGATAGTATCTCCTGGGACCAATGATTAATTATTTCAATCAATGCCACTGCTTCAAACTGAGTAGTTCAATATTACTCAATTTTACCTATATTTCATTATTCGCCATCATCTTTCGATTCTTCCTTCGGGATGGTGACGATTGTATATTCCGGATTGGAAACAATGGCCATGGCTTCGTCGATAAAGTCGGTATTGATATCTTCCAGATCGATTAATTCATAAGATTTTTGTTCGACGTCCTGCCGGTCCTGTGGATTCATCATTGTGATCTGCACAAAACGGGGGACATACCGCCCGAGCTTGTCATGAAGAAAATAATCATCCAGAAATATTTGCATGGATGGTTCATCATGGTCGATAAGTTCATGCCGGCGCAACAGGGGTTCGCCCTCCCGCCATTCGATTTCAATTTCATTGTATAACTGAGGCGTATTTTTAAAAACCAATCTCAAGACGTCTTGTGTCGAATTGCATTCCGGCTCGTGCCGGATAACCTCAATGGGTAATACACTCTCGGTTAATTTCAGCCGAGTTAATATTTCATTCAGGTTATGATAGACCGAAAAGAAATATAGAACATCATCATTATAGGCATATCGGCTATTTTTATTGTGCTCTATTTTTTTGCCAGGGTAATGCACAAGGTAACTTTCATTACCCATTCCTGTATTGATAAATGACATTCCCTCCTCGTAGGGCATTACATATATATGGTTCACATTGTCAATGGAGCCATCTACCTGGTCAGTCCGCTGGAACTTGGAGGCGCGCCAAATCCGGTTTTTGAAAACGCGAAGCGGTTGGTTGGTTTTCTCGAAGGAGTTCCATAGTGAGCGTTCTAAATCACTAGCAATTAGATCATGACCGCGTAACTTCACACGGCTGATCATCGCGTTGATTTTTTCGGCGATTTCCTGGTCGCCCAGCGGCGTTTTGTATAAAAAATAAATGAATTCCATTTTGAAGCTGGTAATCGATTGCGAATGCTCTTCCGCTTTGTTTTGGATGATCTGGAGAATCTCATCCACTGGAATATCAGTTGCCTGAGAAGTCCGACACGAAAAAATGATAACCAATACAATAAGCATTGACATGAAATTATGATTGGTTGATTTTCGAGTATTCATTTTTTCATCCTCCTTGAAAATCTAGCTTGCACTCACACAGGTACAGTAACCACCAATGATTGTAACACTATTTACATCCGGATAGCAATCTTCTATAAAGTCACACCAGTCATCACCTGAGATTTCAGTGATACAAGCCACACAACCAGGGCATGACCAAATTTGACCCGAAATGCAACCTGCGCAGGAAGAGCCACAGATGGTTAATGTAATAATTCTTACAGCAATCTTTGTCACCGCCCAATCAGTTAAGCACGGCCATTTTTTCCCGCAATCGTTGTTATATAAATTTGAACACACAGAAGGAACCTCTGTAGGTCCACACATTACGTATCGGTAATGCAATATTTCAAAATCATTGCAACCATTACCAGCGATACATTCGCATTCCACAAGATGTTCTTGTATTTCTATATTACAGGCCTGACCACCGCATGAAAATACATTTAGAGTATTGAACAGCTGAATATTGCTAAATATTATTGCTGCAATTAAAAAATTTTTCATTATTTTACTCCTTGTTTTATATATAAATATCATTTATTTTATTAAACCATTTTGTACATAATAGAATTCTATCTGCATTCAATGAATAACTAATCACGATTCATCCTCAACCTTATTCTTCATATTCATGATAATTCCATCCAGATTTTTCTTAAATTCTTCATCCGTGACATAGGCACGTAGTTCTTCCAGATACTTTACCAAATTCTGCGGTGTTTCTCCTTGGAAAGCCTTTATGTTATGCAGGCATCCGAGCGCAATTTTCCTAAAAACATCGAAAGGCGATTCCAGGATGACCCGCCGGTAACATTTCTCCGCTTCTGCATAATTGTGCTCATGCTGCTCCAGAATCATGCCCAAGGTATTCATTGCGTTAACCGCCCCATGAGTTCGGGGAAAATACTTGGCGACTAATTCCATACAAACCGATTTCGACTCTCGCCATTTCCCCCGGTACAACAAACCCATCTGATAATGGTCCAGCATATGGGTTATCGTGTATTCCGATAGCGTGGAGGTGATTTTAGGATTTGTGGAAAAACCCAAATCAACCAATTCTTGAGTAATGGCCAATGTCCGCTTGGATATTTCTCCGCCTGTCGAATGCACAATTCTGACTAACGACATCGCCATCCAGGCCACGAAGGGCGGGCGGTCTTGGTTGCGCTCCCAGAAGGCGCGGATCTGTTGCCGCACGGGCTCGTCCTGATCATCCCGCCGGATTTCCACCGCGGCGCGGTAGAGCGGAATGTTCCGCCACTCACTGTAACTCGTTTCTTTATCGGGAAGTCCGGCCAAACCCGCTTCAATTCGGTCCAGAAGGCTCAGGGATTCGCCGTAGCGGCCGTCCGCCAGCCGACATAGGGCTTCGGCGATGCGTTTATATTCGGGATGTTCAGGATCGTCCTCGAGGAGGGGCAAAATCGTATCCACGGCGGATTCCGTAGTGGTTTTTTTGTACCCCGACAGCGCGTCGTAAAACTGGCCGATGAAGTTCCGCCACGAATCCTCGATGACTTCCGGACGGATCGCGCCCTGATATTGCGCCGCCACGGCCTCTTTCGCTTTCCCCGCCTCTTTCAAGGTATCGATATAGAAGGGAAAGGCGTCTGGAAAGCGGTATTGGACCATGCCGGTTTCGAACAGCCGGACCGCTTCGTCCTCCCGGCCCAACCGGTACAGCATGCGGGCGCGAACCAGAAAGGCTTTCGCGTAGGTCGCGTCCGACTCGCTGATATTACGGAAGTAAGCGTCCACGGCCTGAAAACCTTCCGCCAGTTTTTCTTTTTGCAAGGTAAGCCGCTCCAGATCGTTCAGCGCGGCGTCCACCGCCTGGGGATCGGTTTCCGAGTTCAAAACCTGGATGGCGGGCGCCAGGCGTTCATCCGGTTTCAACTGGGTGCGTTCCGAAAGATATTGCGACACATATCCGCCATAACCCAAGATGGTGGTCAGCACGAGAATGAGTGAATAACCGATGCATTTCATGATTCGGACCTCCTTGGTTTGGTGCTTGTGACTGTTGATCCGTTGGCCGGGGCAGGGCGGGATGCGCCCTTCCCGGGTTTTCCTCGATGAAATCCTCCTCCATAGCCAGGGGAGATGGTTCACGTTCGTTTCCACCAACGGTTCGATGGGCGTGTTTTGCCGTTGGCGCTTGAATGCCTCCACCCCCGGCGCGGGGGCGGCGAGCCACTCCCGCACGGCGGCCAGCGTGGCGCGCATGATTTGCACTTCTTCCCGCAAGGACGCGTCGGTTTGCAGTTGTTGTTCGAAAGCCTGGCGTTCCTCATCGGACAGATCATTCAAGCAATACGCCGCGACGCGTTCTAAAAGCGATAGGTCTTCCGGTCCGGAGTCCAGGTTTTCTTGCCCTGGTGGAGGTCCGTGAGAAGGTATATCCATTGTTTATTCCTCACGCTGGGAATTGCTGTTTTTCAACATCCCCCAAAATGGTCTTCAATTTGGCGACGGCGCGGAACAGTTGCACGCGGATCTGTTCCAGTGAAAGGTCCATGCGCCCGGCGATTTCCTTTGTGGACAGATCCTCTTCCAGCCGCAGTGTCAGGATGGCGCGTTGCTGAGGTGTCAGTTCCCGCAAGGCGTTTTCCACCCGTTGCCGTTGTGTTTTGGCTTCTAGCACCTCGCGGGGATTCAGCGGGGGATCATGCCACGAATTCGCCAGCGCCTCGAGTTGATCCCTTTCCACGGGTGACTCGCGCCGCACCGCCTGGCGCATGTAGTCGATCGCCGCGTTGGTGGTGAGGACTGTCAGCCAGGCGCGGAAATTTCCGGGGACCTGGTAGGAGCGAATGGCCGAGACCAGCTTGAGCAAGACGTTCTGGGTGATGTCCAAGGCGTCCGGCTCGCGCAAAGCGATCCGGTACGCGACGGTGTAGATCCACCGCCGGTGCCGC